>NZ_JBPODT010000003.1:0-462046 GCF_051390635.1 Microbaculum mangrovi
GCCGCACACACGATCCGTCCGCTAGCCACAGACGCCCGCGCTTCGGTTGCTTCATGGGTACCTTGAGCCCCTCGCGCCGCCAGATGCGATAGACGCGCTTGACGTTCACCACCCAACTTTCGGCATTCAGCAGTGCCGTGATCCCGCGGTAGCCATATCGACCATATTGCTCAGCCAGGCGAATGACCGCTCTGGTTAGCGCGGCCGATACACAGGTGCCGACGTGGTGCGAACGCTCGAACGGGTAACGGCCGAATATGGCCTGCCGAGGTCGATCCGCGTCGACCAGGGCCCGGAGTTCATCTCCAGGGACCTCGACTTGTGGGCCTACATGAATGGTGTTGTCCTGGACTATTCCCGGCCGGGCAAGCCGACCGACAACAGCTTCGCTGAAGCGTTCAACGGCAAGGTCCGGGCCGAATGCATCGACCAGGATTGGTTCTTGTCGCTGGCCGATGCCAGGCTAAAATGCGAAGCGTACCGCCACGAGTACAACACCGAGCGACCGCATAGTTCGATCGGCAACAAGTTGCCGGTCGAGTTCATGAAATCCATCGGGGCCACCTGTCACCCGATGGCCTAGAACAGGCGAGAAGGCCCAAGGCCGCGGTCCAACGTTCGGGGCAAGTCCAAATGCCTGTCCTTCCACTTGATCATCCTGAACCATTCGCCGCAACGCTCGGCGTGATGCTCTATCCAAGTGCGGACGAAATGGAACGGCGAAAGGCGAACGCATTTACGGCGCAGTATCTGGCTGGCCCACTTCGCGAATTTCACGCTAAAGGCGGACAACTGACATATGCCAAATTGGCGCGTCTGTCCGAAGACAGTGGATACCCATTGCGCGACATCGAAACGCGATGGTGGAATGGCACCGCCATAGGCGAGATGTTCAAAGCTCTATTCGCACTGGCCAACACCGATGCGTCGATCGCATCTTGGAACAATGCAATCGAGCTTGCTATTAGAGTCACTGCACGATCAAGAGTCACCGGCTCACGGTCGACGTTGTCGGAGGTCAAGAGACAGTTTCTCCCGGCGGCGCATCTTTGGGCCGCATGGGTAATTCGCGGAGGCAGTTTCGCCTCCCGGCCTGAAGTTGGGTATGACGAGTATGCGGACTTCCAGTCATTCCTGGCTGAGGCAGAGATTTTGCGGCATTGGGGACAGAATTGGCGACCGCAACGCTCGAAAGCGGAGCCACCCTTGCCAAAGGATATCTGGCAGGTTTCGGAAGGTTGGCGCCCACTCGACCGCAAGCCGGATTGGCCTCAGACCGGTGTTGTCCCTTATCTAACGATCCCTACGGAATTGACGTCGGACTTCCGACCCGCCGGGCGCCCTCGGAAATCGCAGTAAATCCTGTCCGGAAATTTCCGGACGAGTATTTTGACCCCCTATACCTGCTTATCGTTTCTCCGGGAAAACATGCCCTGGAGCCTACTTATGTCACCTTCTCTATCTAAAGTCGGAATCGAGAGCGTTTCGGTTTCTGACTTAAAGCCGAACGCGCGCAACGCGCGCACGCATACGCGGAAGCAGCTGAAGCAGATCGCTTCCTCGATCGAGCGGTTCGGCTTTGTGAACCCGGTGCTGGTCGACAGTGACGGCGGCATCATCGCCGGCCACGGTCGCGTCGAGGCGGCGAAGCTGCTCTGCCTCGAGGAGGTGCCGGTCCTTCGGATCGAGCATCTCAACGAAACCGAAAAGCGCGCCTATGTGATTGCCGACAACCGGCTTGCGGAACTTGCCGGCTGGGATCGCGATCTGCTTGCGATCGAGCTCGGCGAACTGATCGAATTCGAGTTCGATGTCGAGCTGACCGGTTTCTCGATCGCCGAAACGGATGTTCTGATCGAGGAGCACGAGGCGAAGGCCGGCGAACCCGATCCGGATGACGAAGCGCCGGAAGCTGAACTCAACCGTCCCGCCGTCACGCAGACCGGAGATGTCTGGCAGCTCGGCGACCATCGTCTCGTCTGCGGCGATGCCCGCGACGAAAGCGCTTACGAGGCGCTTCTCACCAGCGCCGAAGTCGACGGACAGGGTCGCGAAAAGGCGCGGCTGGTCTTCACCGATCCGCCCTACAACGTTCGCATCGAAAACAACGTCTCGGGTCTCGGCAAGATCAGGCACGGCGAGTTCGCGATGGCTTCCGGCGAGATGTCGAAGGCAGAGTTCACGGGTTTCCTTGCAACGGTCTTCGACCGCCTTGCCGGACACTCTCTCGACGGGTCGATCCATTTCGTCTGCATGGACTGGCGTCACCTTGCTGAAGCACTTGCCGCAGGAGAGGCGGTCTATCCGGAGCTGAAGAACCTCATCGTCTGGGTCAAGCCCAACGGCGGCATGGGCACCTTCTACCGCTCGCGTCATGAACTGGTCCTTGCCTTCAAGTCGGGCACCGCGCCGCACATCAACAGCTTCGAGCTCGGCCAGACGGGCCGGTACCGCACGAACGTCTGGGAATATGCCGGTGCGAACAGTTTCCACGCAGAGCGGCTCGAGGAGCTTGCGATGCACCCGACGGTCAAGCCGGTCGCCCTCGTTGCCGACGCCATCAGGGATTGTTCGAAGCGCAGGGACATCGTCCTGGATCCGTTCGGAGGGTCCGGCTCGACGCTGATTGCGGCAGAGCGCACCGGTCGCCGCGCAAGGCTCGTCGAGATCGATCCGCACTATTGCGACGTCATCATCCGGCGCTGGCAGACGCTGACCGGAAAGGCGGCAGTTCATGCCGCAACCGGCGCGCCCTTCGAGGCACGCGAGGAAGAGCACCTCACCGAAGATGCAACGGCCGGACCCGAAACCGGCGAAGGGGACAGGGAGCCGACGCCGGCCGATCGTGCAGTCGCCGCCGCAGGCTGTCTCTCCACGGCAGCGGAATCGAGGACCGGATCGACCGCATTGGCAAACGACGCAAACGTGAAGGAGTAGCGACATGACCAGGAAGCCGAAGAAGAACGGCAGCCCGAGGAATCACGAGGATGCACCTTACGAGGTCGGATTCGGCAAGCCGCCGGACCGCACGAAGTTCAAGCCGGGCCAGTCAGGAAATCCGAAGGGCCGCAGCAAGGGGTCGCGGAATTTCAGCACCGATGTGCGCGAGGCGCTCAAGGCAAAGGTTCGGGTCAGGGACGGTGAAGGCTCCCGCAAGACCTCGACCCAGGAAGCAGCCCTGATGCGCCTGCGGGAGAAGGCGCTGAAGGGCGACGCCCGCAGTCTGGAACGCCTGCTCGAGCTCGCCGCGACCTACAACAACGATCCCGAAGCGGTGGCCGTGGAGGACGTGTCGGAAACGGACCGCGAGATACTGGAGGCACTCCTTTCGCGCCGCAGCCGGCCGAAGGGCGTCATCCGCTCTGCAATCGGCGCCGCCAACGAACAGCCTGCAGCTGGTCACGACGACACCGCGAAGACCGGATCCGATCCGGATGACCCCGATATCGAGGAGATCCTCCGGTGACTCTTCCGCGTCCGGTTGCCGCACTTCTGAGGTCGGATTTTCACGCCTTCCTCCACAAGTGCTTCGTCACGGTTTCGCCCGGCGATGCCTTCATCGACAACTGGCATATCGAGGCGATCATCCATCGCCTCGATACGGTCGAGATCGGCGCAGAGCGCCGGCTCATCATCAACCAGCCGCCGCGGTCGCTGAAGTCAATCATCGTCTCGGTGGCCTGGCCCGCCTGGCTTCTCGGCCACGATCCCTCGAAGCGGATCATCTGCGTCAGTTATTCCAGCGATCTTGCGGAAGATCTGCACCGGATGTTCCGCGCGGTGATCGAATCAGAGTGGTACCGCAAGCTGTTTCCCCAGATGCGTGTCCGAAAGGATACCGGAAACGAACTTGTTACGAGGCAAGGCGGATTTCGCTTTGCAACCTCGGTCGGCGGCACATTGACCGGACGCGGCGGTGACCTGATCGTCATCGACGATCCGCACAAGGCCGAAGATGCGCAGTCGGAACCTCAGCGGCGTCGCGTCATCGACTGGTTCTCGAACACGCTTCTCTCGCGTCTCGACGACAAGGTCCACGGCGCGGTCGTGCTCGTGATGCAGCGTCTTCACGAGGACGACCTGACCGGCCGCCTGCTTATGCAGTCGGACGATTGGGATCATCTGAGCCTTGCTGCAATCGCGCCCGAAGACGAGGAAATAGAGCTCGGTGCCGGCCTGACATACGCCCGCGCGCGCGGCGAGGCATTGCAGCCGGAGCGCGAACCGCTGGACATCCTCGAAAGCCTCAAGGCTGAAATGGGCAGCCTCATGTTCTCGGCGCAGTACCAGCAGGCGCCGGTTCCTCTCGAAGGCAATCTGGTCCGTCGTGAGTGGTTCCTGCGTTACGACCAGGTCCCCGACCGCAAGGGCGGCGCGATGATCGTGCAGAGCTGGGATATCGCGAGCGCCGTCGGCGAGACCAACGACTGGTCCGTCTGCACGACGTGGCTGGTCGCCAGGGAAGACTGTTATCTGCTCGACGTGTTCCGCGATCGCCTGGAGTTTCCGGACCTGCGGCGCAAGGTCATTGCGCTTGCGCAGCGGGACAATGCGAATGCTGTGCTGATCGAGAAGGCCGGGCTCGGGCTGCAGCTCTACCAGGATATCGCCGAAAACAGGCCACATGGCGTAGTGCGGCCGATTGCGGTCCGGCCCGACGGCAGCAAGGCCGATCGCATGGCTGCACAGACCGCAAAGATCGAAGCCGGTCATGTGCTCCTCCCGGAAAATGCATCGTGGCTCGATGTGTTTCTCAACGAGCTGCTCGCGTTTCCCAACAGTCGCCACGATGACCAGGTCGACAGCGTCTCGCAGCTGCTGAACTGGGTCGCCCGCCGGCGTTCATTGCAGGGAACGGTTTCGTTCCAGGGCGGCGAGATCATCTACGGCGACACCAGGCCCGGATTCTGACCTGGTGGGAAATGGGCACCCCGGTCTCCGATCGTGGCAGCGATGTCGCCTGCAAAGAGTTTACCATGCGCCGGCCGCGACCGAATCGCGATGGCGGCATTCGGCCCGTTGCGATCACTTGGCGGGTATGCAGCGCATGATGGCTTCGCGCCTGACAGAGCATTGGTAGCCATCCCGAACTACCGGCCGATCCAGTCCCTTGAAACGGGCAACAAGACAACCCGGGGTAACCATTGTGATATGCTAGGTATTTGGGCGATCCGGAACTAATGGATACAAACTTGCCGATCGTATCGGGAACCCTGTATCCCTCGAAGCCCGAGGCACGGAGTATTCGCCGCAAATAAGGGGGCGCGTGGATTTGTTGTCGAGCGATCTTGCCGGACCGAACCGCCGTCGTGCGCTCAGCCGTATGCTGAAACACGATGCGTCAATGTAATTGAATTCCATGCGGATCGTCTTCAGTCGCAAGGGATTTGATTCAAGCGCTGGCGGTTGTCCAAGCCCGATTATCAACGGCCAACCTCTATCCCTACCGATCCCGGCCCGAAAATCACCAAGCCCAGTTCGATATATAGACTTGATGGGCAACTACGGCTCACTCGTTGAGGACCTTACGAAGGGGAGGGTAAGCCAGTATAGCCGGTGCCATCTCGATCCGGATTTGGTATCTTCGGTTCTTCCACGGCGTTCTGGATGGCGTGGTGCGCTTGGCCAAGTCGGTGCCGCTCAGGCCCATCTGTCAAATTCGGGGGTCGGGGTCGGGGATCTATTTCTGTTCTGGGGTCTTTTTCGAAATGCCGAGCGAAGAGATGCCTGGACATTCCATGGTCCCCCCGAGCATCGGCTGTTTGGCTGGCTCCAGGTAGGCGAGATCCTGCAACTAGGCGAGGACGGGTCGTTCGTTGCACAGAAATGGCCGTGGCTTCGGGACCATCCCCACGTACGCAATGGCTGGGGTCGCCGTAACGTCCTGTATATCGCTTCTGCAAGACTTCATCTGGGCAGATCCATCCCGAAGCTTCCAGGATGGGGTATTTTTCGACGCGGACTTAAATTGACTGTTGAGGGAGACAATCCATCAACGTGGTCCGTTCCAGATTGGCTAAACGCGGCTCGCGGAGGCGTCGGCATGACGTATCATAAAGCCCACAGATGGACGTCGAATGGCACTATGGCCTGCGCCAGACGCGGCCAGGAATTTGTCGCGGAAATCGGTAAGCGGGAAGATGCGTTTTCTTGGTTGGGCAGACTTTTCGCAGATACGCGGTGACAATGAATGCGTACCTTGATCTATAAGAGAACACACGAGGGCGATCCGGATCCGGAGACCGGAGTATTTGGCTGCGGCGATTGCATGGGCTCTGTTCGTACGCGGAACTTTGACGCGGTTATCGGCATTGGAGGTGTGAGTCACCTGCCGAAACTTCACGGGATTGCTCGCAGGCTCACATGGATCGGCATCGGACCGCGGGAGTCTGGCTGGAACGGTCGTGGACCACAACTGAGCTTCCGTCATTTCAGGTATTTCGGAAAAGACGGGCCATTGCTGGAGAACAAATATCCGAGGTTGGCCCAGCATATGTACGGGATAAACCGCAGGTACGTGATACATCGGCCGTACTCAGAAAGCCCGACCGCCATCGACAACGATGTCGCTGCGATTCTCCATCTTGCAACGGATTCATCATCTTCCGGAGTATCTACGCGACGGAGACGCCAAATATTCGGAGGAAGGTGCATTGTGAAACCAGCTCGTCACGGCTCCTGCTAGATACAGACGATAGCTACCGGTAATTGGTCGACGCTATCGTAAGTCGTCTGTTTGTACTGAATTCGCATGCGCCGGCTGGCGACGGTGCGCCAGAGGAATCGGGACCTGAAAGTCTGCGATAAAGTCGAGAAAGCCAATTGCCGGCACAGGAGATCTCACCGTACCGCAGGTCCCCTCACTGAGGACAATCCGGAATCAAGAATTGGTAGAAGCCAGTCCGAACAGCCGCGTTACAACCTCGTCGATCGTCTGAAGCACGTCGAAGCGGCTTCGCGGCAGAATCCTGTGTGAGGGGCGCTCGTTCCTTGCACCTCGTGTATGCCGCGCGACCCTGTCGGGCAGCTCGGGAAGCGGATCACCAGGATGGCCGCCAAACCACAGGAACGGTCCCTGTTCCATCGTCCCGGGATCAAACAGGATCCAGATGACGCACCCGCCGGTTTTCGTCGCCAGATTGCTGTGGATGCTTACGTCCCGGGTTTTCGCGGAACGGTAGCTGCCCTTCAGCTGGATATGGCGCATGACTCGGTTCGCCTCGAAGACGAGGTCGTAGCCGCCACGGTCGACTTCCGCGCGCAGGACCTCGATGTCCCGGATACCATGCCGCCAAAGACACCTCAGCACATCGCCCGTGAACACGTGCTCGAGGATACTCTCTCGCAGGCGGGATTCGAGATAGTGCGCCGTATCGGTCATCGGTGGCTGTCTCGATGTCGTATCCGGGTTGTCCCTGACTGATCGGTGATTGCTTCCTTCCGGCGGGAAGTCCAGTGAAATGAGACTCATAGTCTGTAGATCAATAATCTGCAAAACGCCCCGATGGCCGCATGGATATTCGGCGGCGCGTCGGCATCAATGTCAGCAGGCTTCGCGGGGACCTCGGTCTTTCGCAGGAAGCGCTCTCATTCGAATGCGGACTGCACCGCACATACATCAGTGGCGTGGAACGCGGCGTCCGCAATCCGACAGTTGTGGTTCTGGCACGCATTGCCGAAGCGCTTGGTGTACCCGCATGGAAGCTTCTGGAAGAAGACGGAAGCACACGACGCAAATAGCCAGGCATGGTGACACGCCGGCCGGTCCGGACCGTTTGCGGGGGCATCTGTTTTCCCCGTCCGGACTTTCCGTTTCAGGGCTTCACTTCCGCTCCAAAGCAAGCATGCATGTTCCTGTGTACACGAGCCATGACGGCACGCGGTTCGGTTCCGCAGCAGGAAGTGGAAACGTCGCCAGCACAGGCATCCGGGACGGCAATCGCCTGAACGTCTGAAATGGGATCCCCGACGGTCGATGGCCGATGCGGGGGCAGGGCAGTGGGAGGGCCGCGATCGGCGCGGTCCGAGCCGAAGGAGCATCCCATGCCCCAACTCACCGATACCCAACTGATCCTGTTGTCAAAGGCCGCACAGGCCGAAGGCCACGTCGTCACCCTGCCGGACAGGCTGAAAGGCGGCGCTGCGAACAAGGTCGTCGGCAAGCTGCTGGACCTGCAGTTCGTGGAAGAGTTCCCCGCCGGCCGCGACATGCCGGTCTGGCGCCACGACGATGACGATCGGCCTCTGGCTCTGCGCGCGACCGACGCCGGCCTGGAAGCCATCGGCATCACGGAAGCGGGCCAGCCGAGCACTGGGGGTCGCAAGTCGACGAAGGGAACCAGGCGCCCCGCCAATGTGCAAGCGGCCGGGTCGCGAAAATCCGGATCGACAGTCAAAGGCCGACAAGGTCCGTCCGTGAACGCCAGCCCCCGGCGGTCCTCCAAACAGGACGCGGTCATCGCTCTCCTGCAGCGCAAATCCGGCGCGACGATTGTCGAACTGACCGATGCGACGGGCTGGTTGCCGCACTCGGCACGCGCGGTGCTGAGCGGCCTGCGCAAGCGCGGCTTCGTCATCGATACGGACAGGTCGGGAAAGACCGGAACCCGATACAGGATCATCGAGACGCCAGCGAACGATGGTCCTGAATCGGCTCGGAAATCCGGATGAGAAGGACTGGCACGATGGACGAACGCTTGTCCGAATCGCCGGCTGGTCCGATGGTGTCTGGGCCTGGCGGCACCCAGGTCGAGGCTGAGCTGAGATCTCTCGGCGCCCTGAGCCTCCGGAACCTGCGGGCGCGGTGGAAGAGCCTCTATGGCCACACCGCGCCCCCGTATCTGCGCCGCGATCTCCTGATCCAGGCGATAGCGTATCAGATGCAGGTCGAGAAGTATGGGGGCCTGTCGGCGGCAACGAAACGCAAGATCCGGACGATCGCAGAAGCGGCGCGCGGCAAGGGCGATGTATCATCCGCCGTCGATCGCCCGCTACGACCCGGAACGCGACTGGTTCGCGAATGGCGCGGCGAGACCCATACCGTCGCTGTTGTCGACGGAGGCTTCGAGTGGCGCTGCAATCGCTATCGCTCGCTGTCCGCGGTCGCCAGGGCCATTACCGGCACCAGCTGGAACGGTCGCGTCTTCTTCGGCCTCAAGGCGTCGTCGACGCCTGCCAGGCGATCACGGCCACCTCGAACGATGTGCTCAGGTTCGGAAACTGCGGAACCTGAGAGGCAGGAGGCCAGCGATGCCTGACCGGGGCGATGCGAAGGGCAGCCGTGCAGGCCGCAGATCAAACGGATCTGTCCGGAGCAGCCGGTGCGCCATCTACACCCGCAAGTCCTCGGAGGAAGGGCTCGAACAGGACTTCAACAGCCTGCAGGCCCAGCGCGAAGCCTGCGAGGCCTATTGCCTGAGCCAACGCCACGAGGGCTGGGCGGCACTGCCGGGCCCTTATGACGACGGTGGCATCTCAGGCGGCACGATGGAGCGCCCGGCCCTCAGACGCCTCATTGCCGATATCGAGGCTGGTCTCGTCGACATCGTCGTTGTCTACAAGGTCGACCGGCTGACCCGATCACTCTCCGACTTCGCCCGCATGGTCGAGATCTTCGATCGGAACAGGGTATCGTTCGTCTCTGTGACGCAGCAGTTCAACACGACCAGCTCGATGGGACGGCTGACGCTGAACGTCCTCCTGTCCTTCGCCCAGTTCGAGCGCGAGGTCACCGCCGAGCGCATCCGCGACAAGATCGCGGCATCCAAGGCAAAGGGCATGTGGATGGGTGGCTTTGTCCCGCTCGGCTACGATGCCAGCGACCGGACGCTCACCATAAACGAGCCCGAGGCCGAAACCGTCCGGACGATCTGCCGGCTCTATCTGGAGCTTGGCAACGTCCGGCGCCTGAAAGACGAACTCGACCGGCGCGACTTCCGGACCAAGGCCTACGTCACGAAGACGGGCCGCAGGATCGGCGGTCTGCCCTTCAGCCGCGGCCACCTCTACAGGATCCTGTCGAACCCGATCTACATCGGCGAAATCGATCACAAGGGCAAACGCCACAAGGGCCAGCATCCGGCGATCATCGACCGCAAGCTGTGGGATGATGTTCAGGCGCAGTTGCGATCCAACGGCCATGCCAGGCGCATCGGTCGCAACGCAAAGGAACCGAGCCTTCTGGCTGGCCTTCTCCACGACGGACAGGGCAACCGGCTGACACCGACCCATGCGGTGAAGTCAGGCCGGCGTTACCGCTACTATGCCCGGGTACGGTCCCATGCGCGGGGCAAGGACGAAAATTGCTGGAAGGCATACCGGATCGCAGCCACCGGGATCGAACCGGTCGTGATCGATCAGATCGCCGGTTTCCTCCGGGATGCGTCACGACTGACTGCGGAGCTTGGCCTCGAGGCACTGCCCGTATCACGACAGACGGAGATGACGGCCGCGGCGTCCCGTTTGGCAATGCGCGTCGAGACAGAGTCCGTATCCGGACAACGCGAAATCCTGCTCGACGTCGTGCAGGAGATCCGTCTCGGCGACGGGCGTCTCCGGATACGGCTGGATCGGTCGAGGCTGGTCGAAGCCCTGTCGCCCGGCGACGACGAAGCAGGTCTCAAAGACTGCCTGCCAGGCGATGGATCGATCGAGCTCCATCGCACGATCACATTCGCCCGTCGTGGCGTCGAGACGAAGCTCGTCATCGAGGATCAGTCAGACACCAGCCGCCGTGCCCCCGATCCGGTACTGATCAAGACTGTTGCCCGCGGACACCACTGGTTCGATCTGCTTGCATCAGGCAAGGCCCGGACGCTGCGGGAGATCGCCAGTGCCGAGGGGGTATCGGAGCGCTACGTCGCGAGGCTCATACCTCTGGCATTCCTCGCGCCGCCGCTGATCGAGGCGATCCTCGAAGGGCGCCAGCCGGTCACATTGGATGCGACGAACCTGATGGCGGCAGCGCCACTGCCGCTCGGGTGGAGAGAGCAGGTCGCGGTTATCGGTCGGCAGCCTAGCTTCGCGAAAAGTGAAGCCGCAGTGTGAGCGTAGCCCAAAGAAACGGAACCGCGTCGCGATACGATCAGACGCCGACTAGCGCCAGTGTGGAGCGCGCCAGCCGGCATCGACTGCTTCCCGTTCAGAGCAGAACCAGCGCTCCCCCTTGGACTCGTCGATCCTGGTCCGCGAATACCAGGGCGACCAGGGCGGATGATAGATCTTCCCATTGCGGGAAATGTTGCCCTTGATTGGGCAGCCTTCCGGGGCCTCCTGTTCGGCGACGGTCCACTTCTCGGCGCGGTAGTCCCATGGCGCCCTGGCCGGGCCCTGCCAGACACCGAGGCCAGCCGAACGGGCCTGCTGCTCTACATCGACATAGTCGCTTGCGTATTTGACGAAGGCCCAGGCATGACCGTCGGCGACCATGCGCTGATTGATCTCGACGCCGCCAACGGTGCAGATGCCGAGTAGCCGGTCATAGTCGTCCTTCCCGAGGATCTCGCAACGGACGTCTTTGCCTTCGGCAAGGTCAGCGATCGCTCCGGTTGCTTCATCCCCGCAACGCCAGGAACCGCCACTTGCCTTGTCGCATTTCTGTCCGGCTTCGGGAGCGTCGATGCCATAGAGGCGTATCGTAGCGTGCGCGACTTCGATCGTGTCGCCGTCAATGATCGAAGCACGGCCCGACACGACGTCGGCGGCGGACGCAATAGTCGCCGACAACAGCAGGAGGACGAATGCGAGCCTCATTGATTGCTTGCCTCCTGCACATCGATTTCCTGTAGGGCCATCGCCAGCAGAAAGCCGATCATCTCGAGCCCCAGACTGTCGGCTTCCGCCTCGCACGACGCCAGTATTTCGCGCAAGGCAGAAAGCCTGGAAGATCGATCAGTCATCGACGCCTCTTTGCGTATCTCAAGCGGTACATTGCAGCCGGGCGTCCGCCCGGTTTCAGCCGATCCCAGCATATCCGATTGATTGCAAAGTTGCGAGCCAACAACCGGATATAACCGAACTTTGCGATAGGTCCGGTACCTGTCCGCGCAGACAGCCAGAAACTCCGGGGTGCCCACCTGCAGGTGGCCGGCAAACGCGGGCACAGCTACTTCCACATCGACCGCATGCGTTCACGGATATCGATCGTGTTCGTCATCGCAGAACGCGTCTCCTCCGATTCCGACGCCGTCGGTCGTGAGGTCATGGAGAAGTGTTCGAGGATGGAGTCGGGGACAAAACGCGTGCGGCCGGCATAGACGTGGCGATCTCCACACCCGGGCTGGCCGGAGTTGTAGATCGATTGCGCGATTACCGATGTTGAGGTGGGCGAAAGTCGCGCTTTGCTGTTGCATTGAGTTGAAACACAGATCCAGCCGGTTCGTCGACCGCAGCCCCGCCAGCATCGCAATCGCGTCATCGACCGCCGTTTTTATGTTCGGCATGCGGCAAAATGCAGTCGATCAACGCAATAAACTCGAACGACCGCATTTGGCCGGGAGCGGCCCGTCCGGTTTTGGCAATCCGAACGTGGAAAGCTGCCATTCGGCAAGCGGCCACATTTCGGCCGGACCGAATTGCGCCCTCATTATCGCCGTTCCACTGGACTGACGCTGATCCCGGGAGCGGTCGTTTATTCACGTTTCGGAAATCGGCGCGTTTGGTGGGTTACCGGCCACCAGCTTTGATGCGCCGGAATGGTGCTTCCTGTCGGTCATTCAGATCAGTCGTGTTGGCCGCTTTACGCAACTGCCGTTACGTGGCTGAGACTGACGCAGGCGAACAATCGAGGACAACGGGACTAGGGTCGGCAAATGTCGCCTGTCGGTTGGATACCGGTCGAGAATGGTGAACATGCCGCGAATATTTCGAATGAGGATCGTAGGGTTACGGTGAGACGATCACACGTAGAGCCGTCTCGGTCGTTTTCACCAGATAGAGTTCCGTCGTTCCAATTAGCAGCAGGACGTCGTCGGTGTTCATCGCGACCGAGGAGGCGGGCTGTACGAGTATACCTCTTGGGTGATGGCTTTCGCGGGTGAACTTGCGGTTCTAGGATCACTGTGGTGGGACAGGGTATGAAGTTTCGCAGCTCCCTCGCAAAACTCCCGGAAAAAATTTTGATTTAGGCCCAGACGTTTTCCGGCGGTAACAACGATACGCAAGCATCGATGGTAAGAGGACAAGGAAGACAAGCGGTGAGTGAGGATGGTTCAGACCCGGAAGAACTTTTCCACCCGGCGTTCGTCGTGCGCGCCCTCGAATGGGCCGAGCAACTGACGCCAGAAGAACTCTTGGCCGCGGCAAAAATCGATCAGGTGAGCGCGAGCGGCTACATACCCAAGGCCGCGCTGGTGAGGCTGGTTCGCCGACACCGGGTCGAGGGAGCCAAGGAACTGAGCGATCGACTGAGCCATGCACTGATCATGCGCGCCTATGCCTTCGCCCACGCCGTCTGCAGGAAGTTCGGCAACGAGCAGCGGGAGCTGGTTCACGAGGCAATGACCGCCTTCCTCGACGATCTGGCGAAGAAGGACTCGATCGACTGGTGGGAGATCACCTTTGATCGAGAGCTCAAGAACCGGATCAAGGATGCATATCGCCGATTGTTCAAGCGCCATCGCGACCGAAGCGTCACGTTCGGCGAGGAGCATGAGCGGAGCGACGGCGGCAAGCACGCGGCACGGGTGGCGCGCGATGCCTCGCTGGCCGCGATCGCCGAGAAATATCTCAAGACGCCTGAGCGGCGGCGCTTGTTCATGCTGATCATGTCCGGTGACCTGCCCATCGAGGCACCCGACGGGACCGAAGATCTGGTCCGGCTGACCGGAAAGGCGAAGAGCACACTGGCCGGACTCAAGCAGCAATTTACGCGCATCATACAAGATGCGCTGGAGGAGAAGGGGTAATGACCAAAGCCAATCCTGACCTCGGCAGCCTGGCCGAGAAGTTCATCGAGCAGGGCCTGTGGGACGCCGAACTGGTCGCCCAGCTCGACGATGCCGCGATCGATGAATTGTTCGAGCACCTCGTTGCTCACTCGGCCGTCGATACGGCGGCGGCGACCGCCGACGTGGAGTCGGTGGTGCTGGACGATGAGCAGCAGGCTGCTGTGCTCAGCCTGCAGAGCTATTATCTCGGCGAAGTCGCGCGCCGTCCCGAAGGCGGGTCCGCCGAGCAGCAATTGGCGCGCCCGTCGACCTGGCTTGCGATCGAGCCGGCAGTGCGTGACCGCGACTTCCTTATTAGGCTCCAGCAGCGTCGGCTGCGGGGCCCCGGACAACGCTGCCTTCGCGATCTTGCCGATTTACTCGGTCAGTCGCGCGCCGCGGTGCGGGACTTTCTTGCCGGTCCGCCGGGCTATGGGCTTGCGACGGCCGAGAATCGCAACCGCGCCAAGCTGCAGGACGATGGCACCGAGGAATTCGCCTCGGCGCTCTCCCGCTCCGAAGTTCCCGATGTCTTCAAGCGACGATGGCTGGAAGACGAGCCATGACCGGTTTCGACCTTGCGAGGCTGGCGGCGCGACAGCTTCGCGGCGAGCATGTCGCGTCCGACGCCGACGCGCAGACGGCGGTGGCGGCTGCGGTGGCCGCGCTTGGATTTAAAATTGAGTCGGTCCCGCCCGGCGATACCTTGATCGGGACGAGCGACGCGAAGCTGCTGCGCGAATGGTCCAGGATCTACGTCCGCAACGACGTCTCGGACGAAGATGCAGCCGCCTTCGTCGCCCACGAGCTGGGGCATTTACGGCTGCATCGTCCGCAGGATGCCTGTGCCGGGTCGGATCCCGACGCCGGCCGTTCGCGAGCTCTCTCCCGCGTCGATTCCTATGGGCCAAGGGAACGGCGTGAATTGCAGGCCAATGTCTTCGGCCGCGAGTTCCTGCTGCCGCGCACATTGGCGAGGCGCATGTTTCTCGACGAAAGGAAGAACGCCGCGGAGATTGCGAGCTTGCTCAAATTACCACCGGCCCTCGTTCGACGGCAATTGTTCGACAGTCTTCTGGGGCCAGACGTCGCAGAACCCAAGTATGGCGGCGGGGGCGGCGTTGCCAAGCCCGACCAGAGCCAGATCGATGCCGCGCGGTTCGACGGTCCCGCCTTGCTGCTTGAGGCTGGGCCGGGATCAGGCAAGACGCGCACTTTGGTCATGCGGGTCGACCATCTACTGACCACGCGGGGGGTCGCGCCCGATCAGATCCTCGCGCTGACCTTCTCGAACAAAGCGGCCGGCGAAATCGCCGAGCGGATCATGCTCGCCAACGCCGAGGCGGCGGCGGAAATATGGACCGGAACCTTCCATGCGTTCGGTCTCGACCTCATTCGGCGCTACTATGACCGGCTCGACCTCCCGGCGGGCGTGCAGCTGATCGATCGCGCCCAGGCGATCGAATTGTTGGAGGATCGGCTACCCCTGATGGGGCTGAAGCATTATCACGACCTGCGCTATCCGGAGCAGGCGCTGAAGACGATCCTAGGTGCGATCTCGCGCGCCAAGGACGAGCTGGTCGATGCTAAGGAATTCGCGCGGCGCGCCGCCGAAGCGCTGGCAGCGGCCAGCACAACCGAGGAGATCGAGGCCGCCGAGCGCGCCTGTGAGGCGGCGCGGGTCTATGAAATCTATACGGCGGCCCTGCGGGACGCGGGCGCCGTGGATTTCGGCGACCTAGTGATGTTGCCGACCCGACTGCTGATCGAGAATGAGGGTGTGAGACGGCAGGTCGCCTTTAGGCATGGCCATGTCCTCGTCGACGAATATCAAGACGTCAATCGCGCCAGCGCCCGGTTGCTGATCGAGCTTCGCCGGGAGGGGTCGCACCTGTGGGTGGTGGGCGACGCCCGGCAATCGCTCTACCGGTGGCGCGGTGCGTCCTCTGCCAACATGGCCGGTTTCGAGGCCGATTTCACGGGCGGCAAGCGGCTGCCGCTCGACCGCAATTATCGCTCGACTGACCATATTGTGTCGCTTGGTAAGGCGTTCGCGCGCGAGATGCGGGCCGGGCGCAACGGTCTTGCTTATAATGCCGAAGCGGATCGTGAGGAGCCGGGGACGGCGACGCGGCTGTTGGTCGGGCTCGACGACGCCTGCGAAGGCGAATTGGTCGCACAAGAGATCATTCGCTTCCGTGAGGCAGGTGTGCCGCTCGGCGGCCAGGCGGTGTTGGCGCCAACCAATGCCCGGCTCGACATCGCCGCCGACATCTTGGCGCGCCACGGCCTCGCCACCAGCCATCTCGGCTCCTTCTTCGAGCGCGAGGAGGTCCGCGACCTATTCGCGGTACTCGCCTTGCTGGCCGAGGCCAATGGCGGCGCTCTAGTGCGGGTCGCGGCAATGCGCGAGATCCGCGTGGGCGCCGCCGATATCGGCGTGATCGTCCGACAAGCGCTTGATGAACGTGAGCCGGTGGTATCGCTCCTCTGCCGCGCCTCCCGCATCGACGGGATCAGCGCGAGCGGCGCGGCGGCGCTCGAACGGCTTGGCGCTCAGCTTGACGGGCTCACCCCCTACACGCCCGCATTCGAAGTTGCAGCGACCTGGCTAGTCGACCGATCCGACTATCTGCGCGACCTGGCCTCCGCTCCCGGTCCGGCCGGCACTTCGGCCCGAGCGGCGCTCCTGGCGCTCCTGACCTTCCTCGATCAGCGCGAGCTTGGCGGCCAACCGCTCACGCCAGCGCGCGCTCTGAAGCGGATGCGCAGCACAATGCTATTGTCCGACGATCGCGATCTGCGCAGCGTCACCTTGGGCAGCGACTCCGACGCGGTGCATCTGATGACGATCCACGGCGCAAAGGGCTTGGAGTTTCCGGCCGTGCACGTCGTCGGACTGCACAAGAATTGCCTGCCCGGTATATTCCGGCGCGACACAAGTCCGCTTCCGCCGGGTCTAGTCGAACCGGAAACGCGCGAAACCCATCTCGAGGAAGAGGAATGCCTGTTCTTCGTCGCCATTTCGCGCGCCGAAGATCATTTGCGCCTCTACCATAGCGAAAAAGCCAATGTGCAGATGCGACGGCCCTCGCCCTTCCTGGCCCGGCTCGCGCCGCTCGACCGACAGAGTCTCGGCAATCCAACCATCGCCAGAAGTCCGAAGTCGCCGCCACTTGCGGCGATCGCCACCGACACTATCAATCTGTTCGACATACGCGACCATGAGAAGTGCCCGCTGAAGATCGCCTATCGCCGCATTTTCGGCATCCCCGGGCGGCGTCACGAGTCGCCCTTCCTGAAGACATCGGGCGTTCTCTACCAGCTGGTTGACCGGGTCGCGGAGGTCGCAGGTCCAGCTGTCGAGCGCGGGATCGCCCAGCTGCTCGATGAGATTTGGCTGGAACGCGGGCCAGCGGACGATGGCCTTGCGGCCGATTATCGCGATTATGCCGAAAGGCAGGCGGCGGCGCTCGCCCGACTCGCCACGGGTTATGATGCGGTCGATTTCAAGCGGATCGAGCTACCGATTGCAGGCGGGACGATCCACATCGGCGCGCCTCTGGTGAAGCAAAGTGCATCCGCCGCTGAAATCCGCTTTCTTGACGCAGGCAGGCGCCGATCGAAAAGTGGCGACGATGCCTCCGCCGGCCTGCTCTTGTCAGCGGCCCGCCTTGCCTTCGGTGCGAACGCGGCTGTGTCGATTGGGCACGTCACTAGCGGCGATGTCGTCCCAGTGACGCGCGATGCCGCCAAGTCTGTAGGCGATGTCGAAGCCGCCGGGAAGGTGCTGGCGGCGATCAACAGCGGCGTGCTGCCCCCAAAACCGACTGCCCACAATTGCGGGCGCTGCCCCTATTTCGTCGGCTGCCCGGCGGTCGGCGCACCGGAGCCCTGCTGACCTTCGGAGCAGACGAAATCCGGCGCTCAATTCGATGACTCCGTATCCCCGGCAATTCAGCCGGGTCCAAAAACGGAGTTCGAATCCAATGCCCACCGACATCTTCATCAAGCGCAGCGGCAGCCTCGAGGTCCAGCACCGCACGCTCGAGACGCTCGACCTTGCTGCCCTGCAGAAGGAGCTCGACAAGGCCTTTGGCGCCGGCTCGCTCTACCTCGAGGACGAGAACGAGCCGCTCTCGCCCGGCCGCCACATCGATGCCCCGACTATTTTTGTCCACCACAGCCACTGCAAGCGGATTGAGGTCACCGTCCGCTATGCCGGCCGGAACTTCGAGCACAAGTTCGGCCCCGGCACCACGTTGAAGACGATCAAGCGCCGGACCGAGAAGAGGCTCGACATCGACGCTGCCGACGCCGCCGAGCTCTCGCTCCAGATCGCCGGCACCAACGACCGGCCGGACGAGGCGACCCATGTCGGCTCGGTGGCCGACCCGACGACCTGCTCGGTCGTCTTCGATCTCATTCCCTCCGATAGGATCAATGGCTGAGATGACGCCCGATCGAGCTATGTTCGAGCGTGACCTTGCCGCGGCGCCCTTCCTCGAAGGCGTCGCGCGCAAGCGCTGGGCGCTCGTCACCGTAAGCTGGCCGTACGCGCTCTTTGCGATCACCGCCCGCGACGGCGAAATCTTCCACCTGCGGATAAACCTCGATGGCTATCCTGCGGCCCTGCCGACCGGCGGGCTGTGGGATCCGGCGACGGACGCCATCCTCGGCACGGATCGCTGGCCGAAGGGCGACGCCGTCTTCGGCAGCGTGTTTCGGCGTGACTGGCAGGGGGCGACGGCGCTCTATTTCCCGCTCGACCGGGTGTCGCTCAATGGTCACCACGACTGGCCCGCTAGTTACCCGCATCTCCGCTGGCAGCCGGAAAAGGGCTTTGTCCAGTATCTCGGCGAAACTCACCGCCTGCTCAACTCCCGTGGCTATCATGGCATCTGACGGCAAGCCCCTCCGCATCACGTGGCTCGGATGGTGGCGGCTCGTGCGCCAGCTCCGCCGCCGCGGCGGCGGTCGGCGCGAGAGCGGCGCCTTTCTGCTCGGACGGTGGGGCGAACAGGGCGGCGCGATTCGCGAGGGCGTCTTTTACGACGATATCGACCCCGGCGCCTTGTCGCACGGCTATGTCCGTCTCGCCGGCCCCGCCCTCAACATGGTGTGGGAACGTTGTGCCGAAACCGGCCTTGAGGTGCTGGCCGACGTGCACACCCATCCGGGCCGAGCCGACCAGAGCCCGTCCGACCAGGAACACCCGATGGTGGCGATCAGGGGCCATATTGCGGTGATCATCCCCAACTTCGCCCGGTCGGCGCTGAATCTGCGCGCGGTCGGTGTCTACCGCTATTTAGGCGCCCGGAAATGGATCGTGCTGCCGGCACCGAAGCCCGACTGGCGCGGCCTCACTTTGGAAGAGGACAAGTAGAATGAAGGAAGCAGACTTTGCCGCATTTCTCGACGGCTTCAACCGGCTCGCCAAGCTCGATCTCGACCTTGGCGAGGCAAGTGACCCGGAAGCGGCCATGGCGCGGCTGAAGGGCTATGCCGCTCATATCCGGGTCGGTGCTGAAGTCGCCGGCAGCACTGCGCATCAAATCGCCGTGCTGACGCTGGTCAACATCCTGTCACGCTTCGCGCTCGGCGGCGTGACCCTGTCCGGCATGCTCGACGCACCTATGTTGGCGCCTTGGCCAAGTCGGACCCTTATGGCGGCGGTCGAGACGCTGGGTGGCGCCGCTGGCGAACCGGCCGGTGATTGCCCCACCGCCGTCGTCGGCACCGCAGATGACGTCGTCGACCGCGCCATCCAGCTGACCTTCGAGGGATGGCGTGGGGGCATCGTCCCTGCAGGCGCCTCCCGGCTCGATGAGGCAAAGGGGACGGCAGTGTCCGCCGTACTCGCTGCGGCGATCGGCGCGGCGGAGATCTTCGCCATACTGCGCGAAGAGGTAGCCTCCGGCCGTCGCCCGCGTGGTCTGTCGATCTGGCGGCCGGACGGTGATCAGGACTGGTTGTCGCCGGCAAGCGATGGGCCGCCGCTTCTCTTTTTGCCAAACCGCCTCTGGATCCTTGGACTTGGCCATCTCGGACAAGCCTTTCTTTGGTCGCTCGCCATGTGCCCTTTTGCCGATCGGGCAGAGGTGAGCCTAGTCCTTCAGGACATGGACGACATCACCAAATCGACAGCGAGTACTTCTATTCTAACTATGAAGGCGGCGCGCGGCCGAAAGACCCGAGATGTCGCCCGCACGCTGGAGGCAATGGGCTTCTCAACCGTGATCATCGAGCGGCCATTTGACGACCAATTCAAGCGCCGGCCGGAGGATCCATTGGTGCTGATCTGCGGCGTCGACAATGCCCATGCCCGCAGCCAGCTCGAAGCGCCTGGATTTCCGCTCATCGTCGAGGCCGGGATCGGTCGGTCCACGCAGGACTTCCAAGCGATCCGGCTCCACACCTTTCCGTCCCGTCGAAAAGCGGCCGAACTCTGGAGGACAGAGATGACGGACGCGACGGCGGTGGTCGCCGAAACGCGGGGATATCAGCGTCTGCGGGAGCGCGGCGTCGACGAATGCGGCCTAGCTCGGCTTGCGGGCACCGCGGTTGGCGCCCCCTTCGTCGGTACCGTAGCCGGCGTGCTGATGCTCGGTCAGATCCTGCGGCTGCTGCACGGCGACCAGGTCGATGCGGTGATCGACCTCGATTTGCGGGCGCTCGATGCACGTCGCGTGGTGCCGAACGCCAATCCGCTCGCGCTCAATCCGGGTTTTCAAATTTGCGATGTCTGATTGCGCGGTGACGGGATTTGCTTCGACTTCATAGTAGATCAGGTCGATAGTTAACTTATCGTGCCTGTAAAACGTCACCATCTTTGATGGTGTTGAGCGTGATTTTCGACAGGACAGATGGGTTGATAATTGCCATGCCTAATGTGTGACGAGTTCTGTGCATTTCTGCAATGAGGCCGACCGACTGCAGACTGCCCGGTCTTGGGTATTGGGACTAGTCAGCTGTCGTATTGGTGCCGACCTTCATTTCCGTCGTTTCTAGATCGCTAAGAACTTTCCCAAATCCGCCGTTCTTGACGAACCGAAATGTCGGCTCGGCCGGAATTTGCTGGAAGATGTCTCTAGATCCGAAGCTAGCGACGCCAAACCTGCTTAGACACTAGATGGTCGATGGCAGCCTGATCAGCGATGAAGTTTGGTAGTCCCTGCGAAGCTACGCATCTTTTCAAGCGCCCGAATTCTTTTGTCCTGTTTCCCGACGAGGATTGCTTTGAGTCCTTCAGGGTCGCTATCCGCCTCAAAAGTTCGGCTTCGCCGTCGGAGCTCAGGGTATAGAACCTGTCGATGTCACGAATGATCGAAAGCAGCAAACCCACAAAGCCCACTACGTTAAAGAACGTTAGGAAATACTCTGAATTGACTAACGATAAGGATGGCTTAAACCGCAATCCCAATGCGTCCTTTGACACTACCTCGTCCACAATACGAAAGCAGTGTGGGATTTTCGGATCGAAGTCGCCATGCGCAATTGTGTTCCGAAACTTTTTAAAAAGCAGATAAGTTTGCATCTTTTCCTCGAAATCATCGAGGATGTTTCTATTTTTTGCGTCGGCTGGAAAGTTCGGCAATATCCTCGAAACCATGTATGGGGACGTAGGCAGCAGCGTCATCGCATTCTGCCAGTGATTCTGCGAGGTGGTAGGAGAATACGTTGGCGGCGTGGTGCTGAAATCGATAGCCTTCGACGGAAATTGGAAACCTTTCTCGATAATTCTTGCGCTGGAGCTTGGCCCGACCAAGTCTTGCACAGCACCAGTAAAGTTCTCGAATATCGAACAGGACACCAAAAACATCATCTCGCCGACTGCATCGCGCTGGCGTTGCCAAGTGACGTTGCTAACGGACTCACGCAGGTCCATGCGGCGTATGGCCGTCTCATTCGTTGGGAATTCGATAAAGGAGAGTACTGCGTCTCTGACCGGCATAGGATTGGCGAGATGAGCGAAATGCTTCGTCGTCTGTCGGAATTGCCACGCGCCAGCTAACGCAGGATACGTTAGGATTAAGAGGTTTGTGATCCGATCGTGTGCGTCGCGAGACTGTTCGAGAAACAAGGTATTCTTGTTCCCCATGTTGCCGGCTTCAAACAATGCAGTCCGCCAACTCATAAAGTTTTTCCTCTGTTTTCATTAAAAGACACAGCCGAGCCCCTAGCTTGGCGTGATCGAATCTTCAGGTTGTTTGAGTAAGCCATGGCGGCGCTGGAGATACCAGCGCCCTTACAACGTAGCTGCAAAACCGCAGCTGGCTGGGTCCGCCTTGCCATGCGTCATTGCAGGAGTGACCTTTCCTCAAGCCGCCAAGAAATGGCCCGCATGGCCTACCTTTAGGTGATCATCTGCTTTTGGGAATCTGTCGCGGATGCCTCAACGACCGAAATGGGGCGTAAAGCAGTCATCAGGAGAAAAGTTGCCTAATGCCGTTATAAGGCCGAATGCTGACGTCCGCTCCCAGCCTAGGTTATGGTGGCGGTGACTAACAAACCGAACTTCTCGAGCAGCGGGCCGAATAGTTCACTTGGAATAATGGCTAACCGCACTGCGTCAACGGCCGGGTGAGAAAACACGCGACATTGCCGTCTCAAAGCGAGTTTCTTTGTAGAAGTCCGCTAGCAGTGGCACTATGAAAAACCGATATCGTATTGAAAAAATAAATGTTTTTTAGGAGGGGTAGTTAGGGCCTTAAAAGCGGCTGACTTGTTGGCGGAGGGAGAGGGATTCGAACCCTCGATACGGTTTCCCGTATACACGCGTTCCAGGCGTGCGCCTTCAACCACTCGGCCACCCCTCCTGCGAAACGAACGGCCGGAATACACCGGAGTTCACCTCCGATGCAAGGTGCCGTGAACGACGTTGCGCGGCGCTTGGCCTCGAATGACGTACGGACTATGTAGGAACCGTCGGTAATTTCCGCGAGGTCCGGGCGATGCTGCGTTTCCTGTCCCGTTTCATTGGTCTGTGGCTCATGGCCGGGGCGCTCGTCGCGCTCGTCGTCGACGGCGCCAAGACCATTGCGTCGGGAGCCGTCGTCACCACCGCCGTCGGCCAGATGTGGTATTCGGTCAGCCCGGCCACGCTGAATGCGGCCCAGGCCGGGATCCAGCGCAATGTCAGCCCGTTCCTGTGGGATCCGATTATCCAGTCGATTCTGACCGCACCGGGATTTGTCGTGTTCGGCGTGCTCGGTACGCTATTGTTGCTTGCAGGCCGAAAGAAGCGCGAGCTCAAGCTCTCGGAGCTCGAGATCGGCTGATTCCCGCGCCGGCGCGGAGTGCAACGGTTCTCCCGCCGGTCCGTGACCAGGAGGCGCACCATGTTTCTGTTCAGGAAGTCGGTAGCGATGCCCACGCCCGCCGAGGCACTGCCCGGAAGGCCCGAGGCGATTCCCACCGCCGCGACCCATTTCGTCAACGAGCGCGCGCTGAGCGGCCCCTATCCGGAGGGCCTGGAGACCGCGACCTTCGGTCTCGGCTGTTTCTGGGGGGCGGAGAAGGCGTTCTGGACCCTGCCTGGCGTCTGGGTGACGGCGGTCGGCTATGCCGCCGGCCTGACCCCCAACCCCACCTATCAGGAAGTCTGCAGCGGCATGACCGGCCACAACGAGGTCGTCCGCGTCGTCTTCGACCCCGCCGTGATCTCCTACGAGGCGCTGCTGAAGCGATTCTGGGAAAGCCACGATCCGACGCAGGGCATGCGCCAGGGCAATGACGTCGGCACCCAGTATCGCTCCGGCATCTATGTCGAAACCGAGGCCCAGCGGGCCGCCGCCGAGGCGTCGAAGGATACCTACGAGGCGGAGCTGAGGGCGCGGGGCTTCGGACCAATCACGACGGAGATCGTCGACGCGGGGCCGTTCTACTTCGCCGAGGACTATCACCAGCAGTACCTGGCGAAGAACCCCGGCGGCTATTGCGGCCTCGGCGGAACCGGCGTGGCCTGCCCGGTCGGAACGGGCGTTTCGGCGGGCTAGGGTATCTGCGGGTTAGGGGGCCAGCCAGGGTATCGGTGGGCCCGCGCTATCGAGCACTATTCAGCGTAAAGACTTCGACCGGCTCGGCGATGCCGCGAAGGTCATGGCTCGCGTGCGGGATCATCACGTCGGGCACGTGCGCGGCGAAGGCCGCCGAGGCGAGCACCGTGTGCGGCAGCCGCTTTGACAGGTCCTGCAGTCGGCTCGTCAGGTTCACGGCCGGACCGATCACGGTGAAGTCGAGCCGGGTGCGGGTGCCCACGTTGCCGTAGCCCACATCGCCGTAGTGAAGACCGATGCCATACTCGATCTCGTCCCGCGGCAGGTTCGCCGCGTCGGCCACGCGATAGAAATTCCGGTCGGTGTCGGCCGCCGCCTCCAGCGCCGCCCGGCAGGCCTCTTGCGCGTCGGCGCCGGGGAACACCGCCAGCACGCCGTCGCCCAGGAACTTGAGGATTTCGCCGCCCTGCTTCTCGATCGGTTCGCCGAGCACGTCGAACCATGCGTCGAGGAGCCGCACAGTGGCCGGGCCGGGCATTCGTTCCGACAGGGCGGTGTAGTCGCGCAGGTCCGCGAACAGGATCGCCGCCGACACAGTGAGGAGATCGCCGCGATTGATCAGCCCCTCGAACACGCGCCGGCCAGACCGCGGCCCGACATAGGTGTCGAGCAGGTTCACCGCGATCTCGCGCACGGCCAGGCGTTCGAATTGCGGACCGATCACCGCGACGGCGGCGGTAATCCGGTCGAGATCGCGCTGGCCGAACCCGTCCGGCGCCTGTGTGGCGAAAGAGATGACGGCCGTGCGGTTGCGATCGATGAAGGGCAGGGGGTGGATCACGTAGTCCGTTCCGCCCCCGCGCTTCAGAGCGGCCAGGGTCGGCATGTCGGAATCGGTCTCGTTGAGACGGATGCGCAGCGGCGCGCGGCTCTCGTCGACCAGCCGCACCGGGCTGTTCAGGTAGTCGGGCTGCCGCGTCACACCCTCGCGGTCGCGCTGGCGCGTGTCGATGCGGCCCTCCGCCCAGGTCACCGTACGACCGCTATGAACGGGGTGCAGGGTCTCGATGCCGACGAATGTTCGCCATAGCGGCACCCCGAGTTCGCTCAGTCCGCGAGAAAGGGCATCGAGCAACTCCCCGAAGGTCGGCTTACCGATACCGGCGAAATGCAGCGCCAGCCGTTCCGGCAGGTCGCCGAGCTGGGTGGTGCACCGGGCATCGGCGCCGGAAAGGTCGGAAACGACAGGTGGGATCACGGACGCGGACGCGGAATCGGTGGCTTGGCGAGCGGTGCGGTCGCGGCCGAGGCGTCGACCACCATCCGGCAATCCCGCGGCAGATCCGCCATGGTCAGCGGCGGCTTCGGCTTCGGTTTCGTCCCGGGCTTCGCCGGCGTCCACGGCGCGTCGCTCAGCCACCAGTCGAGCTCCTTGCCGCAGCCGTCGCCGGGTGGCGGAGGATCCTGGTTCTTGCAGCCCGAGCTGCCGCTGGGACAGGCGATGCGAACATGGAAATGATAATAGTGCCCCCACCAGGGCCTGACAGTCCTGAGCCAGCCGCGATCGCTGCCGGCGAAATCGCACAGCGCCTTCTTGATCGCGGGATGTACGAAAATACGCTCGGTCTCCGGCTGCTTGGCGGCGCGACGGATCAGCGCGGCGTGCGCCGGCGTGAACAGCTTCGGATCGACCTCGCGAACGCCGTCCTTGAGCATCGAGGTCGCGGAGATCTCCTCCCGCTCGGTGTTGCTCAGGGTGCGGCGCGGCATGGGCGTCAACCAGATGTCGGCATCGAGCCCGATCTGATGGCTTGCGTGACCCGATGTCATCGGTCCGCCGCGCGGCTGCGCCAGGTCACCGACCAGAAGGCCGTTCCAGCCTTCCGATCTCGCCCCGACGGCAATCCGCTCGATCAGCGAGATCAGCACCGGATGGCCCCAGTTGCGGTTGCGCGACAGGCGCATCACCTGCCAGGCCGGGCCGTCGACGGGCAGCGGCATCGCGCCGGCGAGGCAGCCGCGGGCATAGGAGCCGATGGCGCGTGCGGCAAGCGGCGCAGGGTCCTTGGCGCGTCCGAACAGGTCCTTGGCGGCAACCTGCGCGGTCGCGGGCGCGGTTGAAAGGCCTATGAAGCCGAGCGCGAGCGCCAAGGCAAAAGCCGGGGCAAGCGCGGCGGCAGGAATGCGTCTTGATACAGAACGGCGTGTCATGGCTCGCATATCGGCACGGGACGGCCGGGTTCAAGGTTGGCCAGTCCCCGACATTCCCCGCATCTATGCTCTGCCCGCAATGTAAACGGGTTGTTAATCCCGAGGCAAACCCGCCGGCTCGGGTATCGCGCCGGGCGGGTCGATCTCGACGGTCGCGTGATTGACACCGAACGCCGTCTTTAGCCGCGCCTTGACCGCGGCGATCGCGGCGAAGCCGTCGGCCCCCCGGGCGAGTTCGACGTTGAGCGTAACCAGGGGGCGGTTCTCGTCGAGGGCCCAGACATGGACGTGACGCACGGCGGAGATACCCTCGACGTTGCCCATCAGCGCGTCGCGGATGCTCTGTGGCTCCAGCCCGACCGGCGCGCCCTCCAGCAAGATATGGCCGGATTCTCGGGCGAGCTTGAGGCCGGCCCTGAGGATCAGAAGCGCGACAAACACAGAGAGGATCGGATCGATCGGCATCCAGCCGGTCCAGAGGATCACCGCGGCTGCGGCGATTGCGGCAACCGAGCCGAGCATGTCACCGGCCACGTGGATCAGCGCGCCGCGCACGTTGAGGCTTTCGCGCTGGCCCCCCATCAGCACCACAAAGGCGATGATGTTGACGGCGAGGCCGAGGACGGCGACGACCATCATCGGTCCGGCAAGCACGGTGACGGGATCGGCAAAGCGCTCGGCGGCCTCGATGACGATGAAGGCGGTGATCATCAGGATCGCGATCGCGTTGGCGAAGGCGACGAGCACAGGCAGGCGCCTGTTGCCGAAGGTGCGCCGTTCGGTCGGCTCGCCGCCCGCGACGCGGAAGGCCCACCAGGCGAAGCCGAGCGACACGGCGTCGATCATCATGTGCGCGGCGTCCGCGATCAGCGCCAGCGATCCGGTCATAATGCCGCCGGCAGCTTCGGCGAACATGAACCCGCCGGTCAGAAGCGCGGCGATCCCGATCCGGCGCTGATTGGCGCCCGACGTGTGCGAGTGGCCGTGTTCGTGCCCGATATTGCGCGCCGCGGCGTGTCCTTCGCTTTGATCGTGGCCGTTGCTCATTCCACTCCGGTTTTCCAGATTAGGTTAGTCGGATTGCAATGGTTCCCAGGTAGGCTGTCTTTACGCGTGGATTGAGATTTTTAGCAGTGAAAGCGTCCGCTGAAAAAGGGCGCAGGGAGACCGGGGCGTCCGGTGGCCGCCAAGGGCGGGAGGTTAGTCATGCGCAGACTATCGTTTCTGGTCCTCGTTCTCGGTGTGCTGATCGCGCAGCCGGCGTCGGCATCGTCCGATGTCGTCGCCAAGATCTCGCTGTCGAACCAGACAATGCAGGTCTACGTCAACGGCCTGCGCCGATACAGCTGGCCGGTTTCGACGGCGCGCGGCGGCTATCGCACGCCGACCGGCAAATACAGGCCGATCAGGATGCACAAAACCTATTACTCCAAGAAGTATCACGGCTCGCCGATGCCCTACTCGATCTTCTTTCATGGAGGATACGCGATTCACGGCACGAATTACGTGAAATCGCTCGGCCGCCCGGCGAGCCATGGCTGCGTGCGCCTGCATCCCTCCAACGCGGCGGCCCTGTTCAGCCTCGTCAAGCGGCACGGCGCCGGCAACACGCAGATCGTGATCACCCGCTGACCGAGACGGTCGGTCCCTCCGGTTGCCGCCACCGTCACCGGGCACCCTTGCCATCAAAGCCGCAATCCTGTCTGCTTCCGGCTGCTATGCGCGCGAGGAGGCCGATATGCTGACGCCGATATGGGGATTGCCCGAGCCGATCATCGGATTCGAGGCGAGCGGGCATGTTACCAACGCGGACTACAAGGAGCGGATGATCCCCGCGCTCGAGAAGGCGATCGCCGAGAAGGGAAAGATCCGCTTTCTCTTCGTCCTCGGCGAGGCCTTCGAGGGCTACGAGCCGACGGCCATGTGGGATGACACCTTCTTCGGCCTCAAGCACATGAAGGATTTCGAGAGGATCGCGGTGGTCACCGACGATTCCCTCTATGCCGGCGCGATCCGGCTGTTCGCGCCGATGATGCCGTGCGAGGTGAAGGTCTTTCCGCTTGCCGATCGCGACGCGGCGAAGGCCTGGGTCGCCGAGTAAGGCGACAGCATCGGCCTACCGCTGACCGCCGGGCCGGGATACCGAGAGAAATGGACTCGCCTGGGCATCATGGGAAAAACCGTCGCGATCTTGCTTGGCCTTGCCATGATCGTTCACCTGATCCGCCCGCTCGGGCTGCCCGGCCTTCGGAAACGGTCTGATGCCTGGAAGATAGCCGTCTTCGCCCTGTTCGCCATGGTCGTGCTCGTCGGCATACGGCCCGGCTAGGTGGCGCTGGCGCGCTTGGGGCGGCGGCCCCGTCTTTTGCCCATGAGGCGGACCGGTGTGGTCGCGATACAGTGCCGCGGTGGCGAATCACTTGGACGGCATCGAGGTTCTGCCGTCATCGCTTGGGTTCGGGTGCAATTTTTGCGCGAAGTGACCGGATACCGTTAGCGAATTTGTATATTTGATATGAAAAATATCAATCTCAAAGCCCCGCCGCTATTTCTTTGACATGCAAATTAGGCGTATCCTTCCGCAGGGGTATTGATCGGGGGAATATTCGGCTCATCGCAATGGCGCAGGAAGACACTGCATCGAGCATCGCCGATCTGGTCGAGCGATTGGGGCGCCTCGTTCGCTCCAGCGGCTATGTCCAAGGCCTGAACCCGGCGCAGTGGGAAGCACTGCGCTATCTCGGGCGATGCAATGGCTTCTCGAACAATCCGTCCGCACTCGCCAGTTTCCTGTCTGCGACGAAGGGCACGGTGTCTCAGACGGTTTCGTCGCTCGAACGGAAGGGGCTCCTCACCAAGGCCCCGCGCGCCGGGCAGGGGCGTGCGCTCTCGCTTATCCTGACCGCCAAGGGCCGCGCCATGCTGGACAGCGACCCGATTGCCGACCTCAAGGCGGCCGCGGTGGAACTCGGCTCCAACGCCGCCGCGCTCGATGGCCAGCTCAAGCACCTGCTCGCCGAATGTCAGGCGCTCTATGGGGTTCGCACCTTCGGCAAGTGCCGTACCTGCCGCCACTTCGAGAAACAGATTCCCGAAGGGGCCTTCGATCGCTGCAGTCTCATGGGCGCACGGATCGAGGCGACCGAGGTCGATCGGATCTGCGCCGAGCATACCCCCCGCGAGATGGCCGGCGTCCGCTGATTTTCCGGATCCGCTGGTCGGGCGAAGCGACCCGGAGGGCCGCCCCGCGTTTCGTGGTGTCCTGCCTGGCGCGCCTCAGGAGCCGAGCACCAAGGAGCGCATGTCCAGCATGCGCTGCTCGCTCGCCTTGGCGTAGTCGGACGCCTTCTTGCGGAAGCCGACGAAGGACTCGTAGGTCTCCTTGGCAAGCGGATTGGCGTCACCGATTTCGGCGAGCACCTTTTCGGACTCCGCACCGAGCGCCATGACGATCTCGTCCGGCCACGTTCTCAGCTCGACCCCCTCCTTCTCCAGGATCGGGCCGAAGGCCTCCGCGTTGTGGTAGGCGAAGTCGGCATAGGTTTCCATCGCCGACGCCATCGCGGCGCGTTTGACGATCTCCTTCAGGTCGTCCGGCAGTGCGTCGTAGGCTGACCGGTTGACGATCACCTCGAGCGCCGGTCCGGTCTCGTGGAAGGCGGGCATATAGTAGTACTTGACCACCTTGTAGAGACCGAAGGCGAGGTCGTTCCACGGGCCGATCCATTCGGCGGCATCGATCGTGCCGCCCTGCAGCGCGGCGAAGATCTCGCCCGGCGGCAGCAGCACCACGCTGACGCCGAGCCGGCGCATTACCTCACCGCCGAGGCCGGCGATGCGCATCTTGAAGCCCTTCAGGTCGTCAAGCGTGTTGATCTCCTTGCCGAACCAGCCGCCAGCCTGCGGGCCCGACGAACCGGCATAGAACGGCAGCACCCCGAACGGCTCGTAGGCCCTCTCCCACAGCGCCTGCGCCCCGCCGTAGTAGAGCCAACCGGCATGTTCCTGGGCGGTCAGCCCGAACGGTACGCCGGTGAAGAAGTGGAAGACGGGGTTCTTGCCTTGCCAGAAGTAGGAGGTACCATGCCCTATTTCCGCGGCGCCCGACGACACCGCGTCGAAAACCTCGAACGGCGGGACCAGTTCGCCAGCGCCGAACAGCTTGACCGTCAGCCGGCCGTCGGACATGACGCCGATCATGTCGGCAACGCGCTGCGCGTTGACGCCGACGCCGGGCGTGTTCTTCGGCCAGGCGATCGGCATCTTCCACTCGATCTTCTCCTGCGCCCTGACGACCGCCGGCGCGGCAAGGGCGCCCGCCGCCCCGATGCCAGCGGCGCCGAGAAGCCGGCGCCGGTTCAATTCGAACGTTCTTTCCGTCATCGATTGTTCTCCCTCGACCTGCCAAATTTTTGCCCGCGCCGCCATCCGTTCGTCCGCACGGATCGGTCCGGGGACGGATGCCATCTGGAGGCGCCATTTCTCACTACCGGTTCCGCAAGGGCAGGCCAACCACGGAGATTCGCATAGCGGCCGGGCGCGGTCATGGACCGCCGCACGGCACTGCGCGTGCTCCGTGCCGGCACGTGTCGCGGACCGACACGACCGGAGTGCCGCAAAATGTTGTTGCGTTTTTGTGGATCGAACCGGATTCACAGTGCCACTGGAAAGTGCGAGAGAAAGGTTGGCCGGTGTGAGGACGCCCTTGTCCTTGAACCGGATTTCGGTGTCGCAATGACGTTGACCGCAAGTTGGCTTGGAGAGCGAAATGGTGCTGGTGTCGAAAACGAGAAACGCTATCGCAGTCGGATTGGCACTGCTTCTCGGCGGTGGACTGGGGGCGGGTGCGCTCGCCCAGGAAGCGCCGCCGTCGAATGCGCAGCCGTTGAGCGCGGTCGAGCTGCACAAGCTTTATCGCGACAAGACCTGGACCTGGGAGAACGGGGCGGTGCGCTTTGTCGACGACGGCCGCCGATTCCTCGCCTGGGTTAACGGCGAAAAGGGCGAGTCCTACGGCGAAGGCCGTTTCACGCTTTCGGATTCCGGTCGGCTCTGCCTGCGCGGCAAATGGACCGATACCAGCGGCACGCAGGCCAATACCACCTGTTTCCTGCATCGCAAGGCCGGCGGAACCATCTACCAGAAGCGCGAGAATGACGGCACCTGGTACATTTTCCGGCATGACCCGGTGCGGCCCGGCGACGAGGTCAACACGCTCACCGCGGACGACACCGTTTCGCAGCCTGTCGACGCGATCAAGCGGAAGTTCAGCGGCTGAGGCTTCACCGGATCTGACGAAGCGGCGCTGGGCATAGGTTCGGCGCCATGCGGCCAAACGCCCTTTGATTTCGCCGCCTTCAGGTCTATAATTTAGAAGACTTCTAAATTGAGGCCGCTATGCCGACACTGCTCAAACGCCGCTTTTCCGACCTCTCCGAGCGCGAGGTGCTGGCGCTCGCCATCGCCGCTGAAGAGGAGGACGGGCGCATCTACGCGACCTATGCCGATGCGCTGCGCGACGATTTCCCGGCGTCCGCCGAGATGTTCGACGCCATGTCGGCGGAAGAGAACGAGCACCGCCGCCGGCTAATCGAGCTGTTCCGCTCCCGTTTCGGCGAGACGATCCCGCTGGTGCGTCGCGAGGACGTCCGCGGCTTCCTGACACGGCGGCCATACTGGATGACGCGGCCGCTCGGCATCGACAAGGTGCGCGAGCAGGTCGGGGTGATGGAGGCGGAGGCGCGGCGCTTCTATCTGAGCGCCGCCGAACGCTCGACCGACGCCGGCACCCGCAAGCTGCTGGGCGATCTGGCCGAAGAGGAACGCCATCACGAGGAAGTCGCCGAACGGCTCGGCGAGCGGCATCTGACCGAGGAGGCCGTCAAATCGGAGAAGGAGGCCGAGCGCAAGCTGTTCCTGCTGCAGATCGTCCAGCCTGGCCTCGCCGGCCTGATGGACGGTTCGGTGTCGACCCTGGCGCCGCTGTTCGCCGCCGCCTTCGCCACCCACGACACCTGGCAGACCTTCCTCGTCGGTCTGGCCGCTTCGATCGGCGCCGGCATCTCGATGGGCTTCGCCGAAGCGCTGTCCGACGACGGCGCGCTGACCGGGCGCGGCAGCCCCTGGATTCGCGGCCTTGCCAGCGGCCTGATGACGACGCTCGGCGGGTTGGGCCACGCGCTGCCCTATCTGATCCCCCACTTCGGCATCGCTACCACCATCGCGATCATCATCGTCGTGATCGAGTTGTGGGCGATCTCGTGGATCCGCTACCGCTACATGGACACGCCGTTCTGGTCGGCGGCCTTCCAGATCGTGATAGGTGGTGCGCTGGTCTTCGCCGCCGGGATCTTGATAGGCAACGCCTGACGGCGCGCCGGCCTAACCCGGATAGCGCGCCTTGAGTGCCCCGTAGAGCCCGCGGATCGCCTGCGCCTCGCCGCCTTCCGGCCGGCCGGGCCGGTTCGACGGATTCCAGCAATAGGCGTCGAAATGCGCCCATGGCGTGGACGGCTCGACGAAGCGCGACAGGAACAGCGCGGCGGTGATGGCGCCCGCGAAGGGTGAGTTGCCGGCGTTGTTTATGTCGCCGACTTTGCCGTCGATCATCTTCATGTAGGGCTGCCACAGCGGCAGGCGCCAGACCGGGTCATGGGCGGCCTGCGCCTGATCCGAGATTGCGGCGGCGAGCGCATCGTCGCGGCTGAAGAAGGCGGGCAGGTCGGGCCCCAGGGCGACGCGCGCCGCCCCCGTCAGGGTCGACATGTCGATGATGAGATCGGGCGTCTCCTCGTCGGCGAGCGCCAGTGCGTCGCCCAGCACCAGCCGGCCTTCCGCGTCCGTGTTGCCGATCTCGACGGCGAGCCCCTTGCGGCTTTCCAGCACGTCGCCCGGTCGGAAGGCGTTTCCCGCGACCGCGTTTTCCGCCGCCGGCACCAGCACCCGCAGACGCACCGGAAGGTTGGCGTCCATGACGATCGAGGCCAGGCCGAGAACGCAGGCCGCGCCGCCCATGTCCTTCTTCATCATCAGCATGCCGGCGGCCGGCTTGATGTCGAGCCCGCCGGTATCGAAGCAGACGCCCTTGCCGACGAGGGTCAGCTTCGGCGCTTCAGGATCCCCCCAGCTCAGGTCGATCAGCCGCGGCGCGCGCGGGCTGGCCCGGCCGACGGCGTGGATCATCGGAAAACCGGCCTCGAGCAGCGCGTCGCCGGTTGTCACCGACAGCGATGCCCCGTGCGTCTCGGCGAGCTGGCGCGCCGCTTCCTCGAGCTCCTCCGGTCCCATGTCGTTGGCCGGCGTGTTGATCAGGTCGCGGGCGAGCGACACGCCCGCCACGATACGGCGTATCTCGGCCTCGTCGACGTCTGCCGGAAGGATCAGTCTGACGTCGCTGCCGTTGTTCTCCTTGCTGTCGCCACCGCGATAGGCGGTGAACCTGTACCGGCCGAGCGCAAATGCCTGGACCGCCAGCGCCGGATCGTCCGGCGCGTTGTCGAACCGGTAGGTGCCCGCCGGAAGAGCGTCCGCGAGCCTGCCGGGCAGCAGCGGGGTTCGGTCCGCGTCGTCCTTCGCCCCGAGCCCGAACAGCACCAGCGCCAGGCGCCCGTCGGCGTCGGGAAGCAGAGCCGTCCGACCCGCCTTGGGCTTGTAGCCGGTCGCCTCCAGGAAGGCCCGCTGTGCCGCGCTCAGGCCGTCCAGATAGGCGTCGGTCTTGTCCGGCTCGACGAAGCGGATCGGAACGGCGGTGTCGGACGACGAGACGGGAAGCAGGCAGTCGATCATGATGGCTCCTCTGGCGGCAGGTTTGGCGCATCTTTGGAATGTGGCGCGGGCCGATGCAAGTCCGGCCGGGCGGGGGCAACCACCGACACGCTCCGCCGGCGGCGGTTAACCGGCTGTTAGGGTTACCAGTTTATTGACGAGATGTCGCCGGCTCGGGTTTGCCGGCTTTGTGTTCGCCCTGGAACGGGGACTTCGAATGCCGATTTCCGTTTCCGCCTATCTCAAGTCACCTGTCATCCTGCTTGCAGCGGGTCTCGCCCTCGGCGGATGCCAGAAGACCTTAACCACAGGCTCCATATCCAAGGAGGCCGCGACCCAGACCGCCCAGGCGCCCGGGTCGCAGGAGCAGCTCAAGCAGGCTGCCAAGCTTCAGGACAAGTTCAAGCGCGATCCGGGCAACGCCGACGTCGCGCTCGCCTTCGCCGATGCCCTCGACAGTCTCGGACGACCCGATCAGGCGGTCGGCGCTCTCAAGATGGCCAAGGACCAGAACCCGGGCGATCCGCGCATCCTGTCGGCCTACGGTCGCCGCGCCTTGCGCGCCGGCAATCCGAACGAGGCGCTCGCCGCGCTGGAGCAGGCGAGTTCGGCGGGCGACCGCAGCGCCGCCACCCTGTCCGCGCAAGGGGCCGCGCTCGATCAGCTCGGCCGCAACGGCGAGGCGCGCGAGCGCTACAAGCAGGCGCTGGCACTCGATCCGAACAATTCCTCGATTCTCGCCAATCTCGGCCTTTCCTACGCGCTGTCCAACAAGATCGCCGATGCCGAGATGACCTTGCGCAAGGCTGCCTCCGATCCGGCGGCGGCGGCGAAGGTGCGGCAGAATCTCGCACTCGTGCTGGCCATGCAGGGCAAATTCGCCGAGGCCGAGGATTACGCCGCCCGGGATCTGTCGCCGGAGGACGTGAAGGTCAACATGGCGTATCTCAAGCAGATGATGAAAACGCCCGACCCATGGCAGAAGCTGAAAAACATCGACGGCGCGACCGGCTGACGCGGCGCGGCGACAGGATCGGGACTTCGCGCGGGTCGACGGCCTATACAGCCGCCGACCCGTCGGCTATTTGAGGGGCCGGAAAGCCCGCGCTTGTTCGGCGGGCGGCAGGAAGGGAGGCCTTTCAGGCGATGGCGACCGGATACGTCAGGAGCGAGCTCGTCACGGTCTTCGGCGGCTCGGGGTTCGTTGGCCGGCACGTGGTGCGTGCGCTGGCGCGTCGTGGCTATCGGGTGCGCGTTGCCGTGCGCCGGCCCGATCTGGCCGGGTTCCTGCAGCCGCTCGGCGGCGTCGGCCAGATCCACGCCGTCCAGGCCAACATCCGCAATCGCGAGTCGATCGATCGCGCCGTCGCCGGCTCCGATGCGGTCGTCAACCTCGTCGGTATTCTCTACGAATCCGGCCGCCAGAGTTTCGACGTCGTCCAGGCCTTCGGCCCCGGTGCCGTTGCCGCCGCGGCCCGGGATGCCGGCGTCGGTCGCATGGTCCATATCTCGGCCATAGGGGCGGATGCGAACTCCGAGTCCGATTACGCCCGGACCAAGGCCGCCGGCGAGGCGGCCGTGAAGACGGCATTCCCGGATGCCGTGATCATGAGGCCGTCGATCGTGTTCGGTCCGGAGGATGATTTCTTCAATCGCTTCGGCGCGATGGCGCGCCTCGTGCCGGTTTTGCCGCTGATCGGCGGCGGCGCCACCCGGTTCCAGCCGGTCTATGTCGGCGATGTCGCCGAGGCCGTCGCCCAGGGCGTGGACGGCAAGCTGAAGCCCGGCACGGCCTACGAGCTGGGCGGCCCGGAAATCCGGACCTTCAAGCAGCTTCTCGAATACATCCTGAAGGTGACCGGCCGCCGCCGCATCCTGGCGCCGCTGCCTTTCGAGATCGCGAAGCTGAAAGCATGGTTCCTGCAGATGTTTCCCAAGCCGCTGCTGACCGTCGACCAGGTTCGCCAGCTCGCCCGCGACAACGTCGTTTCGGAAGAGGCGATCAGGGAAGGCCGGACGCTGGAAGGCATCGGCATCGATCCGCATGCGATCGAGACGGTCGTGCCTGCCTATCTCGCCCGCTATCGCAAGGCCGGTCAGTTCTCTTCGCCCGATCGCACCGTCTCGCAGTCCTGACCGCCGGGCGACGGTTCGGTCGTTCAGCCGTAGACCCAGATACCGGCAAGCCCCGCCGAGCCGACTATGATTCGCCACCAGGCGAACGGTGTGAAGCCGTGGCGCGAAACGAAGTCGAGCAGGGTACGAACCACGATCACGCCCGAGATCATCGACATCACGAAGCCGACGGCGATCAGCTTGGCGTCCTCGGCGCCGAGGATGTCGATGTTCTTGTAGAGGTCGTAGGCGAAGGCGCCGGCCATGGTCGGCATCGCCAGGAAGAACGAGAATTCCGCCGCCGAGCGCTTGTCGGCGCCCATCAGCAGCGCGCCGCCGATGGTCGCGCCCGAGCGCGACACGCCCGGAATCATGGCGAGGCACTGGAATACGCCGATCTTGAAATAGAGCGACAGCGGATAGTCCGTCGCTTCGGTGTAGCGCGGGCGCAGGTCCATCGAATCGAGCCACATCAGCAGGAGGCCGCCGACGATCAGCGTCACGCAGATGACGACCGGCGATTCGAACAGGACCGACTTGATGAAATCGTGGAGCAGCACGCCGACGACCGCCGCCGGCAGGAAGGCGAGCAGGACGCCGATCACGAATTTCCGCGCCTTTGGATCGCTCGGCAGCGCCAGCGCGATGCGCAGCAGCCGGGTGAAATAGACGCCGACGACGGCGAAGATGGCGCCGAGCTGGATCAGGACCTCGAAGGCGCGACCCGGATTCTCGAAGCCGAGGAAATGGCCGATCAACAGGAGATGCGCGGTCGACGAAACCGGGATGAACTCGGTCAACCCTTCGATCAATCCCAGGAACGCCGCCTGAATTATCGTCTCGGATGCCATATTTCGTCCCCGCTGACCCCGTATCGACTCGCTGTTCAGGGTCGGGCTAACCTCCCGGATATCGGCGAATCGTGTTGTTCCCCGGGGTCGTGGCCTCTATACCGGAACCGTCCGCGCCATCCAATGAAGCTGTCGCGCGGGTATTGCGTATGGTTGCCGCAGTCCAGTGCGTCGTAACAACGGCAGAGTATGCTCAGTCTCTATCATCACCCGTTTTGCCCGTTTTCGCGTTGCGTGCGGATCGCGCTCGGGGAATACGGCCTCAGCGCCGAATTCGTCGAGGAGCGCACCTGGGAGCGTCGCCGCGAGTTCCTGATCGTCAACCCGGCCGGGACCCTGCCGGTCCTGCTCGACGGCGAGGGGCCGGCGATCTGCGGGCCAAGGCCGGTGCTCGAATATCTCGACGAGACGCGCGGCGCGGAGGCCGGCGCCCGCAGGCTGCTGCCCGACACCGCGCGCGGTCGCGCCGAGGTGCGCCGGCTGATCGATTGGTTCGATAGCCGCTTCCACGAGGAGGTGTCGAACTATCTGCTCACCGAGCGCGTCTACAAGCGCTTCATGACGCCGGAACAGGGCGGCGGCGCGCCCGATTCGGCGGCGATCCGCGCCGCCCGCGCCAATATCCGCTATCATCTGCACTATATCGGCTGGCTTGCCGGGCGGCGGAACTGGCTCGGCGGCGACGAACTGTCCTACGCCGACCTTGCCGCCGCCGCGCATCTGTCCTCGATCGACTATCTGGGCGAAGTGCCGTGGGACGAGTTCGAGCCGGCCAAGGCCTGGTACGCGCGGGTGAAGTCCCGCCCGTCGTTCCGGCCTCTGCTGGTGGATCAGATAGCGGGAGTGGCGCCGTCGCGCACTTATGTCGACCTCGACTTCTGATGTCGATTTCTCGCCGGACCGCCTCAAGCGGTGGGCGATCGGGCGTGCGCTGGAAGAAGGCTTCGATGTTGCCCGCGTAACCCGCCCCGACGCGGCTCCCGATAGCGGGCGCCGGCTCGAGGCCTTCCTGAAGGCCGGCCATCACGGCACCATGGAGTGGATGGCGACGACGGCCGAGCGCCGCCGCGCGCCCCGCGCCTTGTGGCCCGATGTCCGTTCGATCCTCGTGCTCGGCCTCAACTACGGTCCGGACCACGATCCGCTCGACGATCTGAAACGCCGCGATCGCGGGATGATCTCGGTCTATGCGCGCGGCGACGACTACCACGACATCGTCAAGAAGAAGCTGAAGGCGGTTGCCCGCGACTTCGCCACGCGCACCGGCGCGGAGGTGAAGGTCTTCGTCGATACCGCGCCTGTGATGGAGAAGCCGCTGGGGCAGGCCGCCGGTATCGGCTGGCAGGGCAAGCACACCAATCTCGTCTCCCGCGAGCTCGGCTCCTGGCTGTTCCTGGGCGAGATCTTCACCACCGCCGAGCTTCCTGCCGACCAACCCGACACCGACCATTGCGGCTCCTGCCGCGCCTGCCTCGACATCTGTCCGACCGGCGCCTTCCCAGCTCCCTACCGGCTCGATTCGCGGCGCTGCATTTCCTACCTGACCATCGAACATGCCGGTCCGATCCCCCGCGACCTGCGCCCGGCGATAGGCAACCGCATCTACGGCTGCGACGACTGCCTTGCCGTCTGCCCGTGGAACAAGTTCGCCGTCGCCGGTAACGAGATGAAGCTGCAGGCCCGGCCCGAACTGTCCCTGCCGGCGCTCGCCGACCTGTGCCGGCTCGACGACACGGCCTTCCGCGCCCTGTTCACGAAGTCGCCGGTCAAGCGTATCCGCCGCGACCGGTTCCTGCGCAACGTGCTGATCGCCATCGGCAATTCCGGCGAAAAGGACCTCGCCGCCTGCGCCCGCGCCCGGCTCGATGACGATGCGCCGGTGGTGCGCGGCGCCGCGGTCTGGGCGTTGTCTCGACTGTTGTCAGGGCCCGAGTTCGCGGCTTTGGCCGACCATCGACAGGCGGCGGAGGAAGACCCATCGGTCCGTGAGGAGTGGCAGGCCGCGCTGACCGGCGCTATGTGATTCCGCCGCATCGTTTGCATTCGGCACGGTCATCTCTCGGTACGGACGTCATGAAAAAGATCTTCATTTTCGGCCTCGGCTTTTCCGCGATGACGCTCGCGCGTCGCCTGACCGCGGACGGCTGGCGCGTCGCGGGCAGTGTGCGCACGCCGCAAAAGGCCGAGGCGCTCAGGGCCGATGGCGTGGAGGCGGTGGTCTTCGACGGCGCCGCGCCGGGGCCGGAGGTGGCGGCGGCGCTCGACGGCGCGACGCACGTGCTCCAGTCGATCCCGCCGGGCGAGGCCGGCGATCCGGTGCTGATCCACCATCGCGCCGATCTCGCCGCCCGCTCGGGAACGATCCGGTGGCTCGGCTATCTCTCGACGCTCGGCGTCTATGGCGATCACGACGGCGCCTGGATCGACGAGACGGCGGCGACCGCTCCTGTGAGCTCGCGCAACGCCCGCCGCGTCGTCGCCGAGCAGGACTGGCTCGGGTTCGGCGAGGTGACCGGCATCCCGGTCATGCTGTTCCGTATCGCCGGCATCTACGGACCGGGCCGCAACGCGCTGGTCAATCTGAGGGCCGGAAAGGCGCGGCGGCTGGTGAAGCCCGGCCAGGTCTTCAACCGCATCCATGTTGCCGATATCGCCGGCGTGCTGGAGGCCTCGATGGCGCAGCCGCGCGCCGGCGGCGTCTACAACCTGTCCGACGACGAGCCCGGCCCGCCGCAGGACGTCATCGCCTTCGCGGCGGACTTGATGGGGGTCGCGCCGCCGCCGGAAATTGCCTTCGACGACGCCGAGCTGACGCCGATGGCGCGGAGCTTCTATTCGGCGAACCGCCGCGCGCGCAACGACAGGATCAAGCAGGAGCTGGGTGTCGAACTGCAATACCCGACCTATCGGGACGGGCTCAACGCCTTGTTCAAGGCCGGCGACGGACGGACGTAGCCCCGGCGCCGCCGGCGGCTCACATGCCGGGCAGGTTCATGCCGGGCGGCAGCTGCAGGCCGCCGGTGACTTCCTGCATCTTCTCCGCCATCGCCGCTTCGGCCTTGCGCCGCGCGTCGGCGTGGGCGGCGATGATAAGGTCTTCCAGAATCTCGGCTTCTTCCGGCTTGATCAGGCTCGGATCGACCTTCAGGCCGCGCATGTCGCCCTTGGCCGACAGCGTGACGGTGACGAGGCCGCCGCCGGCGGTGCCCTCGACCTCCAGCGCCTCGAGCTCGGCCTGAAGCTCGCCCATGCGGGCCTGCAGCTCCTTGGCCTGTTTCATCATCTTCATGAAGTCCATCATTGCGGTCCTTTCGGATCAATCGTCTTCGTCTTCGGGCGATTCCAGTGTCTCGACGGAACCGGAATCCGGCACGTCGGAGGCAAGGTCGTCGCCCGGTTCGGCACGGACATCGACGATCTCGGCGCCAGGAAAAGCGGTCAGCACCGCCGACACGGTCGGATCGCGGCGCATCGAATCGATTAGCGCCGTGCGGGTCTGCTCGCGCTGCTCGCGGACCGTCGGCGCGCCCTGTTCGCGCGATACCGCGACGACCCAGCGCTTTCCGGTCCATTCCGTCAGTTTCTGCTGAAGATCGTGGACGAGATCGCCCGGCGCGTTGTCGGCGAGCGACAATTCGATGCGTCCCGGCTCGAAACGGACGATGCGCACGAACAGCTCCAGCGCCGAGCGCAGCCTGGCGTCGCGCTTCTCCTCGGCCAGCGCCACCACCGCCTCGAAGGTGCGCGGGAGCGGCAGCTCGACGGCCGGCGCCTCCGGCTGCGGGCTCGGCACGACGCGCATGGCGGTCGGCCCCGCCGTCGCCTTGGTCGGCACGAAGGCGGGAAGGGTCGGCTTGAAGGCCGACCGCACCGGCGCCGACGCGCTCGCCGCGCCGCCGCCGCCCGGATTGCCCGAGCCGCCCGAACCGGAAGCCGGCGTGTTGCCCACCGGCGCGCCCTCGTCGAGCCGGCGGATGACGTCCTCCGGGCTCGGCAGGGTCGAGGCGTAGGCGAGCCGCACCAGCACCATCTCGGCGGCCGCCAGCGGACGCGGCGAGCTCTCCACCTCGCCGATGCCCTTCAGCAGGATCTGCCAGGCGCGGCTGAGTTCGGAGACCGGGATCTGCGCCGCGAATTCCTTGCCGCGCTCGCGCTCGGCCTCCGACAGCGAGGCATCGTCGGCGGAATCCGGCACGATGCGCATGCGGGTGACAAGGTGCACGAAACCGGCGAGGTCGGTCAGCACCATCTCCGGCGCCGCGCCCTCCGCGTACTGGCTGTCGAGCTCGTTCAGCGCCGCGGCGATGTCGCCGGACATCACCTTGTCGAACAGGTCGACGACGCGGGCGCGATCGGCGACACCGAGCATGCCGCGCACTTCCTCCGCCTTCACCTGTCCGCCGCCATGGGCGATGGCCTGGTCGAGCAGGGACAGCGAATCGCGCACCGAGCCCTCGCTGGCCCGCGCGATCATGCGCAGGGCCTCGTCGTCGACGTCGACGGCCTCCGCCCGGGCGATGCCCTCCAGGTGCTTGACCAGCTGGTCGGCGTCGACGCGGCGCAGGTCGAAGCGCTGGCAGCGCGACAGAACGGTGATCGGAACCTTCCGGATTTCCGTCGTCGCGAAGATGAACTTCACATGCTCGGGCGGCTCTTCGAGCGTCTTCAGAAGGCCGTTGAAGGCGGCCTTCGAGAGCATGTGCACCTCGTCGATGATGTAGATCTTGTAGCGCGCTTCCGCCGGGCGGTAGCGCACCGCCTCGATGATCTCGCGGATGTCGTCGATGCCGGTATGGGAGGCGGCGTCCATCTCGATCACGTCGACATGGCGCGATTCGAGGATCGCGCGGCAGTGCCGGCCTTCCTCGGGCATGTCGAGCGTCGGCCCGGACTTCGCGTCCCCGGCGCCCCCGCCGTCCTTCGGCTCGTAGTTGAGCGCGCGCGCCAGGATGCGCGCCGTCGTGGTCTTGCCGACCCCGCGCACGCCGGTGAGCATGTAGGCCTGCGCGATGCGCCCCGTCTCGAAGGCGTTGCGCAGGGTGCGCACCATCGGCTCCTGGCCGATCAGGTCGTCGAAGCTGGAGGGCCGGTACTTGCGCGCGAGCACACGGTATCCGGCGGGCGCGACCGTCGAATCGTCCGGTGTTCGCTGATCCATGAAGCGTCCCTGCTCGCGCCGATAAGGGCTTGCGGCGCCGGCATGCCATGCCGGTGTTGCTTTGGATTAAGGCGGGAGGCTGGACGACAACCCGAACCAGAACTCGTTAGGGCTGCTTCCTTCCGGACCTGACCCGGTTGGCGAGCGGCTCGTCCGCCGCCAACCTCCCTGACACGACTATATCAGACTTGGCGCGCGCCGACGCAACCCCGTTGGCCCGATCCGCGTCGATTGAGCCGCTTTCCACCGAAAATCCTTGCCGGTGCCCGCCTCACCGCCGATGATCCCGGACGCGGTTCCGGGGGAATCGCCCGCAATCCGGGGACTGAGTTGCGATGAGCGTCACCTTCAGCCTGAATTCGAGCCTCGCCGCCGACACGATTCCCGTCGCCATGCTGGACCTGTGCGAGGTGCGGCTGATGAACGACGCCAATTTTCCCTGGCTCGTGCTGGTGCCGCGGAAGCCGGATGCCATCGAAATCGTCGATCTGGAGTCGGAAACCCGCCACCGGCTGATGGACGAGATTGCGGTTGCCAGCGCGGCGCTGCGGTCCGTGACCGGTGCCGAGAAGCTCAATGTCGCCGCGCTCGGAAACCAGGTCGCCCAGTTGCACGTCCACGTCATCGCCCGGTTTCGCGACGACGAGGCCTGGCCCGGCCCGGTCTGGGGCGCGGTGGTGCGCAAGGCCTACGACAAGGACGCCCGGGTCGAACTGATCGAAAAGCTCTCCGATGCGCTTCGGGGCCGGTGAGGGCGCGACACGACTTGCCCGGCTCCGGCGCGCGTGCGACCGTCCGCGCCAGTTCGAAAGGGCCAGGCTGAAAGGGATTCCCATGCTCGAACGCAGCCTGCGCACCGGCTATAGCGGAAGCCTGCTCGACCGCGCCGCCGAAAGGCGCGGCGACGAGGCCTGGCTGGATGCCGCGCGGGCGGGCGCGCGCTATCTGCTGTTCGCCGGCGACAAGCCCCTCTTCGCCGTTGCCGAAGGCGCCGAACCGAACCCGGTCTTCGATGCCGACGCGGCCGCGGCACTCGACGCCGACCGGTCCCGCGCGGTGTTCCTGGGCGTCGAAGGCGACCGGGCGATGTTCGCCGTTCCCATCGCCGAGGTGCCGGCCGAGGAGCAGGCGGGCGAGACGCCGTTCGGCGACGGCAACCTGAAGGCGATCGACGTGCGCTCGATCGCGGTGCAGGGCGTCGTGGCGCCGGCCATGCTCGGGCCGATCGCCCAGGCGAAAAGCATGCTCGACTGGCATGCCCGCAACGGCTTCTGCGCCCGCTGCGGGGCGCCGACGCGGATGCGCGACGGCGGCTATCGGCGCGATTGCGCCGGCTGCGGGGCCCACCATTTCCCGCGCACCGACCCGGTCGTCATCATGCTGGTGGTCTCCGGCGACGATTGCCTGCTGGCACGCAGTCCGCGCTTTCTGCCCGACATGTTCTCTGCGCTCGCCGGCTTCGTCGAGCCGGGCGAGACCATCGAGGAGGCGGTGAGGCGGGAAGTTGCCGAGGAGGCGGGGATCCCGGTGCTGGACGTGGCCTATCATTCCAGCCAGCCCTGGCCGTTTCCCTCTTCCCTGATGATCGGCTGTTTCGCCGAGGCCGGCGGCCGCGATCTCGTGCTCGATCCCACCGAGCTGGAAGCCGGCCGCTGGTTCACCCGCCAGGAGGCGCGCCTGATCCTTGCCGGCGCGCATCCCGAAGGCGTCGCCGCGCCGCCCAGGATGGCGATCGCCCACCAGCTCCTGCGCAGCTTCATCGACGGCGAGGCGATCCTCTAGGGATCGGCCTTACTTAAGGGCCGCCTCATTTCCCTTCAGGGGCGGCGCCTCTTCTCCCATCAGAGAGCCTGCCCCTTGTCCGCTCATTCCCGCGCAAGCGGGAATCCCCCGTATCGGGGCACGGCCTCACGCACCCGCACCCCGATCCCCGCTTGCGCGGGGACGAGCGGCGCGTTGGCAGGCGGACCGAGGGGACCGGGGACGCAGCGACGCGCCGCTACATCCCGTCCGGCTTCGGTTCCTTGATCCGCGCGCGGAAGGGGCTGGCCCGGTAGACGCCGAGGATGCGGAACTCGCGCGTGAAGAAGTCCAGCTCCTCGAAGGCGAACTTGACGTTCTGGTCGTCCGGGTGCCCTTCGATGTCGGCGAAGAACTGGGTCGCGAAGAACTCGCCCTCGAGCTGGTAGGATTCGAGCTTCGTCATGTTGACGCTGTTCGTGGCGAACCCGCCCATCGCCTTGTAGAGCGCGGCGGGCACGTTGCGCACCCGGAAGATGAAGCTGGTGATGATCGGGCCGATGCCGTTGGCCGCCCAGTCCGGATCCTTCGACAGGACCACGAAGCGGGTGGTGTTGTGATCCTCGTCCTCGACGTCGTTGGCCAGCACCTCGAGGCCGTAGATCTCGGCGGCGAGACGCGAGGCGATGGCGGCCTTCGTCGGATCGCCGGCTTCCGCCACCATGCGCGCCGCCCCGGCGGTATCGGCATGGACTTCCGCCTTGAGGCCGAACTCGCGGATCGCCTTGCGGCACTGGCCGAGCGCCATGACGTGGCTGTGCACGGTCTCGATCGTGTCGAGCGTCGCGCCGGGCGGCGCGAGCAGATAGTGGTGCAACGGCAGGAAATACTCGCCGATGATGCTGAGGTCCGAGGTCGGCATCAGATGGTGGATGTCGGCGACGCGGCCGGCGACCGAATTCTCGATCGGAATCATGCCGAGGGCGGCATTGCCGTCGGAAATCGACTGGAACGCGTCCTCGAAGGTCGCGCAGGCGACCGCTTCGAAGTCGGGATAGACGTCGCGGCAGGCCATGTGCGAATTGGCGCCGGGTTCACCCTGGAACACGATCCGGCGCGGCCGTGTCGTCATCATCTCTCAAATCCCTGTTCGGATTGGGAAAAAGGTTCGGATTGAAAAATAGCGGCGGTCAACCGCCGAAACGGCGACGGGCCTGCTCAAGATCGGCGGGAGTATCGACGCCGACCGGAACCGTGTCAACGAGCCCGATATCGATGCGCATGCCGGCTTCCAGCGCACGAAGCTGCTCGAGACGCTCGCGCTTTTCCAGCGGCGAGGGCGGCAGGCCGACGAACCGGGACAGCGCCGCGCGCCGCCAGGCATAGATGCCGATGTGATGATACAGCGGCCCCTCGCCCCAGGGCGCGGTGGCACGGCTGAAATAGAGCGCCCTCAGCCGTTTCGGCGCGATCTGCGTGCCGATCGCCTTGACCACGTTCGGGTCCTCGCGCTCGTCGATATCGACGATCTCCGCGGCGAACGTGGCGATGTCGACCTGCGGGTCGCCGATCAGCGCGGCGGCGTCGCGGACAACCTGCGCATCGAGGTCGGGGAGGTCGCCCTGCAGGTTGATGACCGTATCGAAGGCGCCGTCCGGGTCTTTGGTCTGCAGCGCTTCGTTGATCCGGTCCGAGCCGGACGGATGGTCGTCCCGTGTCAGCACGGCCTCGCCGCCGGCGGCGCGAATCGCTTGCGCGACCGCTTCGCTGTCGGTCGCAACCGCGACGGGACCGACGCCGGCGGCGACAGCGCGTTCGTAGACGCGGACGATCATCGGTTTGCCGGCGATATCGGCCAGCGGTTTGCCAGGCAACCGGGTCGAGGCCATTCGGGCCGGAATCAGGACGAGCGCCGTCATCGGCACCTCCGGAAAAACATCGGGAATCTTGGGCTGCGTCCTTTATACATGTTGCCTTCCCGGGGCAATTGCGGCTATTTCTCTGCCCGACTTTCCGGACACGCGGTCCCGCTGTGGCTGCCGCGTGGTTTATGCGCAAGACCTTAGATCCTGGAGTGCGGAGCGAATGGACAGCTTCGAATTCAACAAATTCGCCGGCGCGATCCTGTTCACCCTTCTGGTGACGCTGGGTGTCGGCATCCTCGCGGAAGAGCTGTTCACCCCTCATCAGCCCGAGAAACCGGGCTTCGAGGTCGCAGTCGCCGAGGGTGGCGAGGCGGGCGAGGCCGAGGCCAAGACCGAGGAAGTCGTCGAGCTTCCGGTCCTGCTTGCCGCTGCCGACGTCACCGCCGGAGAGAAGGTGGCCAAGAAGTGCGTGGCCTGCCACACCTTCGACAATGGCGGCGCCAACAAGGTCGGCCCGAATCTCTGGGGCGTCGTCGGCCGCACGATCGGCGGGCACGAGGGCTTCGCGTATTCGGACGCGATGAAGGACCATGGCAACGCCGAGGGCGCGGTCTGGACCTTCGCCAACCTCGACCATTTCCTGGCCGACCCGAAGGGCTTCGTTCCGGGGACCAAGATGGCCTTCGCCGGCGTCAAGAAGCCGACGGATCGGGCGGACCTGCTGGTCTACCTGCAGTCGCTGTCGGACAGTCCGGAGCCGCTGCCCACGCAGTAAGCCGGGTCAGGCCGGGCCGAACGATCGTTTCGATCGGATGATCGTTTCGATCGCTGGCCGATCGCCAGTATCGACGAATACGACGCCCGCCGCGGTCTCGCCGGCGGGCGTTTTCTTTGACGGGCGTTTTCGCCGGGGCGCGGCTTCGAACCGAATTAAATTTCCGTCATAAACGTGCGAAGCACCCGAAACGGTTTAGATTAGGGGGCAAGCGTCGAAGCCAAGAGGGGAACGAGAGCGATGCCGAGTCCGATCCGACGGATCGCCATGGCGGCCGCGCTGGCCATGATTGCAACGCCTTTCGCCGCGAGCGTCCACGCCCAGGACGGCGACTGGAAGCATGGCTCGTCGCTGTTCGGGGACGTCAAGTATCCCGCCGATTTCGCCCATTTCGACTACGTCAACCCGGATGCGCCCAAGGGTGGCACCTTCCGTCAGGCGGCGATCGGCACCTTCGACACGCTCAACCCCTTCAACATCAAGGGCACGCCGGCGGCCGGGGCCGCGCTCATATACGACTCGCTGATGACGAACTCGATGGACGAGCCCAGCAGCGAGTACGGCCTGATCGCGGAGGCCATGTCCTATCCGCCCGACTATTCCTCCGTCACCTTCAGGCTTCGGCCGCAGGCGCGCTGGCACGACGGCGAGCCGATCACCGTCGAGGACGTGATCTGGAGCCTCGAGGTGCTGAAGAAGACCCATCCCTTCTACAACGCCTACTATCGCAACATCGTCTCCGCCGAGAAGACCGGCGACAACGAGGTGACCTTCACCTTCGACCAGACCGGCAATCGCGAGCTGCCGCAGATCACCGGCCAGCTCTACGTGCTGCCGAAGCACTACTGGGAAGGCACCGACGCCAAGGGCAACAAGCGCGACTTCGCCGCCTCCACGCTGGAGCCGCCGCTCGGCTCCGGCCCCTATCGCATCAAGGAGGTGAAGCCGGGCCGCTCGATCAGCTACGCGCGCGTGCCCGACTACTGGGGCGCCGACCTGGCCGTGAATGTCGGCCAGAACAATTTCGACGAGATGCGCTACGAGTATTTCCGCGACATGACGATCGCGCTGGAGGCGTTCAAGGCCGACCAGTTCGACTTCCGCGTCGAGAACAGCGCCAAGCGCTGGGCCACCGGCTACGATTTCCCGGCGGTGAGGCGCGGCGACGTCGTGCTCGAGGAATTCGAGACCAAGAACGCCGAGCCGATGCAGGCCTTCGTGTTCAACCTGCGCCGTACAAAGTTCCAGGATCCGCGGGTGCGCCAGGCGTTCAACTATGCCTTCGACTTCGAATGGCTGAACGCCAACATCTTCTACGACCAGTATCAGCGCACCGCGAGCTTCTTCCAGAACTCCGAACTGGCCGCGACCGGCCTGCCCGAGGGCAGGGAGCTGGAGATCCTCGAGAAGGTGCGTGATCAGGTGCCGCCCGAGGTCTTCACCAAGGTCTACGAGAACCCGGTGGGCGGCGACACCCGCCAGGTGCGCAAGAACCTGCGCGAGGCCGCCGGGCTGCTCAAGGACGCCGGCTGGGAGGTCAGGAACGGCGTCCTGGTCAACGTGGAGACGGGGGAACCGTTCACGGTCGAGTTTCTCAACGACCAGCCCGATTCCGAGCGCGTGCTCTCGCCCTACATCCAGAACCTCGAGCGGCTCGGCATCAAGGCGACGATCCGCACCGTCGATACCTCGCAGTATCGCAACCGCATGGACAATTTCGACTTCGACATGACCACGTCGATGTTCGCCCAGTCGCTGTCGCCGGGCAACGAGCAGCGCGACTTCTGGGGCTCCGCCGCCGCCGACGCGCCGGCCAGCCGCAACGTGATCGGCATCAAGAACCCGGCGGTCGATACGCTGATCGACGAGATCATCTTCGCCAGCGATCGCGGGACCCTGGTCGCCGCCTCGAAGGCGCTGGACCGGGTGCTGCTGTGGAACCACTATCTGGTGCCCGAATTCCACACCCCCGTCATCCGCACCGCGCGCTGGAACCGCTTCGGCCTGCCCGAGATCCAGCCCGACTACGGCGTGTCGCCGTCGCTGTGGTGGTGGGACGCCGAGAAGGCGGCCGGCGTGAAGCAGGGCTCGTGAGCCGGCGATGGCGGCCAGCGGTCTCACCAGACGCGATTTGCTGGCCGGCGCCGCCGCGCTGGGTGGCGTGGCGGGATTTGGCGGCTGGCCGGCGATGGCGCAGGCCGGCGCCGGGGAACGGCTGCACGGCCTGTCGGTCTTCGGCGACCTGAAGTATCCTGCCGGGTTCGCGCAATTCGACTACGTCGTTCCCGACGCGCCGAAGGGCGGGGTGCTGGCGATGGTGCCGTCGTCCTGGGCCTTCAACCAGAACCCGCAGACCTTCAACACGCTCAACACCCTGATCCTCAGGGGCGACGCGCCGGTCGGGCTGCACATCATCTTCGACACGCTGATGGTGCGCGCCTTCGACGAGCCGGACGCGGTCTACGGGCTCGTCGCCGAGGGCGTCGAGATCTCCGGCGACCGCAACACCTACCGCTTCTTCCTGCGCCCCGAGGCGCGCTGGCACGACGGCACGCCGCTGACCGCCGCCGACGTCGCGTTCTCGCTCAACACCCTGAAGCAGCAGGGCCATCCGCTGATCTCGCAGACGATCCGCGAGATGGCCGGCGCCAGGGCCGTCGGCGACCACGAGGTCGAGGTGACCTTCACCGGCAAGCAGGCGCGTGATCTCGCCCAGACCGTCGCCACGCTGCCGATCATCTCCGAGGCCTACTACCAGACGCAGCCGTTCGACCAGACGACGATGCAGCCGCCGCTGGCCTCCGGTCCCTACCGGGTCGGCAAATTCGATACCGGCCGCTACATCGACTACGACCGGGTCGAGGACTATTGGGCCAGGGACCTGCCCGTCGTTCGCGGCCAGTACAATTTCGACACGCTGCGCTACGAGTTCTACCGCGACCGCGACGTCGCCTTCGAGGCGTTCAAGGCGGGCCGCTATTTCTTCCGCGAGGAATTCACCTCGCGGGTCTGGGCCACCGGCTACGATTTCCCGGCGGTCGGCGACGGCCGCGTCGCGCTGGCGACGATCCCCGACGACACCCCGTCGGGCGCGCAGGGCTGGTTCCTGAACACGCGGCTGGAGAAGTTCGCCGACCCGCGCGTGCGCGAAGCGCTGATCTACGCCTTCGATTTCGAGTGGACCAACCGCACGCTGTTCTACGACCTGTACCGGCGCAGCCATTCCTACTTCCAGAATTCCGACATGATGGCCGAGGGGCCGCCGAGCGAGGCCGAGCTGACGCTGCTGGAGCCCTGGCGCGGCAAGGTGCCGGACGAGGTGTTCGACGCGCCGTTCGCCCCGCCGGTGTCCGATGGCTCCGGCCAGGACCGCAAGCTGCTGCGCCATGCGACGAAGCTTCTTAAGGAGGCCGGCTGGTCGATCGACGGCGGCGCCCTGAAGAACGCGGCCGGCGAGACGCTGACGATCCAGTTCCTCGACAACGACGGCTCGTTCGAGCGTGTCGTCCAGCCCTATATCCGGAACCTGAAGGTGCTCGGCATCGACGCCAGCTTCCGCGTCGTCGACGCCTCCCAGTACCAGAGCCGGTTGAACGATTTCGACTACGACCTGATCACCCGGCGCTACTCCATGTCGCCGACGCCGGGCGAGGGGATCAAGCAGTTCTGGACGAGCCCGTCGGCAACGGTGCCCGGCTCCAACAATCTCTCGGGCATCGCCGATCCCGCGATCGACGCCCTGACCGATATCGTCATCAACGCCGAGACCCGGGACGAGCAGGTGACGGCCGCCCGCGCGCTGGACCGGCTCCTGCGCGCCGGCCGCTACTGGGTGCCGCACTGGTACAAGGCGGTCCACAACCTGGCCTACTGGGATGTCTACGACCGGCCGGAGGAGAAGCCGCGCTATGCCCGCGGCGTCGTCGAGACCTGGTGGCTGAACGCCGACAGGGCCGCGAAGCTCGGCAAGGGGGCGTAAGCGATGGGTGCCTATATCCTCCGCCGCGTGCTGCTGATGATCCCGACGCTGCTCGGGATCATGTTCGTGTCCTTCGTGATCGTGCAGTTCGCGCCCGGCGGCCCGATCGAGCGGGTGATCGCCCAGCTTCAGGGCACCGAGGTTTCGGCGACCGCGCGCATCGGCGGCGGTGCGGGCGGGGAGGTCGGCGGCGCCGGTTCGGGCGCGGCCGGCGCGTCCGAGCCGATCCAGTCGAAATACCGCGGCGCGCAAGGGCTGGATCCGGAGTTCATCCAGGAACTCGAGCGCCAGTACGGCTTCGACAAGCCGGCGCACGAACGCTTCCTGCAGATGCTGTGGAACTACATCCGCTTCGATTTCGGCGAGAGCTATTTCCGCGACATATCCGTCATTGACCTGATCGTCGAGAAGATGCCGGTGTCGATCTCGCTCGGCATCTGGATGATGTTCATCTCCTACATGATCTCGATCCCGCTGGGCATCGCCAAGGCGGTGCGCGACGGCACCCGGTTCGACACCTGGACATCGGCGATCGTCATCGTCGGCTACGCGATTCCCGGCTTCCTGTTCGCCGTGCTGCTGATCGTGCTGTTCGCCGGCGGCAGCTTCCTCGACTGGTTCCCGCTGCGCGGCCTCGTCTCCGACAATTGGGACAGCCTGCCCTGGTACCAGAAGATCACCGACTACTTCTGGCACCTGACGCTGCCAATCATCTCGATGGCGCTCGGCGCCTTCGCCACGACGACGCTTCTGACCAAGAACTCGTTCCTCGACGAAATCCGCAAGCAATATGTGATGACGGCGCGGATGAAGGGCCTGACCGAGCGCCAGGTGCTCTACGGCCACGTCTTCCGCAACGCCATGCTGATCATCATCGCCGGGTTCCCGGGCGCCTTCATCTCGGCCTTCTTCGCCGGCTCGCTCCTGATCGAGACGATCTTCTCCCTCGACGGGCTCGGCCTGCTGTCGTTTGAATCGATCGTCAACCGCGACTACCCGGTCGTCTTCGCCACGCTCTACATCTTCTCGCTGATGGGGCTTATCGTGAACCTCGTCTCGGACCTCACCTACACCTGGGTCGATCCGCGCATCGACTTCGAGTCGCGGGAGGTTTAGAGCCCTTCATGACCAAATCGAGACAATTCTGTTTGCGAACGGCGAGGCGATCCGGCGTCGAGATCGACGAAGGGCGATGCGGGGTATCGGCCAAGGAGAGCTCGGCGTCGGGCGCGCGCCGCTCGCGAACCCCCAATGTATTGGACAGGGGGGACGGGCGCTTTCGGGCCAATGCCGGCGCCGTCGTCCTCGACCGTATCCGGATACGGCCTTCGGTCGCCAGCTTGGCCTTGACCCGAAATCGCCACGTCAGAATGGCTCGATTTGGTCATGAAGGGCTCTAGCATGGAAGCCTTCGTCAATCCCGAGACGCTGCCGCGCGAGCCTCAGGATGAGCCCGAGGCGAAGGCGCCGCCGAAGCGCGGGCGCTTTGCCCTGTCGCCGATCAACGAGCGGCGCTGGCTGAACTTCAAGTCGCACCGGCGCGGCTACTGGTCGTTCTGGGCCTTCATGGTCCTGTTCGTCCTGAGCCTGTTCGCCGAGTTCATCGCCAACGACAAGCCGATCCTCGTCCGCTACGACGGCGCCAGTTACATGCCGATCTTCTCCTTCTATCCGGAGACGGCGTTCGGCGGCGACTTCGAGACCGAGGCCGACTATCGCGATCCCTTCGTGCAGGACCTGATCCATGAGTCGGGCGGCTGGATCCTGTGGCCGCCGGTCCGTTATAGCTACCGCACCGTCGACAACGAGATCCCGGTTCCCGCGCCGGCGCCGCCGTTCTGGCTGATGGACCTGGAGCAGCGCTGCCAGGGCTATCCCGACGGGGTGAACGATCCCAACTGCACCATCGGCAACTGGCACTGGCTCGGCACCGACGACCAGGCGCGCGACGTCGTCGCCCGCCTGATCTACGGGTTCCGCATCTCGGTGCTGTTCGGCCTGGTGTTGACCATCGTTTCCTCGGTGGTCGGCGTCGCCGCCGGCGCGGTGCAGGGCTATTTCGGTGGCTGGACCGACCTGATCTTCCAGCGGTTCCTGGAGATCTGGACGTCGATCCCCTCGCTCTACCTGCTGATCATCATCGCCGCGGTGATCGAGCCGAATTTCTGGATCCTGCTCGGCATCCTCCTGCTGTTCTCCTGGGTGGCGCTGGTCGGGGTGGTGCGCGCGGAATTCCTGCGCGGGCGCAACTTCGAGTACATCGCCGCCGCCCGGGCGCTCGGCGTGGGCAACGCCACGATCATGTGGCGGCATCTCCTGCCCAACGCCATGGTGGCGACGCTGACCTTCATGCCGTTCATTCTCAACGGCTCGATCACGACGCTGACCTCGCTCGACTTCCTCGGTTTCGGCCTGCCGCCGGGCTCGCCGTCGCTTGGCGAGCTGCTGGCGCAGGGCAAGTCGAACCTGCAGGCGCCCTGGCTCGGCCTCACCGGCTTCTTCGTCATCGCCATCATGCTGAGCCTGCTGATCTTCGTCGGCGAGGCGGTGCGCGACGCCTTCGACCCCAGAAAGACGTTCCGGTGAGGGGCGTGGTAGGATCGGCGGCGAAGGAGGGCGTGCGATGAACAGGATCGTGAAGAAGCACTATCCGGCGTCGAAACTGCCGGAGGATCTGCGGGAAGGGCTGCCGGAAGGTGCAGTCGTGGACATCGAAATCACGGTTGATGAAAGCGCCGTCGCACGCCGCCGGACGCTCCGCGACTACTTCGGCGCGGCGAAAGATAGGGAAACGTCGACAGAAGAGGCTGTCCGGCGTATTCGCGAACTCCGCGACGAGTGGGACTGAAACCGCACCAATATGGCGAAGCATGTCTATCTCGATGCGAATTTCATCATTCGGCTCGTCGAAAGCGAAGATGACAATGTGTTGTCGGTGGTGGAACGCGCTTCGGCGGGAGTCCTGATTTTGTTCACCAGTGAACTGACGCTGGCGGAAGTTCTAGTCGGACCGATGCGAGGAAACGATACCGGCCTCACGCGCGAATATAAGGATTTGTTCGCCGATACCGAATTGTTGGAAGTGCGGGCGGTGGACCGAAAGATCCTCACCGCGTCGGCTTGGTTGCGAGCGACCCTGGCGAACAAGCTGCCCGACTCGATACACGTCGCAACGGCACTGAGCGAGGCGTGCGGCGTGTTTCTTTCTTCTGATCGGCGTATCAGGTTGCCTGACGGCATGACGCGAATTGCTGTCGAAGACGCCGGCGATATGGACGAATGGCCATGACCGACGAACCTCTCCTCTCCGTCAGGAACCTCGCCGTCGACTTCCGCCAGGCCGGCAGGGTGACGCATGCGGTGCGGGGCGTCTCCTTCGACATCGCCAGGGGCGAGACCGTCGCGCTCGTCGGCGAGTCCGGGTCCGGCAAGTCGGTCACCGCGCTGTCGATCCTGAAGCTCCTGCCCTATCCGCCCGCCGAGCATCCCTCCGGCGAGATCCGATTCAAGGGCGAGAACCTGCTCGACGAGGACGATCGCGACCTGCGCCGCGTCCGCGGCAACGACATCACCATGGTGTTCCAGGAGCCGATGTCCTCGCTCAATCCGCTGCACACGGTCGAGCGCCAGATCGGCGAGATCCTGAAGATCCATCAGGGCATGTCGGATACGGCGGCCCGCAAGCGCGTGATCGAGCTCCTGACCCAGGTCGGCATCCGCGAGCCGGAGACGCGGCTCGGCAGCTATCCCCATCAGCTTTCCGGCGGGCAGCGCCAGCGCGTGATGATCGCCATGGCGCTGGCCAACGATCCCGACCTGCTGATCGCCGACGAGCCGACGACGGCTCTCGACGTCACCGTGCAGGCGCAGATCCTGAAGCTGCTCAAGGAGCTTCAGGACAAGCACGGCATGGCGATCCTGCTGATCACCCACGACCTCGGCATCGTGCGCAAGGTCGCCGACCGGGTCTGCGTCATGACCCAGGGCCAGATCGTCGAGCAGGGCGTGACCAGGGACGTCTACGAGAACCCGCAGCACGACTATACCCGGCACCTGCTCGCCGCCGAGCCGAAGGGCGAGCCGCCGCACGCCGATCCCTCCGCCCCGGTCGTGATGAAGGGCGACGACATCAAGGTGTGGTTCCCGGTCAAGCGCGGCCTGTTCCGCAAGACCGTCGGCCACATCAAGGCGGTCGACGGCGTCGACGTGACGGTGCGCGAGGGCCAGACCCTCGGCGTCGTCGGCGAATCCGGGTCCGGCAAGACGACGCTGGGGCTCGCGCTGCTTCGCATGATCTCGAGCGAAGGCCGGATCGTCTGCCTCGGCAACGAGATCGACCGCTTCTCCTTCGGCGAGATGCGCGGCCTGCGCGATCGCATGCAGATCGTGTTCCAGGACCCCTACGGCTCGCTGAGCCCGCGCATGTCGATCGCCGAGATCGTCGGCGAGGGGCTGAAGGTGCACGAGCCCGGCCTGTCCTACGAGGACCGCCGCCGCCGCGTCGCCGACGCGCTCGCCGAGGTCGGCATCGACCCGGCCACCATGGACCGCTATCCGCACGAATTCTCCGGCGGCCAGCGACAGCGCATCGCGGTCGCCCGCGCCATGGTGCTGGAGCCGAAATTCGTCATGCTGGACGAGCCCACGAGCGCCCTCGACATGAGCGTGCAGGCGCAGATCGTCGACCTGCTGCGCGATCTGCAGAAGCGCCATGGCCTCGCCTACATGTTCATCAGCCATGACCTCAAGGTGGTCCGCGCGCTCGCCAACGACGTCATCGTCCTGCGCGCCGGCAAGGTGGTCGAGCACGGCACGGCCAAGAAGATCTTCGAGCACCCCGAGACCGACTACACCAAGGCTTTGATGGCCGCCGCCTTCGACATCGAGGCGGCGCCGGAAGGCGTGGTCGCGCAATAGGCCGCGTAATAGGCCCTGCGGGTTGATTGACGCGGATCGATCGGTCAGGAGTCCCATCGGATAACCGGCGCCGCCGATTCTGCTCCTTACGGTCTCGACCGGGAGGCCGGTCGGGCGGCGCGCTCCCGGACCGCAGACGAGGCTAAGCAGACGATGTCGATCCTTCTCGCCATACAGGACTGGGACAGTGCCGGCTGGGTCGCGCGCTTCAGCAAGAACGCGCCCGGCCGCGACATTCGCCTGTGGCCGGATGCGACAGACTACAAGGGCGTGCGCTACGCGGTGTGCTGGAAGCCGCCGCAGGGGCTGCTGGCGAAGCTGCCCGATCTCCAGGTGATGTTCTCGCTCGGCGCCGGCGTCGACGCGATGATGCACGATCCGGAGCTGCCTGACGTGCCGCTGGTCCGCATCGTCGACCCGAGCCTCACCGGCCGCATGACCGAATGGGTGGTGCTGCAGGTGCTGATGCATCATCGCCGGCAGCGGGTCCACGACGCCCATCAGCGCGACAAGCTGTGGGGCAGCGTTCCTCAACCGGCGGCCGACGCGGTCGGCGTCGGCATCATGGGGCTCGGCGTCCTCGGCCAGGATGCGGCGGAGAAGCTGATCGGGCTCGGCTTCGACGTCGCCGGCTGGAGCCGGACGCCCAAGGACCTGCCGGGCGTGACCTGTTTCCACGGCGAGGACGGCCTGCGCCCGTTCCTTGCCCGCACCGACATCCTCGTCGTGCTGCTGCCGCTGACGCCCGACACGCAGGCGATGATCGACTTCGATCTGCTCGGCGGCCTGCGCACCGACAACCACATGGGCGGCGCGGTGCTGATCAATGCCGGGCGCGGCGGGTTGCAGGTCGAGGCCGATATCCTGCGGGCGCTTGCCGAGGGCAATCTGTCGGGGGCGACGCTGGACGTCTTCGTCGAGGAGCCGCTGCCGCCGGAAAGCCCGTTCTGGACGCATCCCAAGGTGACGGTGACGCCGCATGTCGCCGCCGAAAGCGACCCGGACTATCTGTGCACCTATATCCTCCGGCAGATCGAGAATTTCGAGGCCGGACGCCCGCTTGAGAACGTGGTCGATCGCTCGCTGGGCTACTGAGCCCGGCTACGGCCGCGCGGCGTAGAACAGGTTCGTCGCGCTGCGGATATCGAGCGGCTCGAAGCGGCTGAAGCCCGCCGCCCGCAGCAGCGCCTCGGTCTTCTTCGGCCCCATGCAGGTGCCGAGCCCCGGCCCGCCATTGGCGAGCGACTGCGTCATGCAGTGGAAGATCGAGAAGCCGTAGAACACGGTGCCGAGCGGATTGATGTTGTCTTCCAGACGGTCGGCCGCCTTGGGCTCGCCGACGAACAGCGTCCCGTCGGGTTTCAGGAGCGCGCGGATCGCCTCGAGCGTGCCGCCGGGATCGGCGAGATCGTGGACGCAGTCGCAGGCCGTGATCAGGTCGAACCGCTCTTCGGGGCGGTAGGTGCCGACATCCTGGGCGACGAACGCGACCCGGTCCGCGAGCCCGGCGTCCTCCGCCTTCGCGCGCGCCTTTGAGATCGATTCCGCGTCGATGTCGAGGCCGACGACATGGGCGTCCGGAAACGCCCTGGCGATGGCGAGGCTCGCCCGCCCGACGCCGCAGCCGAAGTCGAGCGCGCGGCCGCCGTTCTGCAGGCGCGCGACGACATCGGGCATGGCCGGAAGCCAGTAGTCGGTGAAGCGTTGCTCGTAGCTGCCCTGGTTCAGCATGTCGAGCGCGTGGATGCACTCGTCGCCGAACTCGGAGAAGGCGACCCCGCCGCCGGTCCTGAACGCCTCGGCCACCTTCGGCGCGACGCCCATCAGCGACGTCGCCATGTAGAACAGGCCGCCCATGAAGTGGTCGGTGCCTTCCGACGCCAGCAGATAGGCGTGCTCGTCGGCGAGCGCGTAGGTCTCCGCCGCGGCGTCGTAGTCGAGATAGCCGGCGGTCACCATGCCCTTCAGCCATTCCTCGACATAGCGTGGCTGCAGGCCGGACGCCGCGACGACATCGGCCTGGGACATCGCCCCGCGCCCGGCCATCGCGCGGAACAGCCCGTGCTTGACCCCGACATAGGCCATGGCCACGGCCATGGTGCCGGCCATGTCGTCATAGACCTTGTCCGCGAAGGACCGAATCCGTTCCTTGTCCATGGTGCATCTCCCCGATACGGCGACGCCGGGCCGGCGTGGCCCGCCCGTGCCTGACTGGCCCCTGTTCGGCCAGCCTATCTCGAGGCTGCCCGAAAACTCAGCCCGCCGCGACCCCGAACAGCGTGCCGATCGCATAGGTGGCCGCGCCGGCCAGCGCGCCGATGGTCACCATGCGCAGGCCGCCGGCCAGCGCGCCGCGCCCGGAAAACAGGCTCAACGCGGCGCCGACGCCGAACAGCGCGACGGCCGCGAGCCCCGCGGCCATGGGGATCGCTTCCGTGCCGAAGCCCGCGAAGAAGGGCAAGAGCGGCAGGATCGCGCCCGCCGCGAAGGCGAGAAACGACCACAGGGCCGCGCCCCAGGGCGAACCCAGATCGTCCGGATTGAGGCCGAGCTCCTCGCGGGCCAGGGTGTCGAGCGCGACATCCGGGTCGGCCACCAGGCGCCGCCCGAGCGTGCGCGCCTCGTCCATCGGTATGCCGCGCGCGTTGTAGATCAGGGCGAGCTCCTCGGCTTCCTCGTCCGGATAGCGCTCCAGCTCGTCCCGTTCCTGGGCGATCTGGTATTCGAACATCTCGCGCTGCGAGCGCATCGAGATGTATTCGCCGGCGGCCATCGAGAACGCCCCGGCGAGCAGGCCGGCAACGCCGGTCAGGACAATCGCGCCGGGGTCCAGTGCCGCGCCGGCGACGCCCATGACGAGGCTGGTATTCGAGACGAGCCCGTCGTTGACGCCGAACACCGCGGCGCGCAGCGCGCCTCCGCCCGCGCCCTTGTGCCGTCCGCCGATCTGCTCGACGGAGGTCGGCATGGCGTGTCCGGCCTCTGTCGCCGGGCCGGCGTAGACGGAAATTCCCCGGACCTTCGAAGCGGCAAGTATCGGCCGCGCGGCGCGGGGGCCCACGCGCCGCGCGATCGCGGCGACGACGCGCGCCCGCAGCGGTGGATGGTAGGTCGCCCCGCCCCCGGCTTCGGCTGCCAGGATCGCGGCCTGGCGTTCGGCCGCATCCGCCATCGAGCGGAACAAGGCCTGCTTCGCCGGATCGGGTTCCGCCTCCGCCACGGCGCGCGACAGGAAGGCCGCCGTCTTCTCGGCGCGCCAGCGCTCCCGGATTGACATGTCGCCCATCGCCGAAGCTCCTTTTCCAGACGCCAAGAATGAGGAGATCGCGCGGCTAGTCCAGCGCCATCTTCATGCCGACATGGCTCGCCGTGAACCCGAGGCTTTCGTAGAAGCGGTGCGCGTCCTTTCGCGACGCGTCGGAGGTGAGCTGCACCATCCCGCAATCGCGCTTCCGGCACTCCTCGATCGCCCAGGCCATCATCTGGCGGCCGAGGCCACCGCCCCGCCGCGCGCGGGCGACCCGCACCCCCTCGACCAGCCCACACCACATGCCCTTGCGCGAAAGGCCGGGCTGGAAGGTGAGCTGCAGGCAGCCGACCACCTGACCGTCGATCTCGGCGACCGCGAGAAGCTGGTTCGGGTCCGAATCGATCGCCTGGAAGGCATCCGTGTAGGCGGGCGGCAGCGGCGTGGACAGGTCCTCGCGCGCCCGGCCCAGATCGTCGTCGGCGAGCAGGGCGACGATGGCGCCGACATCCGCCAGCCGCGCCCGGCGCAACTGAGCCGAAGGCCCGGTCATGGTCGCCGTACCGACGTCACCGCGAGCCCCGCCCGGGCGATGCGATCGACCGCGCCGGCGATCGGCTCGACGACCGTATCCATGTGATGGCCGTTGGCGTGGATCATGGTGCCGTCGCCGCGGGCGATCGCGACATGCCCCTTCCAGAACAGGAGGTCGCCGCGCTGAAGCCCGCCCAGATCGGTGACGCCCAGATCGGTGACGCCCAGATCGGTGATGCCCAGATCCGTGCCGACGGCCGCTTCCTGCATGTCTGTGTCGCGCGGGCAGGGCAGGCCGGCGGCGGTCATCGCCATCTGCACCAGCGCCGAGCAGTCGAGCCCGATCGAGGTGCGGCCGCCCCACAGATAAGGCGTTCCGAGAAAGCCTTCGGCAACGCCGACCCAGTCGGGCTCGGTGACATCGAGCGGGGCCAGATGGCGGGCATAGATGAAGCCCGCGTCGGTTCGCGCGAAATGCGCGTCGGCGGCGCTGACCGCGACTAGGGCGTTCATCGACACGAGCATCGACGGCGCCAGTTTGATGCTCGGTCCCGGATAGACGAAGGTGCGCAGCGTCCGCACCCGGTGGGTCGGCGCCGCGCCGACATCCCCCAGCGCCTCGCTCGGGCACCAGCCGACATAGCCGTCGCTGTCGAGCTTCACCCAGGCCCAGCCTTCGGCGGTCTCCTCGAAGACCAGGACCGTCTCGCCGTGCAGCAGTTCGGTGTCGAGGGCGGCGTCGCCGCGCGGATCGCGGCGCAGCGGCGCGGAGGCGGCGACCACCCGTTTCGGCGTTCCCGCGACGAAGCGCGCGGCCTCCACCTTGCCGACAAGTCGCGCGTCGGCGAGGTCGGGGCGCGCGGCAGTGAGCCGCGGGTGCAAGTCGTTCATCGGTGGATCTCCGCCGCCTTGGCCGCGATCAGGTCGCCGAGCCGTTCGAGATAGAGCGCGCCGTCGACGGTGCGCTGGATGATCACGTTGCGCCGGTCGGTCTCGTCGCGGCGCCGGTTGACGAGGCCCTTCGCGCCCATCGTGTCGAGCGCCCGGGTGATGACCGGCTTGGTGACGCCGAGCTTGGCGGCGAGCCCGCGCACCGTGTGCGGCGGCGTCTCCAGGTAGATCGTCAGCAGGATCGCCATCTGGCGGGGCGACAGGTCATCCTCGCCGGCATGAACAAGGGCGAGTGCCACGTCGTGCCAGAGCTCGAGAGCCTGTGCGGGGCGCAGGTCGAAGGACATCGGTTACGCAATACGGAGCTTCGTTTCGTAGCCGTTATAAAATAGGGCGGGGCGTCCCGGCAAGTCGTTCGGACTTTGCCGCGCGCCCGCTCCGCTCCCATATAGAGGCCATGAGGCTTGCCCCACTCGATCATGCCGAGCGCCGGCGCCACAAGCTGCGCAACCAGGCTCAGACCTGGCTGCTCGTCGGCGGCAGCCTTGGGCTTCTCATGCTGTGCGCCTGGGTCTTCGCCGGTGTCGACGGCATCATCGCCGCCGTGGCCGGCGGCGCGGTGGTCCTGGCCGTCTCGCTGCGGGCCGCGCCCTGGATGGTGCTTAGGCTCTATCGCGCCCGCCCGCTCAGGCCCGAGGAATTCCCCGAAGGCTTCCGTCTGCTTAGCGAGCTTGCCGTTCGCGCGGACCTGCCGACGATGCCGCGGCTCTACTACGTGCCGAGCCGGATGATGAACGCCTTCGCCGTCGGCAATGCCGCACAATCGGCGATCTGCGTCACCGACGGGCTGGTGCGCGGCCTGACCCTGCGCCAGTTCGCCGGCGTACTCGCCCACGAGGTCAGCCATATCCGCAACGGCGACATCCGCGTGATGGCGATCGCCGATACCGTCAGCCGCCTGACCGGCGCGATGTCGACCGTCGGCGTCCTGCTCCTGTTCATCAACCTGCCGTTCTTCCTGGCCAACGGCGCGCCCGTTCCCTGGCTCGGCATCGCGCTGCTGCTCGCCGCGCCCACCATCGGCGCGATCCTCCAGCTCGCCCTGTCGCGGGCGCGCGAATACGACGCCGATCTCGACGCCGTGGGCCTGACCGGTGATCCCGAAGGGCTGGCCGCCGCGCTGGCAACGCTCGAGCGCCGGCAGGGCCGCATGTGGGAGATGATGCTGCCGGGCCAGCGGATCCCCGATCCCTCCCTGCTCAGGTCGCATCCGCGCACGGAAGACCGCATCGCCCGGCTTCTGTCGCTGCGCCCCGGCGCCAGGCCCTATGTCGTCGCCCCCGACCACCGGCCCCGGCGCCCGATCGCGTCGGTGCCGATCCTCCACGGGCCGCGCTTTCACACGATGGGCATCTGGTATTGAGCGCGTTTCCGCGCTTCATCCTTCGTTAACATGTCAATATTGCCGGATTCGACGCATTTTTGGTTAAGTGCGCGAATCGTATGAGACGGATCGGGAACGAAACGGGTCCGTATCGGGACGGTGTTAACGCGCGCTAACCAATGGCGCGTGAATCGGGCGTTTGGCCCGGCATGTGGCCCGGTTTGCGACCCCCTGTGCGGCGGCATGCGGTCGGCGGGCGGGGAGGCGGATGTCGTGCCCGGCCGCGTCATCGCGCCGCCGGTTTCGGCGCCGCGATAAAACGCGCGACGACCGATGCGGCTTCACCTTTCGTTAGGAGTTCGCAGGCGGCGGAGTCGCCGGCCGCGCCTGTGGATTTCCGAATCGGCGAGAACAAAAAAAGTTCAAATAAGAAACAAAACAAGAACAATTGCGCGCATGATACCGCCGCCTGTGGAAAACCCGGCGTCCGCGGGGGCGGAGCGCCGGGTTGGATCCGGGTTTGCGATGTCGGGGCAGGCGTTCGCCTAGCGCAGGGTCGCGCCGGTTGCCTTCTCCACGGCGGCGACGATCGCCTTGCCGACCGAATCGATTTCCTCGTCGGTCAGCGTCTTGTCGCGCGGCTGCAGCGTCACCTCGATGGCGACCGACTTGCGGCCCTCGCCGAGGCTCGCCCCGGTGAAGACGTCGAACACCGAGACCCCGGTGATCAGCGCCTTGTCGGCGCCGCGTGCGGCCCGGACGATGGCGCCGGCCTTGACGTCGCTGTCGACCACGAAGGCGAAGTCGCGCCGCACCGGCATCAGGTCGGAGGCGTCGAGCGCCGGGCGTGCCTTGGTCGGCTTCGCCTTGGGCACCGGAATCGCGTCGAGCAGGATCTCGAAGGCGACCATCGGCCCGTCCGCGTCGAGCGCCGACAGCGTGCGCGGATGCAGCTCGCCGAAGCGGGCGAGCACGGTCTTCGGCCCGAGCGTGATCAGCCCGGAGCGGCCCGGGTGATACCAGTCGCCGCCGCCGGGCTGCACCTGCGCAGAGGCGACCGGCGCCCCCAGCGCGGCGAGCGCGGCCATCGCGTCGGCCTTGGCGTCGAACACGTCGACGGGCTCGGCCGCGCCGGACCAGTGCCGGCCCGCGCCGCCGGCCTTGGCGGTGCCGCGCCGGACGCCGGCGACGATCTCCTGCTGATGCTCCGGCCGATCGCCGTGATAGGTCGCGCCGATCTCGAACAGGGCCAGGTCGGAGAAGCCGCGGTCGGCGTTCTTCTGCGCCGCCGTGATCAGGCCGGGCAGCAGGCTCGGCCGCATGTCGCTCATTTCCGAGGAGATCGGATTGGACAGCGCGATCTCCGGCTGGCCGCCGCCGAAGGCCTCGGCGTGCGGTTTCGGGATGAACGACCAGGTCACGGCCTCGACCATGCCGCGCGCCGCCAGCGTGCGCCGCGCCATGATGCAGCGGTTCTGGCGGATCGTCAGCACCGGCTTGGGGACGGCGCTGCCGCGCGACAGCGGCACGGTCTCCACGCGGTCGACGCCAACGATGCGGGTGATCTCCTCGACGAGATCGGCCGCCTCGTGGACGTCCGGCCGCCATGTCGGCACCGCGACGCGCAGGTCCTCGCCCTCGCCGGCGACCCAGAAGCCGAGCCGCGTCAGGATCGAGCGCATCTCCACGGCCGACAGCGCCAGGCCCGTCAGCCGCTTCACCTCCTTCGGGTCGAAGGCGATGATGTTGACCGGCTCGGGAACCTCGCCGGCCAGCACCATTTCGCTGGCCGTGCCGCCGCACAGGTCGAGCACCATCCGCGTCGCCATGTCGAGGCCGGGCACGCAGAACGCCGGATCGACGCCGCGCTCGAAGCGGTAGCGTGCGTCCGACTGGATGCCGAGCGTGCGGCCGGTCCGGGCCGTGGTGGAGGTGTCCCACAGGGCCGACTCGATCAGCACGTCGGTCGTGGTCTCGTCGCAGCCCGACGCCTCGCCGCCCATGATGCCGCCGATGGATTCGACGCCGGTGTCGTCGGCGATGACCACCTGGCCGGGCGCGAACGTGTAGGTCTTGCCGTCGAGCGCCAGCAACTCCTCGCCGGCCCTGGCGTGCCGAACCGTGAGGTTGCCCGTCACCTTGTTGGCGTCGAACACGTGCAGCGGCCGGTTGCGGTCGAAGGTGATGTAGTTGGTGATATCGACCAGCGCGTTGATCGGCCTGAGCCCGATCGCCTCCAGCCGCTGCCGCAGCCATGCCGGGGACGGACCGTTCCTGACCCCGCGCACCAGCCGCAGCGCGAAGGCCGGGCACAGATGCGCCTCGTCGTCCGCAAAGTCGAGGGTCACCGAGACCGGGCAGGGGCCTTCGCCGGCGATCCGCTCGACCTCCGGGGTGACGACCTTGCCGAGGTCGGCGGCGGCCAGATCGCGGGCGATGCCGGCGATACCCAGCGCATCCGGCCGGTTCGGCGTCACCGCCACCTCGATGACCGGATCGTCAAGGCCCAGCACGTCGGCCAGCGGCGTGCCGATCGGCGTGTCCTCGGCGACCTCGATGATGCCGGCATGCTCGTCGGAAAGGCCCATTTCGCGCTCGGAGACGAGCATGCCGTTCGATTCGACGCCGCGGATCTTGGTCGGCTTCAGGTCGAGCCCGGTTCCCGGGATGTGCGTGCCGGAGGGGGCGAACACGCCCCGCATGCCGGTGCGCGCGTTCGGCGCGCCGCACACGACCTGCACCGTGCCGTCGCCGGTATCGACCTTGCAGACCCTCAGCTTATCGGCGTTGGGGTGCTGCTCGGCGGAAATCACGTGGGCGACCTTGAACGCCGCCAGTTCCTCGGCCGGATTGTGCACGCCCTCGACCTCGAGCCCGATCAGGCTGAGCTTGTCGACGATGGTCTCGAGCGACTCGTCGGTCTCCAGGTGATCCTTGAGCCAGGACAGGGTGAATTTCATCGCGACAGCCCTCCCGCCAGGCTCGGCACGTCAAGCGGCGCGAAGCCGTAGTGATTCAGCCACCGCAGGTCGGCGGAGAAGAAGGCGCGCAGGTCCGGCATGCCGTATTTCAGCATGGCGATGCGGTCGATCCCCATGCCCCAGGCGAAGCCCTGGTAGCGCTTGGGATCGAGGTTGCAGGCCCTCAGCACGTTCGGGTGCACGACGCCGCAGCCGAGGATCTCTAGCCAGTCGTCGCCTTCGCCGATCCTAAGCTCGTTGCCGACGCGCGAGCAGTTGATGTCGACCTCCATCGACGGCTCGGTGAACGGGAAGTGCGAGGCGCGGAAGCGCATCTTCACGTCGTCGACCTCGAAGAACGCCTTGCAGAACTCCTGCAGCACCCATTTCAGGTGCCCCAGATGGGCTTCCTCGTCGATGACCAGGCCCTCGACCTGATGGAACATCGGCGTGTGGGTCTGGTCGTAGTCGCAGCGGAACACCCGGCCCGGCGCGATGATGCGGATCGGCGGCTCGGTGTTCAGCATCGTGCGGATCTGCACCGGGCTGGTATGGGTGCGCAGCAGCATCCGCGATCCGTTCTCGGCTTCCGGGAAATAGAACGTGTCCATTTCCTCGCGGGCCGGATGGTCGGCGGGCATGTTCAGCGCGGTGAAGTTGTGGAAGTCGTCCTCGATATGCGGGCCTTCCGCGATCGAGAAGCCCATGTCGGCGAAGATCGCGGTGAGCTCGTCCATCACCTGGCTGACCGGATGGATACGACCGGTTTCGAGCGCGCTCTCGCGCACCGGCAGGGTCACGTCGACCTTCTCGGTCGCCAGCCGCTGCTCCAGCGCGGCCTCCTGCAGCGCGACGCGGCGCGTCTGGATCGCCGTGTTGACCCGGTCCTTGAGCCCGTTGATCGCCGGACCCATGGTGCGGCGCTCGTCCGGGCTCATCGAGCCGAGGGTTTTCAGCAGGTCGCTGATCGAGCCCTTCTTGCCGAGCGCGGCCACGCGCACGGTCTCCAGCGCCGCCTCGTCGGCTGCGCCTGTGATCTGGCTCTGAATGTCGGATTCCAGCCGATCGAGTTCGGCCATCACGTCATCTCCCGTCTTTCGTCGGCATTGGCGAGAAAACGGGTCCGAGACGAACTTTCAAGAGCGACGTCTCTTGAGGAAGAGATTTTCGCTTCCCGGACCCGGCGCCGCCCGCACTGTCGTCCCATCGCTGGGGATATGCGGGCGGCCGGCCCCGGAAAGGTCCGAGGTGGGTCGTCGGCGGCCTCAGCCGAGCGCGGCGCGTGCCTGCTCGACCAGTGCCTTGAAGGCGGCCGGCTCGTGCACGGCGAGATCGGCGAGCACCTTCCGGTCGACTTCGACCCCGGCCTTTCCGAGGCCATCGATAAATCGACCGTAGGTCAGACCGTTCTCGCGCGCCGCCGCGTTGATCCGCTGGATCCACAGCGCCCGGAAGGTCCGCTTTTTCGCCTTGCGGTCGCGATAGGCGTACTGGCCGGCCTTTTCGACCGCCTGCATCGCGACGCGGATGGTGTTCTTGCGACGGCCGTAATAGCCCTTCGCCTTCTTGATGACCTTGCGATGGCGGGCGTGAGCCGTAACGCCGCGTTTCACACGTGACATGGATCAGCCCTCCGTCTTGGTCGAAGCGGGCTTGGCGCGCCGCTTCTTGCGCGCGTACGGCATGTACTGGCGCACGATGCCCGCATCGGACTCGGCCAGCACCATGGTGCCGCGTGCATTGCGAATGAATTTGGTCGTCCGCTTGATCATGCCGTGCTGCTTGCCAGCGGCCCCGACCTTGATCTTGCCAGACGCGGTCACCTTGAAACGCTTCTTGGCGCCGCTCTTGGTTTTCATCTTGGGCATTTCGCTCGTCTCCTTCACAACTAGAAAGAACGCGAAAAACCCGCCGTGCGCTAGTTCGCCCGGTGGATTTCGACCGCGTCCGGTTGAGCTTTCGGGATCGCCACGGCATGCCCATTTAGCCGGGCGATCCGGATTGCGGGGCGGGTTATACCGCCGTCCCGGCGGAAACGCAATGCGGACCCGTGCGCGCGCTACGTAGACGTCCGGTATCGGCGGCGGGCCATCGCGTCCTATATGGTGGTTGCGTCCTATTAGGTGACTGGGTGAAGTCGGGATCAGGTCCGATGCGCGAAAAATTGGGACTGGCGGTCGGGAACGCGAACCGGATGGCTTGGCGCATCGCCGGGGCGACGGCGCTGTTGCTCGGGATCATCGGCATCGCCTTGCCCCTGCTGCCGACCACGCCGTTCCTGCTGCTGGCCGCCTTCTGCTTCTCCAGGGGCTCGCAGACCTGGCATGACTGGCTCGTCGCCCATCCCCGCCTCGGCGTGCCGATCCGCGAATGGCGCGAGCACGGCGCGATATCCCGCAAGGCCAAGATGCTGGCCGGCCTCGCCATGCTGGGCGCGATCGCCGGCGCGGCCGTCTTCGGCGCCCCGCGCAACGTGTTGCTGGCCCAGGCCGGCGTGATGGTGTTCGTGGCGCTGTTCGTCTTCACCCGGCCGGTGCCGCCAGAGGGCGGCTTCGGGGACGACGCGGACTAGGCAAGCTGGAATCAGGGAAGCTGGAACAGGACCGGCAGATAACCGGTTTCGTGCAGGAACTCGATGCTTTCGACCAGTGGGATCGCCAGGAAGAAGAACAGGCCGTCGCCGAACGAGGTCAGGACGAGGCGCGGGTTGGTCTCCACCGTGTCGACGTCCTTCCACGCGGAGAAGCGCGGCCAGAACCGGGGAACGCGGGCGCGATAGGCGTCATAGGTGGCGCCGAACCGGTCCGCCAGGAACTGCTCCTCCTTGCCGACCACGACGGCGAACACCGCGTAGCAGGCGAGCGCGGCAAGCAGCGTGGTGACGACGCTGCCGGCCGCCGCGCCGACGCCGGCGGCGCCGATGAAGGAGAACACGTAGAGCGGATTGCGCGAGACCGAGTAGGGGCCTTCCTGGACCAGCTCGGCCTTCTTGCGCCCGCCGATATAGATCGTGCACCAGGCTCGCCCGAGCACGCACAGGAGCAGGAGGCCGATCCCGAAATATTCGATCGCTTCGTGGGCGAAACTGCCCGACGGCCAGGTCGACTCGGTGACCAGGAGGCCACCGATCGCGGCGACCAGAAGGACAAGCAGCGTCCATTTGCGCCGCCGCTGCACGTCCTGCAGCCAGGCGCTGGGCGTTACCGCTGCTGTTGTCTGGTCATTTGTCATGCGGCGAGGAAAGCCGAAGAAACGTGGCGGAAAGGGGGCGGGCGCCTGCGACGGTTCAACGCGGCGCCAGCACCATGATCATCTGCCGGCCTTCGAGCCGCGGCTCGTATTCGACCTTGGCGATCTCTTCCAGTTCATCGCGCACGCGCAGGAGCAGCTTCATGCCGAGATCCTGATGCGCCATCTCGCGGCCACGGAAGCGCAACGTCACCTTGACCTTGTCGCCTTCCTCGAAGAAGCGCCGCGCCGCCTTGATCTTCACCTCGTAGTCGTGGGTGTCGATGTTCGGACGCATCTTGATCTCCTTGATCTCGATGGTCTTCTGCTTCTTGCGCGCTTCTGCGGCCTTCTTCTGGGCCTGGTACTTGTATTTTCCGTAGTCCAGGATCTTGCAGACCGGCGGCCGGTTGTTCGGCGAGATCTCGACGAGGTCGAGGCCCGCTTCCTCGGCGAGCGCCAATGCTTCATCGATTGAGACGACGCCCTTGTTGTCGCCGTCGTCGGTAATGAGCTGGACTTGTTGGGAATCGATCTCCCGATTGACGCGCGGTCCTTCCTTCTGGACCGGCTGCGCTTTCATTGGACGGCGTGCGATTGTGCAGTCTCCTTATGCTGTGGTCGGTGCCCGACGCCGCTGCCGGGAATGTACTTGTGGCAGCACTAACGCCTTCGTCAGGCACTCCCTGCGAAGTTCGGCGCTTATAGGATTGGAAAGAAGCGCCGGCAAGTCAATCTTCAGTGTAAACGAAAACGACTTGGAATCGCCGAATTTCGGGGAAAATCGCTCAACGGCCCAGCAGTCGGGCATAGGTCTGAAGCGTTGCCGAGGTCATGGCGTCCAGGCTGAAGGCGCCGCGGACATGGGCCCGCGCCCGCTCCGAGATCGCCGCGCGCTGCGCCGGCGACAGCGCAAGCGCCTCACGAATCGCCGCGGCCAGGGCCGCCGCGTCTCCCGCTGGCACCCGCCAGCCGGTGCGCCTCTCGGCGTCGACGTCCGGCGGCGCCAGCACCGTTTCCGGCACCGCGCCGAGGTTGCTGACGACCACGGGCGTGCCGACGGCCTGGGCCTCGGCGGCACTGCGCCCGAAGGCTTCCGGCTCGGTCGAGGGCAGCGCCACGACATCTGCGGCGCGGTCGGCGGCGGGCATGTCGGCGCAATGGCCGACGATGTGCACCCGGTCGCGAAGGCCGGCCCCGTCGATGCGCTTCTCAAGGTCGGCGACGTAGTCGGTGCGCCCCTGGGGATCGCCGGCGAGCACGAAATCGACGTCGTCGAGCCCTTCGCCGGCGAGCCGGGCGGCGGCATCGATCAGCACCGCCTGGCCTTTCCATTCCGTCAGCCGGGCGGCCAGCAGGACGATGCGCCGGCCCTCCCGCACGCCCCAGGCGTCGCGCAGCCCCGCGATGCGATCCGCCGCGATCGTCTCGGGATCGAACTTGGTCAGGTCCGTGCCGCGATAGATCACCGTGAGCTTGCCGCGCGCCTGCCGGTGCCGGCTCTCGATGAGGTCTGCGGTGAAGCGGGAATTGGCGATGACGGCGTCGCCGCGCGCCATCACCGAATTGTACCAGTTCTTGAGCGACCCGCCTTTCTTGTAGGCGCCGTGATAGGTGGTCACGAACGGCACGCCCAGGCGCCGCGCCGCCAGAAGGCCGCTCCAGGCGGGCGCCCGGCTGCGGGCGTGGATCAGCGATACGTCTTCGCGGATCGACAGCCGTCTGAGCCGCTCCGCGTTCCACAGGATCTCGATCGGGTTCTTGGTCGCTGCGGGAAACGGCACCCAGATGCCGCCGGCCGCGTCGAGCTCGGTCACCAGGCGCCCGCCGGTTGTCGCGACAAGGGCGCGCGCGCCCGCCTGCACGAGCGCCGCGGCGACGTCGACGGCGGTGCGCTCGGCCCCGCCGGCGTCCAGCGACGGCACGATCTGCAGCACCGTGATGCCGGACAGGTCCGGCAGGCCCGTCGTGTGGGGATCTGTCCGGGTCTTTATCCGGGGTTTTTCTGGGCGCTCGTCCATGCCATTACCTAGCTCACCGACCTGAAGGAGACCAGAGCGTGTCAGAGGCCGAACGCACCGACATCGAGATTGGCGAGGGCGAGGAAGCGCGCCGGATCGCCGTATTGCGCCGCGCCGGCACGTCGCCCGACATCGTCTGGCTCGGCGGCTACCGCTCCGACATGGCCGGCACCAAGGCCGAGGCGCTGGACCGGTGGGGCGCGGACAACGGCCAGGGTGTCGTCCGCTTCGACTATTCCGGCCACGGGGTTTCGGGCGGCGATTTCCTCGACGGGTCGATCAGCCGCTGGCTGGCCGAGTCCTCGACCGTCATCGAGACCTGCACGGACGCGCCGCCGGTTCTCGTCGGCTCGAGCATGGGCGGATACCTGGCGCTGCTGACCGCGCTCGGCCGCCATGCCGCCGGCAATCCGGTCGCCGGGCTCGTGCTGCTGGCCCCGGCGGTCGACATGACCGAGCGGCTGATGTGGGAGGAGTTCCCCGGCGCGGTCCGTGCCGAGATCATGGACAAGGGCGTCTGGGTCGAGCCCTCGCAATACGATCCGGCCGGCAACCCGATCACCCGCAAGCTCATCGAGGACGGCCGCAACTATCTGATCATGGACCGCGCCACGCTGCAGGTCGGCTGCCCGGTCCACATCGTGCACGGCCGCGACGATCCCGACGTGCCGCTCGGCCTGTCGCTGGAGCTGGTGTCGCGGCTCGCCCATGACGACGTCATGCTGACCGTCGTCCACGACGGCGACCACCGTCTGTCGCGCGAGCAGGATATCGCGCTGCTGGTGCGCGTCGTCGCCGACATGGTCGCCGGCGTCTGAGCGGCGGTCATGGTCGAATGGACGTTGGCCGCGCGGGCGGATAGGGTGCGGCGAAACGGAACAAAACGTGCATGACCACCTCCGCGACCAGTCCTGAGCTTGACCGGCTGATCCAGCTTCTCGCGCGTCTGCCGGGCCTTGGCCCGCGCTCGGCGCGCCGCGCGGTGCTGCACCTGATCCAGAAGCGGGAGCAGCTCCTGGTGCCGCTCGCCGACGCGCTGCACATGGCCGCGGAGCGCATCACTGTGTGCGCGACCTGTGGCAACGTCGACACCGCCGACCCGTGCGCGATCTGCGCCGATCCGCGCCGCGACCCGGCGATCATCTGCGTCGTCGAGCATGTCAGCGACCTGTGGGCGCTGGAGCGCGCCCAGGCGACGCGCGGGCGCTACCATGTCCTCGGCGGCACGCTGTCGCCGCTCGACGGCATCGGACCCGACGATCTGCACATCGCCGAGCTCGTCGCCCGCGCCAAGGACCCGGCCGTGACGGAGGTGATCCTCGCCGTCAACGCCACCATCGAGGGCCAGACCACGGCGCACTACGTCACCGACATGCTGCATGGCCTCGACGTCACCGTGACCCGGCTCGCCCACGGCGTTCCCGTCGGCGGCGAGCTCGACTATCTCGACGACGGCACGCTGGCCGCCGCCATCCGCTCGCGCACGCCGTTCTGAGCGCCGGACCCGATGCCCCGCTATCGCCTTCTGATCGAGTATGACGGCGCCCCCTATGTCGGCTGGCAGCGCCAGACCAACGGGCGCGCGGTACAGCAGGCGATCGAGGAGGCCGTCGCGGCGTTCTGTGGCGAGCCGGCGACGGTCAACGGGGCGGGGCGCACCGATACCGGCGTCCACGCGCTCGGCCAGGTCGCCCATATCCATCTGGTCCGCGAATGGCCGGCCGACACGGTGCGCGACGCGATCAATGCCCACCTGCGGCCCGAGCCGGTGGCGATCCTGAGGGTCGAGCAGGTCCACAACGACTTCGATGCCCGCTTCTCGGCGGTGAAGCGGTATTATCGCTATGTGATCGTCAACCGGCGCGCGCCGCTGGCGCTGGATTCTGGCCGCGCCTGGCAGGTGATGAAACCGCTCGACGCCGCCGCCATGCACGAGGCCGGGCAGGCGCTTGTTGGCCATCACGACTTCACCACCTTCCGCTCCACCGAGTGCCAGTCGGCCTCGCCGGTGAAGACGCTCGACCGGCTTACCGTCGTCCGCGACGGCGAACGCATCGTCGTCGACTGCTCGGCGCGCTCCTTCCTGCACAACCAGGTGCGCTCGATGGTCGGCTCGCTGAAGCTGGTCGGCGAGGGCAAGTGGGCCGTTGCCGACCTCAAGGCGGCGCTGGAGGCCAGGGACCGCACCGCCTGCGGCCCCGTCGCCCCGCCGGACGGGCTCTATCTGGTGAAGGTCGACTATCCGGACTGAAGCCGGGGCGAAATCAGTCGATCAGCACCGTGTCCGCGCCCCGGGTGCTCCGGCGGCAGCTTTCGGGTCACCGCCGGCCGGCCGATCAATCGCCGCGGTGGCTCACATCCCGGCGGCTCACATTCCGGTGGCGCGGCTGATCAGTTCCGAGAGGACGAGCGACAGCAGGAACTCCAGCGCGACGATCCCGGCCGCGAGGGCGAAGCCGCATTCGAGCGCCGCCCGCGCCGTGATGAAGCGAAACCGGATCGCGAGGATGAGGGCGGTGAACAGCAGGAGCTGGGCGACGCCTTCGGGCGCCAGGCCGAACCCGAACAGGATCGCCGGCAGCGCCACCATGGCCGATATGATCGGGCTGCCCCAGTTGAAGGCGACGATCAGCCGGACGTAGTTGCTGGCAAAGCCCATCGGCGCCGCGATGATGGCGGTGACCAGCGGAAACGCCGCCCAGTCGATCACCAGCGAGAGCAGACGCGCGAGCGCGAAGCCCAGCTCGGGGAAATCGGCGCCGTCGGGCAGGGCGGACAGGATCATGCGCCGCTCGGCGCCGACATAGAGCATGTAGATCGGCAGCACCAGGATCGCCGCCAGGAACGAGCGCCAGAAGCCGCGAAAGCTCGTGTCGAACAGGCGTATCGCCTCGCGCTTGCCGAGGAACAGCCGCCAGGCGCCGGTCAGGCCGCGCTGTATGTCGTCCGCGTTCAGCATGGGATATCCGGCATGGACGCGTCAGCCACCGAAGCGCTCGAAATAGCCGGTCAGGAACCGCCGGTAGATCGCCGTCAGCGCCTTCAGGTCGGCGATCGCCACATTCTCGTCGACCTGGTGCATGGTCTGGCCGACGAGGCCGAACTCGATCACCGGGCAGTAATCCTTGATGTAGCGGGCGTCCGACGTGCCGCCGGTGGTGGAGTAATCCGGTTTGCGCCCGGTCTCCGCCTCGATCGTCTGCGACAAAAGCGCGGCGATGTCGCCGGCCTCGGTCAGGAAGGCTTCGGCCGCGTTCGGGACGAAGTCCACGCGCCCCGTCAGGCCGGTTCCCTCCAGCGCCGAGGCGACATGCGTCTCGATCACCGCCTGAAGGCTCTTCGCCGTGTGCAGGTTGTTGAAGCGGCTGTTGAAGTTGAGCCGCACGTCCGCGGGGATGACGTTGAAGGCCGGGTTGCCGGTGTCGACGCTGGTCACTTCCAGGGTCGAGGGATCGAACTCGTGCGTGCCGCTGTCCAGCGGCTCGGCATAGAGCGCGTGCAGGACCTTCTCCAGCCCCCGCGTCGGGTTGTTGGCCAGATGCGGATAGGCCGAATGGCCCTGCTTGCCGGTGATGGTGATGGTGCCCGACAGGGAGCCGCGCCGGCCGATCTTGATCATGTCGCCGAGCCGGTTCGGATTGGTCGGTTCGCCGACCAGGGCATGGTCGAAACGCTCGCCGCGCTCCTTCGCCCAGGCGAGTAGCTTGCGCGTGCCGTTGATCGACACGCCCTCCTCGTCGCCGGTGATCAGGAAGGAGATCGAGCCCTTCGGCGTGCCTTCGGTCTTGAGGTAGTCGAGCACGGCGGCGGCGAAGCAGGCGACCGCGCCCTTCATGTCGACGGCGCCGCGCCCGTAGAGCGTGTCGCCGGCGATCTCGGCGGCGAAGGGGGGGTGCGTCCAGCGGCCTTCCTCGCCGGCCGGCACCACGTCGGTATGGCCGGCGAAGGTCAGGTGCGGGCCGCCGCTGCCGATCCGGGCATAGAGATTGTCGACGTCGTCGGTGCCGTCTTCCGAGAACCGCACGATCTCGGCGTCGAAGCCGGCATCGGTGAGCAGGCGCAGCAGGTATGTCAGCGCGCCGCCTTCGTCCGGCGTCACGCTGCGGCAGCGGATCAGGTCCCGCGCGATCGCGACCGGATCGGCGTTCGGTTCCGCGGAAGGGTCGGTGGTGTCCTGCGACATGGTCCCGGCAGTCGTTCTTTCTCGGCAACAGTGACCGGCTAGGCTCTAGCCCGGCCCCCGGGGCAAGGTCAATCGCGGCCCTGTCCCTCGCCATGCTCTGGCACTACGGTGAGGCCTCTGATTCGCGCCAGGATCGACGAGGATCGACATGCCGCCCAGCGACGCGCCCGCAGCCGCGGAAGGAATTGAGCCGCGCAAGCCGCTGCCCGAACGGCTTGCCGCCGCGCTCGCCGTTTTCCTGGAGCGGCGCGTGCTGGTCATCCTGTTTCTCGGGTTTTCCTCCGGCCTGCCGCTGGCGCTTTCCGGATCGACGCTTGCCATCCGCATGACCGATGTCGGCGTCGACCTCGGCACCATCGGCCTGTTCTCGCTGGTCGGCCTGCCCTACACCGTCAAGTTCCTGTGGGCGCCGCTGGTCGATGCGACGCGGGTTCCCGTGCTGTCGCGGTGGCTTGGACGCCGGCGCGGCTGGCTGGTCTTCACCCAGCTCCTGCTGATGGCCGCGATCGTTTATCTCGGCTTCGTCGATCCGCTGGTCGATCCCTGGTTCGTGGCGCTCGGCGCGGTGCTGGTGGCGGCGGCGTCCGCCACCCAGGACATCGTCATCGACGCCTACCGGGTCGAAAGCCTGAAGACCGAGGAACAGGCCGCCGGCATGGCCTGGTTCGTGTCCGCCTATCGCATCGGCATGCTCATCTCGACCGCGGGCTGCGTCAGTCTCGTCGCGATTCTGGAAGGCTACGGCGTCGACACGATGCAGGGCTGGTCCTGGGCCTACGCGGCGATGGCCGTCTTCGTGCTGATCGGCACCGGCGCGGCGCTGGCCGGCCGCGAGCCCATGGAGCCGGAGGGCATGGCGGACGATCGCAACGCGGCGGTCCGCGTCGGCCGCACCGCCGTCGACGCCTTCGCCGAGTTCCTGGGCCGCAAGGACGCGATCGCGGTCCTCGCCTTCGTCGTGCTCTACAAGTTCTGCGACGCCTTCGCCGGCGTCATGACCGGGCCGTTCGTGATCTCGATCGGCTTCGACAAGCTCGCCTATGCCGGCATCGTCAAGGGCGTCGGCCTGTTCGCGGTGCTGGCGGGCGGCTTCGCCGGCGGCTTCATGCTGCGCGCCATGTCGATGGTCACGATGCTGTGGATCGCCGGCTTCCTGCAGATGGGGTCGAACCTGGTGTTCGTCTGGCAGGCGATCGTCGGCGTGAACACCACCGCGCTGGCCGTCACCATCGCGGTCGAGAATTTCACCGGCGGCATCGGCACGGTGATTTTCGTCGCCTATCTCTCCAGCCTCTGCAACGACGCGCGCCACACCGCGACCCAGTTCGCGCTTCTGACCGCGCTCGCCGCGGTCGGCCGCACCGTGCTGGCGGCCAATGCCGGCTACGCCGCCGAGGCGTTCGGCTGGGCGACCTTCTTCGCCATCACCGCGCTTGCCGCCATTCCCGGCCTCGCGCTGTTGTGGTGGCTGCAGCTGCGCGGCCATTTCGACAAGCCGAAGGCGGCCCCGGCGTCACGCCCGGCCGGGTAGCGCCCGCCAGGTCGACGTGACCAAGGTCAAGGCGGCGCGGGATGCCGCCTGCCACGGTTTTTTCCGATAGGATCGCCGATGACCGTCGAGGAGTGGCGTGATGGCGCCGAAGCCCGATCCGTACTGGTGGGAGGTCGCCCGTCCCGCCGCGCCGCAAGCCGAGGCGGACGCCGCAGTGCCGGGGCGGGTGGATGTCGTGGTGGTCGGCGCCGGGCTCACCGGCACGACCGCGGCGCTGACGCTTGCCAGGAACGGGGCCTCGGTTCTGCTGGTCGATTCCGAGGCGCCGGGCTACGGCGCCAGCACCCGCAACGGCGGCATGGTCGGCGGCGGCCACCGGCTTTCGATCGACCAGCTCGTCGCCCGCTACGGCACCGAGACGGCCCACGCCCTGCTGCGCGAAGCCCATGTCGACTCGCTCGACTTCGTGAAGCGGCTCATCCGCGACGAGGCGATCGACTGCGACTTTCACGTCCACGGCCGCTTCAGCGGCCAGCGCAGCCCCGACGTCTACGACGAGACGGCCCGGAATATCGAGCGGCTCAGGACAATCGTTCCGATCAACGCCGAGATGATCCCCAGGGCCGATCAGCGCCGCGAGATCGGCACTGATTTCTATGCCGGCGGCCTGCTGCTGCCCGATCACGGCGGGCTGCATCCCGGCAAGTATCACGCCGGGCTCCTGAACGCCGCCCGCCGGGCGGGCGTCATGGTTTCCGCGCCGACGCTGGTGCGCGCGGTCTCGTCTTTGGGAACCGGGCACCGGGTGTCGACGACGCGCGGCGACGTGCAGGCCGACGCGGTGCTGATGGCCACCAACGGCTACACCCGCCGCCGCTTCCGCCCGCTGATGCGGCGCATCATTCCGGTATCGAGCTATGTCGCGGCGACGCAGGCGCTGCCCGAGGATCTGATCCGGTCGATCATGCCGGGCCGCCGCATGGTGGTGGAGACCCGCAACCGGCATTGCTACTACCGCCTGTCGCCGGACGGAAAACGGCTCGTCTTCGGCGCCCGCGCGGCTATGCACCAGGTGTCGCAGGACACCGCGACGTCGGTCATCAGGGGGCTGATGCGGGAGATCTTCCCGGCGCTGGAGCCGGTCGGGATCACCCACAGCTGGAACGGCCGGCTCGGCTTTACCTTCGGCTTCCTGCCGCATATCGGCAGGATCGACGGGCATTGGCATGCGATGGGGTTCTCGGGAAGCGGCAACGCGATGGCGCCCTATCTCGGCAACAAGGTCGCGCTGGCGATGCTTGGCCGTGCCGAAGCGGAAACCGCCTTCATGAAGACCGAGTTCTCGACTCGGTTCTGGCATTTCGGCCGGCCGTGGTTCCTGCCGGTCGCGCACGCCCTGTACCGCGTCCTCGACCTTCGCGACGACGTCCGGCGGGCGTAGATACTGCCGTCAGATCAGCCGAACGCCTCGAACGCCGCGGGGTAGACCACCTGCGGGCGGTGTGCTGCGTGATTGCCGGGTTCCAGCGCCAGCGCCATGAAGGCGGGGCCCGACCACTGTGCGGCGTAGTGGCTGGCGATCCGCGAATCGAAGCCGAAGCGCTTGTAGTAGGGCGGGTCGCCGAGAACGAAGACGAGATCCTCGCCCGCCTCCTCGAGCCGGCTAATCCCTTCGCGCACCAGTGCCGTGCCGACGCCGCGACGCTGGTAGCAACGCGCCACGGCGACCGGCGCGAGTGCGGTCGCGCGGTTGTCGCTTCCCTCGATCCTGAGCCGCGAGAAGCCGGCATAGCCGACGATCTTGCCGTTCTTTTCCGCCACGAGAGACAGGACGAGGTCGCCGTCCGTGCGCAGCTTGTCGATCAGCTTGCCTTCAAGTTCGCTGTCGAAGGCGGCGGATATGACACAGCGGATTGCGGAGACGTCGGCAGGTGTTTCCTGGCGGATGGTTACGCCATCCATATTTTTGTCTGAAGACATGTTCGTCTTTCATTGGGCAGTTAGCCAATTCACCCGAACATTATACCCTTTTTCAGCCGGGCGCCCCTTGCGAATTCCGCATAGCTCATCTGTTGGCGGCCGGGCCGCTGGATCTCGACGAGCCTGATGGCACCGCCCGCGCAGGCAACGATCCCGTCCTCGTCGACGAGCGTGCCGGGGGCCTCGGGGCCGTCGCGATCCATGCTCTGCGAGCGGAGCACTTTCACGCGTTCGCCGGCGAGGTCGAACCAGGCTCCGGGAAACGGTGACAGGCCGCGGATGTGGTCGTGGACGGTTTGGGACGGCCGTGCCCAGTCGATGCGGGACTCCGCTTTGTCGATCTTGCTGGCATAGGTGACGCCGTCTTCCGGCTGGTCGCGGCAGTCCAGGCTGTCGCGCGATAGCGCGGCAAGCGCGCGCGCCATCAGCCCCGCGCCGATCAGCGCCAGCCGGTCGTGCAACTCGCCGGCGGTCATGTCGGGACCGATCGCGAGCCGCTCCTCCATGCAGACGGGACCGGTGTCGAGCCCCTCGGCCATGCGCATGACGGCGACGCCGGTCTCGCTGTCGCCGGCCATGATCGCCCGCTGGATCGGGGCGGCGCCGCGCCAGCGCGGCAACAGCGAGGCATGCAGATTGAAGCAGCCCTGCGCCGGCGCCTTGAGGACGGCCTTCGGCAGGATCAGTCCGTAGGCGACGACCACCGCCGCGTCGGCCCCGTGCGCGGCGAAGGCGCCCTGGGCCGTCTCGTCCCTCAGGGTTTTCGGCGTCAGAACCGGCAGGCCGAACCGGTCCGCCGCCTCGTGTACGGGGCTCTTGCGCTCGGCCATCCCGCGCCCGGCGCGCCGCGGCGGCTGCGAGTAGACGGCGACGACCTCGTGGCCCGCGCCGACGATTTCGGTCAGCGTCGGCACCGCGAAGTCCGGCGTTCCCATGAAGACGATGCGGAGGGTCACGGCGGGTCTTGTCCTGGTCGCGGGGCGGGACGGTCGCGCCCGGGGCTCATTCGGCCGCCGGCTGCTCGCTGTCCCCGGTGGGATCGGCGGCGCGGCGGCGCTTGAACTCGGGCACCTCGCCGCGCCTGGCGGCCTTGGTGAACTTCTTGACCACCCGGTCGCGCTTCAGCTTGGAGATGTGATCGATGAACAGGACGCCGTTGAGGTGATCGACCTCGTGCTGCACGCAGGTCGCCAGCAGCCCTTCGCAGGCGAGCTCCTGTTCCTTGCCGTCGCGGTCCAAGAACCGGACGGTGCAGGCGGCCGGCCGTTCGACCTCCTCGTAATAGTCGGGGATCGACAGGCAGCCCTCCTCGTAGGTCGAGGTTTCTTCCGAGGTCCAGATGATTTCCGGATTGATAAGGCAGATCGGTGCCTTCGGGTCGTCTTCCTTCGACACGTCGATGACGACGATGCGTTTCAGGACGCCGATCTGGCAGGCGGCGAGACCAATGCCGGGCGCCTCGTACATGGTCTCCAGCATGTCGTCCAGAAGCGCGTGCACGTCGTCGTCGACCGCCGGGACGGGCTCGCAGACCTGGCGCAGGACGGGATCGGGAATGTAGACGATGTCGCGAATTGTCATGGCGCTCAGATAGGAGAAAGCCCGGCCCGGGTCAACGCGGCGCATTGGCCGCGCGTCAAGGAATGTTCGCGTTTTGATCTCGCAATGCCGGAAGAATCGACTAGACTTGGTGGCATGGATCAGCCGCTTGTCGAAATCTCGGGTCGCCTGTTCACCGTCGGCGAGGGCGCTCTCGCCGGCGCCGCGCTGCTTTTCGTGGTTCTGCTGCTGATTCTGATCGGCGTCTTCCGGTCGCGCCGGCCGGATGCCGAGGAGGTGCGCCGCCGCCAGGAGGCCGAGCGCCAGCTCGCCGAGATGGCCCGCGCCCAGGCGGACATGAGCCGCACCCAGGCCGAACTGACCGGCCGCATGCAGACCATGGCCGAGGTGTTCGGAACCCGTCATGCCGATCTGGCGCGCGGCCTCAACGAGCGCCTCGACAAGTTCGGCCAGCGGCTCGGCCAGTCGGTCGAGACCCAGACGCGGGCCACCCACGACAGCCTGTCGAAGCTGAACGAGCGGCTCGCCGTCATCGACCGGGCGCAGAAGAACATCACCGAGTTGTCGAAGGAGGTCGTCGGCCTCAACCAGATCCTCGCCAACAAGCAGACCCGTGGCGCCTTCGGCCAGGGCCGGATGGAAGCGATCGTCCGCGACGGTCTGCCGGCCGGCTCCTACGAGTTCCAGTGGACGCTGTCGAACAACCGGCGTCCGGACTGCATCGTCCGCTTTCCCAATACCGAGGCCGTGCTGGTCATCGACGCCAAGTTTCCGCTGGAGGCGTTCGGCGCATTCCGGGAGGCGGAGATCGAGGATGCCCGCAAGATCGCCGCGCAGCGCCTGCGTACCGATTTTCTCAAGCACGTCACCGATATCCGCGAGCGCTATTTCATCCCGGGCGAGACCCAGGATCTGGCGATCATGTTCGTGCCCTCCGAATCGATCTACGCCGACCTGCACGAGCATTTCGAGGACGTCGTCCAGAAGGCCCACCGCGCCCGCATCATCGTCGTCGGCCCGTCGATGCTGATGCTGTCGATCCAGGTGATGCAGTCGATCCTGCGCGACGCGCGGATGCGCGAGCAGGCCCATCTGATCCACAAGGAAGTGACGCATCTCTCCGACGACGTGCGCCGCCTGCAGGAGCGCGTGTCGAAGCTGCAGCAGCATCACGGCCAGGCCGGCCGCGACATCGAGCAGATCCTCACCTCGACCGACAAGATCATCAAGCGCGGCGAGAAGATCGGCCAGCTCGACCTGGAAGAGGACAGCGGCGCGTCGTCGGTGGAGGAAAAGGCGCCGCCCGGCCCGCGTCTGCTTGCCGGCGAGTGATCGTCAGAACGACGGGACTTCAGGCCGGCTGAAACTCGGGGCGCCAGGGACCCAAGTCGCTAGGAACTCAGCTCGGTGGCGTGTCGGGCCGGTCGCCGAAGGCGTTCGGCCCCTCGTCACCGGGGATCACCCCGGCCGCCACCATCCAGATCATCCCGACAACCGGAACGAAGGCGAGCAGGCACCAGAACCAGGGCAGGCCCCGGTCGTGCTGGCGTTTCACCAGGATCGCCATCTCCAGCCACAGCGAGGCGAGGCCCAGCATGAGGGTCGGCCCGGCGGCCGCCTCCTGGCCGACGGCGGACACGATCAGGCTGATGGTGACGAACAGGACGCTCCACAGAAGCCCGATCGCGAGCCAGTAGGCCTCACGGCCGATCCTGCCGTTAAATCTGAAGAACAGCCACGCGAACGCCTCACGCCCGGCCTCCTGCTGCGTGTTCCGGGGGGCCTGGATATGGGGATTGTTCGCCAAAAGATTTGTCTCCACGCGACCGACAGTCGACCGCCGACATATAAGATTAACCCGGCTTGGGGCAATCCATGTCACACGCCGCCCGGCGATCCGGGCGGTTTGTCGTCCGGTCCCGGAGACGTACCCTTCAGGCGAGCGGATCCGGTCCGTAGCGGTTCTCGCCTTCGGTGCCGCGCAGAAAACCGCATTCGATCAGATACCAGAGCGCGCCGACGACGGGGATCAGCACGATCAGCAGCCACCACGCCGACTTGTCCCGGTCGTGCCAGCGCTTCGCGCCGACGGCGAGGCTGGGATAGAGCAGCACCAGGGAGACGATCGTGAACAGGATGTTGGCGAAGCCTTCCCCGAACAGCCCGTACAGGATCGCTGCCGCCACCCAGTTGATGACCCACAGGAGCACCGCGCCGATCCAGAACGGCTGGCGGCTGATGCGCCCCTCGAAACTCGTGAACAGATAGTTCCAGTCCATGCTGGCCTCCTCTCGCCGGCGGAAGCGGGTCCCCCGCTTCCGCAACGGCAAAGGCTAAGCGACCGGGGCCGATTCGTCGTCGGCAAAAAAACCGGGCGCCGGGAAAGCGGTTAGTCGCGCAGCAACTCGTTGATCGAGGTCTTGGAGCGTGTGCGCTCGTCGACCCGCTTGACGATCACCGCGCAGTAGAGGCTCGGGTTCGGCTTGTTTTCGCCGGCGGGCTTGTCGGAGGGCAGGGTGCCGGACACGACGACGGAATAGGGCGGCACCTCGCCGTAGACGATCTCGCCCGTGGCACGGTCGACGATCTTGGTGGACGCGCCGAGATAGACGCCCATCGACAGCACCGAGCCCTCGCGCACGACGACGCCCTCGGCCACCTCGGCGCGCGCGCCGATGAAGCAGTTGTCCTCGATGATGACGGGGCCGGCCTGCAGCGGCTCCAGAACGCCGCCGATGCCGGCGCCGCCCGAGATATGGCAGTTCTTGCCGATCTGCGCGCACGAGCCGACGGTCGCCCAGGTGTCGACCATGGTGCCCTCGTCGACATAGGCGCCGAGATTGACGAAGGAGGGCATCAGCACCACGCCCCTGGCGATATAGGCCGACCGGCGCACGATGCAGTTCGGCACGGCGCGGAAGCCGGCGTCGTTGAAGTGCTCCGCACCCCAGTTGTCGAACTTCGAGGGAACCTTGTCCCACCACACGGCGTTGCCCGGTCCGCCGGGGATGACCGACATGTCGTTCAGCCGGAACGACAGCAGCACGGCCTTCTTCAGCCACTGATTGACGACCCAGTCGCTGCCCTGCCTCTCGGCGACGCGGCGCTGGCCGGAGTCGAGCAGGGTCAGGGACGCCTCGACGGCCTCGCGGACCTCGCCCGTGGTTTCCGGATTGACGTCGGCCCGGTTTTCCCAGGCGGTTTCGATAATGGCTTCGGCGCGTGCGGCGTCCACGGTTCTCTCCCGTCGTGATCGATTGCGGCGGACCTTATTCGGGCAGGCGGCCCTGTCAATCTCGCCCGGTGGTGGTCTCGGCGACGCTCACCAGGAAATCGGCGAGATCGTCGGTGACATGGTCGATGTGGGCCGCGGTTCCGATCTCCACTTCCCAGCGCTGCCGGTAGGCGAGCGTTTCCTGCGGCGTATCGGGCGCGGCGACGACAAGCACGGTGCGCATGCCCAGCGTATGCGGCACCTCGAGATTGCGCGGCAGGTCCTCGAACATCGCCGATCGGCCCGTGTCGATGCCGTACTTGGTGACGAACCGGTCGTAGGGCGGCCGCGCCGGCTTCGGTTCGAAGTCCGCGGCGATGATGTCGAACAGATCCTCGAAATGCTCTTCGATGCCGAGCCGCCGGACGATCGCGTCGGCATGCGCCCGCGAGCCGTTGGTCAGCACGAACTTGCGGCCGGGCAACAGGCTGAGGGCGGCGCCCAGCGCCGGATCGGGCTCGATCGGCGAGTGATCGATCTCGTGGACATAGGCGAGGAATTCGTGCGGATCGACGCCATGCTCCGTCATCAGTCCGCGCAGCGTCGTACCGTACGTCTTGTAGAACGTCTTCTGGACCCGCTTCGCCTCCATCAGGTCGACGTTGAGAAGCCGCGAGATGAACGCGCCCATCTTCTTGTCGACCTGGGCGAACAGGTTCGAATGCGGCGGATACAACGTGTTGTCGAGATCGAAGATCCAGGTGTCGACGCCGGAAAAGGCGTCCGGGGTGGGCGTCTCAGACATCGCGAACATTCCCGTTACCGGTGACCGCGCCGCCGCGCGAAAGCTTTTCCTCGCCCGCCGCTATGCGTGGGGCAACCCCTCTCCCCGACCCTCCCCCGCAAGGGGGGAGGGAGGTCGTGTGCAAGGGGGCTGCGCTCAGCAACCGCTTCATATCGTGCATCCGCTGAAGATCGAGAGTGGCGTTCGGAGGTGCCAGGAGGTTCCCCTCCCCCCTGGCGGGGGAGGGATGGGGAGAGGGGTCGCGCAGGGCGGGAACCGCTCTGCGCGGGAAAAGACCGCGACCTTAACGCCTCGGAGGTCTTTGCTCGCCAATCTCCGGGACGTGCGCGCTGTGCTCGTCACGGCGTGATCAGCGTGCCGGCGCCGTGTTCGGTGAACAGCTCCAGCAGGACGGCGTGCGGCACCTTGCCGTTTAGGATGACGACGCCCTCGACGCCCTTGTCCACCGCGTCGATGCAGGTCTCGACCTTGGGGATCATGCCGCCGGAGATGGTGCCGTTGTCGATCAGCTTGCGCGCCTCGTCGACCGTCAGTTCCTTGATAAGCTTCTTGTCCGCGTCGAGCACGCCGTCGACGTCGGTGAGGAACAGCAGGCGCTTGGCGTGCAGCGCGCCGGCGACGGACCCGGCGAAGGAATCGGCGTTGACGTTGTAGGTCTCGCCGTCGGGGCCCGGCGAGACCGGCGCGACGACGGGGATCAGGTCTTCCTTGGAGACCATCTGCAACACCGCCGGATTGACCTTGTCGGGCTCGCCGACGAAGCCGAGATCGACGACCTTCTCGATATTGGAATCGGGATCGACCACGGTGCGCGTCACCTTGCGCACGGTCATGAGGTTGCCGTCCTTGCCGCACAGGCCGATGGCCTTGCCGCCCTCGCGGTTGATCGACTGGACGATTTCCTTGTTGATGCGCCCGGCCAGGACCATCTCGACGACCTCGACCATCGCCCGGTCGGTGATGCGCAGTCCGGCGCGGAATTCCGATTGGATGCCGAGCTTGTCGAGCATCGCGCCGATCTGCGGGCCACCGCCATGCACGACGATCGGGTGGATGCCCGAGGTCTTCAGCAGCGTGATGTCCTTGGCGAAGGCGCGGGCGAGTTCCGGATCGCCCATGGCATGGCCGCCGTATTTCACCACGACCGTCTGTTCGTCGTAGCGTAGCATGTAGGGCAGGGCTTCGGCCAGAATGCGGGCCTGCCCCTGCGCGTCGGCCATTTTGTCGTCGGTCATCGGGTCTTGAGCATCCGTTGGCATCGAAAGGTCGAAATCGTCATATCCGACGATCGTCGCGGGCTCAATCCGGGTGGCTAGTCGGCCATCTCCGCGATCGCCGCCCGCAGCTCCGCGATCCCCGCGCCTTTTTCGCTGGAGGTGGCCAGGATCAACGGGAAGGCGGCCGGGCGCTTGGCAAGCGTCGCAGCGACCTTGGCCGTGACCTCGTCCAGCGCCGCGGCGCCGATCTTGTCGGCCTTGGTCAGCACCACCTGGTAGGAGACGGCGGCGCCGTCGAGCAGGTCCATGATGCGCCCGTCGACGGCCTTGACACCGTGTCGCGCGTCGATCAGCAGGAACACCCGCCGCAGGTTCGGCCGTCCCTTCAGGTACTGCTTGATCAGCCGGGTCCAGGCGTCGACCTTGCCCTTCGGCGCCTGCGCGTAGCCGTAGCCGGGCATGTCGATCAGGCGCACGCTGGCGTCCTCGCTCTCGAAGACGTTGATTTCCTGGGTGCGGCCGGGCGTGTTGGAGGTTCGCGCCAGGCCTTTCTGGCCCGTCAGGGCGTTCAGTAGGCTCGACTTGCCGACGTTGGAGCGGCCGGCGAAGGCCACTTCGATGCGGTCGGCCGGCGGCAGCTGGTCCAGCTTGACGACGCCGAGGCGGAACACCCAGGGCCGGGCGAACATGAGCCGGCCCGCCTCGATGGCGGCGGCCCGTTCGGCGTCTTCTTCGTCAGTCCCCGTCATTGGCGGAACCCGGGTTTCGGGCCGGCGTTACTCGCCGGCCTCGGAGCCCGCCGGCTTGTCGGACTGGGCCTTGCTCTTCTTCTTGCGCGCGGGCTTCGCCTTCGGTTCCCCGGCATCCGCGTCGGCCTTGGCCTCGGCCTTGCGCTTCTCGGCGTCGGCCTTCAGCTTGGCCGCTTCCTTCTCCGCCAGCTCCGCGCGCTTCTTGGAGCTGAAGCTGGCCAAGACGTTGCCGAAGATGTCCGGCTTCGCGCCCTGGCGGCGCATGATCGTGTACTGCTGCAGCACCGACAGCGTGTTGTTCCACGACCAGTAGATGACGAGGCCGGCCGGGAACGACGCCAGCATGAAGGTGAAGACCACCGGCATCCAGTTGAAGATCATCGCCTGGGTCGGATCGGGCGGCGGCGGGTTGAGCCGCATCTGGACCCACATCGTGATGCCCATGATCAGCGGCCAGGCGCCGAGCATCAGGAACTGCGGCGGATCCCACGGAATGGCGCCGAACAGGTTGAAGATCGTCGTCGGGTCGGGCGCCGACAGGTCCTGGATCCAGCCGAAGAACGGCGCGTGCCGCATCTCGATGGTGACGAACAGCACCTTGTAGAGCGCAAAGAACACCGGGATCTGCAGGACGATCGGCAGGCAGCCGGACAAAGGATTGATCTTCTCCGTCCGGTACAGCTCCATCATCGCCTGCTGCTGCTTAAGCTTGTCGTCCTTGTAGCGCTCGCGCAGTTCCATCATCTGCGGCTGGACGATCTTCATCCGGCTCATCGAGACGTAGGATTTGTTGGCGAGCGGGAAGAACACCAGCTTCACCAGCACGGTGACGATCAGGATGGCGACGCCGAAATTGCCGACCAGCTTGAAGAAGTAGTCGATGGCGTAGAACAGCGGCTTGGTCAGGAAGTAGAACCAGCCCCAGTCGATCAGCAGGTCGAACTTCTCGATGCCGTACCGCTCCTGGTAGCCGTTGAGCAGGCTGACCTGCTTGGCGCCGGCGAACACCCGTTCGGTCACGGTCGTCGACGCGCCGGGCGCGATCTCGACCGGGTCGCGCAGCAGATCGGCCTGATAGGTCGGCTTGCCGTTCGCCGTGCCGGAGATGAAGCGGCCCTCGAACGGCTTATCCTGGTTCGGCACTAGCACCGCGGCCCAGTACTTGTCGGTGATGCCGAGCCAGCCGCCCGTCACCTGGAACTTCTGCGGGCCGTCATCGTCGAGATCGTCGTAGTCGATCTCGGTCAGACCGTACTCGCCGAGCACGCCGATCAGGCCTTCGTGCAGGATGAAGAAACCGGAGGTCTGCGGCCGGCCGTGGCGCGAAACGAGACCGTAGGGCAGCAGCCTGACCGCGCCCTGTCCCCCGTTCTCGACCGAATCGGTGACCGTGAACATGTAGTTCTCGTCGACCGCGATCTCGCGCGTGAAGGTCAGTCCCTCGCCGTTGTCCCAGGTCAGCGTGACCGGGTTGTCCACGCCGAGCGTGGCGCCGCTCGGCGCCGACCAGACGGTCTGCGACGTGGGCACCGCAACGGAATTGTCCTCGGCGACCCAGCCGAACTCGACGTAGTAGGGGTTGGCGCTGCCCGACGGCGACAGGAGCACGATGTTGGGGCTCGTCGGCTCGACCGTCTCCCGATAGCCCTTGAGCACGACGTCGTCGATGCGCCCGCCCTTGAGCGCGATCGAGCCGCGGACCGACGGCGTATCGAGGGGAATGCGCGGGCTCTGCGACAGGGCGGCGTCGCGGGTCGCGGCCGGAGCCGTTTCCGCGCCGGGGAGGGCGGCGCCGGGAACCTGCGCGGCGCCGGGCCGGGTGCCGGACGCTTCGCCACCGGCCTGGGGCGTCTGGACCTGCTGGCTCTGCGCCTGCTGCAGGCGCAGTTCCTCCTGCGCCTGCTGCTTCTCCATCTGCGGGATGGCATAGAAGTACTGCCAAGCGATCAGGATGATCAGCGAGAGCGCGATCGCCAGGATATAGTTCCGGTTCTCACCCATCATTGGTCCGAAGCCTTTTCGGGCGGCGCTCCGTGGATTTTCCGGAAAGCCGTTTCGAGATCGGTGACGATACGCGCGAACGGTGTCGTCAACGCGGCGCGGCGACCAATGACAACATAGTCATAGCCCGCGCGCATGAAAGAGCCGGCACGAAGTCGCACGGCTTCGCGCAGGCGCCGGCGTACCCGGTTGCGCTCCACGGCGTTGCCGACCTTGCGGCTGACGGTGAAGCCGATACGGACGCCAGCCTGATCTTCGCCCCGGTGCCGCGCCTGCAGGACAAGCGAGCGCATCGCCACTTTCCGGCCGCTGCGGGCGGCCTTGAGGAAATCGGCACGCCGACGCAACCGCTCCGACGACGCGTCCGGCGCCACCGATTCGGCAAGCGCGCTGGCGCTGCCAGGCATGGGCGAGGTCGCGCCGCTGCCGGTCAGGCCGACAGGCGCGCGCGGCCGCGCGCGCGCCGACGGGTAATGACCCGGCGGCCCGCCTTTGTCGCCATCCGCGCGCGGAAACCGTGGCGCCGTTTGCGCACCAGTTTGGAGGGTTGATAGGTCCGTTTCACTGCCGCACTCCGACGTTTCGGCTGGATTGGGAAAGCGGCGCGCCTGTGAAGGTTTTCCTGCGGAAGGCGGTGAGGCATCGAAACAACCGATACCGCCCCGGCCCGCAAAGGCGACGCCAAGTTGAGCGGGCTTATACGGGACAGCGCCGGGCCAAGTCAACGCGCCCGCGGTGCTTCGTTGCCGGTTCCTTGTCGCCGCGTGTAACGTGGGGTCACGCGTGATCACGCTTGCTGCCGGCCCATCACTTCCGGGTGAAAAGGCAGGCAATCGCGGTTTTGTTTCGCTACCTTGCGGGTCGGATACAAGGCATTACAAGGCCGGCGCCGACGCGATGGCGTCAGGCGGCGGGCGAAAGACAGGCGATCATGACGACGTCAGAGCGCCCCGAGGGGCGTAGCGAAATCGCAGCCGTGCCACGCGAACCGGACGATACGCCGCGCGACGGCACCCGCGAGTCGGCCGCGACGCCCTGGCGCTGGCTGCCGCTCGCCCTGATCGTGGCGGCCATGGCCGTGGCGGTGTCGCAGGGCTGGTACCGGCACTTGACGCTTGAATCCCTGGTTACCCACGAGATGGCGCTACGCAGCTTCGTTTCCGGGAACCGCGCCGGCGCGCTGGCGATCTACGCGGCGATCTATATCGCGGTGGTGGCGCTGTCGTTGCCCGGCGGCCTGTTGCTGACCCTTGCCGGCGGCTTCCTGTTCGGCTGGCTCCTCGCCGGCACCGTCACCGTCATCGCCGCCACCATCGGCGCGGTGATCGTCTTCCTGATCGCCCGCTCGTCGCTCGGCTCGGCGCTCGCCGCGCGCGCCGGACCGCGGCTGGCCGCGCTTCAGCAGGGGTTCAACGACGATGCCATGCACTATCTGCTGTTCCTGCGGCTGGTTCCGATCTTTCCCTTCTGGCTCGTCAACATCGCCCCGGCGTTGCTGGGCGTGTCGCTGTCGACCTACGTGATCGGCACCGCCGTCGGCATCGTACCGGGCACCTTTGCCTTCGCCTTCGTCGGCGCCGGGCTTGAAAGCGTTCTGGCGGCGCAGCGTGAGAGCTTCGAGGCGTGCGTCGCTGCCGCAACGGCAAAAAATCTCGATCCGACCGGGGCCTGCGAACTCGGAATCGACCCGTCCGCGCTGGTTACGCCCGGCCTGCTCGCCGCCCTCGTCGCGCTCGGTGTCCTTGCGTTGGTGCCGATAGCGGCTAAGAAAGTGCTGAGGCGGCGATCGGCGGGCTGATTCAAGGCCGGGCCGGATCCGACGGCTTTGAAGCGGCGGGGCTGACAATCATGGCTGACGTACTCAAACCGGATATCTGCGTGATCGGCGCCGGTTCGGGCGGCCTGTCCGTGGCCGCGGCCGCGGCGGCCTTTGGGGTGCCGGTCGTGCTGATCGAAAAGGGCAGGATGGGCGGCGACTGCCTGAACACGGGCTGCGTCCCCTCGAAGGCCCTGATCGCCGCGGCCAGGCGCGCCCAGGCGATGCGCGACGCCGCGCCCTTCGGCGTCGCCGCCGTCGACCCGCAGGTGAATTTCCGCAAGGTCCACGACCACGTGCACGACGTGATCGACGCCATCGCCCCCACCGATTCCGTCGAGCGGTTCCGGGCGATGGGCGTCACGGTGCTCGAGGCGGCCGCCCGTTTCGAGGACCCGCGCACGGTGATCGCGGGCGACACCCGCATCGCGGCGCGCCGCTTCGTCGTCGCCACCGGCTCGAAACCGGCCGTCCCGCCGATTCCCGGCCTCGACGCGGTGGACTACCACACCAACGAGACCATCTTCGACGTTACCCGCAAGCCGGCCCACCTGATCGTCATCGGCGGCGGGCCGATCGGCCTGGAGCTCGCCCAGTCGTTCCGCCGGCTCGGCAGCGAGGTCACCGTGCTGGAAGCCGACCGGGCGCTCGGCCGGGAGGACCCGGAGCTTGCCGAGGTGGTGCTGACCCGGCTGGCGCTGGATGGCGTCAGGATCCGCGACAAGGCCACCGTCGCCCGCGTCGGGAAGCGCGGCGCCAACGGCGTGCGCGTTGTCGTCGAAACGGAGGCCGGCAAGGAGGCGATCGACGGGTCCGATCTCCTGGTCGCGACCGGGCGCGCCGCGGTCACAGCGGGGCTCGATCTGGAGAAGGCGCGCGTCTTTGCCGACGAGAAGGGCATCCGCGTCGACCGCAAGCTGCGCTCCTCGAACCGGAAGGTCTACGCCGTCGGCGACGTGGCCCGGGGGCCCCAGTTCACCCATGTCGCCAACTATCACGCCGGCATCGCCGTGCGGAACATCCTGTTCCGGCTCGGCGCCAAGGTCTCCTACGGCCACGTCCCGCGGGTGACCTACACGGATCCCGAGCTTGCCCAGGTCGGCATGACCGAGGCGGAAGCCGCCGAGCGCTACGGTCGCATCCGGGTGCTGCGCTGGCCCTTTGGCGAGAACGACCGTGCCCGCGCCGAGCGGGAGACCGACGGCTTCGTCAAGGTGGTGACCACGAAGGGCGGCAGGATCCTCGGTGTCGGCATCGCCGGCGCGCAGGCCGGCGAGATCATCCAGATGTGGGGCCTCGCCATCCTCAAGGGGCTCGACATCAAGGCGATGACCGCCTTCGTCTCGCCCTATCCGACCCTTTCCGAGATCGGCAAGCGGGCCGCAATCGAATTCTACAGGCCCAGCTTGTCCAGCCCGATGGTGAGGCGCAGCATCGCGTTCCTGCGCAAGTTCGGATAGTTTAGGTGCTTAAACGTGCCGGCGCAGAGGCTGCCGTGAGCATTCGCAACCAATCCGACGAGGCAAGGGAACCGCGGACCTCGCGTCCGCGCGGGCTGGGCTTGTCCGGCAAGCTGCTGGTGCTGACGATCCTGTTCGTGATGATTGCCGAAGTGCTGATCTACGTGCCCTCGATCGCCAATTTCCGGCGCACCTGGCTCGACGACCAGCTGAATGCGGCCCAGACGGCGGCGCTGGTGCTGGAAGCCGCCCCCGACAACATGGTGCCCAAGGCGCTGGAGCTCGAGCTGCTCGAGCACGTCGGAGCCTATACCGTCGCCCACAAGCGCGGCACCACGCGCCGGCTGCTCGCCATCTCCGACATGCCGCCGGACGTGCAGGAGACGATCGACCTGCGCCAGATGAGCGTTTCCAACGAGATCTACGAGTCCTTCATGACGCTCGTCTCGGCGCACGGCCGCACCATCCGCGTCGTCGGCGACGCGCCCACCGGCGGTGAGTTCATCGAGATCGTCATGGACGAGATGCCGCTGCGCGACGCCATGATCGCCTATTCGGTGAACATCCTGACCCTGTCGATCATCATCTCGGTGTTCACCGCCGCGCTGGTCTATCTCGCCATCAACTGGTTGCTGGTGCGGCCGATGCGCAGGCTGACCGCGAACATGGTCGCCTTCGCCGAGTATCCGGAAGATACCGCGCGGATCATCCAGCCGTCGGGCCGCGCCGACGAGATCGGCGTCGCCGAGGGCGAGCTCGCCCATCTGCAGCAGGAACTGATCGGCACGCTGAACCAGAAGAACCGGCTCGCCGCGATGGGCCTGGCCGTGTCCAAGATCAACCACGACCTGCGCAACATGCTGGCGTCGGCCCAGCTTATCGTCGACCGCGTCGGCGCCGTCGACGATCCGCTGGTGAAACGGCTGGCGCCCAAGCTGATCCGCACCCTCGACCGCGCCGCCGAATTCTGCACCAACACGTTGAAATACGGCTCCGCGCACGAATCCCCGCCCGAGCGGCGCCGGATCGCGCTGTCCGCCCTGGTCGACGAGGTCGGCGACACCTTAGGCCTCGATACCAACGCGGAACTGCGTTTCGTCAATGCGGTGCCGTCCGGCCTCGAAGTCGACGCCGACACCGATCAGCTGTTCCGCGTGCTGGTCAATCTGGTCCGCAATGCGTTGCAGGCGATCGAGGGACGCGGCGAGACCGATCCCGCCCGCGACATGATTCGCGTCTCCGCCCGCCGCGACGGGGCGGTGGTGACCATCGAGGTTGCCGATACCGGGCCGGGCGTGTCGGACATGGCGCGCAAGCGTCTGTTCGAGGCCTTCCAGGGCTCGACCCGGCCCGGCGGCACCGGATTGGGGCTGGCCATCGCCGCCGAACTGGTGCGCGCCCACGGCGGCACGATCCGGCTCGCGGACGGCACACTGGGGGCGACGTTCTCGCTGGAGATCCCGGACCGCGTCGTTCAGCTGCGTCCGCGCGAGGGCGACAAGCGCAGCGCGGGATGAGGCGCGCCTGTCGCGTTACCTCTCCCGTTGCCCCTGTTGTCATGCCCGGAACAAGTCCGGCGATGACCGTCTTGGCGCGAGGGTGACAGGCGTAGCGGCGCCTAGGACTCCACCACCAGCCCGCGTTTCTTCAGTAGTGCCTCCGGCGTCGCCGCGCGGCCGCGGAACGCCTGATAGGCCTCGTTCGGATCGGCGCGGTTTCCGGCCGAATAGACATGCTCGTGCAGGCGTTGGGCGGTTTCCGGATGGAACGGATCGCCGGCCTCCAGGAACGCGTCGAAACCGTCGGCGTCCAGCACCTCCGACCACAGATAGCTGTAGTAGGCCGCCGAATAGCCGTCGCCGGAGAAGATATGGGCGAAATGCGTCGGGCGGTGACGCATGACGATCGCCTCGGGCATGCCGATCTCCGCGAGCGCGGCTTCCTCGAACCGGGTCGCGTCGAGGTCCTCGGCCGTATCCAGCATGTGCAGCTTCATGTCGACCAGCGCCGAGGAAACGTATTCCACGGTGGCGAAGCCCTGGTTGAAGTTGCGCGCCGCCATCATCCGCTGCAGCAGATCCTCCGGCATCGGCTCGCCGGTCTCGTGATGGACGGCGAAGCGCTGCAGGATTTCGGGCCGCTCCAGCCAGTGCTCGAACAGCTGCGAGGGGAATTCGACGAAGTCCCGTGTCACCGCGGTGCCGGAGATCATCGGATAGGTGACGTCCGACAGGAGCCCGTGCAGGGCGTGGCCGAACTCGTGGAACACGGTGCGGGCGTCGTCGAAGGACAGGAGCGTCGGCGCGTCGCCCGACGCGCGCGAGAAGTTCATCACGTTGACGATGATCGGACGGATGTCGCCTTCGAGCTTCTGCTGCACCCGGAACGAGCTCATCCAGGCGCCGGAGCGCTTCGAGGACCTGGCGAAGTAGTCGCCGAGGAACAGACCGACATGGCCGCCGTCCCTGCCGGTCACCTCCCAGACGCGCACGTCCGGATGGTAGACCGGCACGCCGGTCCTCCCGGTGCCGGTCTTTTCGGTAAAGGTGAGACCGAACAGCCGCCCGGCGGTGTGGAAGGCGGCCTCGATCACCTTGTCGAGCTGCAGGTATGGCTTCAGCCGGCCTTCGTCGATGTCGTAGTCGGCGGCCCGGAGCTTCTCGGCGTAGTAGCGCCAGTCCCAGGCGGCGATCTCGTGGTTGCCGCCCTCCGCGCTCGCCAGCGCCTGCAGCGCCGCGCGCTCGCGCTGCGCCCGGTCGCGGGCCGGCTTCCACACCGAGGTCAGGAGTTCGAGCGCCGCTTCCGGGCTGCCGGCCATCGAATCGTCCAGCCGGAAATGGGCGAAGGAGTCGTGGCCCTGCAGCCGTGCCCGCTCGGCCCGCAGCCTGACCATCTCGGCGATGATCGCGCGGTTGTCGGTGTCTCCGCCGGTCTCGCCGCGCGCGATCCAGGCCTTGAACGCGGTTTCGCGCAGGTCGCGGCGGGCGGAGAACTGCAGGAACGGCTCGATCGAGGAGCGCGACAGCGTGACGACGTGCTTTCCCTCGAGGCCCCGGTCGGCGGCGGCGCGGGCCGCCGCGTCGCGCACGAATCCGGGCAGGCCGGCAAGATCGCCTTCGCCGTCGAGCACCAGGGCATAGGATTTCTCGTCGGCCAGCACGTTCTGGCCGAACTGGATGCCGAGGCTCGACAGCCGTTCGGAAATCTCGGCGATGCGCGTCTTGGTGGTCTCGTCGAGCCCGGCGCCGCTCTTCACGAACGCCTTGTGATAGCGCTCCAACACGCGCGCCTGCTCGCGCGTCAGGCCGGCGCCGTCCTGAGTGTCGACGATCCGCCGCACCCGGGCGAACAGCGCCTCGTTCATGAAGATCGCGTTGTAGTGCCGGGTCAGCTTCGGCGCGATCTCGCGCTCGATGGCCTGCAATTCGTCGTTGGTGTGCGATCCCGTCAGGTTGAAGAACACCGAGGATATCCGCCTGAGCCGCCGCCCGCTCGTCTCCAGCGCCTCGATGGTGTTGCTGAACGTCGGTTCGGCCGGATCGGCGATGACGGCGGCGATTTCCGCGTCATGCTCCGCCAGCGCCGCTTCGAAGGCGGGCAGGTAGTCGGCTTCGACGATATCGCCGAACGGCGGCAGTCCGTAGGGCGTCGTCCAATCGGCGAGAAGCGGGTTCGGGCGCTCGGTCGTGGTCGTGGTCATCGGGTCTTTTCGCTGCGCGGAGGGATCGGAGGCTGATACCTCCGACATATAGGGGCTGCGAGGCAATCCTGCATCTTGCGTGGATGATCGACTTTGGCCGTCGCGATCGTCTTGCAATCGCGCCGCGTTGCGATTAGGTATGCCGCTCGCGCAGGCTGGTTACAGCCTCGCGCGATGGAGCATCGATCCCTCAAACGGATCGATATCCTCTCCTCAGGGCGCCGGTAGCTCAGCTGGATAGAGCACCAGACTACGAATCTGGGGGTCGGGAGTTCGAATCTTCCCCGGCGCGCCACTAATCCAAAGCATTTAGCGCGATCGCGAAGGCCGGAACCGTCTTAAAAAACGGTGATTAAAACGGTGCGTTCTGCTTCTTCTTCCGCTCCTGCGGGTCGGACAGGTACCGAAGGCTCGACAGGGCGTATAGGTCCAAGTCGGGGAGGTTGTCCGGCAGGTCGATCATCTGGCCGGTTTCGAGGTCCTTGATGCCATCCCTCGTGCAGGCGTAGCGCTTGCGGCCCAGGGCGCGGTTGGCCCATTCGACGACCCGCTTGCGGTTCTCAGCGCCGAAGAACTGCTGGATCGCCTGGTGAGAGGCTGCAATCTTCGTGAGGCGCTCAACGGCGTCGACAATACCGGCCTTTAGCTCTCTCAAGACCTTAGAGTAGTAGCGCTGCGTGTCCTCGCTCGCCACGACCACGTCGTTCAGAGCGGTGATCGCGCGACCGTAGAACGTCGCATGACTGTACTTTATAAAGGCCTCGGCGCCGGCCCAGGTGGCGAACGGCTTCTCCACCGATTGATAGATAGGACTGCGCGGCGGCTCGCCCCGGCGCTCCAAGTACCGCAGCTCGGCCGCCTGGTCCCTTACGCGCTCCTCCAACACGAGAGCCCGGTCGGGTCGACGCGCAGCCTTACAGAGCATCTCGTACAGGTCGGGGAGGTAACGGCGGAAATCCCAGAGCAGCGCTTCGAGAGCTTCGACGCCGTAGGACCAGGACGACAGCTGGCTGTAAGTCTGTCGGACACGAGGTCCTAGCCGGTCGAACTCCAAAACCAAGTGTTTTCTTTCGAGCTCACCGTGGAAACGCTGTGCGACGTTCTTCCACGATTCACCGTAAAGGTCGCTGCCGCACTTGCTGCCCAAGGGGACCAGGGCGCCGTTGTCGAGCTCCGCCGTGAAGCCGTCGCGGTGTCGGTAGGCCCTGCACTTCGCGCAGTACGCCTTTTCCTCGGGATAGAGGGGATATCTGTATATGTTTACGATCCTGACGACGTCGGCGCCCTCCGGGATATCCATAAAGAGGCCCTGCTGATGATGAGGGTCGCCGATCTCCAGTTCGAGCTCTCGCAGCTCGTCGTCCGTCGGTCGCTGGTATAAGTTCGCCGCTTTCTGCATCATGTTCTCCATATGTCCTCCCTTGGCCTCAGGGAGGGTGCGAGTCATCCTCGCGGGATTCCGCTGCGGCAGATTATACATCTTGTGGGGGAGGCGAGTCTAGAAGCCAACATCTGGTAGAAACCCGCCGGGCGCCGGGCCAACGATGCCCGACGGGTCCCCTTGCCGGCCGGGAGGAGAACAGACGTTCCGGCCGGCGCAGCGCAGCGTCCTGTGCGCTATCTCGAATGCTCGTACTCGGTGAACTGCGAAGGCTCCTCGGCCAGCGGCTGGGTGCAGCTCGCGGCAGCCGTCCCGCCCGGCCGGCGGCGCGCCTCGGCGAGCGCATCCAGCGCCTCGGCGACGCCGGGCGGCGGACCGCAACGCGGGACGATCGGCGCCGCTCCGGCGATGGGCGACGATATGCCCGAGAGAACGGGCAACAGCGCCCGTTCGATCCAGGAGGGAAAACTGGTGGCGATGATGGTCGTTGCCCGGCGTCCGGCCTGACGCGAACGATCAGTCGCCTTGCCCGCGCCATTGTTCGTGGGAATTCCTTTACCCTTGATTCACTAATCTGCCGCCCAACATTCGCCCAGCATACGATCGAAGGGACGGAGCGGACATCATGCGAACGCGCATCGGGACGATCGCGCTTTTTTCGAGCCTGTCAGTGTTTCTTGCCGGGCCGGCCGCGGCTCAGAGCTTTTCCTCCTGCGTCGCCAAACTGAAGGCGGCGGTCATCCAGAACGGCGTCAGTCAGGCGACCGCCTCGCGCGCGCTCGACGGGCTGCAGCCCGACGAGAAGGTGCTGCGGCTGTCCAAGGTGCAGCCGGAATACAAGACGCCGATCTGGGACTATCTCGGCTTCCTGGTCGATGACCGGCGCATCGCCGAGGGCCAGGCGATGATGCGCAAGTACGATTCCATCCTGCGCTCGGCCGAGCGCAATTTCGGCGTCAGCCGCTATGTCATCGCCGCCGTCTGGGGGGTGGAGACCGACTATGGTCGCGAGGTCGGCACCAGCTACCTGCCGCAGGCGCTGTCGACGCTGTATTGCCAGAGCGGCAAGCGGGCCGATTTCTGGCGCGGCGAGCTGACCGCGGCGCTGAAGCTGGTCGACCGTGGCGACCTGCAGCTCGACGAGCTCTACGGCTCCTGGGCCGGCGCCTTCGGCCAGACCCAGTTCATTCCCACCACCTACCAGCGCCTCGCCGTGGATTTCGACGGCGACGGCCGGCGCGACCTCGTCCGCTCGACCGCCGATGCGCTCGGCTCGACGGCGAACTACCTGAAGCGGGCCGGCTGGCGGTCCGGCGAATCCTGGCTGATCGAGGTCAGGGTGCCGGCCAACTACAGCGGCCCGACCGGGCGCAAGGGCAAGGCGCCGCTGTCGACCTGGGCCAAGCGCGGGATCGTGCGCGCCGACGGCTCGCAGCTGTCGGGTGGGGCGCAGGCCGGGCTGCTGCTGCCGGCCGGTCCGCGCGGGCCCGGCTTCCTGGTGTTCCGCAATTTCGATGCGATCTACGCCTACAACCACGCCGAATCCTACGCGCTGGCGATCTCGCATCTGGCCGACCGTCTGGCAGGCTATCCGGCCTTCCGCACGGCGTGGCCGACCGACGATCCGGGCCTCGACCGTGACCAGCGCCTGCATCTGCAGAAGCTCCTGATCGCCAAGGGCTACGACATCGGCGAGGCGGACGGGAAGATCGGTCCCCTGACCCGCACCGCGATCGAGGACGCCGAGAAGCGCCATGGCCTGCCGCCGACCGGTCGTGCGGGCCTGAAGATCTACCGGGCACTGGGTGGCGGCTGACCCGGGGCGCGCCCCGGTTGCCGGCGTAGCGGGTGCCCGTAGTGGGCGCCCGTAGTGGGCGATTGCCGGTTTGGGTGACTGCCGGCCCTTTGTCCTGACCTCCTCAAAGGCCGGTTCGCGGGGTTTTGCCCCGCGGACGCCGCTTGAGCTGTACCCGGGAGACGGCGAAAGATGTCCGCCGGGGAACTTGCGTGTTGCCCGGAACTGTCCGAACATTCCGGTTGGGCGGGGAAGGCAAAGGGCAGGCGCGCTTGGAAGCCCGCCCTGACGAGGAGGATACGATGAGGATCGCCGTCGCCCTTGGATTCGCGTTGCTCGCGGGCGCCGCGCCTGCGCTGGCCGCGCCGGCGGTCACCACCGCCAACGTCAATTTCCGCTCCGGCCCGGGTACCGGCTACGCCAGCATGGGAACCTTGCCGCAAGGCAGCCAGGTCGACATGGGCGAATGCAGCGACTCGGGCTCGTGGTGCGCGGTCACGGTCGACGGTCGGTCCGGCTTCGTAAGCGGCCAGTACCTGGAGGAAACCGAGGATCCGCAGGCCTGGCCGCGGGCCTACACCACCGACAGCGGCGCAACCGTCGTTCTGCACCAGCCGCAGGTCACCGAGTGGGACAATTTCACCGACGTCAGCGGGTTGATCGCCGCCGAATACAAGCCGACACAGGACGCGAGCCCGGTGTTCGGCGTCATCGGCATCACCGGCAAGACGCAGGCCGACCACGAGGCCGGCGAGGTGGTGATCGACGATATCAAGATCACCGAGCTCAATTTCTCGGTGCTCAGCCGCGAGCAGCTTTCGGACATGGCGCTCGAGGTCGGCAAGCTGATGCCCACCGAACCGATCACCATGTCGCTGCAGCGGCTGACCGCCAGCCTGGCGGCGTACGAGCAGCTTGGCGACGTCGAGGGGCTCAAGTCGGATCCGCCGCCGATCTACGTCTCCGAGACGCCGGCGATCCTGGTCCAGACCGAGGGTGAAGCCGTCGCCGCGCCGATCGAGGCGGTCGAAGGGCTGTCCTTCGTGGTCAACACCAACTGGGACCTGTTCAAGGTCGACCCGGACGGCGCCTACTACGTGCGTGACGAAAAGTCCTGGCTGAGCGCCAAGACGCTGACCGACGACTGGCAGCCGGTGGCGAGCCTGCCGGAGGTCTTCACCAAGCTCCCCGACGACGACAACTGGAAGGACGCCCGCGAGGCGATGCCGCCGGCCGCCTACGAGGCCGGCAAGGCGCCCAGGGTCATCTATACCGACACGCCCGCCGAACTGATCGTGTTCGAGGGAGCGCCCGAGCTCGAGGCGGTGCCCGGCACGAGCCTCGAATGGGCCTCGAACACCGAGACCGACGCCTTCTTCCTGACGACGACGAAGACCTGGTACGTGCTGTTTTCGGGCCGCTGGTTCTCCTCGCAGTCGCTCCAAGGTCCGTGGGCCTTCGCCACGACCAGCCTGCCGGACGATTTCCGCAAGCTCCCCGACGATCAGCCCTACTACACGGTGCGGGCGTCGGTGCCGGGAACCTCGGAGAGCGACGAGGCGCGTCTCAAGGCGATGATCCCGCAGATGGCGCGCGTCGAGACCGACGGGTCGGTCACCGCCCAGGTGGAGTACACAGGCGACCCGGATTTCCAGCCGATCGAGGGGACCGAGCTCGCCTATGCCGCGAACACGCAGGATCAGGTGATCCGCGTCGGCGACAAGTACTATGTGCTGAAGGACGGCGTCTGGTTCGTCGGCGACAGCCCGACCGGCCCCTTCGCGGTCGCCACGGCGGTGCCCGATGCGATCTACGAGATCCCGCCGTCATCGCCGGTCTATAACGCCACCTACGTGCGCGTCTACGATACCTCGCCCGGCGCTGTCTGGTTCGGCTATACGATGGGGTATCTCGGCGCCTATCTGGCCTGGGACAACTTGGTCTACGGCACCGGCTGGTACTATCGGCCCTATTGGGGCTGGTACGGCCCGCGGCGCTATCCGATCTACTATCCCCGCCCGTTCACCTACGGCTGCGCCTGCTACTACAATCCGGTCAGGGGCATCTACGGCCGCTACGGCTACGCCTACGGTCCCTACCGCGGTCTGGGGCGGGTCGCCTACTACAATCCGAACACCAACCGGTACGTGCGGGCGGGCTGGTCTTCCGGTCCGGTCGGCAGCCGCGGTTTCGTCGCCGCCTACAATCCCGCCACGGGGCGTGGCGGCTTCGCCGCCGGCGGTCGCAATGTTTACCGCTCGTGGAATGCCGCCGGCGTCACCGGCGGAACGGCGTGGGTGCGGTCGCACGGCGGCGCGGCGGTAGCCGCCAACGCCAATCGGTGGCGCACGCCGATGGGAACGGCCGGCTTCAATGCCGGCCGGCGTCCGGGCGACAACGTCTTCGCCGGCCGTAACGGCCAGGTTTACCGACACCAGAACGGCCAGTGGCAGCAGCGCACCGGCAACAACTGGGGAGCCGTCAGGAATCCGCCGATGCAGGGCATGTCGAAATCCGCACCGCGCATGCCGAAGTCCCCGCCGGCGGGCATTCGCGCGCCGGCGAAGGCGAAGCCGGCCGCACGCCCGAACATGCCGCAGAAGCCGAGCTTCCAGCCGAAGGCCAAGGCGCCTTCGCATCCGGCCGTTCGCGTTCCGCAGAACCGCAATGTGCCCTCGCATCTGCGCTCCGACCAGTTCGGCCGGCAGTACGGCAACAAGGCGGTGCATCAGCAGCGCATGCAGGCGCGCCCGCCGGCCCAGTTCCGTGCTCCCTCCGCTCCTCGTGGCGGCGTCAGCAGGGGCGGCGGCGGCATGCCGCGTGGCCAATTCGGCGGCGGTGGTGGTCGCCGGCGATAGAAAACGCGAAACGGCCGCGCCGGGGCACGGCCGTTCCGTCTGTCTCTCGTTCCGCCGGCCCGGACCGCTTGCTTACAGGCGGGCCTGCTCACAGGCGGCGGGTCTTCGCGGTCTGAATCGTCAGGCGGCGGATTTCTGCTCGATGGTCCGGTGCGGATAGGGGATCGAGATGCCGGCCTTGTCGAAGGCCTCCTTGACGGCCTTGATCGTCGCGAATTTCGCTTCCCACAGATCGCTTGCTTTGCACCAGGCGCGAAGCTGCAGGTCGACCGAGGAGTCACCCAGATTGACGACGCGCACCCACGGCGCGGCGGGGTCGTCGACGAAGCGCTCGTCCGCCTTGACCACGCCGAGGATGACGTCGATCGCCTTGTCGATGTCGTCGGTATAGTCGATGCCGAAGGTGATGTCGCAGCGCCGCTTCGGGTTGACCGAATAGTTGGTGATCGGCTTGCCCCAGGCCTCGCCGTTGGGCACGAAGATCTTGACGCCGTCGACGGTGGTCAGCTCGGTCAGGAACAGGTTGAGGTCGGTGATCGTGCCGCTGTTGCCGCCGACCTCGACGAAATCGTCGATCTTGTAGGGCCGGAAGAACACAAGCATGACGCCGGCGGCCAGATGCGACAGCGTGCCCTGCATGGCGAGGCCGACGGCGAGCGTCGCCGCGCCGAGGACCGCGACGAGGCTCGTCACCTGGAAGCCGAAGGTCTGCAGCACCGCGATGCCGACGGCGGCCAGCAGCACGTATCGGACGATCGACGAAAAGAACACGCCGAGCGTGCGATCGACGCGTTTCGAGGCGGCGAGCCGGCGGCGCACGGCCCCCGATATCCATCCCGCCGCGATCCAGCCCACGATCAGGAAGACGATCGCCTTGGCGATGTTCAGCCCCATCATGACGACCGGTTCGAGGCTGGTTGGAATGTCTGGAAGGTCCATGTCCGTCTCCTTGTTCGACGATTTTCGGGCGGGCCTGCGATTCAGGGCGGGCCAGCAGTCGAAACCGGACACGGTTCCGATTGTCCGGCTAATCTCCCTTCAATAATGCCTCAAGAACCGCGATTCGGTCTGCATCCGCCGGTCTTTTGTCCCAGCGGATGCGGCCGACCCGTGGAAACCGCATCGCAAGCCCCGATTTGTGCCGGGTGGAGCGGGCGAGCCCCTCGAAGGCGATTTCCAGCACCAGGCCCTCGTCCGGCTCGTGCGTCACCTCGCGCACCGGCCCGAACCGGTTGATCGTGTTCTGCCTGACGAACCGGTCGAGGTCCCGCAGTTCCTCGTCGGTGAAGCCGAAATAGGCCTTGCCGACGGGCACCAGTTCCTCGCCGCCGGCGATTTCGCGCCAGACGCCGAACGTGTAGTCGGAATAGAACGACGAGCGCCTGCCGTGGCCGCGCTGGGCGTACATCAGCACCGCGTCGACGTTGAACGGATCGCGCTTCCACTTCCACCAGTGCCCCTTCGGGCGGCCGGCGAGGTAGGGGCTGTCGCGGCGCTTGATCATCACCCCCTCGACCGCGTCGGCATCCGCCCCGGCGCCATGCCCGGCGGGATCGGCGCGGGCGGCGCCGAGCGCGTCCCAGCCGGCGAAGGCGACGAGCGGCGAGAGCGAGATCCGATCCGTTTCGAGGCGACCAAGAAGCACTTCGAGGCGCGCGCGCCGGTCGGCGAAGGCGAGGGGGCGCAGGTCCTCGTCGCCGTCCACGAGCAGGTCGTAGGCGATCAGGTGGGCGGGGAACGCCGCCATCATCTTCGCCGTCACCGTCTTGCGGTTGAGGCGTTGCTGGAGGGTGTTGAACGACTGTACGCGCCCGTCCCTGACGATGACCAGTTCGCCGTCGATCGCGCCCGGGAAATCGAGGGCTTCGAGCAGGTCCGGAAAGGCCTGCGAGATGTCGTCGCCGGTCCGGCTGAACAGCCGGCGAGCCGGCCGGCCGTCCTCCTCGGTCGCCGATGCCGCCTGCACGCGGATGCCGTCCCACTTCCATTCCGCCGCGAAGGCGGCCGGGTCCAGCGCGTCGAAGTCGCCGTCTTCGACCGCGTGGCTGAGCATGGGTGGGCGGAACGGCGCCGGGTTGCGGATCGCCGGCCTGTCGGCCACCCCCTCGGCCCAGGCGAACAGCGCCTCGTAAGGGGGCTCCAGCCCGTGCCAGATTTCCTCTATATCGCGGGGGGCCAGCGTCCCCATCGCCGCGACCGCGGTCTTGGCGAGCCGGGCCGAAACGCCGACGCGAAGCCCCCCGGTGATGAGTTTCAGGAGCGCCCAGCGGCCGGTCTCGTCGAGCCGGTCGAGGAACGAGGCGAGGAGGCCGGGCAGCGCCGCCTTGCCGGCCGCATCGAGCGCTTCAACGATATCGGGGAGGGGGAGCGCCTGTCCGTTGTCCTGGGTGAGCCGGCCGCCGTCGCCCGCTTCCGCAGACGCGGCAATATGGTCTTCTCCGGCCGTCTTCGAAGGCAACCCCACTCCCCATCCCTCCCCCACAAGGGGGGAGGGGGCTGATTGGTCGCTGGTCCCGGCGGAAACTGAACGGCCATCCCGCGTATCAGCGGTTGCATCCGGTTGTATTTTGGCTCCATCGCCGCCGCTTGCTTCTCCCTCCCCCCCTGTGGGGGAGGGTTGGAGAGAGGGGGGCGAATTGCGTTCCGTTGCGAGCGACGATCGCCTGAGGCCCGGAGATGAGGGCGGGCGAGGCTCATTGCCCGAGGCAACCGTCTTGCTCGACGGCCACATCAGCGCGACCGTCTCCGACAGGTCGCCGACATAGTCGTAAGCCATGCGGAACAGCACCGGGTCGGCCCGCTCCTCGATCAGCGCGCGGATGACGCCGGGCTTGGCGTGGCGGAAATCGAGGTCACCGGTCAGCGCGGCGAGCGCCAGCCCGCGCGCCGGGTCAGGGGTGTCGCGAAAGTAGTCGGCGATCAGCGCGACCTTGGCGTTGCGCCTCGGTTCGTAGGCGAGCCGGTCGAGGAGCGCCGCGAACCGGTTCATGTATCCTCGTTGAACACCGTGGTGACCGCGAAGCCGTCCGGTCCCTCCATCAGGGCGTAGTGGCAGATGAATTCGAGCGCCGCCTCGCCGTCCTCGCGCTCCTGGCGCCAGGCCAGCGTGACGAACGCGGCCGATCCGGTCAGGATCTTCTCCTGCACCTCGAAGGTCGAATGGACGATCTCCTCGCGCTCGTAGACGTCGAGCAGCGCCTCGACGTTCTCCAGCAACTCCTCGCGATCGGCGAAGACGTTGCCCTTGCCGAACTGCCAGATCGTGCACGGATAGGCGAAGCAGTCGGCGATCGCCTCGGCGTCGAAATCGTCGAATCCGCTTGCATAGGCCTCGAACAGGCCGGTGATCTGGTCCTCTTCCTGGCGCGTCATCGCTTCCATGGTGGTATCGTCCCCAAAGTTCGTATTAGCGGGCATTCGCGATACAGATATGCTGGGCAGGCGCAAACCGGAAGGCAAGCCGAAGATGAGTGACACGCCGGAAAGACCGACCGCGCCGCGCGGATGGGTGCCCTCGGACACCGGCGGGCGGGGCGGCAAGCTCCATGCGCCCGCCGTCGAGCGCAACACGGCGCCGATCCTCGCGGTGCTGACCGAGGTGATCGCCGGGACCGATCCCGCGCCCCGGCGCGCGCTGGAACTCGCCAGCGGCTCCGGTGAGCATGCCATCGCGATCACGCAGGCCTTTCCCGACCTCGCCTGGCAGCCGAGCGATCGCGACCCGGCGGGTCTGGCCTCGATCGCCGCCTGGCGCGCGGAGGCGGGCCACGACAACCTGCTTGCGCCCGTCCCGATCGACCTCGACGATCCGGACTGGTTTCGCAGCGTCGACGGGCCCTTCGACCTGATCTTCGCCAGCAACGTGCTGCACATCTCTCCCTGGCGCGTGACGCTTAGCCTGCTCGCCGGCGCCGGGCATATGCTGGCCGATCATGGCGCGCTGGTGGTCTACGGCTGCTTCAGCCGGTCCGGCGATTTCGTGTCCGATTCCAACCGCGAGTTCGACCGGGCGATCCGCGAGCGCGATCCCGAATGGGGCGTGCGCGATACCGACGACGTCGCCGAGGTGGCCGCGCGAAACGGCCTGACGATCGCGCGAATCGTGCCGATGCCGGCCAACAACACCATCCTGGTCCTGCGCCGGGATCATTCGGGTTCGCCGTCCTCTTCGTAGCCGACGAGGCGCAGCGGCCTGGCGCGGATGCCCCGCGTGCCCGCCCAATGCACCAGCGCGTCCTCCTGGCCGTGGGTGACCCACAGCTCGGCGCAGCCGGTCTCGATCACGGTCGCGCAAAGGTCGTCCCAGTCGGCGTGGTCGGAGATGACCAGCGGCAGCTCGACGCCGCGCTGGCGCGCGCGGGCCCGCACCCGCATCCAGCCCGAGGCGAAGGCGGTGACGGGATCGGCGAAGCGGCGCGACCACACGTCGGTCATCGCGCCGGGCGGGGCAACCACGATTTCGCCGGCGAGATCGTCCCCCGTCTCCCGGACGGGAAGCAGCGGCCCGAGCGCGACCCCCTCGGCTTCATACAGCGCGCACAGGGCCTCCAGCGCGCCGTGGATATAGACCGGCCGGTCGAATCCCGCTTCGCGGATCAGGGCGATCACCCGTTGCGCCTTGCCCAGGGCGTAGGCGCCGACGAGGTGGGTGCGTTCGGGGAACAGCCGGACGGAGGACAGCAGCTTGGCGATCTCGCCGCGCGAGCAGGGATGGCGGAACACGGGCAGGCCGAAGGTCGCCTCGGAGATCAGCACGTCGCAGGGCACGACCTCGAACGGCGCGCAGGTGGGATCGCTCTCGCGCTTGTAGTCGCCGGAGACGACGATCCGCAGATTCTCCGCCTCGACCGCGATCTGCGCCGAGCCGAGCACATGGCCGGCGGGATGGAACGACACCGTCGTGTCGCCGATCCGGATCGTCTCGCCGAGGCCGGCGGCCTGCGTCGAGCCGGCGAAGCCCGCCCCGTAGCGCGCGCCCATCACGGCGAGCGTCTGCGCCGTCGCCAGCACCGAGCCGTGGCCGGAGCGGGCATGATCGGAATGGCCATGCGTGATCAGCGCGCGGTCGACCGATCGCACCGGGTCGATGAAGAAATCGCCGGGCGGGCAATAGAGCCCGCGCGGCGTGGGGGCGAGCAGGTCTTCGGGGCGCATACGGGGAAGATAGGAGGAAAGGCGCCGCAGGACGAGAGCGGCGCCTTTCCGCGAGGCGGTTGTGCCGAGCGCCCGGGCGTCAGGCGGCCACGGCCTGCTGGGCGACCGTGCGGGCCCGGGCGGTCGCGGCCGCAACCGCCTTCTCGGCGGCCTCCGGGCTGAAGATCGAGCCTTCCACACGGATGATCTCGACGTCGGTCAGCCCCATGAAGCCGAGCATGTGCTTGAGATAGGGGGCCTGGAAGTCGATCGCGTCGCCGGGGGCCGTCGAGTAGATGCCGCCGGTGGCGAGCACGACATAGACCTTCTTGCCGGTCACCAGGCCCTCCGGCCGGCCGTCCTCGGTGTAGCGGAACGTCTGGCCGGCGCGGGCCAGGTGATCGAGCCACGACTTCAGCGTCGAGGTGATGGTGAAGTTGATCATCGCGGAGGCGAGGACGACGACGTCCGCGGCCTTGAGTTCGGCCACCAGGTCGTCGGACAGCGCGGCGGCGGCCTTCTGCTCGGCCGTGCGCGCGTCCTCGGGGGCGAAGAAACCGCCGAGCAGGTCCGGGCCCAGGTGCGGCAGGGGATCGGTGCCCAGGTCGCGGGTGACCACGCGGGCGCCGGGGTCGGTTGCCTTGAGGTCGTCGATCAGGGTCTGGGCGACCTTTGTCGACAGCGACTCCGCGCCGCGCGGGCTGGTGGTGACGAAAAGAACGTTGGTCATGGCTGTGGTTTCCGGTTGCTTGCTAGACAGGGGGCGTATTGCTATATGTTACCGATCGGTATCGTCGTTATAGGTACTGACCGGTAACACCCCTGTCAAGATGTGGCCGACCACTGCTATGTCTGGGGAGTTGCCAGAAAGGCGGATTCGTTCATGGCCGAACCGAGAACCGACGCAGCGACCGTTGCCGAACCCGCGAAGGCGCGCCTGGATACGCCGCCACGCGAGCGGATCCTGGCCGCGGCGCGCGATCTGTTCTATCGACAGGGGATCCGCGCGGTCGGCGTCGAGGCGATCGCAGCGGCCGCGCAGACGAACAAGATGACGCTATACCGGCATTTTTCGTCCAAGGACGAACTGGTGGCGGAATATCTGCGCCGCTTCGCCGAGGAAGACGAGGCTGTCTGGGCGTGCATCGCCGCCGCCCATCCCGGCGATCCGCTTGCCCAGCTGCGCGCCTGGGTCCAGCGCATGGCCGGCGAAATCTCCGATCCCGGGTCGCGCGGCTGCGCGATCGCCAACGCCGGCGTCCAGATCCCGGAGACAGAGCATCCCGCCCGCTGCGTCATCGAGAACCACAAGCGCGCGTTGCGCGCGCACGTTCTCGACCTGTGCAGGGCCGCGAACCTGCGCGATCCACAGCTTGTCGCGGACGGGATCTTCCTGATTCTCGAGGGTGCCCGCGTGAACATCCAGAGCGAAGGCCACGGCGGTCCCGCCTGCCGGTTCGTCGCGCTGTCCGAAGACCTGATCGCCGCGCACAGCGCCTAGGCACGGGGACAGGCGCGGCCCGTTGCGTGCGGCAACGAGCGGCCGGTGATGCGTGCGTGGCAGACGCCGGCTCGTCGTCCGCCGCAACTGCGGCTTGGGTCCCGGATCAGGTCCGGGACACGCAGTCTTCTTGCTGGCAACTGACTTTCTACTCGAACAGCCACGCGCCCCGGATTTGATCCGGGGCCCACGCGGCCGTGCCGCCCGTGAGGCGGTTACGATCGCGGCCGGCCGTTCCTTACCCGCTCCATCCCGCGAAGACGGGACACCGGCGCTGACCGGCCCTCAAAGCGTCGGCAGGTGGAAGTGTTTCGACAGCTTCAGGCCCTGCGCCTGGTAGTGCGAGCCGATGTCGGTGCCGTACAGCGCGCCGGGCCGCTCCGTCAGCCGCTCGTAGACCAGGCGGCCGACGATCTGGCCGTCCTCGATGATGAACGGCACGTCGCGGCTCCTGACCTCCAGCACCGCCTTCGAGCCGTGGCCGCCGGCGGCGGCATGGCCGAAGCCGGGATCGAAGAAGCCGGCATAGTGGACGCGGAACTCGCCGACCAGCGGGTCGAACGGCACCATCTCGGCGGCGTAGGTCGGCGGCACGTGCACGGCTTCCTTGGAGGCGAGGATGTAGAACTCGTTCGGGTCGAGGATCAGCGATCCGCTGTGCCGTGTTTCGACCGGCTCCCAGAAATCGAGCACGTCGTAGCCCGCCCGCTTGTCGACGTCGACGACCGCCGTGTGCCGCTTGGCGCGGTAGCCGACGAGGCCGACCTTGCCGGCAAGGTCGACGCTGACGGCGATGCCGCCGGTGATGTCCGGCGTATCCGAATCCACCAGCCGTTCGGCCTCGTGCAGTTCCAGCGTCTCATGGTCGGAAAGCAGCGCATGGCCGCGGCGGAAGCGGATCTGGGCGAGCCGCGAGCCGGTCCGCACCAGGATCGGGAAGGTGCGCGGGCTGATCTCCAGGTAAAGCGGCCCGTGATAGCCGCTCTCCACCTTGTCGAAGGCGCGGGCATTGTCGGTGATGACCCGGGTGAAGATGTCGAGCCGTCCCGTCGAGCTCTTCGGGTTGGCGTCGGCGGCGAGATGGGCTGGCAGCCGCACCTCTTCCAGGAGCGGCACGATATAGACGCAGCCGGTTTCCAGGACCGCGCCCTGGGTCAGGTCGATCTTGTGCAGGCCGAGAAGGTCTAGCCGGTCGCGCACCGTGCGGTTGGGGCCGGGCAGGAAGCTGGCGCGAACCCGGTAGGCGGTGCGGCCGAGCCTGAGATCGAGGCTCGCCGGCTGGATCTGGTCGGCGGCGAGGTCGCCGCCGGGGATGATCTGGCGATTGCCGACCAGCCGCCGGATAGCCTCGGCCGGCAGGATGCCGGGCGCCCGGTCGCTGGCCGTCGCGTTGATGTTTTCGCCCGTTTCGCCCATCTCCGGCGCCCCTGTCCGTTGTGTTGTCCGTCAGGTACTAGCCGAGCCGGAGCTTGACGCCAAGGCGTCGCGGCGATACGAAGCCCTCTTCATTCGTGGTGATTTGCGCCGGCCGGCTTGCAGCCACGTAAAACAAATCGCTAAAAGGCCGGGTCGAAGAACCCGGTGCGCCGATTGGCCATCGGGATTTTTTGTCCCGGCCCTCCCGTTGGAGGACGGCAATGAACGAACATTTTGACCCTCTCGCCGCGTGCGAGGACACCTTCGGCCTCGACACCCTGCTGGTCCATGGCGGGACCGTGCGCTCCGGCTTCGGCGAGACGTCCGAGGCGGTTTTCCTCAATTCCGGCTTCGTCTACGACAGCGCCGAGGCGGCGGAATCCCGCTTCAAGGGCGAGGTGGATGGCTTCGTCTATTCGCGCTACGCCAACCCGACGGTCGCCATGTTCGAAAAGCGCATGGCGCTAATCGAGGGCGCCGAGGCGGCCCGGGCGACGGCCAGCGGCATGGCCGCGGTCACCGCCGCGCTGCTGTGCCAGCTCAAGGCCGGCGACCACGTCGTCGCCTCCCGCGCCCTATTCGGCTCCTGCCTCTATGTCGTCGAGGACCTGCTGCCGCGCTACGGCGTGCCCTGCACACTGGTCGATGGCACCGATCTCGACCAGTGGCGGCGTGCGGTCCGCCCCGAAACCCGGGTGTTCTTCCTGGAGACGCCGACCAATCCGACGCTCGACGTGCTCGATATCGCCGCGATCGCCGAGATCGCCCACGATGCCGGGGCACGGCTGGTGGTCGACAACGTCTTCGCCACCCCGCTCGGCCAGCGCCCGTTGAAACTGGGCGCGGACGTGGTGGTGTATTCGGCGACGAAGCACATCGACGGGCAGGGCCGCTGTCTCGGCGGCGTGATCCTGTCGAGCGAGGACTTCATTGCCAGCGAGCTCAAGGACTTCCACCGCCACACCGGGCCCTCGCTGAGCCCGTTCAACGCCTGGGTGATGCTCAAGGGCCTGGAAACGCTGGCGCTTCGGGTCGAACGGCATTGTGCCAACGCCGTCCGGATTGCCGCGTTCCTCGCCGACCAGCCCGGCATCCGCAAGGTGATCCATCCCGGCCGGCCCGACCATCCCCAGGTCGACGTCGCGATCCGGCAGATGGCCAATGGCGGGCCGATGGTCACCTTCGAGGTGGAGGACGGCAAGGCCGGCGCCTTCCGTTTCGCCAATGCGCTGAAAGTCGTGAAGATCTCCAACAATCTCGGCGACGCCAGGAGCCTGGTGACCCATCCCGCGACCACCACCCACCAGCGTCTGACGCCGGAGGCGCGCGCGGTGCTTGGAATAGGCGACGGCCTCCTGCGCCTGTCGGTGGGTCTGGAGCACCCGCGCGACCTGGAGAACGACCTGGCGCGGGCGGCGGCGGCTGTCTAGGCAGAAGGACCGGGCTGGCCAACATGCCACACCCGCGCGCAAACCAGTGCCCGGTCCGCCGCAGGACCATGGCCAATTCGACCGCAGGCCTTAATATCGTGCATATGTATCGAGCGACGACCCGCGGCATCGAGGTGACGGTCGAGCCGGCGTTCAGCGAGGAACGCTCGGCCCTGGAGGCCGGTGCCTATTTCTGGACCTACACGATCGAGATCGTGAACACCGGCTCGGAGACGGTGCAGCTCGTCAACCGGCACTGGCGCATCATCGACGCGCGCGGCAAGACCTTCGAGGTGCAGGGCCCCGGCGTCGTCGGCGAGCAGCCGGTGCTCGATCCCGGCGAGTCCTTCCGCTATACCAGCGGCGTCCCGCTTGGGACGCCGTCGGGCATGATGTCCGGGACCTACGAGATGCGCACTAAGGCCGGGGACCGTTTCCTTGCCGAGGTTCCCGCTTTCTCGCTTGACAGTCCCGGCGTCATACCGACGATCAATTGACCCGATCGCTGTTCTTCGACTGAGCGGTAACCGTTGCTCGATTTCCGACCGATCTTCCTTGTCATCGGCGTGCTGCTGGCGACGCTCGGCTGCGCCATGCTGCTGCCGGCCCTGGTCGACGTGGTGTTCGCCAGCGACGATTGGGTCGTCTTCCTCGCCTCCTCGATGATCACCGTGTTCATCGGCATCGCCATGTGGGTGACGTGCCGGGGCGCCAAGGTGCGCCTGGGCCTGCGGGAGGCGTTCGTGCTGACGACGTCGGTCTGGGTGGTCGCCGCCGCCTTCGCGGCGCTGCCGTTCACCTGGTCGCGCCTCGACATGAGCTACACGGACGCTTTCTTCGAGGCGATGTCCGGGCTGACGACCACCGGCTCGACCGTCATCGTCGGGCTCGACAACGCCCCGCCCGGCATCCTGTTCTGGCGGTCCTTCCTGCAGTGGCTGGGCGGTCTCGGCATCGTCGTCATGGCTGTGGCGGTGCTGCCGATGCTGCAGATCGGCGGCATGCAGCTGTTCAAGGCGGAGGCCTTCGACACCCCCGACAAGATCCTGCCGCGCGCCGCCCAGATCTCCGGATCGCTCACCGCGCTGTTCGTCGGCCTGACGGGACTGTGCGCGATCGCCTACGGCTTCGCCGGCATGGAGATTTCCGATGCCGTCATGCACGCCATGACGACGGTCGCCACCGGCGGCTTCTCCTCGCGCGACGCCTCCATCGGCGCGTTCGCGTCTCCGGCGGTGGAATGGGTCAGCGTCGTCTTCATGATCGCCGGATCGCTGCCCTTCCTGCTGTATGTGCGCGCCATCCAGGGCCAGCCGCTGGTGATGATCCGCGACGAGCAGGTGCGCGCCTTCTTCATGATCCTGCTGTTCCTGTCCGTGCTCGCCTGGATGTCCGAGGACCAGGAGACGGTGCATGCCGGCGCCATCCGCTTCCGCGAGGCGGTCTTCAACGTCACCTCGATCATGACCGGCACCGGCTACGCCTCGGTCGACTACGGCACCTGGGGGCCGCTGGCTGTGGGCATTTTCCTGACGGCGACCTTCATCGGCGGCTGCGCCGGCTCGACCTCCTGCGGCATCAAGGTGTTCCGCGTCGTCGTGCTGTTCGAGGACATCCGGCAGCACGCGCGCCGGATCGTCTACCCGTCGGGCGTGTTCGTGAAGCGCTACAACGGCCGCCCGCTGCCCGACAATGTCTCCGCCGCGGTGCTCAGCTTCGTCTTCCTGTTCCTGGCCAGTTTCGCGGTCATCAGCGTGGCCCTGAGCCTGATGGGCCTAGACGCCGTCACGGCGATCTCCGGGGCCGCCACCGCCATCTCTAACGTCGGTCCGGGGCTCGGTCCGGTCATCGGCCCGTCCGGCAATTTCGCGCCGCTGCCCGACGGCGCCAAATGGCTTCTGGCGATCGCCATGCTGATCGGCCGCCTGGAGGTCTTCACCGTGCTGGTGCTGTTCATTCCCGCCTTCTGGCGGCGGTGATTGCCGCGATTCATCGAGACGGCCGCGTTGCGGCCTCGTCAGGATGAGGGCCGAGCGCCCGGCACCCAGAAAACCCTCATGGTGCGGAGCACGCCTCGAACCAGGACCGGGAAACGCGTCACTCCGCCGGCGTGGCGGTCGGGCGGCGTCCCAGACGCATGTAGGCGCCGCCGACGCGGGCGATGTCGTCGCCGATACCGATGATCGCCGGCACCAGGAACAGCACGAAGCAGGTCGCGATAGCCAGTCCGAACACCAGCGTCACCGCCATCGGGATCAGGAACTGGGCCTGCAGGCTCGTTTCGAACAGGAGCGGCGTCAGGCCGCCGATCGTCGTCAGCGATGTCAGCAGCACCGCGCGCAGGCGGTCGCAGGCGGCGCCGACGGCGGCGTCGGAAAGCGGCTCGCCCGTCGACAGGCGTTCGTCGAGGCGCGAGACCAGGATGATCGAATCGTTGACCAGGATGCCGGAGAGGCCGAGCAGGCCCATCATCGACAGGATGGTCAGCGGCGCGCCCATCACCATGTGCCCGATCACCGCGCCGGTCAGGCCGAAGGGGATGATGATCATCACCGCCAGCGGACGGCCGTAGCTGGCGAACACCCAGGCCAGGATCAGGTAGATGGCGCCGAGCGAGATGATCGCGCCGAACCGCAGGTCCTCGAAGGATCGCGCCCGTTCCTCCTCGCGGCCCGAGAACTGGTAGCTGATGCCGTACTTGGAGGTGACCGCCGACAGCGGGCCGGCGTCGAGCGCGCCGACGAGTTCGACATTCGTCGTGACGTCCTGGTCGACATCGGCGGTCACCGAGACCGCCGTCGCCCCGTCGATGCGCTGGATGATCGCGTAGCCCTGCTTTTCGGTGAGCTCGACGATCTCCGACAGCAGCACGAACTCGCCGGACGGCGCGCGCAGCGACAGGTTGCCGAGCGCGGCCAGGCCGGGCACCGCCTGCACCCGGCGCACCCGGATCGTCACCTCCTCGTCGCCGGCGGGCACGCGCCGGGCGATGGCGCCCTCGAAGGCGTTGCGCACCTGCCGGCCGACGCTTTCGGCGGTGAACCCGAGCGCAGCGCCGCGCGGCGTCAGCGCCATGACGATTTCCGGCTTGCCGTAGGGCAAGTCGTCGTCGACGGCGGAGACTCCCGGGAAGCCGCTGACCACCTCGCGGATTTCCAGCGCCGCCTGTTTCAGGACCTCGGTCGGCGCGCCGGTGAGCCGGATGTCGATGTCGCGGCCGGGCGGTCCGCCGCGCCGTCCCGAGATGGTCGCCGTCTCCAGGCCCGGAATGCTGGGCATCGCCTGCCGCCAGGCCGTCGTGATGTCGCTCGTGCGCACCGTGCGCTTTTCCGAGACCGTGAGCTGGGCGTCGACTTCGGCGAAGTTCATGCCGCGCGAGAAACCGGACCGGCCGACGGTGGCGAAGGTCGCGACCACGAGTGGCTCGTCGTCGGGAGCGAGCGTCTGTTCGGCGGCGCGCAGGGCCGCCTCGACCTGGGCGACCCCGGCGATCACCTGGTCCTCGGGCGTGCCGGCCGCGAAGGTGAGGCGGGCGGTGATGTTTTCAGGCTCCGCGGTCGGGAAGAACTGGAAGCCGACGCGGCCGCCGGCGATGAGGCCGACCGCCAGGATCAGGCTTGCCAGCGACAGGGCGACGGTGGTGTAGCGCCAGCGGAATGACAGTGCGACCAGCCTGCGGAACGGCCCGTCGCGCAGGCGCGCGAAGCCGGAATCGAAGGCGCGCCGGAACCGCCCGGGCTCCGCGCGCATCGACGTCAGACTGTGGCGCAGATGGCCCGGCAGGATGAGCAGGCACTCGACCAGGCTTGCCAGCAGCACGACGATCACCACCATCGGCAGCGCGCCCATGATCTGTCCGACGATGTCGCGGATCATGGTGAGCGGGAAGAAGGCGACCTGGGTGGTCAGCACCGAGGCGATCACCGGCCACATCATCTGGCCCGTGCCCCGTTCGGCGGCCAACACCGGATCGTCGCCCATGGCGTAGCGTGTGGCGGTATGCTCGCCGACCACGATGGCGTCGTCGACCACGATGCCGAGGCACATGATCAGGGCGAACAGCGACATCATGTTGATCGACTGGCCCGTGACCCACATGAAGCCCAGGGTCGCCATCATCGCCGTCGGCACGCCGATGGCGACCCAGAAGGCGATGCGCGCGTTCAGGAACACGAACAGGATGATGACGACCAGCACCAGGCCGGACAGGCCGTTCTTCACCAGGAGGTTGATGCGGTCGACAAGGCTCGAGGCGCGAACGTCGTAGACCTCGAGCTTGAGCGTCGGCGGAAGGGTGGGGCGGATCTCGTCGAGATAGCGCTCCAGGATCGCCGCCGTCTCCAGCGTGTCGGCCGTGGTGGACCGCTCGACCTGCAACTCGATCGCGCGATTGCCGCCGCTATAGCCTGCCGTCTGGTCCTGTTCGAAGGCGTCGTGGACCGTCGCGATCTCGCGCAGCAGGACCTTTTCGCCGGTCTCGCGCGAGACCGTCTCTATCGCCCCGATCTCTTCCGCGCTGGTGCCGTCGCCGAGCGAACGCAGTTGCTTTTCCACCGCCCCTTCGAGCGTGCCGGAGGGCCGGTCCTGGGTCGCGGTGGAGACGCGGGTGGCGATGTCGGACAGCGTCACGCCGAGCCGGCGCAGTTCGCGTTCGGGCACGTCGATCCAGACTTCCGGCTTGCGGAAGCCGATCAGGTCGACCTTGTCGATGCCGGCCGCCAGCAATCCGTCGCGGATCTCCTTGGCGTAGGCCTTCAGCGCCGTTTCGCTGAAGGGCCCCGACAGGGACATGTTGGCGACGCCTTCGTACCAGATCGCCCGGCGTACGCTCGGCGTCTCGGAATCCTCCGGCAGGTTGGTGACGCCGGACACCGCCGACTCGACCTCGGACAGCGCCTTCTGCATGTCGGCGCCTACGGAAAACTCGAGCGTGATCGAGGCCGCGCCCTCGCGGGCGTAGGAGGTGACCTTCTCGATATCGTCGAGATAGCGCAGCTCCGGCTCCACCGCGTGCAGGATGTTCTTCTCGACATCCTCCGCGCTCGCTCCCGGCCAGGCGATCGACACCGAGATGCGCGGAATATCGGTGGACGGGAACAGCTGCGTGTTGAGCTGGAAAATGCCGATGACGCCGAACAGCACCATCATCGCCATCAGCAGGTTCGAGGCGTTTCGGTGCCGGACGAAGAACCGGATCGGCGCGGACGCCTCGCGCTCAGCCATCGCTCGAGCCCGTCGTCTGCGCGTTCCTGGCGGACGGCTTCGTCGACGCGTCCGCCTTCGGGGCGGGTGGCGCGCCGGCGCCGCGTTCGTTCACCTTCAGGCCGTCGCCGGCTTCGGTGATGCGGGTGACGACGATCTTGTCGCCGCCGGCGATCGCGCCGCGGATCAGCACGTCGGCATCGTCGTAGCCGACGATCTCGACGGTGCGCCCGGCCAGCCGGCCGTTCTCTATGACATAGACCCGGTCGGTGCCGTAGACGGCGGTCGCCGGCACGCTGACGACGTTTTCGTAGACCCGGTCGTCGAGCAGGATCTCGACGAAGGCGCCCGGCCGCAGCGGCGCCTGGCCCTGAGCAGGCTCGATCCTGGCATAGACGTCGACACCGCCGCGCTGGGCGGCGATCTCGGGGGCGACCCGCACGATCCGCGCCTTGTAGAGCTGCGGCGCGCCGCCGACGTACCAGCGCACCTCGACGGCCCGGTCGAGCAGGCCTTCTTCCAGGAGGCGTCCGTACTGGGAGTCGGTGAGGGCGAAGCGCACGTCGAAGCGGTTGCGGTCGTAGAGGACGGCGACGACGTCGTTGACGTTGAGCAGCTTGCCGACCTCGGCGGCGACGGTGCCGACATAGGCGTCGAACGGCGCCTTCAGCGTGACGTCGGCGAGATTGCGCTCGGACTGCCGCAGCTTCCATTCGAGCCGTTCGATCTGGGCCTTGAGCTGCTGAATCTGCGCCTTCTGGATTTCGAGCGTCGCCTGGCCGGACTCCACCACCCCGCGGTTCTGCAGAACCGTCATCCTCCGGCTGTCGAGAGCCTGCTGCGACATCGACCCCTTTTGCGAAAGGGTCTGCGCGCGTTCCAGGTCGCGCTCGGCGATCTCGAGCTGTTCCCGGGCCCGCCCGAGCGCCATCGTCTCCAGGCCGAGGCGCGCCTGGGCCTCGTCGAGCTTGGCGCGGGCCTCGTCGAGATTGGCGGTCGCCTCGACGACGGCGCCGCGATAATTGAACGAGTCGATCTCCACCAGCGGGTCGCCGGCATGGACCGAGCCGCCCTCGCGCAGGCCGTCGCCCACCGAGACGACCTCGCCGGCGACCAGCGCGCGCAGCGCCACCTGGCGGCCGGCGACGATGGTGCCGTAGGCGGTGATGCGTGGCCGATGAGCGGTGGGTTCGGCGGCCAGCGTCTCGACGGTCCAGGCCCGTTCCGCCGCCGGACGCTGCGGCACCTCCGGCCGGGACGACGTCAGGTACTCGAAGCCCGCGAACGCGGCCGCCAGCAGGGCGAGCGGCACGGCGGCCTTGACGGCGAGGCCGGCGACGCGGCCGAGCGTCCAGGCGGGTTTCAGTCCCAGGTGTCGATCAGGCGGCTTCAACGTTCGTATCTCCGGACCGTTTGGGTCTCCGGACCGTGCGGTTCCCCCGGACCTGCGGGTCTTCGGACCGTGCAGAGTCGGTCGCCGCCCCCGCGAAACCGACGCAACGCCTTCCAATAGGCAGGCCCACCCGTCATATACCGGAAGATCAAGCGGTTTGACGAGGATATCTTTGTCGCTAATTATCCCAGTTTCGTTACACACCGATTGGGACGGGACAAGCAATTGACAGGTCAGATCTACGCTCCGCAGGAGATGATTTCGCGTCTCGTCGCCTTCGATACGACGAGTGAGAACTCCAATCTGGAGCTCATCACCTTCGTTCGCGACTATCTCGCCGGCCATGGCGTCGAGTCGACGCTGGTGCCCAGCGAGGAGGGCGACAAGGCAAGCCTGTTCGCCACCATCGGCCCGAAGGATGCCGCCGGCGTGGCCCTGTCCGGCCATACCGACTGCGTCCCGGTGACCGGCCAGCCGTGGTCCACCGATCCGTTCGCCGTGGTCGAGAAGAACGGCCGCCTCTACGGGCGCGGAACCTGCGACATGAAGGGGTTCGTGGCGATCGCGCTGGCGATGGTGCCGGCGTTCCTGGAAAAGCCGCTCAGGACCCCGATCCATCTCGCCCTGTCCTACGACGAGGAGACCGCCTGCACCGGCGTCAGGCCGATGATCGCGGAGCTCGGCGAGCGCCTGCCGATGCCGCGCGCCTGCATCGTCGGCGAGCCGACCCGCATGGGCGTTGTCGACGCCCACAAGACGATCACCGACTACGTCACCGTCGTCACCGGCCACGAGGCGCATTCGTCGCTGATCGACAAGGGCGCCAACGCGATCCTCGCCGCCGGCGAACTGCTCTGCGAACTTGCCCGCATGCGCGACGACATGATCGCCATGGGCGATCCGACCGGCCGCTTCACCCCGGCCTACACGACGGTCCACACCGGCCTGATCAGCGGCGGCACGGCGCACAACATCGTGCCGCTGAAGTGCCGTTTCGAGTGGGAGGTGCGTTCGCTGCCGGACTTCGATCCGGATACGCTGAAGCGCCGCCTGCAGACATTCGGCGAGCAGCACGTTCTGCCGAAGCTACGCGCGATCGCGCCGACCACCGGTATCGAGACGACGAAGACGGTCGACGTGATCGGCCTCGCGCCGGATCCCGGCTCTCCCGCCGAGACGCTGGCGATGCGGCTCGCCGGCAGCAACAAGACGCAGACCGTCTCCTACGCGACCGAGGCCGGGCTGTTCCAGGAACACGGGGTCCCGAGCATCGTCTGCGGCCCCGGCGACATCGCCCAGGCACACCAGCCCGACGAGTATATCGAGATCTCGCAGGTCGAGGACTGCGTCGGCTTCATGCAGCGTCTGGCGGAGGCGGCCCGCACTGGAATCTAGATACCCGGCTCTGATAGTCGGGCGCGGTTTGCCCGGCGCGTGGTCAGTCGTCCAGGGTCGCCGGATCGACGTGGTAGCGCGAGGAGCAGAACTCGCAGGTCACGACGATCTCGCCGTCCTCGACCATGTCCGCCCGGTCTTCCGGCGGAAAACCCTTCAGCATCTCGGTGATGCGGCTTTGCGAGCAGCGGCAGCGTTCCAGGATGTCGGTGGGATCGAACACCCGCACGCCGCGCTCGTGGTAGAGCCGGACCAGCAGCTTGCCGGCCGAGATCGACGGGTCGATCAGCTCGTGGTCCTCGACCGTTTCCAGGATCAGCCGCGCCTCGGTCCACTCGTCGGCTTCCTCGAGGTCGGGAAGGTCCGCGCCTTCGGGGGGGTCGCCCGGGGGCAGGTCCGGCGCGCGCCGCGGTCCGGCGGCGGGCAGGTGCTGGACGATGATGCCGCCGACGCGCCAGTGGTAGGCCCGGTCCGTGCCGCCGCGAAACGCCCGCGCCGCGGCGAGCCGCACCGTGGTCGGGATCTGCTCGGACTGGCGGAAGTAGATGTGGGCGGCCTCTTCCAGCGAGCCGCCTTCGAGCGGCACCACGCCCTGATAGCGGTTGGTGTGCGGGCCGGCGTCGATGGTCATGGCCAGGTGGCCGCTGCCCAGCAGCGCGCCGATCGTCTCGCCGTCGGTGGCTTCGTTTTTCGAGGTCGCCGCGACCCGCTCCGCGTCGAAGGTCGCACAGGCGCGGATCTTGTCCGGCATCTCGAAGTCCACGACCATCAGGCCGACCGGGCCGTCCGTCTGCGTCTGCAGGATGAAGCGCCCCTCGACCTTCAGCGAGGAGCCGAGCAGCACCGTCAGCGCGATCGCCTCGGCGAGCAGCGCGGAGACCGGTTCGGGATAGGCGTGCCGGGCCAGGATCGTGTCGATCGCCGGGCCGAGCCGCACCACCCGTCCGCGCACGTCGAGGCCCTCGACGGCGAACGGAACGACGAAATCGTCGGCCGCGGTATCGAGAACGGCCTCGGCCGGTGCGGCAGTGGACATCACGCTCCGAAGCACCACGCCAGGATGCCCTTCTGGGCATGCAGTCGGTTTTCCGCCTCGTCGAAGACGACGGACTGGGGTCCGTCCATGACGGAATCCGTCACTTCCTCGCCGCGATGGGCCGGCAGGCAGTGCATGAAGATCGCCTCCGGCGCGGCCGCCGCCATCAGGGCGTCGTTGACCTGATAGGGCTTGAGCAGGTTGTGGCGGCGTTCGCGCTCGCTGTCGCCCATCGACACCCAGGTGTCGGTGACCACGCAATCGGCGCCGTCGACGGCCTCGAACGGATCGTCGAAGACGGAGACGGCGGCGTCGTTGCGGCGGCTCCAGTCGAGCAGCTCGGCCTTCGGCTTGAGCCCGTCTGGGCTTGCGATCTTCAGCGAGAAATCGAAGCGCGCGGCGGCGTGAATCCACGAGGCGGTGACGTTGTTGGAGTCGCCCGTCCAGGCGACGGTGCGTCCGGCGATCGGCCCGCGGTGCTCCTCGAAGGTGAGCACGTCCGCCATCACCTGGCAGGGATGGGTCAGCCGTGTCAGCCCGTTGATGACGGGTATCGACGCGTTCTCGGCCAGTTCCAGCATCGCCTTGTGATCGAGGATGCGGATCATGATGGCGTCGACGAAGCGCGACAGCACCCGGGCGGTGTCGGCGATTGTCTCGCCCCGGCCGAGCTGCATCTCGCTTCCCGTCAGGAACAGCGTCTCGCCGCCGAGCTGGCGCATGGCGACGTCGAACGACACGCGAGTGCGTGTCGACGGCTTGTCGAAGATCATCGCCAGGGTCTTGCCCGTGAGCATGGGCTGACGGCCGTCGTTGTCGGCCTTCATCTGGCGGCTGTGATCGATGATCCGGCGCAGGTCCGGCGCGGAAACCTCGGTCAGGTCGACGAAATGTCTGGGCGTTGCGGATCCGGGCACGGCGTTCATTGTCCGGCCTCCACGGTTTCGAGGTTGTCCGACACCGCACGACATGCCGCCTCGATCCGGTCGAGGGCAAGATCGATATCGACGTTCTCGATGGTCAGCGGCGGCACGAGCCGCGCGACGTTGTCGCCGGCGCCGACGCTGAGCACATGCTGGTCGCGCAGCGCCGACAGAACGGCGCTGTTCGGGGCCTTGCACTTGATGCCGAGCATCAGGCCTTCGCCGCGGATCTCCTCGATCACACCCGGACAGGTGTCCTGGATGCGGGCGAGACCTTGCCGGAAGCGCAGGCCGGCGTCGCGGACATGCTGGAGGAAGCCTGGCGCCAGGACGATATCGAGCACCGCGTTGCCGACGGCCATGGCGAGCGGATTGCCGCCGAAGGTCGTGCCGTGCACGCCGTGCACCATGCCCTTGACCGCCTCGTTGGTGGCCAGGCACGCGCCCATCGGGAAGCCGCCGCCGATCCCCTTGGCGATCCCCATGATATCGGGCGCGACGCCCGACCATTCATAGGCGAACAGCTTGCCGGTGCGCCCGACGCCCGACTGCACCTCGTCGTAGATCAGCAGCAGGCCGTTTTCGTCGCACAGCTCGCGCAGGCCCCGCAGGAAGGCGTTCGGGGCGACGCGGATGCCGCCCTCGCCCTGCACCGGCTCGATCAGGATGCCGGCCGTCTGCGGTCCGATCGCGGCCTTGACCGCGTCGAGGTCGCCGAAGGGCACCTGGTCGAAGCCGTCGACCTTCGGACCGAAGCCCTCGAGGTACTTCTCCTGGCCGCCGGCGGCGATCGTCGCCAGCGTGCGGCCGTGGAAGGCACCCTCGAAGGTGATCAGCCGATAGCGCTCCGGCGCGCCGTTGGCATAGTGATAGCGCCGCGCTGTCTTGATCGCCGTCTCCAGCGCCTCGGCGCCGGAATTGGTGAAGAAGCTCACGTCCGCGAAGGTCGCCTCCGCCAGGCGTTCCCCCAGTCGGTCCTGTTCCGGGATGCGGTACAGGTTCGAAACGTGCCACAGGCGCTTGGCCTGCTCGGCGAGGGTTTCGACGAGATGCGGGTGACTGTGGCCGACCGAATTGACGGCGATACCGCTGGCGAAGTCGAGATATTCCTCGCCGTCCGCGGTATACAGCCGAATGCCTTCGCCCCGCTCGAAAGCGAGGTCGGCCCGCGCGAAGGTGGGGTACAGCGCAGACGTCACGGCTAGAAATCCTGTCCAGAAACGAAAGATGCCGCCTGCGCAGGCGGCACTGTCACGATTTTAGGGCCCGCGCCAGCGATGTCAATTGCGGCCTAGGACCGGGTCAGCCCCTGCCTCGACGGCTCTCATCGCCTCCCGCATGGCGTCGACGAAGGCCGGCTGATCGTAGAGATCGTTGTGGCCGGCCCCGGATATGGTCGCGTCAAAGACCAGCCGTTTGGCCGCCGTGCGCAATGGCGCGGATCGTTCGGCCGGCACCACGGTGTCGGTCTCGGCGGTGATGATGGCGGTTGGAATATCGATATCGCGAAGATAGGTGGCCGTGTCGATGCGGTTGCGCAGCAGCAGCCTGACCGGCGCCCACGGGTAGTGATGGCTCGCGAGCGCCGTCAGGCTGTCGAAGGGGGTCACCAGGATGAGGCCGCGCAGCGGGCGCTCGGCGGCGAGATGGGCGGCGACCCCGGCGCCGATCGAGAAGCCGACCGCGACGACGCCCGTCGGCTCCTTCAGTCCGTCGAACACCGCGACGGCGTCGCTCAGCAGTTTCTTCGCGCTCGGGCGTCCGCCGCTCGGCGGATAGCCGCGATAATAGACGGCCATCACCTCGTTGGCCGGATACAGCCAGTGCAGCGTCTGCGCGACCGCCGCGGCGTTCCAGGCATTGCCGCCGAAGCCGAGGACAAGCGGACGCGGACCGTCGGGCTTGCGCGCCGCGATCCGCACGACGGCGACGTCGATGCCGTCCGCCATTCGCGTCGTCGTCATCTCGCCGCCGTCCGGCAGCACGTCGGGCGCGCCGCCGGCGAGGCTTGTCGGGAACAGGAGGGACGTCTGCGCAAAATAGGTGACCGCGACGAGCGCGGCGTAGCCGACGGCGAGCCAGGCGGCGATTTTCACGAACAACATATGCCATTTTCTCCCGGATCCCGACGCCGGCGCAATGGCGCGCGATCCACGGATAGTCGGCTCAGGTGTTGCATTCGCGACTCACTTGCGCGCCTTCCTGGGGAAATCGTTGAGGAAAGGTTTATGCGGGGTTTACGGCGAGTCCGCCGGTATTGTAGCTTGCACTCATTGAGTACGACATTTCGTGCGGCGGACCAGTCTAGTCACCCAGATTTAGTGGGAAAGTCGGATCGCAAGTAGGCGATTCCGGTGAGGACTCGGAGTCTGTCCGCAACCCAAGCATGGAGCGGCGGATGTCTTGGACTGATGAACGTGTCGAGCTCCTGAAGAAGCTCTGGACCGATGGACTGAGTGCCAGTCAGATCGCGGCCGAGCTCGGTGGAGTGACACGCAATGCGGTGATCGGCAAGGTGCACCGGCTGGGACTGTCCGGCCGCACCAAGACCTCGCGGCCTTCGGCGCCGCGGGTGCGCAAGGTGCGTCGCCCGTCGATGCCGCCGCGCCCCACCACACGGGTCATCGGCAACACTGCCTTGAAGCTGAACGTGGTCGAAGAGCAGCAGCTCGACGCCGAAGTGGTGCCGATGCGCGTGCTCGCGCCGGTCGAGGAATTGTTCATTCCGCCCGAGGAACGGGCCACGATCCTGCAGCTGAACGAGCACACCTGCAAATGGCCGATCGGCGATCCGGGCCAGGAGGACTTCTACTTCTGCGGCCGGCGTTCGGGCAGCGGCGTGCCCTATTGCGAGCATCACTGCCGCGTCGCCTATCAGCCGGCCAACGACAGGCGCCGGACGAAGTCGGCGGGCTAGGGGCTTTCACGTCTACACCGTCCTGGCCGGCCAGGTGTCGCTGAGGCGATAGCCGTTCGGCCAGGGGTCTCCCGGGTCCAGCATGTGCTGATGCGTCCCGGTGATCCACGCCCGTCCCGAAATCTCAGGAACGATCGCCGGATGTTCGCCTACCGTGGTGTCGGCGACGATCCTGCCGATGAAGCGGGAGTCGATGATCGATTCCGCGATCAAGGTGTCGCCCGCCGCCATGAGGCCGCGCGCGCGCAGCAGCGCCATGCGCGCCGAAACCGCGGTGCCGGTCGGCGAGCGGTCGATCTTGCCGGGCTGGATCGCGACGGCGTGCCGCGAGACGGTGGCGCCTCCCTCGGTGCGCAGCGATCCCGCGATCAGGCAGAACGAGAGATGCGCCCAGTCCGGGTTTTCCGGATGACGGAAGCCGAGCTGCTGGTTGGCGGCATCGGTGATGGCGATGCCGGCGGCGGCCAGGTCGCGCGCTTCCGATGCCTCGATCGTGAATCCGAGCGCGTCGGCGTCGACGACGACGAAGCTGTCGCCGCCATAGGCCGTGTCGACGTTCAGCGTTCCCAGCCCCTCGACCTCTAGCGGCGTCGACAGCCGCTCGGCGAACGCGGGCACGTTGCGGACGACGATCCGCTCCGCCTTGCCGTTCCTGCAGTCGGCGGTGATCTCGATGAGCCCGCCGGGCGCCTCCAGCGTCATCGTCGTGGTCGGCTCGCGCATGGCGACGATGCCGGTTTCGAGCAGCACGGTCGCCACGCAGATGGCATTGGAACCGGACATGGGCGGCGTGTCCTCGGGCTCCATGATGATGAAGCCCATCGCCGCGCGCGCGTCCTTTGCCGGCACCAGCAGGTTCACATGACGGAACACCCCGCCGCGCGGCTCGTTGAGCAGGAAGCGGCGCAGCCCCTGGTCGCGGGCGATCCACCGCGACTGTTGCCACAGGGTATCGCCCGGCGGCGGCGCCACGCCGCCGACGATGACGTCGCCGACCTCGCCCTCGGCATGGCAGCTGACGACGTGAACGACCTTGCTCGCGCGCATGGCCCCGCTCCCTTTCCGGCGTTACCCGGACAGGGAACCGCGATCGGGGCGGGCGCACAAGTCAGTTGGCGGTGGCGAACTGCTCGTTGAAGGCGTAGCCGGCGCCGCGCACGGTGCGGATCGGGTCGGCCTTGCGGCCCCGGTTGATCGCCTTGCGCAGCCGGCCGACATGGACGTCCACGGTGCGCTCGTCGACATAGACGTCGCGGCCCCACACGCCGTCCAGCAGCTGCTCGCGGGTGAACACCCGTCCCGGGCTCTGCATCAGGAACTCGAGCAGCCTGAACTCGGTCGGCCCCAGATGGATCTCGCGGCCCGCCCGGCGCACCCGGTGGGTATCGCGGTTGAGCTCGATGTCGCCTGCATGCAGCACGGTGGCGATCAGCTCCGGCTTGGCGCGGCGCAGGAGCGCCTTCACCCGCGCCATCAGCTCGGGGATCGAGAACGGCTTGACCACGTAGTCGTCGGCGCCGGTGGCCAGGCCGCGGATGCGCTCGGTCTCCTCGCCGCGCGCCGTCAGCATGATTACCGGCAGCGCCGTCGTCTCCGGGCGCGAGCGGATGCGCCGGCACAGTTCGATGCCGGAGATCCCGGGCAGCATCCAGTCGAGCAGCACCAGGTCGGGCGCGCCCTCGCGGATGCGCGTCTCCGCCTCGTCGCCCCGGGCAACCGCCTCCACCTCGTATCCTTCGGATTCGAGGTTGTAGCGGATCAGTAGCGTCAACGGTTCTTCGTCTTCGACGATCAGAACTTTGGCGTTCATCGTCCGGCCCTTCGGTTCCTCAGTCGTCGCTCTGCGGATAGTCCGCCGGCGTGTAGCTCGACGTGTCCCCCTTCGGGCGCTGCTCGCGCAGCGGCTCGCCCTTCACCAGGTAGAACACCATCTCGGCGATATTGGTCGCGTGGTCGCCGATCCGCTCGATGTTCTTGGCCGCGAACAAAAGGTGCGTCGAATAGGTGATCGAGCGCGGGTCCTCCATCATATAGGTGAGGAGCTCCCGGAAGATCGAAGTGTACATCGCGTCGATCTCGGAATCGCGGTGCCACACCGCCATCGCCTTGTCGACGTCGCGCTGGGCGAAGCTGTCGAGCACATCCTTGAGCTGTTCCGAGGCGATCCGGCTCATGTGATCGATGCCGAGGATCGCCCGCTGCGCGATGATCTCCGACTGGATCGCTACCGCCCGCTTGGCGATGTTCTTGGCCATGTCGCCGATGCGCTCGAGCTCGGACGATATCTTGATCGCGGCGATGATCTCGCGCAGGTCGACGGCCATCGGCTGGCGCTTGGCGATCATCAGGATCGCGGCCTCCTCGACCTCGTGCTCGAGTTCGTCGATCTGTTCGTCCGCCTCGATGGTCCGCAGCGCCAATTCCTGGTCGCTGGTGTGCAGCGCGACGATCGAGTCGGTCAGCAGCTTCTCGGCGAGGCCGCCCATCTGCGTCAGTTTGACGGCGAGGTTCTTCAGCTCTTCGTCGTAGGAGGAAACGATATGTTCCGTCATCTCATTCTCCTCGGCCTGTCGTCCGTGGCCATCCGTGGGATCAGCCGAAGCGGCCGGTGATGTAGTCGTGGGTGCGCTGGTCTCTCGGGTTCGTGAAGATGTGCTCGGTCGGGCCGACCTCCACGAGGATGCCGAGGTGAAAGAAGGCGGTGCGCTGCGACACGCGGGCGGCCTGCTGCATCGAGTGCGTCACGATGACGATGCAGTAGTTCTCCTTCAGCTCGTCGATCAGCTCCTCGACCTTGGCCGTGGCGATCGGGTCGAGCGCAGAGCACGGTTCGTCCATCAGGATCACTTCGGGGCTGACGGCGATGGCGCGGGCGATGCACAGGCGCTGCTGCTGGCCGCCGGACAGACCGGTGCCCGGCTCGTTGAGCCGGTCCCTGACCTCCTCCCAGAGTCCGGCCTTGCGCAGGCTGGTCTCCACGATCGCGTCCATTTCCGTCTTGCCGCGGGCAAGGCCGTGGATGCGCGGGCCGTAGGCGATGTTCTCGTAGATCGACTTGGGGAACGGGTTGGGCTTCTGGAAGACCATGCCGACGCGCGCGCGCAGCTCCACTACGTCAAGCGAGGGGTCGTAGATGTCGCGGCCGTCAAGCGTGATCTCGCCGGTGACACGGCAGCTCTCGATGGTGTCGTTCATCCGGTTGAGGCAGCGCAGGAAGGTCGACTTGCCGCAGCCGGACGGGCCGATCAGCGCGGTCACAGAGCGCTCGGCGATGTCGATGGAGACGTCGAACAGGGCCTGTTTCGCGCCGTAGAACACGCAGGTGTTGTTCGCCGATACGCGGATCGGGTTCATGTTCGGGTCGTCTACGACGATCGTCCCGGCAGGCGTCGGCGTCTCTGCGGTCGCAGCGTCGGTCATGCTCGTGCTCCTTGCCCTACCACGTCCGCTCGAGGCGCTGACGCAGGAAGATGGCTGTTATGTTCATGAGGATGAGGAAGCCCAGCAGCACCAGGATCGCTGCCGACGTGCGGTCGACGAAGCCGCGTTCCGGACTGTCGGCCCAGATGAAGATCTGCGTCGGCAGGGCGGTGGAGGCGTCCATGAGCCCGCCCGGAGGCGAGGTGATGAAGGCGTTCATGCCGATCAGCAGTAGCGGCGCCGTTTCGCCGAGTGCCTGCGCGAGCCCGATGATCGTGCCGGTCAGGATGCCGGGCAGGGCGAGTGGCAGGACGTGATGGGCGATCACCTGGTGGCGCGAGGCGCCCATGCCGAGCGCGCCCTCGCGGATCGACGGCGGCACCGCCTTGAGCGAGGCGCGCGTGACGATGATGATCGTCGGCAGCGTCATCAGCGACAGCACCATGCCGCCGACCAGCGGCGCCGAGCGGGGCAGTCCGAAGAAGTTGAGGAACACCGCCAGGCCAAGCAGGCCGAACACGATGGAGGGCACGGCCGCGAGGTTGTTGATGTTCACCTCGATCAGGTCCGTCCATTTGTTCTTCGGCGCGAATTCCTCCAGATAGACCGCCGCGGCGATGCCGACCGGGAAGGAGATCAGGAAGCAGACCATCAGGGCATAGAACGATCCGACGATCGCGCCGGCGAGGCCGGCGAGTTCCGGGAAGCGGCTGTCGGAATTGAAGAACAGCCCCCAGTTGAACGGCATTGTAATCCGGCCTTCCGCCGCCAGGGCGTCGAACCAGCCGATCTGCATGTCGTTGATCTTGCGCTGGTTCTCCGGCAGCGAGCGCGACAGCACGCCCTTCTCGAGCTGATCGAACGGATCGGAGACGGGCACCGTCATCTCGATCGTCTTGCCGATGATCGAGGGATCGGCGACGACCCGGTCGCGGATGAAGAACTGCGTGTTGTTGGTCAGCAGCTGGCCGAGCGCGCGCTGCTCGCCCGGATTGGTGACATCCGGGAACAGGTTGGTCAGCGTGTCCTTGACGATCGCGCGATAGTTGCCCTTCGCCGGATCGTCCTCCTTCACGTATTGCGGATCGATATAGACCGGCACGGTCACCATCGTCTGCACGAAGGCGCGGTAGCCGGTCGCCGCCAGCGAGGTGATGAGGATGCTCAGCAGGCCGATGGCGATCACGATCGCGCCGATGCCCAGCCGGCGCAGCCGGCGGTCGGCCCGGTGGCGCCGCTTGCGCCGCGCCGTGGCGGCTTCGCTGGACCAGTCGAATTTCGCGGGCAGGGTCATGTCGGCGGTGCTCATTCGTACTGCTCCCGGTATTTCTGGACGATCCGAAGGGCGATGATGTTGAGGCAGAGCGTGACGACGAACAGGACGAGGCCGAGCGCGAACGCGGCGAGTGTCTTCGGACTGTCGAATTCGGTATCGCCGACGAGCAGGGTGACGATCTGAACGGTGACAGTGGTCACCGAGTCGATCGGATTGAGGGTCAGCGAGGCGATCAGGCCGGCGGCCATCACCACGATCATGGTTTCGCCGATGGCGCGGCTCATGGCGAGCAGGACGCCGCCCATGATCCCGGGGATGGCGGCCGGAAGCATCACCTTGGTCATCGTTTCCGCGCGGGTCGCGCCGAGCGCCAGCGAGCCGTCGCTCATCGTCCGCGGCACCGCCTTCAGCGCGTCGTCGGCCAGCGACGAGATGAACGGAATGATCATGATGCCCATGACCCCACCGGCGGCCAGCGCACTGTTGGGCGAGACCGCGATCCCCAGCATCGACCCGGTGTCGCGGATGGCCGGTGCCACGATCAGCACGGCGAAGAAGCCGTAGACGACGGTCGGGATGCCGGCCAGGATCTCCATGATCGGCTTCACCGTGGTGCGCACCCGGTCGCTGGCGTACTCGACCAGGTAGATCGCGGTGAAGATGCCGATCGGGGTTGCCACCAGCATGGCGATGGTGGCGATCAGCAGCGTGCCGGCGAACACCGGGATCGCCCCGAAGGCGCCCTTGCCGGCGACCTGGTCGGCGCGCAGGGCGATCTGAGGTTCCCAGCGCAGCCCGAACAGGAATTCGTTGACGGGGACATGCTTGAAGAACGCCCATGCCTCGAACACGAGCGAGGCGATGATGCCGACGGTCGTGGCGATCGCGACCAGCGAGCAGAAGATCATCAGGGCGGAAACGACGAACTCGAAATTGTTGCGGGCGCGGAACCGGGGCGCCAGCTTCGCGCGGGCGATCGTCATCGCCGCGATCATGGCGGCAAGCGCCGACACCAGCATCGCCCAGCGCGCGATCGCTTCCCAGCGATTGTAGAGGGCCGCGGCATCCCGCACCACGTCGCTCGGCTCGCCGAAGAGGCGGCCGGCGGCGACGTTCTTGATCTCGGAGAGGACGAGCGTCGCCTTCGAGCCCGTGTCGGTGTCGACATAGCCGGCCGGCAGGCTCGATAGCAGCATCGCGTCGATCAGCGGTCCCTGCAGCAGCAGCCAGAGCAGGACCAGGATGAACGCGGGAACGCCGATCCAGACGGCGACAAAGGCGCCGTGATAGCCGGGCAGGGAATGGACATCGCGCCCTTCGGCGGTGACGAACCGGTTTCCCGCCGCCCGGCCGACATAGTAGCCGACGATCGACAGCAGGAGGATCAGGAGGAATGCATAACCAGCCACGACGCTCTCTCCGTCAGACCCGGTCTTCTGCCGGGATTTTCGGGCAGGTAGTGTCCCGCGCCGCCATTGGACGGCGCGGGACGGATGGTTCGGCTATCAGCTGCCGAAGCGGTCCATCGGCGTGCCGTTCTCGGCCTTCGAGCGGACATCCTCGCGCTTCTCCTCGGAGAGCGGGATCAGGCCGCGCTCGGTGAGGTAGCCGCCGTCGCCCATGGCGGCCTCGGAGACGTACTCGGTGATGAACTCGTCGAGGCCGTCGATGACGCCGCGATGCGCGTTCTTGATGTAGAAGAACAGCGGACGCGAGACGGGGTAGGAGCCGTCGGCGATGGTTTCGATCGCCGGCGCGACGCCATTGATCTTCTCGCCCTTCAGCGTGTCCTGGTTCTCGTACAGGAACGAGAAGCCGAAGATGCCGAAGGCGTTGGCGTCGGCGTTCAGGCGCTGGACGATGAGGTTGTCGTTCTCACCGGCCTCGACGAAGGGACCGTCCTGACGCATGCGCGCGCAGACTTCCTTCTTCTTGTCCTTCTCCAGCGCCTCGATGGCCGGGAAGGCCTCGCAGCCCTCTTCCATCACGAGCTCGACCCACGCGTCGCGCGTGCCCGAGGTGGGCGGCGGGCCGAATACCGTGATCCCGATGTCCGGCAGCGACGCGTCGATCTCGGACCACTTCTTGTAGGGGTTGGCGACGATCTTGCCGTCGACCTCGACCTCGGCAGCCAGCGCCTGGAACAGCTGCGCGCGGGTGACGTCGATGGAGGCGCCGTCGCGCGAATTGGCGAACGCGATGCCGTCATAGCCGAGCAGGACCTCGGTGACGCTGTCGACGCCGGCGTCCTTGCAGGCCTTGTACTCGGATTCCTTCATGGCACGCGAGGCACCGGTGATGTCCGGATTGTCCGGGCCGACGCCGGAGCAGAAGATCTTCATGCCGCCGCCGGTGCCGGTGGATTCGACGACCGGAGCCGGCTTGCCGGTCATGTTCGCGAACTGCTCGGCGACCGCCTGGGTGAAGGGGAACACCGTCGACGAGCCGACGATGCGGATCTGATCGCGCGCCGAAGCGGGCGTGGCGGCGATGGCCGCCATCGCCGCTGCAGCGGCGAGACTGGCGAAAGAGGTGGTTTTCACGATGACACTCCCTGTCAGGATCGGAATTGTGTCGCGGGTGAGCCCGCGGATGGAGCGGTCCGCAGCCGTTTGGCGACCGCATCCCGCGTGCACTCTAGGAGTCCGTTGCGATCCTTCTACGACAGCCGGATGACGTCTCAATGACGCAATAAGTAACTGGGAAATATCAGGTATTCGAAATGCCGGGCTGTGGGCTTCCGGCTTTTGCGACGGTTTCCGCACTGTCCAGCGTGACGGTGAAGACGGCGCCCTCACCGGGCTTGCTGTCGATGTTGAGCTGCGCCCGGTGGCGATTGAGGATGTGCTTGACGATCGCCAGTCCCAGCCCGGTGCCGCCCTTCTCGCGACTGGACGCGGTATCGACCCGGTAGAACCGTTCCGTCAGGCGCGGCAGGTGTTCCGGCGCGATTCCCGCACCCCAGTCGCGCACGCTCACGGCGATCCGCCGCGCCCGCCCCGGCTGGCCGGGACCGAGCGTGGCCGTGACCGCGACCCGCCCGCCCGTTTGCCCGTACTTGATGGCGTTGTGGACCAGGTTCTGGAAAACCTGGGCCAGTTCGTCGCGGTCGCCGACCGCCATCAGCGGCCGGTCCTTGATGTCCAGCGTCACCGCCACGCCGCTATCGATGGCGAGCGGCTGCATGGCGTCGGCGACGTGCTCGAGAATCGGCGCGACGTCGATGACCGTTTCCGGTCGAACATGCGCCTTCAGTTCGATCCGGCTGAGCGACATCAGGTCGTCGATCAGCCGCGACATGCGCCGGGCCTGTTCGGCCATGATGTCCAGAAACCGGTCACGCGCCTGCGCGTCGTTGCGGGCGGGGCCCTGCAGGGTTTCGATAAAGCCGATCAGCGAGGCCAGCGGCGTGCGCAGTTCGTGGCTGGCATTGGCGACGAAGTCGACGCGCATGCGTTCGACGCGCTGCGCTTCCGTCAGATCGCGCAGGAGAACGAGGAAAACGGGGGCCTTGTCCGGCCGCCGCTCGCCGAGTTCGCCGAGCGGGCTGACGCGCGCCTCGAACCAGCGGTCCGCGGGGACGCGCTCGAAGACGGTGACCTTCGCCGGGCTGCCGGTCTTCTGCGCCCGCTGGATCGCCTCGCCGATTTCCGGCGCCCGCAACAGGAAGCTGATGGGGCGGCCGACCTCGATCCCGCCGAGCAGCGCGTCGGCGGCCTTGTTCTTGAAGCGGACCAGGCCCTTGGCGTCGATCAGGAAACAAGGGTCGGGCAGGCCGTCCGTGACCGCCGCGTAGACCGACAGCGGATCGCCGCCGACGCCCGCGACGCGCCGCAGCGGCGACGCCGCCGGCGGAGCGCTGGCCAGCGGGCTGGCCAGGATCGCCACCCAGATTGCCGCCAGGCCGAGACCGGCCGTCGCCGGAGCAACGTCCGCCACGATCCAGAATCCCGCGACGACGAGGGCCGCGACGACAAGAGCGACGCGCGCGGCATCGGCCCGCCGGGCGAGGGCGAGCAGCATCGTCTTCGGAACTGATATATCGCGTACGGACAAACTTTCGTCACCCGATCGGATGTGCGGCGCAATCACCGCCGTCGCCTCACTGAAGCCGGCTGTCATCCCCATATCGCTTGCGCGGCCGAACGCCAACCGTTGGCTTCTTTGCGATTACCCGGTTTGGTCGACTCCTGCGGCGGCGGTGATAGTCTGCGTCGCAGCCGCAGTGGTATCGAGACAGAGCGGCATCGATCGAAACGGGAGTGGGACGGCGAATGGGCAAGAAGGACGCGAACGGGCAATCGCGGCGCAAATCCGCCGAGCGGCGATTCGATCTCGACGATCCCGATCTGCCGGAGTGGATCGACGACGGCGCGCTCGCCTCGGGCGGGTTCCCGTACGAAGAGCGGATGGATCGGGGCGACTACAAGGACCAGCTTCGGCTCCTGCAGATCGAGCTCCTGAAGCTGCAGGCCCATATCCGCGATACCGACACGCGTCTCGTGGTGCTCTTCGAGGGCCGCGACGCCGCGGGCAAGGGCGGCACCATCTCCCGCTTCACCCAGCACCTCAATCCCCGCCACGCCCATGTGGTCGCGCTGGCCAAGCCGACCGCGACGGAAGCCGGGGAATGGTATTTCCAGCGCTATATCCGCCGCCTGCCGACCCAGGGCGATATCGCCCTGTTCGACCGCTCCTGGTACAACCGCGCCGGCGTCGAGCGCGTCATGGACTTCTGCACGCCGGAGCAGACCGAGCACTTCCTGCGCGAGGTGCCGAAGCTCGAGCGCATGCTGGTCGACGACGGTGTGACCCTCATCAAGATCTGGCTGAACATCGGCCGCGAGATGCAGATGAAGCGGTTCCACAAGCGCCGCCACGATCCGCTCAAGCAGTGGAAGCTGTCGCCCATCGACCTGCAGGCGATCGAGAAGTTCGATTCCTATACCCTGGCCCGGGACGAGCTGCTGTCGCGCACCCATACCGAACACGCGCCCTGGACGGTGATCCGCGCCAACGACAAGATGCGCACCCGTCTGAACGCCTTGCGCGTGGTGCTGTCGCGGTGTCCCTACAAGGACAAGCACGTCAAGACCGTCGGTCCGCCCGATCCGAAGATCGTGCTGCCGGCGCCGGCGTTCCTGGCCGATCGCGGCGACTGAGACGCCCCGGTGCGCCGATCGACTGCCGCGTGTCATGAACCGCAATGGTCTGGCGGCCCTGACGGGCAAGACCTGACGCAATCGGGAAGGCCTCACATGTCCAAGGAGATCGAACGGAAGTTCCTGGTCGCAAACGACGGCTGGCGCGCGCAGGCGCGTTCGGGCAAGCGTCTGCGCCAGGCCTATCTCGCGGCCACCGGCGCCGCCGCGATCCGCGTGCGCATCGCCGACGACGCCGTCGCGTTCCTGACGATCAAGTCGGCGACGCCCGGCATGAGTCGCGACGAGTTCGAATACGAGATTCCGGTCGCCGACGCCGAGGCGATGCTGGCCATGCGCGTCGGCGAGATCATCGAGAAGGTCCGCTACGCGATCCCGTGCGACGATGGCGATCTGACCGTCGACGTGTTCTCGGGCGCGAACGCCGGGCTGGTGATGGCCGAGATCGAGCTGGCGTCGGAGGATGTCGTTCCCGCCTTGCCCGACTGGATCGGGGACGAGATCACCCGGGACCGGCGCTTCTACAACGCGAACCTGGCGGAATGCCCCTTCGGGTCCTGGGCGACGGACGCAAGGTGAGGAAGGCGACCGGGGTGGTCGTCTGAGCGGTGTGGCCCGGACGGCACGCCCTGAACGGTGCCGCCCAGAACGGGCCGCCCAGAACGGGCCGCCATATCGCGGACCGGTTATCGACTGTGGCTGCGAGAAAAGCGGCTGCGAGAAAAGCGAAGGAGAGCCGAGATGAACAAGACCGCACCACGCAACCGCCTGATGCCCTGGTATGTCGGCATCGTCATCGTCCTGGCGGCCGTTTTCTACATCGGCTACCGGATGGTGGCGGTGGAGTGCCCGGCGCCGATGGGGATCGAGCTCGGCGTACTGATCCTTATTCCGGTCGTCTATCTCGTGCTGATGTATCTGACCCTCGTCAGTCAGAACGGCGGGCGCGGCTGACCGCCGCCGGCATCCCCGCCGGGCGGCGCGCCACCGCCCGGTTCGCGGGATGCCTGTTCCGTGCCGGCCCGTCTCGGGCGGCGGCCTCGGTCGCCGCTCGTCTCAGTCGTCGCCGGCCTTGGATCTGTCTGTCGGAATCCCGTGTCCGGGCCGAACCACCGCTGGCGCGTCGCTGGCCGGGAAGGTCTCCTCGAGCGCCTCGTCCAGCACGTCGTTGAGGTGCTTCTTCTCCTCCTGCAGCTTTGCCTTGCGGTCGTCCTTCGGTTTCGACTTGTCGGGCGCTTTGGTCATGGAACGATCCTTTGTTCTGGAGTCGAACAGGTGCGCCTGATACGGCTGCGCCCAGCGTCAGGCAGTGATGCTCTTCATCATCCACACTTCCTTTTCATGGTAGGTCAGGCGATCGGCGAGCAGGCCCGCGCTTGCCTCGTCTCCGGCTGATTGTACCGTTGGAAGCGCGCCGCGGATCGTGCGGGCGACGGTCTCGTTGTCCGCGATCAGTTGCGCCAGCATCTCGTTCTCGGACGGGGGCGACTCCGTTTCCTTGACATCGGCCAGGTCCGTGAAAGCCGCGAAGGTGCCCGGCGCCTTGTGTCCGAGCGCACGGATTCGTTCGGCGATCTCGTCAGTCACGGTCCAGAGGTTCTGGTACTGCTCCTCGAACTTTGCGTGGAGCCCCAGAAAACGCGGGCCTTCGACGTTCCAGTGAAAGTTGTGGGTTTTCAGATAGAGGACGAACGTATCCGCCAGCACCTTTTTCAAAGCCGTGGCGCATTCTGCCTTCGACTGTTCCGACAATTCGACATTGTTCGTCATAGTGACCGCCTCCGATCGAAAACCGAGAGAAATTACCTCAGTCTCATGTAGGTATTCGCCGCCGGAAATGACCTGCGTCCGGAGGACGCATCGAATCGTGCCGTCTGCCTCAGATCGGCAGCATCGGGTCGCCCTTCACCTCCTCCATCACCGCGTAGGTGTGGGTCTCGCGCACGCCCGGCATCGACAATAGCACGTCGGACAGAAAGCGGCGGTAGGCGGCCATGTCGGCGACGCGCGCCTTCACGAGATAGTCGAAGCCGCCGGCGACCATGTGGCACTCGATCACTTCCGGCGCCCGCCGTACCGCGGCGGCGAAGTCGTCAAACACATCGGGCGTGGTGCGGTCGAGCTTCACCTCGACGAAGACCAGCAGGCCGAGCGCGATCTTGGCCGGATCGAGACGGGCCGAGTAGCCGAGGATGAAGCCGTCGCGGGTGAGCCGCTTCACCCGTTCAGCCGTCGCCGTCGGCGACAGGCCGATGCGCTCGGCGAGCTCCAGGTTGGTGATGCGCCCCTCGGATTGCAGGGCGGCGAGGATGCGCCGGTCGATCCGGTCCAGGTCGGGGATGTCCCGGTCCGGTGTCCGCTTTCGTGCCGAAGTCGCCAATAGGTGCCTCGAATTCCGTGATATTCTCTATCTGATACCTGATACCATGTGAATAATCCAATATGGGAGGCTGAATTGCCAGTGGACACTTCGCCGGAGGCCGGTCTGGCCCCGTTTTCCGCGCCCTATGCCGCCGCCGACGGCCCGCTGATCGCCCGCCTGCTCGCCGATACCCGACTGGCGCCCGACGCCGAGGACCGCGTCGACGACACCGCGCGCGCGCTGATCGAGGGCATCCGCGCCAGGACCGGCGGCATCGGCGGCGTCGAGGATTTCCTGCGCGAATACGGCCTGTCGACCCGCGAGGGCCTGGCGCTGATGGTTCTCGCCGAAGCGCTCCTGCGCGTGCCGGACGCGGAGACGGCCGACCGGCTGATCGAGGACAAGCTCGGCGCCGCCGACTGGTCGGCGCATGAGGGCCAGGGCGACACCTGGCTCGTATCCGCCTCCACCTGGGCGCTCGGGCTGTCCAGCCGGATCGTCCATCCCGGCGAGACGCCGGAGGGCATCATCGCCGGACTGGTCAAGCGGCTCGGCCTGCCGGCCGTCCGCACGGCCACGCGCCGGGCGATGCGCGTTCTCGGCCACCAGTTCGTCCTCGGCGAAACGATCCACGACGCCCTCGGCCGCGCCCGGTCGGCGGGAAGTCGCGGCGTGCGCCATTCCTTCGACATGCTGGGGGAGGGCGCGCGCACGGCCGCCGATGCCGAGCGCTATTTCGACTCCTACGCCAACGCCATCGAGGCTATCGGCAAGACTGCCGGCAACCAGCCGCTGCCGGCCCGTCCCGGCATCTCGGTAAAGCTGTCGGCGCTGCATCCGCGCTATGAAGCGGTCAAGCGTGACCGGGTGATGATGGAGCTCGTGCCGCTGCTGGTCGACCTCGCCCGCAAAGCCAGGGACTTCGACCTGAACCTGACCGTCGACGCCGAGGAGGCGGACCGGCTCGAACTCTCCCTGGAGGTCTTTGCTGCCGCGCTGGCCGACCCTTCGCTGTCGGGCTGGGACGGGTTCGGCCTCGCGGTGCAGGCGTACCAGAAGCGCGCGCCGCGCGTGATCGACTGGGTACGCGAGCTTGCGGAAGCCCACGACCGCCGGCTGATGGTGCGCCTCGTCAAGGGCGCCTACTGGGACACCGAGGTGAAGCGGGCGCAGGAACGCGGCCTTGCCGGCTTCCCGGTCTTCACCCGCAAGCCGGCGACCGACCTCTGCTACATGGCCTGCGCCCAGCGGCTGCTCGACGCGCGCCCGCGCCTCTATCCACAGATCGCCACGCACAACGCGCTCACCGTCGCGACCATACTCGAAATGGCCGGCGGTGCCGCCAACGGGATGGACGGCTTCGAGTTCCAGCGCCTGCACGGCATGGGCGAGGCGCTCTACGAGACCCTGGCCCAGCGCGTGCCCCAGGCCGCCTGCCGGATCTACGCCCCCGTCGGCGGGCACAAGGACCTGCTTGCCTATCTCGTCCGCCGGCTCCTGGAAAACGGCGCCAATTCGTCGTTCGTCTCGGTGGTCGGCGATCGCTCCGTGCCGGTCGAGCGGCTGCTGGTGCGCCCGGCCGCCTATCTCGGTCCCGATCAGCCGAGCCGGCATCCGGCGATCCCGCTGCCGGTCGATCTCTATCGGCCCGCCCGCGCCAACTCGCGGGGCCTGGAATTCGGACACCGCGAGGCGTTGCAAGACCTGACAGAGGGCGTCGGCGCGATCGCGTTTCCCGCGCCCGAGGCCCGGCCGCTCGTCGACAGCAAGGCGGTGGACGGGATCGCCCGTGACATGAAAAGCCCGGTCGATGGCAAGGCCGTCGTCGGCATCGTGCACGAGGCATCGCCGGAAACCGCGGACCGGGCCATCGAGGCCGCCGCGAAGGGGTTCGGGAGCTGGTCGCGCACGCCGGTCGAGGACCGCGCCCGCATCCTCGACCGGATCGCCGACCTCTACGAGGCCCGGCAGGACACGTTGCTGGCGGTGATCGCGGCGGAGGGCGGTCGCACCCTGGTCGACGGGCTTGCCGAGGTGCGCGAGGCGGTCGATTTCTGCCGCTACTACGCCGCCCAGGCGCGGACCCTGTTCGTCGACAAAACCATGCCCGGGCCGACCGGCGAGGAGAACCGCTACCGCCATCGCGGCCGTGGCGTCTTCGTCTGCATCAGCCCGTGGAACTTCCCGCTGGCGATCTTCACAGGCCAGATCGTCGCCGCCCTCGTCTCCGGAAACGCGGTCGTCGCCAAGCCGGCCGAGCAGACGCCGCTGGTTGCCGCCCTGGCTGTCGGCCTGATGCACGAGGCCGGCGTTCCCGGCGCCGCGCTGCAGCTCGTTCCCGGCGACGGCGCGGTCGGTGCCCGGCTCGTCGCGCATCCCCGGGTCGCCGGCGTCGCCTTCACCGGCTCCACCGAGACGGCCTGGAGGATCAACCGGACGCTCGCCGCCAAGGACGGGCCGATCGTGCCGCTGATCGCGGAGACCGGCGGCATCAACGCCATGATCGTCGACGCCACGGCACTGCCCGAGCAGGTAGCCGACGACGTGGTGATGTCCGCCTTCCGCTCCGCCGGCCAGCGGTGCTCGGCGTTGCGGCTGCTGCTGTTGCAGGAAGATATCGCCGACCGGATGATCGAGATGATCGTCGGCGCGGCGAAGGAACTGCGGCTCGGCGACCCCGGCGATCCGGCGGTCGATATCGGCCCAGTGATCGATGTCGAGGCCCGCGACAGGCTTCGCGCCCATGTCGCCCGCATGGAGCGGGAACAGCGGGTCCGCTTCGCCGGAACCGTCCCCGGCGGCGATCTTGCCCGGGATCTAGGCGCCGGCACCTGGTTCGCCCCGCACGTGATCGAGTTGAAGTCGCCGCGCGATCTGACCGAGGAGATCTTCGGGCCGGTGCTGCACGTCGCCCGCTGGAAGGCGAAGGACCTCGGCAGGACCCTCGACGATGTCGCCGCCTCCGGCTACGGCCTGACGTTCGGCGTGCACAGCCGCATCGACGCCTTTCATCGCCGCGTCGTCGACCGGCTGCCGGTCGGCAACGTCTATGTGAACCGAAACATGATCGGCGCCGTCGTCGGCACCCAGCCGTTCGGCGGCTCGGGCCTGTCGGGCACCGGGCCGAAGGCCGGCGGGCCGGACTACCTCGCCCGCTTCTCCCAGGAGCAGGTCGTCTCGATCAACACCGCCGCGGCCGGCGGCAACGCTTCGCTCATCGCCATCAGCGACGACAGGCTCTAGGGTGGGACTGAAAGGGTCGCCACCGTTGATGCGGCGTCAGCGGGAGGCCTCAGGCCTTCTTGAGGAACTCCGTTCTCAGGACCAGCCCCTTCACCTGCTTCGTGTTGCACTCGACTTCGGCTGGTTTGCCGGTGAGGCGAATATTTTTCACGAGCGTGCCGCGTTTCAGTGTCGTCGACGTGCCCTTCACTTTCAGGTCTTTGATCAAAGTGACGGAATCGCCGTCGTTCAATTCAGTGCCATTGCTGTCGCGGACGATTTCATCAGTCATCTTTTTAATCTCGATACCAATCTGGAAGGGGGCCATCGGATGCGATGGGGCGGAAACACTAGCTGATTCCGGTCCCTTCCGTACTGGTGCGTCGAGGCGCGTATTGACATCGCAAACAGCCTGCGCTTTGTTGCCGTCGCAAATCTGACTTTAAAAGTCTGGAATTATTCCAGGGAACCGCGGCGCCTGCGGCGTTGCGGTTCGGCAACGAGATAAAGACCCGGGGAAGACGCGATGATGCGCAACGCACTGACGACCCTTGCAGCCGGCGGTCTGGCGCTGATGACCGCCCTGCCGGCGGCGGCTGCCGAACCGGTGGACGTGCTCGAGAGCTATGCCGATATCGCGCTGGCCGGATACGAGGATTCGCTGGAAACCGCCAGGTCGCTGAACGCAGCCGTCAGGTCGCTGGTCGCCGGGCCGAGCACCGAAACCCTCGCCGCCGCCCGCGCGGCGTGGCTGGCCGCCCGGGTTCCCTATCTGCAGACGGAAACCTTCCGTTTCGGCAACGCCATCGTCGACGACTGGGAGGGGCGGGTGAATGCCTGGCCGCTGGACGAAGGCCTGATCGACTATGTCGACACCTCCTACGGCACCGAGTCCGACACCAACGGCTTCTTCCTCGCCAACATCATCGCCAACCCGACGATCCGGATCGGCGGTCAGGAGATCGATGCCAGTGAGATCACCCCGGAGCTTCTGTCCGGCACGCTGCAGGAGATCGGCGGCGTCGAGGCGAACGTCGCCACCGGCTACCACGCCATCGAGTTCCTGCTCTGGGGCCAGGACCTGAACGGAACCGACGTCGGCGCGGGCAACCGGCCGCATACCGACTTCGATACCGCCAACTGCACGGGCGGCAATTGCGATCGGCGCGGCGAATATCTCGTCGCCGCCGCCGATCTGCTCGTCGACGATCTCGAGGAGATGGTCGCCAACTGGGACGAGGACGGCGAGGCGCGCGGAAACCTGATTGGCGCCGACCCGCAGCTCGGGCTGATCGCCATCATGACCGGTCTCGGCAGTCTGTCCTACGGCGAGCTTGCCGGCGAGCGCATGAAGCTCGGCCTGCTTCTGAACGACCCCGAGGAGGAGCAGGACTGCTTCTCCGATAACACCCACAACTCGCATTATTACGACCAGCTCGGCATCGCCAACGTCTATCTCGGCCGCTACAGGCGGATCGACGGCTCGACCGTCGCGGGCGCGAGCATGTCCGATCTGGTCAAGGCCAGCGACGCCGCGCTGGACGAGGAGATGCGCGCCAGACTCGATGTCACGACCGCGGCGATGGAAACGCTGCGCGCCCGCGCGGAGGCCGGCGAGGCCTACGACCAGATGATCGGCGAGGGCAATGCCGAGGGCAACGCCGTGGTGCAGGCGGCGATCGACGGGCTGGTCGACCAGACCCGCACGATCGAGCGCATCGTCGCCGCGCTCGGCCTGCAGGGCGTTTCGATCGAAGGGTCGGACAGCCTCGACAAGCCGGGCGCGGTGTTCCAGTAAGAACCGGCGTTCCAGTAAGGTAGAAACGCAAGACCCGGGGCCGCGGGGGGCGGCCCGCCACCGGATACGAACCATGTCACCGTCGCGGCGCCTGATCGCCGGTTTCGCTGTCGTGACCCTCGCCGGAGCGGCGGTTGCCGCCTCGACGGGGCGGGACGACCTGAGCCCGGAAGACCTCGCCCGCGTCAGGGCGGTGACCGCGCCGGCGGAGACGTTCGATCAGGCCGAGACGTTCGAGGCGATGCCCGGCGGCGCGGCGACGGTGAAGAAGATCGTCAATCGCGACATTTTCTCCCATCCCTCCGCCAACCTGTCCTTCGAGGGGCGCCAGACGTTCGCGGTCGGCAACGGGCTGTTCCGCAAGGATTGGGTGACGTCGCCGTCCTCGACCCAGGCCTCCGACGGTCTCGGGCCGCTGTTCAACGCCCGCTCCTGCCAGGGCTGCCACCTGAAGGACGGTCGCGGCCATCCGCCCGCCTCGGCCGCAGACGACGCGGTGACGATGCTGGTGCGTCTGTCGGTGCCGCCGTCCAGCGATGCCGAGCGCCAGGCCCTCGCCGACCGGCGGGCGCTGGTGATCGGCGAGCCGGTATACGGCGCGCAGCTCCAGGATTTCGCCGTGCCCGGCCTCGCCAGCGAGGGGCGGGTGACGATTTCCTACGAGGACGTGCGGGTCGCGTTGAACGGCGGCGAGACGATGACGCTGCGCAGGCCGACGCTGGAGATCGCAGATCCCGGCTACGGGCCGATGCACCCGGATACGATGACATCCATGCGCATCGCCCAGCCGATGATCGGTCTCGGCCTGCTCGAGGCGATCGCCGAAGCCGACATCCTCGCCGGGGCCGATCCCGACGACGCCGACGGCGACGGCATTTCCGGCAGGCCCAGCTACGTGCGCGATCCCGAGACGGGCGAGATCGCGCTCGGCCGGTTCGGCTGGAAGGCGATCACGCCGTCGATCCGCGTCCAGAGTGCCAGCGCCTTCAGCGGCGACATGGGCCTGTCGTCGCCGCCGGCGCCCGATCCGCACGGCGACTGCACGCAGGCCCAGGCCGACTGCCGCGCTCAGCCGACCGGCGTCCAGACCGCGCTGGGCGCCGACGAAGTGCCCGGTGATCTGCTCGATCTCGTGGTCTTCTACGCGGCCAATCTCGCCGTGCCCGCGCGGCGCGATATCGACGATCCCGCCGTGCTCGCCGGCAAGGCCGAGTTCTATGCCGCCGGATGCGCCGCCTGCCACACGCCGAAATTCGTCACCCGCCGCGATGCCGAGCACGAAGCCCTTCGCTTCCAGCTTGTCTGGCCCTATAGCGACATGCTGCTGCACGACATGGGCGAGGGGCTCGCCGACAACCGGCCCGAGGGCGATGCCGACGGTCGCGAATGGCGCACGCAGCCGCTTTGGGGTATCGGTCTGACGAAGACGGTGAACGAGGAGGCGACGTTCCTGCATGACGGCCGTGCGCGGACGATACTCGAGGCAGTGCTCTGGCATGGCGGCGAAGCCCAGGCCGCGCGCGACCGGGTCGTCGCGATGACGCCTGAGGAACGGGCGAACCTTATCCGGTTCCTGGAGTCCCTTTGATGCGGCGGATCCTCTGCGCGGTGTTTCTGTGCCTGTGGGCAACGGGCGCGTCCGCCGGCATGCCGGACAATCTCGGCCTGCGTGTCACCGAAACCTTCGTCCGGCCGTCCGTTGCCCAGTTCGCCAATACCGCCGCGGCGCTGTCGGGCGATATCGACCGGTTGTGCCGAGAGCCCGGCGAGCCGCGCCTCGATACGGCGCGGCAGCGGTTCGATACTCTTGTCGATGCTTGGTTCCGCGTCTCCTTTCTGCGATTCGGCCCGATGGTGGAGGACAACCGGTTCGAGAAGATCTTCTTCTGGCCCGATCCCCGCGGTGTCGTGCTGCGTCAGGTCGGCGCGATCCTCGCCGGGAAGGACGCCGACGCGATCGATCCGGCGAAGCTCGCCGCCAAGAGCGTCGCGGTCCAGGGGCTGCCGGCGCTCGAGTTCCTGCTGTTCGGCACTGGTTCGCCGTCCCTGCTCGAAAAGACCGACGAGGGCCGCTTTCGCTGCGCCTATGCCCTCTCCGCCAGCGTCGTGCTGTCGGAGCGAGCCACCGCCATCGTCGCCGACTGGGGCCCGGACGGCGCGTTTGTCCGCGAATTCGCGCATCCGGGGCCGGACAACGATATCTATCGCGACGACAAGGAGGTCGCCGCCGAGGTCGTCAAGGCGCTGGCCGGCGGCACGGCGTTCCTTGCCGAGGCGATCATTGTTCCCTTTCTCGGAAAGGCGCCCGAACAGGCGAATTTCCGGAAGGCCCCGCTGTGGCGCAGCGGGGCGACCATCCGCGCCGTTCGCAGCGGCCTGGCGGGGTTGCGGGATTTCTACGCGGCCACGGGCATCGGCGAAGCCCTGAGTGAATCCGACCGCTGGATCGACGGCGGGCTGCGGCTGGAGATGCGCAAGATACTCGATACGCTCGACAAGCTGGACATGCCGATCGAGGAGGCCGTCAGGCCGGGACCGGGACGGGAGGGCCTGATCTACACGGTGATCGCGCTCAAGAGCCTGCACACGACGATGGACACGCGGGTCGCCCAGGCGCTCGGCGTGAGCGTGGGGTTCAATGCGCTCGACGGCGATTGATCGGCGCACCTTTCTGGCGCTCGCCGCGGCCGCCGGCCTGGCGCCGCGGTCGGGCTTCGCGGCTGGCGCCGAGGAGGCCACCGAGGAGGCCCTGTTTCTCACCGCCCGCAAGAACATCCGCGCCTTCGAGGTCGTCGTCATCGACGAGGCGGGGCGCGAGCGGCTGGTCATCCCGCTCGAGGCGCGCGGCCACAGCTTCGCGATCGACCGGTCGGGCCGTCGCGCGGTCGCCTTCGCGCGCCAGCCGGGCCGCTTCGCGGTGGCCTTCGATGTCGATGGCGCCGCGCCGCCGCAGCCCTTCACCGCCGAGCCGGACCGTCACTTCTTCGGCCACGGGACGTTCGCCGACGCCGACCGGCTGCTGATCGCGACCGAGAACGACTATGGTGGCGAGCGCGGGGTCGCCGGCGTCTATGACGTCGCCGCCGGCATGCGGCGCATCGGCGAGTTCTCCACCGGCGGTCTCGACCCGCACGAGGTGGTGCTGATGCCCGATGGCCGAACGCTGTGCATCGCCAACGGCGGAGTGCTGACCCATCCCGACTACGGTAAGCTGGAGCTCAATCTCGATACGATGGTGCCGTCCATCGCCTATGTCGATATCGCGACCGGCGACCTCCTGGAAACCGCGGAGCTGCCGCGCGAGCTGCACAAGCTCGCCTTCCATCATCTGGCTGTCGATGCGTTCGGCGCTGTCTGGTTCGGCGGACAGTATCACGGCCCGAAGGCCGATCGCCCGCCGGTAGTCGGCCGTCATCGGCGCGGACACGCGATCGAGATGTTCACCGGCCCGCAGGCCGTTCTGCGCGGCCTGTCGAATTATATCGGCTCGGTCGCCGTCGACGCGTCCGGCACGGTCGTGGCGACGTCGAGCCCGGTCGGCGGAACGGTCGCCTACTGGGACGCGGAAACGGGCCGATCGCTTGGCGTGACCGAATTGCGCGATGGGTGCGGGGTTGCGCCGGGGGTGCGCGACGATTTCCGTTTGACCAACGGGCACGGCGAGATCGTCGAGGCCGGACCGGCGGCGGGACCGGCGGCCGGTCCAGACCAGATCCGGCCCCCCAGCGACAACATCGCCTGGGACAATCACCTCAGGCGAGTCGCCCGGACATCGTAGGGTCTAGAACAATCTAAGCCTTCACCACGACCCGCGTTCCGATTGGCGTGCGCTCGTAGAGATGCACGACGTCGGCGTTCATCATCCGGATGCAGCCGCTCGACATCGCCCGCCCGATTGACCACGGCTGGTTGGTACCGTGCAGACGGTACATCGTGTCGCGGCCGCCGTCGTAGAGATATAGGGCGCGCGCGCCGAGCGGGTTGTCCTTGCCGCCGGGCATGCCGCCCGCGTATTTCTTCAGCTCCGGCTGGCGGCGGATCATCTGCGGCGGCGGCGTCCAGGTCGGCCACTCAGCCTTGCGGCCGACGCGCGCCCGCCCGCTCCAGGAAAAGCCCGCCCGGCCGACGCCGACGCCATAGCGGGTCGCCTTGCCGTTTTCTTCGACGACGTAGAGGTAGCGTTCCGAGGTGTCGACGATGATCGTGCCCGGCTTCTCTTTCGTCGCGTAGCTTACCCGCCTCCGGCGATATTGCGGCGCCACGCTGCCGTCGACCGGCGCGTAGGCGCTCAGACTGTCCATCGTTTCGGCTGTGCAGCCCGCGAGCGCGGCCGACAGCCCGCCGACGACGAAACCGCGCCGGCTCAGTAGAAAACTGTTTTCACCATCCGTATCGGTCTGAAACGTCATCCGGTCATCCCTGCTGTCTGGCTCAATATTGGCATCGAATCAGGCAATTTTTATCATCACGATTCGTCGAGGTGCGTAACTTTGTCGCAACACTCAGAAGTCCTTCGCCAGCCGCAGTGCGTCGTAGATGGCGGCATGGATGTTGCGCGAGGCGACCGCGTCGCCGATCCGGTACAGGCGATAGTCGCCCTCGGGGTTGCGCACGATCGTCTGCGGGTGTCCGGCGATCAGGGCGCGATAGTCGACCTCGCCCCGGTTCTCCGATCCCTCCCTTAGCGCAAAATAGAGGTCATCGAGCGGCAGGGTGCCATGCTCGACGACGACCTGGTCTATCGCACGCGTCTCGCGGATCGCCTCGCCGTAGTCGCTTCCGATCGTTGCCAGCAGGCCGTTTCCGGCGCGGCGGACGTTCGTGAGCCTTCGGGCGATGGTGATGCGAACGCCGTGCCGCTGAAAGATCTCGGCATAGGGCACGTGATTCAGGCCGCCGATCTCCGGCGCGAAGAACCGTTCGGGCGTGACGATCTCGACCTTGGCGCCGGACAGGGCAAGCTGTTCGGCCGCCTGCATCGCCGGATGGGCGCCGTTGTCGTCGAAGATCAGGACGTCGCCGCCCGGTTTGGCATCGCCCGACAGGATGTCCCAGCTCGACACGACGAGATCGCCGCCCTCCTCGAGGATGGCCGTGTTGGGCAGGCCGCCGGTCGCGACGACCACGATATCGGGCTCGGCGGCGCGCACCTCGGAGGCATCGGCGAGCGTGTTGAACCGCATCTCGACGCCGGCGGCCTCGCAGCGCTCCACGCGCCAGTCGACGATGCCGATCAGCTCGCTGCGCCGTCGCGTCCGCGCCGCGAGACGCACCTGCCCGCCCGCGTCGGCCGCCGCCTCGAACAGCACCACTGAATGGCCGCGCTCCGCCGAAACCCGCGCCGCCTCCAGGCCAGCAGGTCCGGCGCCGACCACCACGACCCGCCGGCGCGCGCCCTCGGTAGACCGGATCACATGCGGCATCGTCGCTTCCCGGCCGGTCGCCGGGTTGTGGATGCACAGCGCCTCGCCGCCCTCGTAGATCCGGTCGAGGCAGTAGGTCGCGCCGACGCAGGGCCGGATCTCGTGTTCGCGGCCCGCCGCGATCTTCGCGCCGATATGCGGGTCGGCGATGTGCGCCCGCGTCATGCCGACCATGTCGAGCTTGCCCTCCGCGACCGCGTGGCGGGCGGTCGCCACGTCGTTGATCCGGGCGGCATGGAAGACCGGGAACCGGGTCTCGGCGCGCACGTCGCCGGCGAAGTCGAGATGCGGGGCGGCGCGCATGCCCTGAACCGGGATCACCTTCGACAGCGCCGCGTCGGTCTCGATATGGCCGCGGATGATGTTGAGGAAATCGACCTGGCCGGTCGCCACCAGCCGCTTGCAGATCTCGATGCCGTCCTCCCGCGACAGGCCCTTGTCCCAGTCCTCGTCGGCGACGAGGCGCAGGCCCATGATGAAATCGCCCCCGACGGCGGCCCGGATCGCGTCGAGCACGCGGTGGGTGAAGCGCAGCCTGTTGTCCAGCGAGCCTCCGTACTCGTCGTCGCGCGTGTTGGTGGCCGGCGACCAGAACTGATCGAGCAGGTGCCCGTAGCATTCCAGCTCGATGCCATCGAGCCCGGCGGCCTGCATGCGCTGCGCCGCCGCCGCGTAGTCGGCGACGATACGGTCGAGGTCCCAGTCCTCGGCGGTCTTGGGAAAGGCGCGATGCGCCGGTTCGCGGATCGGCGAGGGCGCCAGCACCGGCAGCCAGTCGGCCGTGTTCCAGCCCGTGCGCCGGCCGAGATGGGTGAGCTGGATCATCACCGCGGCGCCGTGCGCATGGCATTCGTCGGCGAGCCGCTTCAGCCACGGCACGATCTCGTCGCGATAGGCATGCAGGTTGCCGAAGGCGGGCGGGGAGTCCGCCGCGACGATCGCCGACCCCGCTGTCATGGTCAGCGCGATGCCGCCCTTCGCCTTCTCCACGTGGTAGAGCCGATAGCGGTCCTTCGGCAGTCCGTCTTCCGAGTAGGCCGGCTCGTGCGCCGTCGACATCAGCCGGTTGCGAAGGGTCAGGTGCCTGAGCCGGTAGGGCTGCAGCAGCGGGTCGGTCGAGGCGGTCGTCTCTCTCATCGGTCCCGAAGTCTAGTGCCAGGCGTCCGGCATGCCTGCCTTGCGGCGGTCGATGAAGGCGTATAGCGCCTCCTCGGTCGCCGGATCGATCGGCGGCGGCCGGTACGCGGCCAGCAGCGCCTTCCAGCGCGCGTTGGCCCGGGTCGCCGCGTCGAGCGAGCCGCGGTCGCGCCAGGTCTCCCACGGATCGGTGTCGGCGAGGTCGGAGTCCCAGTAGGCGGTCTCGTAGTTCGCCAGCGTGTGGGCCGAGCCGAAGAAATGATGGCCCGGTCCCACCTCGGCGAAGGCGTCGAGGGCAAGTTGATTGTCGTCGACCGGCACGCCCCGGGCGTAGGCATGCAGCGCGCCGCAGAAATCCACGTCGAGCACGAATTTCTCGTAGGACATCGACAACAGGCCGTCGAGAAAGCCGGCCGAATGCAGCAGGAAGTTCGCGCCGCACTGGATCGCCGCCAGCATCGACATGGCGCTTTCCGACATCGCCTGCGCGTCGGCGCGCTTCGAGGTCGTGAACGAGCCCGAGCATCTCAGCGGGAGGCCGAGCCGGCGCACCAACTGGCCGACGACGAGGGAGCCGACGGCTGGCTCGGGCGTGCCGAAGGTTGGCGAACCGGACTTCAGCGCCGTCGACGACAGGAAGTTGCCAAGGACGCAGGGGGCGCCCGGCCGCTCCAGCTGGGTCAGCGCGCAGCCGACCATCGCCTCGCCGATAGACTGGGCGATCGCTCCGGCGTTGGTGACGGGCCCCATCGCGCCGCCGAGGATGAAGGGAACGACGACCGTGCCCTGGTTGGCCCGCGCATAGGCGCGCAGCACCTGGGTCGTCATGCCGTCCCAGACCAGCGGCGAGTTGACGTTGACGTTGCCGAGGATGACGCAGTTGTGCTCGAGGAAATCCGCGCCGAACAGGATGCGGCTCATCGCGATGCAGTCCTCGGCCCGCTCGGGCGCCGTCACCGAGCCCATATAGGCCTTGTCCGACAGCGTCATGTGGGCGTGGACCATGTCGAGGTGCCGCTTGTTGACTGGCAGGTCGACCGGCTCGCACACGGTGCCGCCGGAATGGTGCAGCCACGGCGCCATATAGGCCAGGCGCACGAAGTTGCGGAAGTCCTCGATGGTGCCATAGCGGCGCCCCCCGTCGATGTCGATGACGAACGGGGAGCCGTAGGCGGGCGCCATCGCCGTGTTGCGTCCGCCGATCTGGACGGAGCGGGCCGGATTGCGGGCGACCTGGGTGAACTCGCGCGGCGCGCTCATTAGGATCTCGCGCAGGTGTCCCGGCTCGAAGCGGAGGCGGTCTCCCGCGACGCTGGCGCCCGATTCCCTGAACAGCCGGATCGCCTCGTCGTCGCCGCGTATCTCGATCCCGACCTCGGCCAGGATCCTGTCGGTTGCCGCCTCGATGCGGGCGAGGCCGTCCTCCGACAGGATCTCGTATGGGGGAATTTCACGGACCAGGTAGGCGGGCGCGGACACGCCGATCCGCTGCCGGCCCGCGCGCCGTCCGGTGCGCCGGCCGGTGCGTGGCCGCCCCGATGGTCTGGCCTCTTCCGGAGTACCGGCCATCCGCTCCTCCCGACGCGAAAAACCAGCAGAGGTGACATACGCTAATGCAGCCGCCCGACGGCGTGCGGTTCAAAACCGGCGATTGGTCGTTCTGGCTGCGACAGGGACACGACATCCGCCCGCCAGCAGGAACCGCTCGGGCGAAGGCCCGGGCCTTGTTTTCTCGTCCGGTTCCGAACGCGCCTAGCGTTGCCGGACGCGCTTTTTCTGCGGGACCTCGACGCCGTCGTCGGCGGAGGGGACCACGGCGGCGAAGCCCTCGCCGATATTGATCGTTGAATCGGGCGGCAGCGTCCCGACGAATTCGGACGGGTGAATGAACGGGTCGCGGAACCACGGGAACTGGTCGGGATTGAAGATCTGCTTCATCCAGTTGGCGACGAGCATGGCGCGCTGGCTGCGTTTGACCGAGGGGTGGTAGGTCATCCAGATGTCCATCGCGTGGTGGATGCCGATGTCGACGGGAACGATCGGCGCGCCCAGCGCCGGCGCATAGGTCGGAAGCGCGCCGATCCCGGCGCCCTTCTCGATGGCGTAGAGCAGCGCCGAACTGGCGTTGGTGCGCAGCGACACGATGCCCTCGACGTCGGTGAGGCCGAGCAGCCGCGCCCAGGCGCCGTTGTCCAGTTGCGGCGCGGCCTGATCGACGAGGCGGTGCCGTGACATTTCCTCGACCGACTTGGGCAGGCCGTAGATCTTCTCGTAGCCCCGCGACGCGAACGGATAGATGTGCATCCGCCCGAGCTTGGAGACGATCAGGTCCGGCGCCGTCGGCCGCTCGAACTGGATCGCGATGTCCGCTTCCATCCTGAGCACGTCGGCGCTCTCCATGGCGCAGCGCATGTCGATGATGAGGAAGGGGAACTGCCGCTGGAACTCCACCAGCCGCGGCATGATCCAGTACGTGCCGATCCCCTCCGTCACCGAAACGCGGACGACGCCGCGCGTGGTCGTGTCCTGCGCGTCGACGCGCCGGAAGACGTCGTAGATCGCCATTTCCATGCGCTCGGCGTGGTCGACGATCGCGCAGGCTTCCTCGGTTGGCACCACGCCGTCGGGCACGCGGTTGAAGAGGCTGATGCCGAGATCGTGCTCCAGCCGGTCGATGCGGCGCACCACCGTGGACGAGCTGACCCGCAACGCCGTCGCCGCGCGCCGGAAGCTGCCGGCCTTCACACAGGCCAGGAACACCCGGATGTCGTCCCAGGATACGTTGCGTAGCTGACCCTCTGTCACGGCCCGTTCCATTTTTGCATCACCCCATTGCAGGATTTGAGGCAGCCCGGCGGCGTCCCAGCGCATACCATAAGTACCGTTGGTTTATTGGGGCAAGTCATGCAACCGAAACTGAGGCCGAATTTGCGCGTCGTCGGCGACAGCGATGCGATTTCGCAGCGCCGCGACTTCGACGATCTGGCACGATTGAGCGTGTCGCGAATTTCGGCCGAACGTGTCGAACCGCGGGAGATACCGGCGCTTCTGGCGTTTGCCGCCAGCGAGATTCCGGCCCTGGCGGCCGCCGGCGACGCGGTTTCGCGTGTGGCGGAGCGCAATCGCGACAGCGTCTGGGTTTTCCGCCGGGGCGCCGCGCCGGTCGGCATCTACGCGATGCTCCACCTGTCGAAAGACGGTTTCGAGCGGCTTCTGCTTGGCGAACTCGATACCACGCAGCCCGATCCGCGCGCCCTGGTGGCGAGCGGCGCGGCGCCGTCGGCGATCTACAAATGGGCGGTCGTCGCGCCCGGCATGGCCTCGGCCGGCATCTGCGCGATAAGCCGCATGCTGCAGGCCGACCGGTATGCGACCGCCAACCTGTTCGCGCGGCCGACGACCATGGGCGGCGAGCGTATCATGGCCAGCCTGGGTTTCGGCAAGGTCCGGTCCGGTCTTCCCGATCTGCATCGGTATGTCCGCGTCGCCAACCGTGTCGGGCGCCCGATGGTGGCCGCCTGAACTCGGAAATGGGGAGACTGAAAGATGGGGATGGCAAAGCACGTGGATTTCGAGAAATGCGCTCGCGACCGCGGTCGGAATGGTAGCGGTCGGTCCGCGCGCGGATACGAGATCAAGGTCGCCCGCTCGATGGGGGACATGATGAAGGTCGTGGCGATCCGCTCCGCCGTGTTCATGAGCGAGCAGAGTTGCCCCTATCGCGAGGAGTTCGACGGCAACGACTTCTGCGCCACGCACCTGATCGGCTATGTCGACGGCGAGCCGGCGGCCTGCCTGCGGGGCCGGTTCTTCGCCTCCTTCGCCAAGCTCGAACGCCTGGCGGTGCGCCACGAGTTCCGCAACACCCGGCTGTCCTTCGACATCGTCTGGGCGGGCATCGAGCTTGCGCGCAAGAAGGGCTACACGACGATCTACGGACACGCCCAGGATCGTCTGGTGAAGTTCTGGAGCCGCTTCGGCGCCAAGCCGATGGGCGGCAACCGCAAGCTCGTCTTCTCCGACTATTCCTACACCGAGATGCTTCTCGAGGTGGATCCGCACCCGGAGCCCCTGACGCTCGACAGCGATCCCTATCAGCTGATCCGTCCGGAAGGTGACTGGGATGCGCCGGGCGTTCTCGAGGGCTCCGTCGCGCGCCCCGTGACCTCGCCCATGCGCGGCAACGAAGCGGCCTGATGGGGACCGATACATGAGTGTGATCCGATTTCCGCGTAACGACGGCGACTTCGCGCAGCCGGTCGTCGTGTTCGTCGACCTGCAACAGGAATACGTCACGGAAGGCCGAGCGCCCGCGCTGTCGCGGCGCGAACCGTGGTGGAGCAATTGCCGGCGGCTGCTCGATCATGCCCGCGAATGCGGCTTGCCTGTCGCGCATTTCCGGTTGCTCAAGCGTGAGCCCTTTTTCAATCGGGCCACGCCGTTCGCGGACTGGATCGAGGAATTCCGTCCCCGGCCGCACGAGATGGTTTTCGAGCGCTCCTTGCCGTCTTGTTATTCGAACGAGTCCTTCGCTACCTTGCTCAACAGCCTCGAGCGGCCCAATTTCCTGCTTGCGGGACTGACGGCGGACGGCAGTTGCCTGGCGACGATGGTTGATGCTTATCATCGCAATCATCGTGCCGCGTTCGTCGCCGATGCGTCCGACAGCCGGGCAAGGGGGGGATACGGAGAAGAACAGGTACATGGCGTCGTCACCGAGATCGCCGCGCAGTTCGGCCAGGTGACGTCGACCTCCGAAGTCGCCTCTCGCAGTGTCGGGAGAAAACCGAGCCTGGTCGGATAGGGTGCCGCCAGGCCGAACTTGTCCCGGCGCCGGCGAGGACCTGCTTGGCCTCTAGCGGGCTCGGGCGGACCTCGTGCGGTGCCGGGACACTTTTTAGGCCGGTCGCGATAGGCGACGGGCTCGGTTTTTTCCCGATGTCGCGGTGACGTCGGACGGGGATGTGCATTCCCCGCCTGGCGGCTTGCCGGCCGATAGCACCGGATATACGGTCGCGCCGTCATGACCGGAACCGTTTTCAAGATCTGTGGCCGCGACGAGTGGCGTTTGGCGGAGAACGCCGGCGTCTATTCCGGCAATGCGGACGATGCCCGCGACGGCTTCATCCATCTGTCTGCAGCCGACCAGATCGCAGGCACGCTGGCCAGGCATTACGCCGGCCGCGACGACCTGCTGATTGTCAGCGTCGACGCGAGCGCGCTGGGCGACGCCCTCAAATGGGAGCCGTCGCGCGGCGGCGCCCTGTTTCCGCATCTCTACGGGCACCTGCCGCTTGCCGCGGTCACCGAGGTCGCGGCGATCGCGGCGCCCGACGACGGATCCGGCGCGTGATCGGGACGCTGTCGGCGATCGCCCGGCCCGTGTTCGGCGCGATCGACCCCGAGCGCGCCCACGATCTCGCGATCTCGTCCCTGAAACTCGCGCAATCGACCGGCGTGCTCCGGCGCGCCGCGGGCGGCGGCGATCCGCGTCTCGCGATCGGCCTGTTCGGGCTCGACTTTCCCAACCCGCTCGGCATGGCCGCCGGGTTCGACAAGAATGGCGAGGTGCCGGACGCGCTCGTGGCGCTCGGCTTCGGCTTTGCCGAGATCGGCACCGTTGCCCCGCGCCCGCAGCCCGGCAATCCGCGGCCGCGCGTCTTCCGCCTCGCCGGCGACCGCGCGGTGATCAATCGCTACGGCTTCAATACGCAGGGCCACGACGCGGTCCGGGCGCATCTTGAGGCGCGCCGCGGACACGGCATCCTCGGCGTCAATATCGGCGCCAACAAGGACGCCTCCGACCGCGCCGCCGACTATGTCGCCGGGGTCGACTGCTTCGCCGACATCGCCGACTATTTCACCGTCAACATCTCCTCGCCGAACACGCCGGGCCTGCGTGATCTCCAGCACGAGCAGGCGCTCGAGGACCTGCTATCCCGCGTGTCGGCGGCGCGTGACCGGCAGGCGGACCGGATCGGCCGACCGGTCCCGCTGCTCCTGAAGATCGCCCCGGACCTCGAGGACTCCGATCTCGACGGCATCGCCGGGGCGGTGACGCGCCATCGCTTCGACGGCGTCATCGTTTCGAACACGACCTTGTCCCGGGCCGGCCTGTCCCGGGCCGGGCTTTCCGACCGGCATGTCTCGGAGGCCGGCGGCCTCTCCGGCCGGCCGCTGTTCCGCCGCTCGACGGTCGTGCTTGCCCGTCTGCGCCTGCGCCTGGCGCCGCAGATCCCGATCGTCGGCGTCGGCGGCATCGATTCCGCCGATACGGCGTATGAGAAGATCCGCGCCGGAGCCGCGCTCGTTCAGGTCTATACCGGTCTGGTCTATGAAGGCCTCGGGCTCGTCGGCGACATCAAGCGCGGCCTCGTCCGCCATCTCGACCGCGACGGCTTCGCGGCGATCGGCGACGCGGTCGGCACGGCAACCGAGGACTGGGCACGGGAGAGGATCGAATGAGCGTCACCATCTGGCACAATCCGCGGTGCTCCAAGTCGCGCCAGACGCTGGAATTGCTGCGCGACAGGGGCGTCGAGCCGACCGTCGTCGAATACCTGAAGACGCCGCCGGATGCCGTCGCCATCAAGGCCGCCCTGAAGAAACTCGGCCTGAAGCCGCGGGATCTGCTGCGCCGCGGCGAGGCCGCCTACAAGGAACGTGGGCTCGCCGACCCGGGCCTGTCGGACGACGACATCATCGCGGCCATGATCGCCGAGCCGGTGCTGATCGAACGCCCGGTGGTGATCGCCGGCGACCGCGCCGCGATCGGACGCCCGCCGGAAAGCGTGCTCGAGATCCTCTGAAGGCCCGAACTTGCCGGACCGATCCCCTGAAGGCCCGCGGCCTACATCATCATCCGCTGGTTCAGATCGAACATGATCCACAGCGACCCGCCGATCATGATGAAGATCAGCACCACGGCGAAAGCCAGCGTCAGAACGTTCTCGCGCGGCGCCGTGCGCGGATCCAGATGCAGGAAGAAATAGAGGTGCACCAGCACCTGGATCACCGCCAGGATCGCGATGACCACGAGCGCCGGGCCGGCCGGCATCAGCCCGAAGGCAACGATCGCGAAGGCAATGGCGGTCAGCACGAGCGCCAGCCCGAAGCCGATCAGATAGGCTCGCCGCAGCTCGTCCGGTGATTTCCCCTCCGGTGCCTGCGGGGATGCCGAAAGGTTCGGTGTCGCGTTCATCTCACATCACCCCCGGCAGGTAGACGACCGAGAAGATCCCGATCCAGACGATATCCAGGAAGTGCCAGAACAGGCCGAGCCGGAACAGCCGCGAGACGACCGGGGCGGTGAGGCCCTTGAGGTGCACCTGCGCGATCATCACCGCGATCCAGACGAGGCCGCCGCTGACATGCAGGCCGTGCGTGCCGACCAGCGTGAAGAAGGCCGACAGGAACCCGCTGCGCCCCGGTCCGGCGTCCTGGGCGATCATGCCGGCGAACTCGCCGAACTCGAGGGCCAGGAAGGCGGCGCCGAGCACGAAGGTGACGGCGAGCCAGGCGACGACGCCCGAGCGGTTGCGCTCGGCGACGGCGACGCTGGCCATGCCGAAGGTGACCGAGCTGGCCAGCAGCAGCATGGTCTCGGCGAAGGTCCGGTTGATGTCGAACAGGTCCTGGCCGGTCGGTCCGCCGGCGGTGCCCGACTTCAGCACGAGATAGGTCGCAAACAGCAGCGCGAAGATGATCGCGTCGCTCATCAGATAGACCCAGAAGCCGAAATCGCGGTCGGCGAGCGCCGCGTCCTTCCCGCTTTCGTGTCGCATCGTTGTCGCTTCGGCGCTCATGGGCGATCCGGACCGGTCTGGTTGGTGGGTATGGTCATGCGCGATAGCCCAGGAGCGGACCGCTGCCGCGGGTCTCGGCCGTGGCGATATCGTCGGCCGACAGACGGTGCTCGCCGTCGTCGTTGAAGCTGCGCGCGACGACGACCGCCAGGATCAGCAGGGCCGACACGGCGGCGAGCCACCAGATGTGCCACACCATCGCGAATCCGAACACGCCGGCGACCACGCCGATGACGACGCCGGCCCCGGTGTTGTCCGGCATCTCGATTTCCGAGGCGATGTCGTCCCTGGTCGCTTCGGCCGGATTGGCCTTGCGCCAGGTCAGTTCGTCGCGGTCGTGCACGACCGGGATCCTGGCGAAGTTGTAGGGCGCCGGCGGCGAGGCGGTGGCCCATTCCAGCGTGCGCCCGTCCCACGGATCGCCGGTGGTGTCGGCCAGCGCCGCCCGGTTCCGGATGCTGACGTAGAGCTGCATGATCAGGCAGCCGATGCCGATCAGGATCAGGAAGGCGCCGGCCGCCGCGACGACCAGCCAGGGCTGCCAGGCGGCCATGTCGTAATGCTCCATGCGCCGCGGCATGCCCATGAAGCCGAGCGCGTAGAGCGGCATGAAGGCGAGGTAGAAGCCGACGATCCAGGCCCAGAAGGCGCGCCGCCCCCAGGTATCGTCCAGCCTGAAGCCGAACGCCTTGGGGAACCAGTAGGTATAGCCCGCGAAGTAGCCGAACAGCGCGCCGGGGATAAGCATGTTGTGGAAGTGGGCGACCAGGAAGGTCGAGTTGTGCATCATGTAGTCGACCGGCGGGATGGCGAGCAGGACGCCGGTCATGCCGCCGATGACGAAGGTGACGATGAAGCCGAGCGTCCACAGCATCGGCACCGAGACGGTGATGCGGCCGCCATACATGGTCAGAAGCCAGTCGTAGATCTTCACTCCGGTCGGCACCGCGATGATCATCGTGGTGATGCCGAAGAAGGCGTTGACGTTGGCGCTCGAGCCCATGGTGAAGAAGTGGTGCAGCCAGACGGTGAACGACAGCAGGCCGATCACCGCGGTGGCGTAGACCAGCGACTCGTAGCCGAACAGGCGCTTGCGCGAGAACGTCGCGACGACCTCGGAGAAGATGCCGAAGGCGGGCAGGATCAGGATGTAGACCTCCGGATGGCCCCAGATCCAGATCAGGTTGATGTAGTTCATCATGTTGCCGCCGTCGCCGTTGGTGAAGAAGTGCATGCCCAGATAGCGGTCGAGCGCGAGTTGGGCGCCGACGACGGTGACGGCGGGGAAGGCGAAGACGATCAGGACGCTGGTGACGAGCGCCGTCCAGGTGAACAGCGGCATGCGCATCAGCGTCATGCCCGGCGCGCGGCGCTTGAAGATGGTGACGACGAAGTTGATGCCGGTCATGGTGGTGCCGACGCCGGACAGGATCACCGCCCATAGCCAGTAGTCGACGCCGACGCCGGGGTTGTACTCGATGCCGGAATAGGGCGGATAGGCGGTCCAGCCGGCGGTCGAGAACTTGCCGATGACCAGCGAGACCAGAACCAGCCCGGCGCCCGACGCCGTCAGCCACAGGCTGACCGAGTTCAGGAACGGGAAGGAGACGTCGCGCGCGCCGATCTGCTGCGGCACGACGAAGTTGATCAGCCCCGTCAGGAACGGCATCGCCATGAAGAAGATCATGATCGTGCCGTGCGCGGAGAAGATCTGGTCGAAGTGGTCGGGCGGCAGATAGCCGTCGTCGCCCAGCGCGATGGCCTGCTGCGTCCGCATCAGGATCGCGTCGGCGAAGCCGCGCAGCAGCATCACCAGCGCCAGCACGATGTACATGATGCCGATGCGCTTGTGGTCGACGCTGGTCAGCCACTCGCGCCACAGGTATTTCCACGCGCCCAGCCAGGTGATGACGGCGAGGACGAGCACGGCGGCGCCGACCTCGCCGAGCGCGCCGCCCAGCGCCACGGGGCTGTAGAACGGCAGGGCCTCGAAGGACAGTTTCCCGAGCATCAGCGAACCTCCTGCCTGTCGGACGGCCCGCAATTGAACTGGCCCGCATACGTGTCGAGCTGGGCCATCCGGCGCCTCCTGTCGCCCGTGTATTTCTCGATGATCCTGTCGAACAGGCCGGGCTCGACGCTGGAATAGTAGGTCACGGGAACCTTCTGGCTCGGCTTGGCGAGCGCCGCGTAGGTCTGCGTGTCGAGCGTTTCGGAAGACTCGCGCACGATCCCGAGCCAGGCCTGGTATTCATCCGCCGAGACGGCCTTGACCGTGAATTGCTGGTCCGGGAAGCCGCTGCCGCTGTACTGGGTGTTGCGGCCGACATAGGTGTCCGGGGTGTCGGCCTGCAGGTTGAGCCGCGTCTGCATGCCGGCCATGGCGAAGATCTGGCCGGCGAGGCCGGGGATGTAGAAGGAATTCATCACCGTGTCGGAGGTGATGCGGATCGAGACGGGCCGGCCCGCGGGAATCGCCAGTTCGTTCACCGCGGCGATGTTCTCCTGCGGGTAGACGAACAGCCACTTCCAGTCCTGGGCGATGGCCTGGATCTCTACCGGCGCCTCCGGCGAGGCGATCGGCTTGTAGGGATCGAGCCGGTGCGTGTAGTCCCACACGATGGTGCCGATCGCGATGACGATCAGGGCGGGGCCGATCCAGACGATCACGTCGACCTTGTTCGACTGCCAGTCGGGCCGGTAGTCCGGGTTTTCCTTGGATGCGCGATAGCGCAGCAGCACCCAGGCCGTGAGCACGTAGACGGGGATGATGACGAGCAGCATCAGCCCGAAGGCGGTGTACAGGAGCTCGCGTTCCGCGAAGGCGATCGGCCCGTCGGGATTGAGCACCGGCCAGTTGCCGTCGGTGCAGCCGCCGAGGAGGAGAGTGGGGAGGAGGGCCAGGCCGAGCGCGCCTGCGCTCGCGAGGCGCCGCCGGAATGTCGCGATGTTGGGTGCCGAGGTCACGATGCGCATTCGTGTCCTGTCGTTCGGGGTGGGCGAACTCGAAGCACGCGAGGCCAGGAGGTCCGAATCCAGTTCCGTTACGGTACAGTGATTCTGTCCGCCGGCGCAGTTTTTGGTTGGCGCGGGCTTCGGTCCGGCGCGCCGTCGCCGGGTCAGGTGTCGGCGAACGTCCGTTCCAGCCGCACCGGATAGCGCGCCGCCAGCGTGGCCCCGCGCACGAGCAGGAACGCGGCGAGCGCCAGCCACAGGCCGTGATTGCCGAGCCAGGGCGTGGCGAGCTGCCAGACGACGACATAGACGACCAGCGACACCAGCATCATGTTGCGCATGTCGTCCGACCAGGTGGCGCCGATGAACACGCCGTCGAACTGGAAGGCGGCGACGCCGAACAGCGGCGTCAGCGCGGCCCAGACCAGGAAGACGCGCGCGGCGTCGCGCACCTCGGGGCTCGTCGTCATCAGGTCGACGAACGCGGGCCCGCCCAGGAGCAGGACCAGGCTCAGCGCCCCGGCCAGCGCGAAGCCCCAGACGAGCGTCAGGTTGACCGCACGGGCAAACGCCGGCCTGTAGCGGGCGCCGATGGCGCGTCCGGCCAGCGTCTCCGCGGCGGTGGCGAAGCCGTCGAGGAAGTAGCCGCCGAGCAGGAAGAAGTTCATCAGGATCGAATTCGCCGCCAGCACCACGTCGCCCTGGCGTGCCCCCGCCGAGGTGAACAGCGCGAAGGCGAACAGCAGCGAGAACGAGCGGATCATGATGTCGCGGTTGACCGCGAAGGTGCGGATCAGCCCGGTCCTCTCCATCACCGCCGACCACGGAATGAAGGCGCCGGCGCCGAGCGCCCGCGCCGCGACGAGCCCGCCGGCGATCGCGGTGACGGTCTCGCCGATCACCGTGCCCCAGGCCACGCCCGCCACGCCCCAGTCGAACCACAGCACGAAGAGCGCGTTGAGCGCCATGTTCAGGCCGTTGAGCAGGAGCTGGAGCGCCAGTCCGGTGCGCGCCCGCCCGAGGCCGAGGAACCAGCCGAGGATGGCGTAGTTGAATAGCGCGAACGGCGCGCCGATCACGCGGATCGCGAAGTATTCGCGGACCGCCGCCTCCACCGGGCCGCTCGCCCCCATCAGGAGCAGCGACGCGCCGAGGACGGGCGCCTGCAGCACGATCACCAGGACGCCGGCGATCAGGCCGACGAGGGCGGCACGATAGAGCGCGGCGGTCTGGGCGGTCCTGTCGTCGGCGCCCAGCGCCTGGGCGGTAAGGCCCGTCGTGCCCGAGCGCAGGAAGTTGAAGGTGGTGAACAGGATGTCGAAGATGATGGCGCCGACGGCGATGCCGCCGAGCAGGTCGGCGCGGCCGAGCTGGCCGATCACCGCCGTATCGACGATGCCCAGCATCGGCGTCGACAGATAGGCGATCGTCATCGGCACGGCGATGGCGAGCACCCCGCGATGGGTGACCTCGAAGGGGCGGACGGTCGACATTCGGTTCTGCGCGAAGGGAAACGGGACGGGCCGCGCGACGAAGCGGGCCTCGATGCCGCCGGGTCACGCCGCGAACTCGGAATGGTTATAGGCGAATGCGCATGGCTGGCAACCGGCGCGTCCTGTCGGCGGGATACGTGGGATGGGTGCATTCATGACGGGTGAATTCACGGCGGATGTATTCACAATGGCGCGCGGATGGCCGATCCTGCGCCCATGCCGCTCGCCGTCGTCCATCATCCCGCCTTCGCCGCCGCCCTGCCGGTCGGCCATCGCTTCCCGATGGGCAAGTACGCCAGGCTGTCCGACATCCTGGTCGCCGACGGCATCGTCGCGCCCGACGGGTTCGTCGTCCCCTCGGAGGCGCCGGAAACCTGGCTCCGGCTCGCCCATGCCCCGGCCTATGTCGATCAGGTGCTCGGCGCCAGCGTGCCGGCGCGGATCGCGCGTGAGATCGGCTTTCCGGTGGAGGCGACGATCGCCCGCCGCGCCCGGCTGTCGGCCGGCGCCACGGTGCTGGCGTCGCGGCTGGCGCTGAAACAGGGCATCGCCTGCACGACGGCCGGCGGCAGCCATCACGCGCGCCGCGCCGGCGGGGCGGGGTTCTGCGTCTTCAACGATGTGGCGGTGGCGGCCTGCGTCCTCGCCGCCGACGGGGTCGGGCGGATGCTGGTCGTCGATCTCGACGTCCATCAGGGCGACGGCACGGCGGAGATCCTGGCCGGGACGCCGGAAGTCTTTACGGTCTCGATGCACGCGGCGCGCAACTATCCCGTCCGCAAGGTGGCGGGCGATCTCGATATCGGCCTGGAGGATGCCACCGGCGACGACGCCTATCTGCGCACGCTGCGCGAGATGCTGCCGCCGCTGCTCGACCGGATGTCGCCGGAACTGGTGTTCTACAACGCCGGCGTCGATCCCCACCGCGACGACCGGCTTGGCCGGCTGGCGCTGTCGGACGACGGCCTGCGGCAACGCGATGCCTGCGTCATCGGCGCCTGCCGCGACCGGGGCATCCCGGTCGCCTGCGTCATCGGCGGCGGTTATTCCGACGATGTCGACGCGCTGGCCGGCCGCCACGCGATCCTGCACCGCACGGCGGCCCGCTTCGCCTGATCTTCCTGGGTCTGATCTTTCTGGGTCTGATCCGGCCTATTCGCCGTTCTTGCCGACCTTGGTCAGCCGCATGACCAGCCAGACCGGGACGACGACCACGGCGCCGAGCAGGAAGTAGCGGAACAGATCGGCCAGTGCCTCGAAGCCGAGGTTCCAGATGCCGCGCAGGATGCGCTCGAAATTGCGCACGATGTCCAGCGGGCTGATGCCGAGCGCGGAAAAGATCAGGCCGACGATCAGCGAGATCACGGCCAGCCGGACGATTACCCAGCCGGGCGGCCCGCCGAAGAAGCGATTGAGCGCGCCATTGGCCATCGCGGCGTCCTTTTCCGGGGGCACTAGAGCGTGCGGAACCGGGCCCGCGCGCCGCGTTCGATCGCCGCGCAGACCAACGGATCGAGATCGAAGCGGTCCCTGAGAAGTTGCAGCAGGCGCAGTTCCTCCTGCTCCACGTCCAGGTCGGCGGCGGCCACGTCCACGGCCAGCGCGTAGGCCGTGTCGTAGAACTTCGGCGGCAGCGACTCGGCGACGAGGTCGAGCACCTTGTCCAGGCTGTCGTCCTCGTTCAGGAGCGCGCCGCAATCCTCGGCGACGGTGACGAGCCGTTCCGTGTCGAACTCGCGGAAGGCCGGCAGGTTCTGCACGATCCCGCCGATGCGCAGCAGTTCGTTGTCCGTCATCGTGCGGTCGGCGGCCGACATGGTCACCATCACATAGATGAGCGCTTCCTGGGGGCTCACCGACTTCGTCATAGCGTGCTCGTCCTGTCCGGTTGGCGAAAATCCGCGAATTCCGCGCGAGTCGAAACGCCGGCGCGGCGGAGCGCACCGTAGTCGCGCCGCGCGGGGGGTGCAAGATGGGGGCGGTGCGGCGATGGCCGTCCGGGATGCCCCGCAGGCGCGGTGCAGGCATTCGGCTCGAGGGGAGGTCAACGACGTGACGAAGCCCATATAGCCGCCATTGGATGGCGCGATCGTCCGGTCCCTGGCAGGAACGGCGGGAGCGCAGTGAGGCGTGAGCGCGGAGATAAGGAAATCGTGCATGGGCGAGCTACGTGGAAAAGTTGTCGTTGTCACCGGCGCGGGGCGCGGACTGGGGGCCGCCTTCGCGCTGGCCCTGGCGGAGGCCGGCTGCCGGCTCGTCCTGTGCGGCCGGCGGATGTCGGACCTCGAGACGATCGGCAATCTGATCACCGAACGCGGAGGGCAAAGCCCCCTGTGTGTCTCGCTGGACCTCGCCGACGCCGACAGCGTGAAACGGGCGTGCGCGCAGATCGCGGCGCACACGTCGCTGGTGGATATCGTGATCAACAACGGCGCCATGTGGCTTGAGGCCCGCGCCGAGCCTTTTGCGGACGCCGAGGTGCTGGGCGTGGTCAACGCCGCCGTGACCGGAACCTTCCTGTTCACGCAGGGCCTGCACCCGCTGCTGACCGCCTCTGAGGCCCCGGATGTCGTCACCATCGGGTCGATCAGCGGTCTGCCGAACGCCGCCCTGCAGACGGTATCCGTGCCCTTCTACGCGGCCAAGCGTGGGCAGGTGGCGCTCGCCGACGGCTTCCGGCAGGCGTTCGCGGGCACCAAGGTCCGCTCCCTGCTGGTGAACCCGCCCTATCTCGACGAGGCCCGGCCGGACCAGCCGGACTGGCAGGACGCCGCGCGGCGGCCGAAGGGCGCGCGCGGCACGAGCCGGGATGTGGTCGAGGCCGTCGTTTTCGCGATGACGAGACCGCGCCATGTTTCGCTGACGATCGATATCGACGCCGATGACGGCGGCGTGTTCCCGCAAGGCGGGTAAGCCCCAGGCTGGGTAGTCTCACAGGCTGGCTAGAATGGCCGCCATGCCCGCCGGGAGCGTTCCGTCCCCGGCGGGCGATCAGGCGTCGCCTGCTATCAGGCCCCGCCTGTCTTCGCCGTCCAGTAGCGGTGCAGGCCGTCGACGTCGCCGCTGGTCAGCAGCGCCATCGCCTCGCCCAGCCAGTCGTCGGGCCAGTCCCACCACGCCATGTCCGCAAGGCGCGCGATCGTCGCGTCGTCGAAGCGGGTGCGGATCGGCTTTGCCGGGTTGCCGCCGACGATGGTGTAGGGCGCCACGTCGCGCGTCACCAGCGCCCGCGTTCCGATCACCGCGCCGTCGCCGATGGTGACGCCGGGCATGACGATGGCCTCGGAGCCGATCCACACGTCGTTGCCGATCACGGTGTCGCCGGCGGGCCGATAGCCGTTGGCCGCCCCGGCGAAGGCCGGCACCTCGGCCATCCAGTGGAACGGAAAGGTGCTGATCCAGTCGGCCCGGTGGCCCTGGTTGCCCGCCATGATGAAGGCCGCGCCCGAGCCGATCGAGCAGAAGCTGCCGATGATCAGCCGGTCCACCCCGTCGTCGGGAAGCAGGAAGCGGGCGCAGTCGTCGAAGCCGTGGCCGTGATAGTAGCCCGAATAGTAGCTGTAGCGGCCGACGACGATGTTCGGATTCGTGACCTGCCGGTCCAGGGGGATGCCCCGGAACGGGCTTTCGAAGATGGTGTCCATGAGACGCTCTCTGAATGCGTTGGCGCGCACGGCGGGACCGCGCGCGCAGGCGGAAACGGCGCGACGGCCGCAGCGGCCCAGGCCGCACCGGCCTCGGCCGGACCGGCGTCAGCCGGCGCGGCGTCGCGCGTCGGGCCCCCGCGCGGCGCGCCATGCGCCATGCGCCGGGGCGTCCGTCAGATCCTTCGTCGCGCGGCCTTCATGAAAACGCTTCGCCCTATGGAATGCTTTGCCCGGTGGTGTCGCGCGCCGTGATGCGGGATCGGACGCCGCTGGTCAAGCGCCCCGTGTGGGTTTTGGGGGGACGTTCCTGAGGACCGTAAGAACGCGGTCAGCTCTCGGCTGAACGCCGACATTGGAAAGCTCTCCACGTAATGACCGCTTCGCGCCCCATCTCCGCTATTCGCGGTCAAATTTGAGCTTTCCGAAAGCGGCCGTTCCCTGCGGCTTGATCGAAGGTCTGAGACGGGCGGGATTCCGACATTCGCCGCAGTCTCAACTAACGGCAGCAGTGCGGACAAACCGATCAACCTTGGATCGCCGCCATATCCAACTTGCGACACGTCAGGCATCGTCGCTTTGCGCCAGTTGCGGCCATTGTCGTGGCAGCAAACGGTGGATTGCCTGTCGATTGATCGATATGCTCCAATCTACGAGAAGGATCACCTTTGGAACGCAGGCTTTCGGCCATACTCGCAGCAGATGTCGTGGGCTATTCAGGCTTGATGGCCACGGATGAGGCCGGAACGCTGGCCGCGTTGAAAACCTATCGGTTCGAAATTTTTGACCCCGCTATCGCCAAGTATGGCGGACGCATCGTGAAGCTGATGGGCGATGGTTCGCTTGTAGAGTTTCCCTCGGCGGTAAATGCCGTTCAATCGGCCATGGATATCCAGAGATTCTCGCGCGAGACGGAAAGCCCTATCCAACTAAGGATTGGCATAAATCTGGGCGACGTAATAATCGAGGGCGACGATATTTACGGTGACGGCGTGAACCTGGCCGCCCGCCTTGAACAAATGGCGGAACCCGGCGGTATCCTGGTTTCGGACGACATTCAGCGCTTTACGGCCGGCAAGGTAAATGGCCAGTTCGACGATTTAGGCGAACGGGTTTTTAAGAACATCGACAAGCCCGCCCGCGTGTGGAGCTGGAAAGCCTCGCGAAATCCATCGGCAACCAATTCAGGAAGCAATCAGAAACAGCGGGAACCACTTAGCCTCCCGGACAAACCATCTGTCGCCGTGCTGCCATTCGACAACATGTCGGGCGATCCTGAGCAGGAGTATTTCGCCGACGGGGTGGTGGAAGCACTCACCGCTGCGCTGAGCCGCATCCGTTCGTTCTTTGTTATCGCCCGCAATTCTGCATTCACATACAAAGGCCAGTCAACCAATGTGCGCGACATTGGCCGGGAACTCGGCGTGGGCTACATCCTGGAAGGCAGCGTGCAGCGTGCTGGTGGCCGGGTCAGGATTACCGTGCAGTTGATTGAAACCGACACGGGGGCCCACATCTGGGCAGAAAAATACGACGGCTCGCTCGACGATATTTTCGATCTCCAGGACAGAATCACCGAGCAAGTGGCAGGTGCGCTGCAGCCGTCGATCAGGCTGGCCGAGATCGAACGTGTGGGACGCAAGCGGCCACAGGATTTCAGTGCCTATGACTACACTATGCGCGCATTAAGGCATGTATGGATGCTGGAGAAGAACGAGGCGGAAAAGGCGCTTGGTCTTCTCAACAAGGCGCTCGAATCGGAGCCAGACTATCCGCTGGCACTCGCGCTGGCCGCATGGTGCCATGCACAGAGATCGGTCTACAATTGGGTGTCCGACATCGGAACGAGCAAGGCTGAGGCGTTGCGGCTTGCCGAGCGGGCAGCGGACCTTTCTTCTGATGATCCCCTGATCCTCACAGTGCTCGGAACCGTGCACACATTCGTCCGCAACTTCGGCACTGCCAGAGTGCTGCTCCAGCGCGCCGTGGCGCTGGACCCCAATTCCGCCTGGGCATGGAGCAGGTTTGGCTGGCTGGCGGCCTACTCGGACCGCCCTTCGGAAGCGCGCGAACACTTCGAGAAGGCTCTGCGACTGAGCCCGCTCGATCCGATGAATTTCAACAATTATGTGGGTTTGGGATCGGCCTGCCAGGTGGCCGGTGACGATAGTACCGCGGCAGACATGTTCCTCAGGGCCCTAGACGAACGGCCCAATGCCTTTTGGATACACCGCAATTTGGCGCCGGCACTTCTTGGCGCAGGCCGAATTGATGAAGCAAAAGCGTCTGGGGAAACGCTGCTCAAGGCCTATCCCGAGATGACTGTAAAAAGCTACAAGGATGCAATGGTGTTCTCGTCAAGCGTTCTGGACCGGATTGGCAAACAACTGGCTGAACTGGGATTGCCGGAAAGCTGACAAGCGGGGCGAGTAGAATTCGCAACAAATGTCCGCACAGGGACAAACCTACGCATTCGATCTTGATGGGATTCTCGCGTCTGCGACATCACTCGAAGGTCTCGGTTGGGCTCGAAGCCGCCATTTGCTGCGACGAACACGAACAGCAGCTTTGGGCCGCAAGGAGCGGTGTACATGGCGCAAATGAATGTCCGCTTTAACGTCCAAATGCGGACCGTCCCCTTTCGGCCGGTTGTTGACGCGCGGGCTTCCGCTAAGCTGACATTTCGGGACATGATGCGCGAGCAATAAGGCGTGTGAATATGAGCAGCTGGCAGGATGGCGGATGTGCGTGCGGTGCGGTGCGCTATGCCGTCATGGTACCGCCCATGTTCACACATTGCTGCCATTGCACCGACTGCCAGACAGAGACCGGTTCGGCTTTCGTGCTCAACGCCCTCGTCGAAGGGGAGATGGTGCGCGTGCTCAAAGGCGACCCCGTGCCGGTGATGACGCCCTCGGCAAGTGGTGAGGGACAGGAAATATGGCGCTGCCCCGTTTGTCGCGTGGCACTCTGGAGCCACTACTCCACCCGAAGACGCAAAGTCGCCTTCGTTCGGGTCGGCACGCTCGACAGACCGGGCGCCTGCCCGCCGGATATCCACATCTATACGCAGTCGAAGCTGCCGTGGGTCCTGCTCGGCGATGATGTTCCGGTGTTCCCTGTCTACTACGAGCCCGAGGCGCTGTGGCCGCCGGACAGCTTGGCGCGGCGGGCCGCGATCGATCAGGCCGACCGGACTTAAAAGGACCGCTTCGAACAGTGTCGGTCGGGCCGCGGCCCAATATCCAAGCCGAACGCCGGTTTTCCATCTGTTGCGGCCACCGGCGGCGGCATCAGCGCGCCGCACTGGGAACATCGCGGAGGGGCTGAGGGTGTGTCGGCTCTCGGACGGGACGCTGTGAATCGCAGTACGTCATACGAATAACCGGAGTGAGCCGAAACCTACCGCAGGTCAGTTCCGTGTAAATGTCGGCTTTGGTGACACGGTGCCCACAAGCCGACAGTCCCCTTCCGGCCAACGACTGCCCTTCCTTCATCTCGCGACCGACCAACCCGCTCTGCGCCAAGTCGTCCTGTGGCAACGCCCCCCATCCCCCAATTGACGCGCGGCGCGCGTCTCCATAGGGTCCGCGCCGGCCGGCCCGAGGGGCCGGGACACCCGTAGTTCAGGATTCAAGACGATGACCGATCCCGTCGAAGCCGCCGCGGGCGGTGCCCTAGGCGATGCGGCCGCGACCGCGGCCCTGGGCGATGCCGCGACTGCGGCTCAACTGGCGGCGCTGGCGCGCGACAGCCGCGCCTGGCCGTTCGAGGAAGCCCGCAAGCTGATCGCGCGGCGCGACAAGGTCGGCCAGGACAAGACGGTGATCTTCGAGACCGGCTACGGCCCCTCGGGCCTGCCGCATATCGGCACCTTCGGCGAGGTGTTGCGCACCACCATGGTGCGCCATGCCTTCCGGGTGCTGACCGAGGACACGGTGCCGACCCGGCTGATCTGCTTTTCCGACGACATGGACGGGCTGCGCAAGGTGCCCGACAACGTGCCGAACCAGGACCTGCTGCGCGCCAATCTCGACAAGCCGCTGACGCAGGTGCCCGATCCGTTCGGCAAGTTCCGCTCGTTCGGCGAGCACAACAACGCCATGCTGCGCTCGTTCCTCGATGCCTTCGGCTTCGACTACGAGTTCATGAGCGCGACCGACTGCTACACCTCGGGCCGCTTCGACCGGGCGCTGATGACGGTGCTGGAGCGCTACGACGAGGTGATGGCGGTGATGCTGCCCTCGCTGCGCGAGGAGCGCCAGGCGACCTATTCGCCGTTCCTGCCGGTGTGTCCGCGCACGGGCAAGGTGCTGCAGGTTCCGATCATCGAGCGCGACGTCGCCTCCGGCGCCATCGTCTACAAGGACCCGGAGACGGAGAAGCTCGTCCGGGTGAAGGTGACCGGCGGCGCCTGCAAGCTGCAGTGGAAGGCCGACTGGGCGATGCGCTGGTATGCGCTCGGCGTCGACTACGAGATGGCCGGCAAGGACCTGATCGACTCGGTGAAGCTGTCGAGCCGGATCTGCGCGATCCTCGGCGGGCTGCCGCCGGACGGCTTCAACTACGAGCTGTTCCTCGACGAGAACGGCGAGAAGATCTCCAAGTCCAGGGGCAACGGCCTGACGATCGACGAGTGGCTGCGCTATGCCAGCCCCGAGAGCCTGGCGCTGTTCATGTATCAGGCGCCGCGCAAGGCCAAGCGGCTGTATTTCGACGTCATCCCGCGCAATGTCGACGACTACCTGACCTTCCTGGAGAAGTACCGGGCGCAGGCTTCAGGAGAGGGGAGCAAGCCGGAGGACCTGTTGGCCAACCCGGCCTGGCACATCCATTCCGGCGACGTGCCCGATGCCGGCGTGCCGATCTCGTTCTCGATGCTCTTGAACCTGGTCTCGGCCTCGAATTCCGAGGACCGCGACGTGCTGTGGGGCTTCATCCGCCGCTATGCGCCGGACGCGAGCCCGCAGACGCATCCCCGGCTCGACCAGCTCGTCGGCTACGCCATCCACTACTTCCACGATTTCGTGCTGCCGGCCAAGCGCTACCGGGAGCCGACCGAGGTCGAGCGCGCCGCGCTGGCCGAGCTGTCGGAGAAACTTGCGGCGCTGCCGCGGGACGCCGACGCCGAGACGATCCAGAACGTCGTCTACGAGATCGGCAAGACCCATCCCTTCGACAACCTGCGCGACTGGTTCAAGGCACTGTATGAAGTACTGATTGGCCAGAGCCAGGGCCCGAGATTCGGCTCATTCGTCGCGCTCTATGGCATCGACGAGACCCGTGCCCTGATCGGCCGCGCCCTCGACGGTTCCCTGCGAGAGGACTGAGAACGGATCGGACTGGACCGAGGGGGCGGAGAAGGCCGATAGCGACGCCGCTTCGTTGTCGCCCGGCGTCTGGTCCTGCCATTCGGCCAGATAGATGCCGCGCTTCTCGGCGCGGGCCGCTTCCGCGTCCTCGGCATAGGCACCGCCCGGCGTCGCCTCGGCCCAGCCCTGCGCGACCAGCCAGCCGTTAATGTCCTGCAGGCCGGCCGAACAAGTGGCGACGATGCCGCCCGCCGTCTTCGCCTCGACCACGCAGTCGATCGCGCGGTGGCGGATCAGCCGGCGCAGCGCCGCCGTGGCGACCCGGCCGCAGGGCCAGGCGCGGCCCGCCTCGTCGGTGCATGTCCGCTCGGCGGCGACTGGCGCGATACCGGCGAACCGGATTGTCGTGTCGCCGGATCTGAGCGTCGCCGCATCCTCGACAACGACCCGGTGATAGCGGCGGGGCAGGGCGTCCTCGGGCTCCTCATCGGGCTTCGCCGGCGCGGCGAGGGGATCGCGATAGGGTGTAGTCGGCCGGCTCAGGACGTTCGCCGGCGTCACGTTGCGGGCGGTCCGTGCGGCCGTCGAAACGGTCGTCTCGGCAGCCGGTTCGCCAGCCGGTTCGCCAGCCGGCTCGGGGGATGCGTCGGCAGCCGCGGGCGCTTCGTCCGGCGACACCGGCCGTCCACCGAGATTGGCTCGGTCGCCTCTTGCGGCGTCGTCCTCCGCCCCCTCGGCGATGTCCGTCTTCGGATCGTCCGCCGTTGGGGCGTCCGCTTTCGGGGCGTCCGCTTTCGGGGCATCCACTTTCGAGGCATCCACTTTCGAGGCATTCCGCGTCTGTGCGCCGGTATCGGGCAAAGGCGTGAACAGGCCGAAGCCGTTCAGCACCACGCCGTAGAGAAGAGCGGCGAGCGCGACGGCGCCGAATACGGTCAGGGCTAGGGTACGGACCATGCGTTTCGTATGTCACCGCGTTGGGATCGGGTCCATGGTCGCCTACCGCGCGGGCGCAGGCAACCGCCACCGGATCAGGCGGTCGCGGATTTGACGTGCGCCGGCCTCGCCGCCGCCGCTACGACCACGGCGACAGGCCCCGTCCCGCATCGGCGCCCGCTGCGGTGGGACCGGTCGTCTCTCCCGCGGTCACTGGCTCGCCCAGATGATGCGGGCGATCCAGTCGATGTCCTCCAGCGCCAGCGTGCGCTGTTCGTGCGCGGGATTGACGGAATGCAATTCGATGGTGCGCGCGGTGCGCCGCGCCAGCACCTTGGCCATGACCTCGCCGCCGCGGGTGCGCACGATGACCCGGTCCCCGCGCCGCACCGACGCGCCGGGCGAGACGATCACCACGTCGCCGTCGCGGTAGAGCGGCAGCATGCTGTCCCCGGTCACCTCGAGCGCGTAGGCATGTTCGTCGGCGACGTCGGGAAACGCGACTTCGTCCCAGCCCGCGCCGACCGGAAAGCCGCCGTCGTCGAAGAAGCCGCCGGCGCCGGCCTGGGCGAAGCCGATCAGCGGCACGGCGTGCTGCCGATAGGGCGTGTCGTCCGCCGAGGCATTGCCGACCATCGCCATGAAGTCCTCGATAGAGCAGCTTGTTGCGTCGAGGATCTTCGCGATCGATTCTGTGTTCGGCCAGCGCAACCGGCCGTCCGGCGCGCTGCGTTTGGATTTGTTGAAGGTCGTCGGATCGAGACCGGCGCGGCGCGCGAGGCCGGACACCGACATCGAGTAGCGCGCGGCGAGCGCGTCGATCGCGGACCATATCTGGCGATGGGAGAGCATCGGTTCGGCTCCCTCCGCCCCGGCTGCGGACCGTCGGGCGGGTGTCGGGTTTGGAATTTATTCCGACAATATAGGAATTAACCCCTCAAAACCCAACTGTCCAGCAATGCCGTGGCGGCGCCGGTTTCGACGCGCGACCTGGCCGGCCCCCGGCACCCGGCGAGCGCGGGATCAGATCAGGGTGACGCCGAGTTCCTCGTCGCCGCCGACCAGCTTGAACAGGTCGAGCGTGCCGAACCCCTTCACCTCGCGGGCAGCCACCGGCTCGAGTCGGAATTCGCCGCGGATTTGCTCGGCGGTCGCCTCGGGCAGCAGGATCTCCATCGGCTCGGCGTGCTGTTCCATGCGCGCGGCGAGGTCCATTGCCGGCCCGAAGATGTCGTAGACATACTTCTGGATACCGACGATCGAGCCGATCATGGGACCGGACGCGATGCCGATCCGGCAGCGCCATTTCTCCTCGCGCGTGGCGTTGCGCTGGCGGATGAAGCGGCGGAACAGGAGTGCCGTTCGGGCGATGTTCTGGGCGTGATCGGGGGTCGCCTCGGGAATGCCGGACACGGCCACATAGGCGTCGCCGATGGTTTTCAGCCGCTCGCACCCGAATTGCTCGACGATCCGGTCGAAGCCGGTGAAGATGTCGTTGAGCTCGGAAATCAGCGCCAGCGGGTCTTTGGAGACGGCCATCTCGGTGAAATCGACGAAGTCGAGCATCAGCACCGAGGCGGATTCGAAGCGCTGCGGGGTGGTCACGCCGAAGGTCTTGAGCTCCTCGTAGACCGTGCGCGGCATGATGTTGAGCAGCAGCCGCTCGGCGCGCTCCTTCTCCCGCCGCAGCGCCCGCTCGTTCTTCTCCACCATCTTGGCGTAGGACTCGATCATGTATTCGAGCTCCTTCACCTTGGTGATGTTGTGCATCTCGACCATGTAGACGTGGCGGCCGTCGTCCTCGTGCACCGAGAAATGCGCAGCCAGCGTCACCGGCCGCCGCTTCTGCTTTACCGAGATCTCGCAGGTCTCCACCGCGCCGGGCTCCAGGCCGCTCAGGTCGGGCACCTGCATGAGCTGGTCGAGCGTGATGTCGTTCGCCGGCGAGCCGAAAAGCTGCTCGAACCGCTTGTTCTGGAAGAGAACCTTGAGACCGTCGCACTCGACGATGGCGATCCCGACCCCGACGGATTCGATCAGCGCGCGGTTGAACGCATCGAGATTGAGAGCGCTGCCGACGTCCGGATCGGCGGGAACCGGATCCGCGCTCATCAGTCCGCGCTCACGATCACGTCGCGCCGGGAGTTGATTTCCCTCGCCAGGGTCTCCACGTCTTCCTCCGCCATGGCGAATTCCTCCAGGGTCTCGCGGAACAGGCGGGCCATCTCGTCGAACGCCTCGTTGGTGACGTTCAGCCGGCGATGCAGCTGCTCTAGCATCTCGTCCGTATAGCTGGCCGGACCGCCCATGACCGAGGCGACGAACTTGGTCTGGTGGTCCATGAGCCGCGGCATGTCGACGTCGTCGAAGTATGGCCCGGTAATGTCGGAATCGAGGATCCGGTCGTAGAACGCCATTACGATCTTCCCGGCCGTTGCGAAGCCGCCGTAACGCTCGAATATCGATCCCCTGGCCATTCTCTTCCGTTCCCGTCTCTTCGTTATTGTGATCCGTCTTATTACGGCCAGCTTACGCGGGCTGGCGCCATCATCCTAGGGGGGCGGCGAATTCTGCAACGGCATTCGCGGCCGCGTCGAGATTGCCCTTCCAGGTGGCCGGCGACCGGCCACGCGGCTTGAAGTCGTGGTCGCCGTCCTCGAGATAGGCAAACCCGACATGGTCGGGCAGCCCGTAGGCCGCGATCTCGGCCGCGGCGCCGAACGGGTCGCGATCGCCCTGGCAGATCAGGACCGGCAGATGCGCGCCTTCCAGCGGCGTCAGGCGCGGCGAGTGCGGCTGTCCGGGCGGGTGGAACGGATAGCCGAGGCAGACGACCCCAGCCGCGGCAATCCCCGGTTGGCCGGCCACCATCGCGGCGACGCGGCCACCGAGCGACTTGCCGCCGATCAGAAGCGGTCCGTCGACACCCTCGGCCTTCGCCGCTTCGATCGCGGCGAGATATTCGTCGACGAGCTTGTCGGCGCGCGGCGGCGGTCTTTTCTTGCCCCCGGTCCGCCGTGCCGCCATGTAGGCGAACTCGAACCGGGCCACCGATACGCCGCGTTCGGCCAGGCGCTCGGCGATGCCGGCCATGAACGGGCTGTCGATGCCGACGCCCGCCCCGTGGGCAAGCAATAGGGTCGCGCGTGCGGCGCGGTTCGCCGGGCGATCCCAAAGAAGTGTCTCGACGCTCGTATTTGGCTCTGTCACGGTTGATCCCGGATGGTGGTGGCGGCTTGCCGCCGCGATGCGCGCGCACGATATTGCGGGCCACGCAAGGGAACAACCGCACCGGAGCACGCGGGCCTATGGATTTTGTCGATACGATCGGGGAAGGGGCGCTGCGCCTCGCCGTATTCGCCGGCGTGTTCCTGATCATGGCGCTGGCCGAAGTCTCGGCCCCGCGCCGCGACCTCGGTTTCGGCCGTGGCCGCCGCTGGATCACCAACATGGCGATCGTGCTGATCGATACGCTGGCCGTCCGGCTGCTCTTTCCGCTGGCCGCGGTCGGGGTTGCGCTGTGGGCCGATGCGAACGGTATCGGCCTGTTCCATCTGCTCGCGCTTCCCGGCTGGTTCGCCGGCCTGCTCGCCTTCCTGGCGCTCGATCTCGCCATCTGGGCGCAGCATCTCGCCGTCCACAAGATCCCGATCCTGTGGCGGATCCACCGCGTCCATCACGCCGACGTCGATTTCGACGTGACCACGGCCTTGCGCTTCCACCCCTTCGAGATCGTGCTGTCGATGGTCTGGAAGATGGTCGTCGTCGTGGCGCTGGGCGCGCCGCCGCTGTCGGTCTTCCTGTTCGAGGTGGTGCTGAATGGCATGGCGATGTTCAACCACGCCAATTTCAATATTCCCGCCCGGCTCGACCGGATCCTGCGTGCCGTCCTGGTGACGCCGGACATGCACCGCGTTCACCACTCGACCGATATCGCCGAAACCGATTCCAACTACGGCTTCAACCTGTCGATCTGGGACCGGCTGTTCCGCACCTACGTGCCGCAGCCCGCGCTCGGCCATGAGGGGATGACTATCGGCCTCGACGACTACCGGACCGACGAGCCGACCCGCCTCGGCTGGTCGCTGCTGTTGCCCTTCGGCCCGCAAAACCGGGTGCGCCGACGTCGCGAAGAGCGAAACGCCGGTGTGCAGAAGGCTGGTACGCAGAAGGCGGGCAGTCAGTAGAAGCTGACCGGGAAATAGCGCAGGAAGATTTCCCGGAAGGTGCCGTTCTGCTGGATCCGGGCCAGGGCGAAGTCGAAGGCCTCGCGCAGCCTGTCGTTGCCCGGCGCCACCGCGACCGTCAGACCCTCGCCGAAATAGCGCGCCTCGGTGAACGGTGCGCCGGCGAAGCGGCAGCAGTTTTCCGATGTCGAGCCGTTGAGCCACAGGCTCGCGTTCAGTCCGTCCTCGAAGAGTGCTTCGACATCGCCGTTCTTGAGCGCGGTCCGCGCCGCGTCGGCCGTCTCGTAGGTGTGCAGCACCGAGCCGGGGAAGAACGCCCTCAGATAGGCTTCGTGCGCCGTGCCCCGCTGCACCGCGATGCGTTTGCCGGCGAGCCCCTCCGGGATCATCTCCAGCTCGGGGCCCTTGTTCCGGACGACGAACCGCGCCGGCCGGGTGAGGAAGCGGTTGGAGAAGTCGAAGCGCGCCCGGCTGTCGGCGGAAACGGCCAGCGATCCGATGATCGCGTCGCCGAGATCCGACTCGATGCCGCTCGGCAGCAGGTCCCACCTGAGCGTCTGCACCGTGCAGGGCACGTTGAGTTCGACGCAGATCGCCCGTGCCAGCTCAACCGAGAACCCGGTCGGCAGCCCGTCGGCGCCGACGAAGGCGAACGGCGGGTTCTCCGCCTCGACCAGGATCCGCACCGCCCGGACTTCCGAGAGATCCGGCTTCTCCATCCTGTGGGCGGGGTCCCAGAAGCTCGGCACCGTCACCTGGGCGGGAAGATCGACCGCGTGCGCGCCGGGGCTCGGCAGCGTCACGGCGACGCCGGCGGCGATGCAATTCACGATAGCGCGACCGATGCGGCCCATGGCGTCCTTTCAACCACTGCGAGAAAAATCTCGCTGCAGAGCGGGTTCGATGCTTATAGTAACCCCGGCTGTGGTTGTCAGCAGGGGGGCGCGTGACGGCGGAGGGTGCCGTTCGGCGCGAAGCGGTTGCGGACCTGCCGTCCGACGTGGCGTTTCTCACGGGCAGGCTGCCGCTTGAGGCGCTAGAGGAGGCCGTCGCGGAGGCCGACCGGCTCGGCGCCTGCGCGCACGAACTGCTGCTGTCGCGCCGTCTCGTCTCGATCGACACCTATTATCGCGCGCTCGCCGCCGCGGTCGGCGCCCGGTTCGTACCGATCGTGCGGCTGCGCTTCCCCGCCGATCCCTTCGCCGGTCGCGATCCGGCACTCGCCGCGCGGCTCGGCATGCTCGTCGTCGCCAACGGCGACGGCACGGAGATCGCCTGCGCCCCGCGCGGACAACAGGTCGCGGCGCTCGTCGAAACGCTCGCGGTCCGCCCGGTTGCCGCCCGGCAATTGTTCATCACCACGCCGCAGGCGCTGAGCGATGCCGTCGTCGCCTGCGCGCAGGACCATCTCGTCGCGATCGCCCGAAACGGGGGCGGGCGGCTGCATGACGGCAATTCGGCGCGCCGGCTGCTCGATCGCAGGCAGGCCGTGGTGCTCGCCGCCATGCCGCTTGCCGCCTTGCTGGCCGCGCTGGCGTTTCCGGTAGCGACGCTGCAGGCGCTAACCGGCCTGTTCGGCCTGTTCTTCCTGGGCGTCATCGGGCTCCGGCTCACAGCCGCGGTGCTGGGGTTGCTGCCATCCTCTTTAGTATCTTCGCTGTCTGGCCCTCCGGAGTCGTCCAGACCGCTGTCCGACCGCGAGCTGCCGGACTACACGGTGCTGGTGCCGCTCTATCGCGAGGCTGCCCTCGTGCCCGGCCTGATCGCCGCGCTCGCGCGCCTCGACTATCCCGCCCACCGTCTCGACATCAAGATCGTCGCCGAGGCCGACGATGCCGAGACGCTGGCGGTCCTGCGCCGGGCCGCGCTGCCGCCGCAGGTCCAGGTCGTCGTTGTCCCCGATGCCGCGCCGAAGACCAAGCCGAAGGCGCTCGGTTTCGCCCTGGCGTTCGCCCGGGGCGCCTTCGTCACCGTCTTCGACGCGGAGGATCTGCCGGATCCGCGCCAGCTGCGCCGGGCCGCCGAGCGCTTCGCCGCCGAACCCGAAGACATCGTCTGCCTGCAGGCGCGGCTCGCCTGGTACAACTGGCCGGAGAGCTGGTTCACGCGCCAACTCGCGCTCGAATACGCCTCGCTGTTCGAGGTGTTCCTGCCGGCGCTGGAGCGGCTCGGCCTGCCGTTCCCGCTCGGGGGAACCTCCAACCATTTCCGCATACGCGCGCTGAGGGCGGTCGGCGGCTGGGATGCCTACAACGTGACCGAGGACGCCGACCTCGGCCTGCGGCTGGCCCGGGCGGGCTATCGCTGCAAGACGCTGCGGTCGACGACGCTGGAGGAGGCGCCCGTCAGCTTCCGGCCGTGGCTGTGTCAGCGCACGCGCTGGATGAAGGGCTGGATCCAGACCTATCTGGTCCACATGCGCGCGCCCGGCGACCTGATGCGCCGCCTGGGCCCGGTGCGGTTCCTGGGCATTCAGGCGATCTTCGGCGGCGTCGTCGTCTCCGCCTTCGTCCACCCGATCTTCCTTGCCGTCATCGCCGTGCAGGTCCTGCACGGCGACATTTTTCTTGATGGCGGCGGTCCGGTCGATTTCGCGGTCAACTGGCTTGGCGTGCTGAACCTGATCGCCGGCTACCTGGCGGGGTTCGCGCTCGCGCTCGCCGGCCTGAGGCACCGGCCGATGTGGTGGCTCGTGCCGGAACTGGCGCTGTTGCCGGTCTACTGGCTGACGATGTCGATCGCCGCCGTCCGCGCCGTCGCGCAGCTCTGCCGCGCCCCGCATCTATGGGAAAAGACCGAACACGGCCTGACCGGCATGGCGCCGGTCCCGCCCGATTTGCAGGCCTATGGGAAAATTGGAGCGGGCGATCGGGATCGAACCGACGACATTCAGCTTGGGAAGCGCCGGCAACCGTTTGATCCAGTTAACCCCAGTTCCCCATCCGAGAGACCGGAAAGGATCCTCGGATGCCGGAACTTGCCGTCACGCACGGTTTGGACTGCATAGGGTATATCAACGAAACCGAGGGCGGCTGCGACGCTATCGCGGTCATTGATGGCCGCAACGTCAAGCTCGGCCGCTTCGCCAATCGTGGCGACGCGCGCGCTGCGATCATCGAGGCGAGCCGGGCGGGCGATATCAGTCCCTCCGAGGAACCGGTATCTTCTTCTGGCCGAGCGATAACCGGTGCGGATACGGAACCGGTTTCGGCCTCGACGCTAAACGCGTTTCCCCCTAGGAACCGCACTTCGAAAGATGCTTATCCGCATGAATTGCCGGCCGGCGAAAGGGCGGGGCGATGAACGCCCAGGCCGACCTTTTTGCGCTGTGCGCCAAATACGGCGTTGATCCGGACAGCATTCCGGATCTCCCCGAGAAACGCAGGGCGCACCGATTGCCGCCACCGGCAAGTTCGCTCGAATGCGGCATGCGGCGCGACCGGCGCCGCGTCTGGGGCGGCAGCTCGGCTTTGCCGCCGCAGCTCCGGGCGATGTTCACACCGGGCGAGATGGCCGTCATGGCCATCATCCGCGACCAGGTGCGCCGTCGCGGCTTCTGCGCGCTTGCTAATAGCGACATCGCGAAACGCGCGGGGTTGTCCGGCACAACAGTCGTGAAGCGCGCCGTGCGCACCGCCAAGGCGGCTGGCTTGATCCACGTTAAGGAACGGCGGATCGCGCGGGATCGCAATCTACCGAACATCATCACTATCGTTTCGGCGGAATGGATCGCTTGGCTACGCCTCGGCCGCGCTGCAGAGGGGGGTGGGGGCACGGGCGTGCCTGGGACGGAGAAACAGAAGGTATTCAAGAAGAGAGAGCCGAGCGCTCCCAGCCTTCGACCTAGACACTCGCTCTCCGATCGGCAGTGCCGACGAATATTACGGCATCTTGGCGCCGGGGAGCGGCGATGGTGAACAGAACGGCCAGCGCGGTGGGGCCCCTTGGTTGGGTCCTTCCCAACGGCCGCCTCTCCTACGGGCACACTGCGCCTGAATGTTCGCCAGTTGATCACCGTGCAAACGGTACACGGGTCACACGTGTTGCACGGGTGGCGCACAGTTTAGCCTCAAGTGGCGCTCGGTTGGTAATCTGCGTGTTTACACGAAGCCCGTCATCGGACCATTCGGTGAGACGCGCAAATGCGCGTTCCGGCGAGCCAACAATACCTAGTACTGATGCTTGCGCATCTCCGCTAGCTCTTCATCGACTAGCCGTTTGGGCAGCTCAAAAAAATCGAAAAGCTGGTAGAGGGAATACAGCATCGAAAAGACCACTTCGGGAAGGGAGTCTGGAAGCGCCGCGAGAGCAACGGTTTCGGTGGCCTCGAATTCATTTTGGGCGGCAGTTCTGTCTTCGAATATGAATCGATTTGGATTGCCAATTGAAACAAGTCTTCTGCCGGCGAGCCCCATCCAGCGCGCGTGGCAGATAAGATTGGCTTCTGATGCACCGATCGCCCGGGCAATATAGCTCGCCTCAAGTATGGCCTCGCCAAGTCGCCAAGTCGGCGTGGTGATATCAAAAGTAGTCCCTGGCACTTTGCCTTGTACGCCACCATCTTCGTTATAGCCGCGTCGGGTAAAGAGAAAGCCGTCCGGCGAGATACGCCAAAAGTCATGGTGTGCGGGTACGTCATAGCTGCCGTCGGGCTCCGGCCCCCTCCAGAACTCGACGGCGCCGTCGATCGCTTTCGGGGTGTAGGGAGTGCGCGATAGGGTTACGAAGGGCGGCCAGCCTGAATGATTGCGTACTTCCTGCTGAATAATCCTCCGCAGTTCTGCGAGAGAGGCATTGTTGAACGTGCCGTCGATCGCGAATCCTACGTCGTAATAGCCCTGCAATAGTCGCGGCGGTGCATCTTCCTCAAGGGGAGCAGTCAGCTCAGTCCAGCGATTCGCCGCTTGATCTTCAAACGCCAATAACTGATCGAGCCGCGATGGAGTTGTATTGCCCGCCACGGGCAGGACCCCCTCCATGATTGAACGCATGGCGTCGAGCAATTCCGTCCTCCGATTCTGCAGGCAACGCTCAAGCAGCCGGTCCCACTCTTCTGCGGTGCGCGGTTCTTCGCTATTGGGCCCTGCCCGGCGTATATACGTGCGATGCGCGATTAATCGCTTACCGTCCGGCCCACCGGCCTTGGCGCGTATGGGAACTCTATGGCCGCCGGGGACAGCGATTATGGGAAAGCGGTCGCTCTTACCCGGCGCAGTCCGGTGAGTTACCTGACACTGCACGAGCGGATCGAGATACTTCGCGATGATCGACTGGATCGCATCCTGTGACCAAGCGTCAAGCGTTGGGGGGCGAGGTGTCGCCGCAATGAAGGTACCGTCGGGCTGCTCGGCAAATCCAATGACGATGTAGCCTCCGCCGTGATTGGCGAGTGCGATAACCTCCTTCGCTAATGCCGCTCTATTTTCATTGTCCACTAGGTCGAGCCACTCTTTAACTTCGATGTCGAGCGATTCGCGCGGCTCGCTTACAAGCTCATCGAGATTGGTATTGTGCAAAGCCATTGACTATCTCGTTTCCGAACGACAAGTGCTTCCCGCTCTCTGTAGCAGTAGCCTGCTAATCCGCCACGAACGATGCCGGATTTGAGACAGTGAAACGCTAGAGCACGGCACCTATCAATTGCAGAAGAAAACCGAGAAGAAGCAACCAAGCGGCGATCCCTCGTAGATCGCGCGGTTCGCTGTTGGCGCGGCGGCGAATCACATGTGCGATTTCATCGAAACTCAGTTCGATTGCCGCCTTGTCCATACCTCCCGGTTCGCGCCGTATCGGGAGTTCGGGCAGATTAAAACTCCGCCGAACAAATTGGTGGGCCTTGTCTATTGCAGCGGAAGTAGGCTTCTGAACCCACATGTGCCCCTGTACTCGCGCGGGTGAGTAGTAGTCGCCGCCGCCAAACGCCTCGTCATATTTTTGCTCCATCACTTCCGCGTGTTTCAATAATCGCCGGCGATCAATCTCATTTCGTCGCAGTTGAACTCTAAGGAGGATAGTGTGCCATGGGAGCACCAATAAGATGGCACCTCCAAAGGCAAGGAAAAGTCCCAACACGTTCCAGCTCTTCGGTTCAGCTAAGAAGCCAAGCATTTTTCTAGCATTGCATTCAGTTGGACGCGCAAACAGTGCGCACTCTAGTTAGAGATACACAACCCAATGCTCCTCGGCGACGATAGAGATGGGCACGCCGGCATCGCGAGATTCGCAGGCCTGGACGGTCTTGTTATCGACTATCGGGAGTATAATCACCTGATCGCGCGGCCCGTATGTGTGGATCGACTACTGCGAACTAATCTCCAAGGCTCATAAGGAAATCTCCGAGCAGCTCTACAATTCGACCCAAGCCGTACCCGAGCGCAAGCTCCGTCTTCTTTGAAACTACGGCTTCCGCGCCCTTGCCAGCGGCGCTCTTTAACCGTTCGAGAAGGCCCTTCTCCACAAGCGGCGATTTTAAAAGATTCAATGCGGTATCGAGAAGTGTGATAAGTTGCGCCCGCTCAATATCGGAGAGTGCGCGTTGTTCTGGGGGTAGATTGGTGCTTTTTGCTAAAGTGATAGCTTCGTCTAATAGCTCTGAAATTTTTCCAATTAGCTGAGCGTTGGACCTTCTATTAATAGAAACCCACGCTACGGGGAGGATGTCTACATACGGAGGTGCGGGAGATTTTTCCGGTTCCAGATTTTGTTCGTTTGCACTTTCTGGATATTGAATAGATGTTTCGCGGACGATCGTTCCTTCAAACTCCCGTAACAGAGAGATGGCGCGATGAGCGAATTGAAGGAGGACGTCTCTCGACACTTCACCTTGCATGCGCTGGTACTTGGACAAGTCGTTAGTCGATAGCCCAAAACGGTTCTCGAATTCGAATTCATCAAGCAATTCGTAAGCATCAATGAGATTTGGCGCAATAAATATATCGACCTTTTCTCGCGGCGCGTGTAATTCAAGCTGTTGGATATCTTCTTCGATGCCCGACAAAATTCGGTATACCTCATCGATTAAAGCCGAGCCAGGTGGGGTTTCGTTGTCGTCGGGTGTTCTGTTCTGCATTCAATTTCCGTACGACAAAGTCACAATGATCTGCCGGATGGTAATGCGGTCGGCGCCAATCCGTTTGGAAGCGCGTCGCTCATTACGGCTTCCCCCTTAATTGGATCGTATAGACCAAGACGCATTTTACAGGCTTAGGTGCAAATCGCAAATAAACTAATGTTTTTCTTGAGGGTCTATAGCTTCTTTAAGAAGAAAAAAGCGGTACACCTCTCGAAGGCCTTTGAAGAGCCACATAAGCTCTCCGTATGTCCCGGGGACATAACGGGAAACTCCGTATCGGCTTTCAGGGTGCTGCGCCATAATGCGGTCAGTGTAGTAGTCCTCAAAATATCGTTTGTCGCTTCTCGGTTCACCAAAGACAGACTCGAATTCAGCCCCGACGTCATAAGCGGTTGCATCCGGTTTGCCGGCGGCCGCCAAGCGTCGACGAAAAAGGGCAAATGATGCGTCCATCGCGACATGGAGGGGGTAAATTGCCTCCTCGGCATGAAGGGGGTGTCTGCTTAACATCGACGACCGAAGTAGGGTTCGCAATCCCCTGGTCATTAGGTGATCGCTCATGTCAATCGATTCGAAGATGCGTTGCTGAATTTCCAAGGGCGCGGCGTCTTGTCGGAATGAATAGTCAGTGCCCACTGTGCCAGCCGCGTGGTAGGCACCGATTTTTGAAGAGGGCTCTCTCGAGAGCTCGTCAACGACGCGATTCTTGAGGTCATTGATCGCGTTTGGTTCGATAAGGTCTTGCATTTTTGGAAGTCGCAAAGCCCATGGCAACGGCTGAGGAATAACCAAGCCCCTATCGTGACCAACAGAAAGCACCAATGCAGCTAGTAGTCGGAACTCTTCTACGAGCGGGTTGTCAAATTCGCTATATGGGCCTTGTGAACGCTCTCTAAGGTCGAAACGACAGGCCGTAAAAACAAGTTGAGGGCTGGCATAGTAAATTGAATCTGAGAGTAGCAGAGATTGGCGCCAGTAGCATCCATGGGCCGCGTACGCGCGAACCACAACGCCCCTGTCAAAATGCTTGTCCATCGCGCGTCAGATAACTTTCAATTTTGTGACTAAAAGATCCTCAAACAGTAAGCTTACTTCAAGCGCACCCCCGGCCCACCGCCGTTTTCCTCAATGAACTCGACGCCGGCAGCTTCGAGCGCATTCCGGATCGCCTTCGCCGCATCGGATGAAACGGCGCGGCGGCTCTTTTCAAAGTCAACCACCGTGGAAAGGCCTAGGGACGCTGCAGCGGCGAGCTGCGGTTGAGTGAGGTCTACCAGTGCTCGCGCCGCGCGGCATTGAGCTGGGGTGATCGGGAAATCAACATTTTCTGTTGACACTGTTGCTCCTGCTCCGTAGTTGTATCAACATAAACTGTTGATCGTCTACCATACGAGGCCGCGCATGAATACCCATGTCCGCGAACGGGAGACCCTTGTCTCCGATCACCTGACCGAGTTCCTGGCGATCACGCCGGCGCTGCGGCGGCTGCTCGAAGCGGCCGTTCAAGATGCGCTCAATTTCGTCGAGTCAATGACGTTGTTCCTCGACGAGGTCGACGGCGATGCCGACGCTGAGGACAGCGATGTCGACGAGGACACCGACCCGCGCGAGCTGGACGAGGACCACGAGCCTGACGGCGACGAGCGGGAGCCGAGTCTCGGTAGCCTGGAGCACGGGTTTCTGAAGGCCTGGGCCGGCGGAGCCGACGACGATCGAGAAGACGAGCACGACGGTCACGAGCCGGACCCAGACCGTGAACCGAGCCTGGGCTGCGTGGGGAACTGGTTCCAGCCGCATTGGGCGATCGGCGACGACCGAGACCTGGAGGAGGATGTCGGCGACCAGTGCGAGCGCGAGGACGGCATGTGAGGGTCGATGTTCGGAGCGGCGCTTGCGATGTGGGGGGGGGGGGCTCCAGTGAGCGTGGATTGCCAACCGCGCAGCAAATTTATTGACCGTTGTATTGTGCAATGATATATAAACGTTAAATACAACGGAGTTAGGCGCCGTGCGGCTATTCGATCCAAGAGAAGTTGCTCACCACACTGGCGTCAGCGCCGCGTCTCTACGGGATTGGCGTTTCCGTGGCCTGTTGGAGGAGATCGGGCAGCTCCGGCCAAACGGGCGGTGGGGATATGGTTATGGAGACATAGCCGCCCTCGCGATTGCCCACCTGTTGGCCTCCTCGCGTCTGGTTGCCGACTTGGACTTCGCCATCAAGCTCGGCCGGTACGCTACGCAGTTCGTCTGGGCACATCTCAAGGGAGATGACGATCTTACAGATCTCGATCGCCGATATCGCGACCTGCCGTTTATCGCTGCGTGGCCAATGGGCAAAGATCTCCAAATCGAACTGTTCGAAAAGCTGGAGAACGCGACCCAATACAGCGTTCCAGGCTGGATCGCGCTCGATTGCCGTCAGGTTGCGGAAGCCCTTCGGCCTCGGCTCTCGCTCTTGGTCGAGCTGTCACGGCTCGACCGCGACGGCAAGGAAGGGGCTTCAAAGCGTTGAACGACCCCACGGAGGCGCAATGATGCTGCAGCGCGCGATCGACGCGAATCAATCCGACCTGATGGTGCGCCGCGCGCCCGCCGGCGGACTGAGTTGGGACGAGGAAACCCGCACGCTGGACGCGGTGGTTTCGACCTTCGCCGACGTGCGCCGATACGGCTACATCGAGCGGCTTTCCCGCGAGGCCAGCAATTGGGACCTGACCCGGGTCGGTTCACCGGCCGGCGTCCCGTTCCTCGCCGGTCATAACATGTTCAATCCGGGCGCGAAGCTCGGCCGCGTACTCGCGGTCACGGTCGGGCCGCAGAACGTCCGGGCGAAGATCAAGCTCGGCGATAGCCAGGCCGCCAAGCAGCTAGTCCGCGACCTCGTCGCCGGAGTCGGTGTCGCGATCAGCTTCGGCTACGAGGTCGGCGAGTGGGAGCGCATACCGCCGGCGAATGCAGGCGAACGGGAAGTCCGCATCGCCCGCCAAATCCACCTTTACGAAGTCAGCGCCGTGTCGGTGGCAGCCGATCCGGGCGCGCATGTCCGGTCAAAGGAGACATCCATGGATCCCGACGAAATCGAGACTGCCACCATCGAGGCTCCGCCGCCGGCGACGCCGACGCGCGAGCAGGAGACGCGGACCTTCGGCGAGACCGAAAGGCGGGCGCTGGTGCAGCGCTACGGTCTCACCAACAAGTTCTACAACCGCCACAAGGACAAGGACGAGGGACCCTTCAAGGAGGCGATCCTCGACCATCTGGCAAAGCGCTCGGAAGAGCATATGACGTTCCCGCATGTCGAAGTCGGCGGCGGCGGCGCAAGCTTCGACAATCCCGAGTTCCGTGCCGCCGCAATGGGTGAAGCGCTCTATCAGCGGATCGCGCCGCGCCACTCGCTCAGCGATCCGGCGCGGGAATTCGCCAGGCTCACGGTCCCCGAACTCGCTCGACAGTGCCTTGCGTTCGGCGGACACAGCACGCGCGGTCTTTCGACGGCTGAACTCGTCACCCGCGGTCTGCACACCACAAGCGACTTTCCATTGGTGCTCGCCGATACGGTGAACCGGACGCTCCGAGCCGCATACGACGTGCCGACCTCTGGTGTGCGAATGGTCGCTCGACAGACGACCGCTAGAGATTTCCGGAAAAAAACAAAGCTGCAGCTCTCCGGTGGGCCGAGCCTCGAGAAAGTCAACGAACACGGCGAGTTTAAACACGGCACGTTCAACGAGAGCGGTGAGAGCTACAAGATCGATACCTTCGGCAAGATCTTCGGCATCACCCGGCAGGCGCTCGTAAACGATGATCTCGCCGCGTTCGATCGCGTCCCGCGCGAAATGGGCCGCGCCGCACTCGCGTTCGAAAACAATTTCCTTGCCGATCTCGTGAAGGCGAACGCCGCGATGAGCGACGGCAAGGCGTTGTTCCACGCCGATCATGGCAACCTCGCCGCTTCCGGTGCGGTCGTGTCAGTGACCACCTTGACGGTGGCCCGCCAGGCGATGCGGAAGCAGACCGGGCTGCAGGGCGAATTGATTTCGGTGCCGCCCAAGTATCTGCTCGTCCCCGCTGAGCTGGAGACCATCGGCGAGCAGGTCCTCGCCTCTATCGCGGCCGCCAAGGTCGATGACGTCAATCCGTTCAGCGGCCGCCTGGAGCTGATCGTGGAGCCGCGCTTCACGGACGCGACCCGGTGGTACGTCGTGGCCGATCCCGGCGTGATTGACGGCTTGGAGTACGCTTACCTGGAGGGCGATCCCGGACCGCAGATCGATACCGAAGCCGGCTTCGATGTCGATGGTGTCCGGTTCCGCGTTCGGCTCGACTTCGGCGGCGGTTTCGTCGACTGGCGGAGCTGGTATTCGAATCCGGGCGAATAGCCTGCCGATTAGGTATCAGGCGCGGGGAACGAAACGTGGCGCGCGGTCCGTCTCGGGAACAAGCCTCCTCACCTGCCCCGTGTCTGAAATGCTCCGGAGTGAGGAGGCGAGACCGCAACCGTTTTGTCAGCACCTAGGGCGCTCCCGGTATGTCGCGCAAAATCGATCCCGTTCGCAATCAGGGCCTCTTTCCCTGCGAGGCCGAGATCGCGCGACGGCTAAGCCAGGCGCCGGCGGAATGGCCGGACAAGGCAACTGTCTTGGAGCGCGACGGACTGCCCCGGATTGACCCGATCATGGGCGGCCGGTTCTGGCCCGCCGTCGAGGCCTATTGGAAGCGCCGATACGGTCTCGCTAGCATCGAGGCTTTCAATCCAGATGGAGAGGAAAATCTCGATGCCCTTCGATGACGACGCGCCGGGCTACAAGGCTCGGCGAAACAAGGACGGCACAGTCCGTCACATGTGGGTTGCCCGTGCCGACCTGGTGCGGAAAGGCTACACGCCGAAGACGGTTCGCCTTCACTACGACAGCACTACACCGGACGGTCACGCGCTCATCGCCGCCGCCTGCCGCCGCTATCAGGCGGAAATGCTCGCCTGGGCGGCCGGAAAGAAGCAGGACTATTCGCGTTTCGACGGGACACTGGCGAGCCTGATACGGCTCTACCAGACGGACCCGGCGAGCCCCTACAAAGCCGCGAAGTGGACCACGCGCCGCAACGACTATGACCCCTCGCTGGCGATCCTCGAAAGGGCGTTCGGTAAGCGCTCGCTGTCGGCGCTGCGGCACGGCGATTTCCGCCGCTGGTATGACGAGGCGAAGAAGCCGGCGACAGCGGGCGGGCCGGAGCGGGTGCGCCGGGCGCACGGGCTGATCAAGTTGCTTCGGCTGCTGATGTCCTACGGCATCATGTCCGAGCTGCCGGAATGCGCGCGCCTTAAAGCAATCCTCGACGAGGCGCGGTTCAAGCAGCCGGCGCGGCGACGGGCACGACTCGAACTGTCTCATGTCCGGGCATTCATCCCCGCCGCACTCGAGGCGGGCCGACTGTCGTTGGCACTCGGCACTGCGCTGCAGTTCGAGACGGGCATGCGACAGCGTGACGTGATCGGCGAATGGGAACCGATCGCCGCTGGCGAACCGGCCACCGGAATCGTGATGCGTGGCCGGCGCTGGGTGAACGGCCTGACATGGGCGGATATCAGCGACGACCTGGTGCTTCGTAAGGCGACGACGAAGACCGGTTCGCTGATCGCCGTCGACTTGGCCTTGTGTCCGCTTGTAACCGAGCTGCTGGAGCAGATCCCTGCGGAGCAGCGGGTGGGGGCGCTGATCGTCGACGAGATGGCGGGCCGGCCCTACGCGGAATGGGCCTATGGGCGCGAGTGGCGCGTCGTCGCGCGGGCGGCCGGCATCCCGGACACGGTATGGAACATGGACGCGCGGGCAGGGGCCATTACCGAGGCCGAAGACGCCGGCGCGGCGCTTGACGAGATACGCGGTGCGGTGGGCCATGCACAGGCCTCCACGACGGCGCGTTACAGCCGTGGCGCGCTCGGAAAGGCGCGTCGAATCGCAGAGCTTCGCGCGGCGCATCGCAAGGCGCGGAACGATGAGTGAACTGGAATAGGGAACGCGATGGGGAACGTTGGGGAACGCGTAGATTAGCGGTAGGGCGTCAACCCGTTGTTCGCTTTAAGGAAAATTGGAGCGGGCGATCGGGATCGAACCGACGACATTCAGCTTGGGAAGCTGACGTTCTACCACTGAACTACGCCCGCAACGCGCACAGAACATCCGTACGGGGCGAGATCTGTCAAGGCCTTTGGTCGCGCGACAGTGGAGAGATTGGCGAAACAAGCGAACGTGAACGCGCTTGAATGGCCTCTGGATGGCGAAACCGGTTCTTTCTGCTACGTTTTGGCCCGCAATCGCAGAGAAATCCGCCCGGATCGGCCATGAACGACCTGACCTTCGAAAAGCGCTTCGTCGCCCTCGATTCGCGGAAATTCCGCGATCCCGACATCACCGCCAGGGGCGAGGCGCGGGCGAGCGTCGCGCTCCAGCGCCTCGACACGCTGTGGATCAACACCGGCACGCTGTGCAACATCACCTGCGTCAACTGCTACATCGAATCGAGCCCGACCAACGACCGCCTCGCCTACGTCACCGCGGTGGAGGCGCGCGCCTACCTCGACGAGATCGCCGAACTGGGCCTACCCACCGCGGAAATCGGCTTCACCGGCGGCGAGCCCTTCATGAATCCCGACATGCTGGAGATGCTGGAGGTTGCCTTGTCGCGCGGCTTTCGCGCGCTGGTGCTGACCAACGCCATGCAGCCGATGCAGCGCCCGTCGGTCAGCGCCGGCCTCGTGCGTCTGCGCCAGGCCTACGGCGACAGGCTGGTGATGCGCGTCAGCCTCGATCACTACACCGCCGAACTGCACGAGCAGGAGCGCGGCGCCAAGACCTTCGACAAGACGCTCACCGGCCTCGACTGGCTCGCGGAAAACGGCTTCTCGGTCGCGATCGCCGGCCGCTCCGTCTGGGGCGAGCCCGAGCCGGTCGCGCGGGCGGGCTACGCGGCGCTGTTCGCCGAACGCGGCTGGCCGATCGACGCCGACGACCGCGCCGCCCTCGTCATCTTCCCGGAGATGGACGCCCGCGTCGACGTGCCCGAGATCACCACCGCCTGCTGGGGCATTCTCGGCCTGTCGCCGAACGCCATGATGTGCGCGACGAGCCGCATGGTGGTGAAGCGCCGGGGCGCCGCCGCGCCCACCGTCCTGCCCTGCACGCTGCTGCCCTACGACGACGCCTTCGAGATGGGCGCGACGCTGGCCGAGTCGCTCGCCGCGGATGGCGGCATGTTCTCGCGCGGCGCCGTCAAGCTCTGCCACCCGCACTGTGCCAAATTCTGCGTCCTCGGCGGCGGCTCCTGCGCGCCGGAATGACCGGGCGCGAGGTGGCGTCCATTCAGGATTTCCCGCCCCCGGGGGCGGATTTCGCGCGCCCCGGCCGACCCCGCGATAGACGCGGCGGATTTGCGGCGCTACCTCTGTTTTCGTGAGCGTTACCGAGCCGATCGCCGACCTCGATCTCCTGCCCGAGCCCTTCGCCGGCTGGTTCGCCGCGCGCGGCTGGGTGCCGCGGCCGCATCAGCTCGCCCTGCTCGCCAAGGCCCGCGCCGGCCGGTCGGCCCTGCTGATCGCGCCGACCGGGGCGGGCAAGACGCTCGCCGGTTTCCTGCCGAGCCTGGTCGCGCTGGCGGCGACGCCGCGGCACAAGCCCGGCACGGCGGCCAGCCGCGCCTCGCCGCTGCACACGCTCTACATCTCGCCACTGAAGGCGCTCGCCGTCGACGTCGCCCGAAACCTCGAGACGCCGATCGCCGAGATGGGTCTCGACATCCGCGTCGAGACCCGCACCGGCGACACGCCGCAATCGAAGCGCCAGCGCCAGCGCTACGACCCGCCGCAGATGCTGATGACGACGCCCGAGCAGATCGCCCTGCTGATCGCCAGTCGCGAGGCGCCGACGCTGTTCGCCAACCTGAAGACGATCGTGCTCGACGAGCTGCATGCCCTGGTCACCTCCAAGCGCGGCGATCTGCTGGCGCTGGGGATCGCCCGGCTGCGGTCGCTGGCGCCGGGCCTGCGCGTCGTCGGCCTGTCGGCGACCGTCGCCGACCCACAGGCGCTCGCCCGCTGGCCGATGGATCAGTCGGACGGCCCCAATGCGGATACCGCCCACGCCGATACCGCCGTCGCCGATCTCGTCGTCGTCGAGAGCGGCGTCGCCGCCGACGTCGCGATCCTGGCGCCGAAGGAGCGGGTGCCCTGGGCCGGGCATTCGGCCCGCTACGCGCTCGGCGCGATCTATGAGGCGATCCGCGCGCATCAGACGACGCTCGTCTTCGTCAACACCCGCAGCCAGGCCGAGATGCTGTTCCAGGAACTGTGGCGCATCAACGAGGACGGGCTCGCCATCGCGCTGCATCACGGTTCCCTCGACGTCGGCCAGCGCCGCAAGGTCGAGGCGGCGATGGTCGCCGGCGCGCTCAAGGCGGTGGTCTGCACCTCCACGCTGGATCTCGGCGTCGACTGGGGCGACATCGATCTCGTGGTCAATGTCGGCGCGCCGAAGGGCGCGAGCCGGCTGGCCCAGCGCATCGGCCGCGCCAACCACCGCCTCGACGAGCCGTCCAAGGCCCTGCTGGTGCCCGCCAACCGCTTCGAGGTGATGGAATGCGAGGCGGCGCTGGAGGCGCTCGCCGAGAACGCTCAGGACTCGCCGCCGCCGCGCACCGGCGCGCTCGACGTGCTGGCCCAGCACGTGCTCGGCTCCGCCGTCGCCGCGCCGTTCGATGCCGATGCTCTCTACCGGGAAGTGACCGGCACGGCGGCCTATGCCGATCTCGATCGCGCGACCTTCGACCGCGTCGTCGATTTCGTCGCCACCGGCGGCTACGCGCTGAAGACCTACGAGCGCTACGCCCGCATCCGCAGGACCCCGGAAGGCAGATGGCGCGTCTCCAACCCTACGGTCGCCCAGCAGTACCGGCTCAATGTCGGCACCATCGTCGAGGCGCCGATGCTGAAGGTCCGGCTGGTCCGGGGTGGCCGCTCCAGGGCGCTCGCCGGCGGGCGCATGCTCGGCGAGATCGAGGAATGGTTCGTCGACCAGCTCGCGCCCGGCGACACCTTCGTCTTCGCCGGCCACATCCTGCGGCTGGAAGGTCTGCGCGAGACCGAGGTCTACGTATCCCGCGCCGTCAACGAGGACGCCAAGGTGCCCTCCTATCAGGGCGGCAAGTTCCCGCTGTCGACCTATCTCGCCGACCGGGTGCGCGCGATCCTGGCCGATGAACGGCTGTGGCGCCGGCTGCCCGGCGAGGTCGGCGAATGGCTCGGGGTGCAGAAGCTGCGCTCGGTCATTCCGCGCCGCGACCAGCTTTTGGTCGAGACCTTTCCGCGCGGATCGCGCTTCTATCTCGTCTGCTATCCCTTCGAGGGCAGGCTTGCCCACCAGACGCTCGGCATGCTGCTGACGCGCCGGCTGGAGCGCATGCGCGCCCGCCCGCTCGGCTTCGTCGCCTCGGAATACGCGCTCGCCGTCTGGGGCCTGGGCGATATCGCCGCCATGATCCGGATGGGCCGGCTATCGCTCGCCGACCTGTTCGACCAGGACATGCTCGGCGACGATCTGGAGGCCTGGCTCGCCGAATCGAGCCTGATGAAGCGCACTTTCCGCACCTGCGCCACCATTTCGGGGCTGATCGAACGGCGCCATCCCGGCAAGGAGAAGACCGGCCGCCAGATGACCGTGTCTTCCGACCTGATCTACGACGTGCTGATGAGCCACGAGCCCGACCACGTCCTGCTGCAGGCGACCCGCGCCGACGCGGCCACGGGCCTGCTCGATGTCGCCCGTGTGGGCGACATGCTGCGGCGCACGCGCGGCAGGATCGTCCACCAGGCGCTCGACCGGGTGTCGCCGCTCGCCGTGCCGGTGCTTCTGGAGATCGGCAAGGAGCCGGTGCACGGCGAAGCCGACGAAAGCCTGCTCGCCGAGGCCGCCGACGCGCTCATCGCCGAGGCGATGGGCGAGGCCGCCGTCAGGCCGCTGCGCTGAGAAGGTCAGCCGCCCTGGTTCGGCCGGATCCGCTTCAGCAAGTCCCACACCGGCAGCGCCGACAATCCGCCGATCAGCCCCGCGCCGTAGCTCGGCAGCGGAAAGCCCAGGATCATCTGCCACAGGTATCCGGCGACGTATCCCGCGACCAGCATCACCACGATGGTGATCAGCAGGCGTTGCCACAACGGCATCAGTAGTTTCATGGACGGCTCCTCTCGCTTGGGCGGACAATAGCCTTATTCGCGGTGGCCGCGCTATGGTAGCCCGACAGCGAAACAACGGGAGAGGAGACTTGGCAGACGAGACGACCAAAGCCACATCGCGCAAGCTCAAAAGCATCCAGTCCGCCGATGCGGCATCCCTGGCCGACTACTATGATGATTGGGCGCGGTCCTACGACAAGGACCTGGAAGACCTCGGCTACGAAGCGCCGCTGCGCGCCGCCGGTTTGCTCAAGGCGCACGGGATGTCGGCGACGGCCCCCATCCTCGACGCCTGTTGTGGAACCGGGCTGACCGGACGTCGGCTGGCCGAGGCCGGCTTCGAGCATGTGGACGGCTTCGACATTTCTGAGGCGTCGCTCGACGAGGCGCGGACGGTGGCCGCCTACGACGGGCTTTTCCGGCAGGACATGAACGATCCGTTGCAGGCGCCGGACGGCGCCTATGACGCGGTTGTGTGCATCGGCTCGATGACATACGCGGAAAGACCCGAGCAGCTTCTGCGCGAATTCTGCCGCGTCGCGCGCCCCGGCGGGATCGTCCTGTTCACCCAGCGCACCGACTACTGGAGCGACGACTTCGCCGGCATTCTCCATCGCCTCGAAGAGGCGGGTCTCTGGCAGTGGCTCGAAAAGACGGAGCCGCAGCCCTATCTGCCGCGCCACCCGGAGTTCGCCGACGCGATCAAGGTCGTCTACGCGGTCTTTCGCGTGGTATGAGCGCAATATCCGGTCGCCGCTCGAATCGGGCATAAGAACGCCGTGGCATCACTCTGCGGCGGAGGCGGCGGGACGTGACATCGGTGGCGCTGATGATCGATCGGTCGGCGGAAGATCCGGTAGCGGCGATCCATGTCGCCGGCGCCGTCCTGATGCCGGATCCCTCCGGGGCGCTGTGGTGGCCCTCGGAAGCCGTTTTGGTCGTCGCCGACCTGCATCTGGAAAAGGGCTCGGCGCTCGCCGGCCGCGGCGCTCTGGTGCCGCCCTACGACACCGCCGCGACCCTGGAGCGGCTGGCACGCGTGATCGAGACGCGCCGACCGCGCACGGTGATATCGCTCGGCGACTCGTTCCACGACGTCGGTGCCGGCGACCGTTTTCCCGAACCGTACCGCGCCCGGCTTGCCGCGCTTCAGCACGGCCGCGACTGGCTGTGGATAGCCGGTAACCACGACCCGACGCCCCCCGCGACCATCTCCGGCGACTGGTTCGAGGAGCTTGCGGTCGGTGGCCTGGTTTTCCGCCACGAGCCCGATGCGGCCGCGCCGGACGGCGAGATCGCCGGGCATCTGCACCCTTCCGCCAGGGTGCGCCTGCGTGGCCGCAGCGTCCGGCGGCGCTGCTTCGCCGGCGACGGACGGCGGCTGGTCATGCCCGCCTTCGGCGCCTTCACCGGCGGCCTGAACATCCTCGACAAGGCCTATTCCGGGCTGTTCGAGAGACAGGCGCTCGCCGCCTGGATGATCGGCGACAAGGCCGTCTATCCGATCGCCGGGCGCAGGCTGGTGCCGGACTAGGAAAGCGCGCCCCTAGCCGGACAGCACCACCATTTCGGCGATCGCCGTGACGACGAGCGCGACCACGGCGGCGGCGGTGAGGCGGATGCGCAGCGGCGCGAACCAGACCGGCGCCCGGCCCTCGCCGACGGCGCGAACATCGAGCCAGGCCTGAAGCAGGAACGCGACGATCAGCAGCGCCTGTCCTTCGAACCCCGACAGGATCAGCGAGACCCAAGCCGCCAGCGGCGGCAGGACGCTGATGACGAAGCCCTGCGTGCGCTCCGAGCCGTAGAGCGGCCCCATCGCCATTCCCCAACGGATGCCGCCCAGGAACGACAGCACCAGCGCGCCATAGACGCTGGTCGCGAACGCAATGAAGGCGGCGACGCCGATATCCGCGATGGCCATCGGGCCGATGGCGCCGACCACGAAGGGAACAACGCCGGCCCAACCGATGACGACGGCGGCGAGCGGCGCCGTTTCGTTGCCGATGGGCTGGTCGGATAGAATGGTCATGGTCGTTTCCCCTGAGATTGCCGCCTGAGATTGCCGGCTGAGATTGCCGTCCTTGGCCATCGCCTGGATCGCAGCCCGCGATGCCGCGATCAGCCGCGGCGGAACAAGACGCTTCCCAGCCAGCCGACGCCGAAGGCCATGGCGACCGTTCCCAGACCGTAGATGAGCGGCTGTCTGTGCGCGAGATTGAAGATCGCCGCCTCGAACCCCGTCTTGACCACCCAGAACCCGAGCTTTTCCGTCGCCAGAAGGGCGCCGTCCCCGAAGACGTGGACGCGGGCCCTGTAGCCGCCGGTGCGGATATTCGCGGGAAGCGGGATCTGCGCCATGAACATGCGCGGCGTCAGCATCTCCACGGCATCCGAGTTCTCGAAATACAGCTCGTTGCTCTGCTCGCGGCGCAGAAGCGCATTGCGGAACTCCGCGGCAACCCGTTTCGGTTGATCCGTGGCCGTTTCGATCCTGAGGAAGTCGAGGCCGATCTGCTGGCGTTTCAGGGCCGGCGGCGACGAAATCTCTTCGAGCGGCCTGTTCGTCAGGACGGCGTAGTAGGACGGGGCGTTCTTGAACTCGACGCCGGCGCCGTTGACCCAGATGCCGCCGGCGCGTTCCTTGCGCCAGACCACCATGTTGTTGGCCGGCCCTTCGATGACGATGGCGACGTCATAGCCCTCCGACCGGCGCCCGACGGTCGCCGCGTCGCGCTCGACGGTGCCGAACAGGACGAGTTCGGTGCCGACGAAATTGGACCGGATCTCGATGCGCTTCGACGACAGCGCCGCGATGACGGTCTCCGCCTGCGCCGCGGATGCCGCCACGGCGGCCAGGCTCGCGATCGCCAGGACGAGCAGGCTGCGCATCATTCCGGTGCTCCCGTGGCGATCGTCAGCGAGTAGAGGTCCGTCGGCGTCGCCACCAGCCCGTAGAGCATCCGCACGCCGACCGCCAGCACGAGCAGCGCCAGCAACAGCCGCAACTGTTCGCCGCGCAGCTTCAGCCCGGCCTGCACGCCGAACTGCGCGCCCATGACGCCGCCGATCATCAGCAGCAGCGCCAGGACCGAATCGACCGACTGCGTCGTCACCGAGTGCAGCACCGCGGCGAAGGCGGTCACGAAGATGATCTGGAACAGCGAGGTGCCGATGACGACGTTGGTTGGAACCCGCAACAGGTAGATCATCGCCGGCACCATGATGAATCCGCCGCCGACGCCCATGATCGCGACCAGGAGGCCGATCAGCGCGCCGAGAATGGCGACCGGCAGCACGCTGATGTAGAGCTTCGAGCGCTTGAAGCGCATTCGCACCGGCAACCGGTGCAGCCAGGTGTGCTGGCCCGGACGCCGCGCCGCCACAGAGCGGCCGAGACGCCGGCGGATAATCGCCCGCCCGCTTTCCACCAGCATCATTCCGCCGACGCCGCCGAGGAACAGCACGTACAGGATGCCGATGATGAGGTCGAGCTGACCGAAGCGGCGCAGCCAGCTGAACAGCACCACGCCGAGCGCGGCACCGACCAGACCGCCGGCGATCAGGATCACGCCGAGCGAGACGTCGATGGTCTTTCGCTGCCAGTGGGCGAGCGCACCCGAAACCGACGACGCCACGATCTGTCCCGTCTGGGTCGCCACGGCGACGGCCGGCGAGATGCCCGTGAAAATCAGAAGAGGGGTGAGTAGAAAACCGCCGCCGACCCCGAACATGCCCGACAAGAAGCCGACTGCCGCACCCATTCCGAGCAGCATGAACATGTTAACGGCGATTTCGGCGATGGGTAGGTATATCTCCATCACACGACCTGCGGGGCGAGAGCCCGATCACATATTAGAAAAATCTCATACTTGTTAATGGCAGCCGTGCCGGCATTGTCAATCTGCCGACGCGGCTGAATTCGCGTTTATTGCTAACCGGAGGTGATCAGCCGGCCGATTTGTCGAGTTCCGTGAGCAGTTCCGGGGTGATGTCGCCGGTGTCGGGCATGCCCACCGAGCGCTGGAAGGCGCGCACCGCGTCGCGGGTGCGGGGACCGACCTCGCCGTCGGCCGGGCCGGGCGTGAAACCGAGCTTGGACAGCATCGACTGGGCCGACATGATCATGTCGCGGTCGATGAAGGCCTGCCGCGCCTGCGTTACCGATCCCCAGCCGCCCTGCGGTTCGGGGACGACGTTGGCGCTGGCGTCGGGCGTCTTCGGTGTCCAGGCATCCAACACCGCGCGGGCCTTCAGCAGGCTTTCCTGATCGAGCTGGCTGGCGACTTCGTCGCGTTTGGCGAGCGCCTCGTTGTCGCCCTGGTCGGCGGCGATCGCGAACCAGCGGAACGATTCGGCGAAATTGGTCTGGACGCCGAGGCCGCGGGCGAACAGGACCGCGAGGTTGAATTGGCTGTCGGCGAGGCCGTATTCGGCGGCCTGGCGGAACCAGATGGCCGCCTTCTCGTAGTCCGGCTTTCCGTCGATGCCGTCGGCGTAGAGCACGGCCAGATTGTGCATGGCCTTGCGATTGCCCTGCTCGGCGGCGCGCTGGTACCACATGCGGGCCATGGCGAGGTCGCGACCGACGCCTTCGCCCTTTTCGTACAGGCTGCCGAGGCGATACTGCGCCGGGGCGAGCCCCTGCGCGGCCGCCTTCCGATACCATTCGACGGCCCTGGTGGCGTCGTGCGGCAGGCCGCGGCCGTCCATGTAGCGGACCGCCACCTCGAATTCGGCGGCCGGTTCGCCCGCGGCGGCGGCCTGGCGCAGCAATTCCGGCGTCGTGCTGGCCGCCAGCTCGTCGAGGACGGCGCTGGCGGGCTGCGCCGACGCGGTCACCGGCGCCGTCATCGGCTTGGAATTGCCGGCGGGCATGGAAGCGGACGCGGTTTCGGTCAGCGCGACGGCCGCCTTGGGGCCGGCGGCTTTCGGCTTGTTGGCGCCCGCCTTGTTGGCGCCCACCTTGTTCCGGGCCCCCGTCTTCGCCGCGTTGCCCTTGGCCTTCGACTTGTCTGCGGTCCTGGCGCCGTTCGCCTTCTTCTTGGCCTGGGGCTTGCCGGCGACCTTCGACGGGTCCTTGGTCGCGGTCCGGGCCTTGGCCTGCGGCGCTCCGCTCATCGTCGCGTTCGCGGTGACGTTGCGCGGAGCGACGACAGGAACCGATGCTGCGGATTCCGATGCGGCGGACCCCGATGGCAGTGGGGCCGACAGGAAGGGGGCGGCGTCTGGCGCCGCGCTCGCGACCGCGGGCTGGTCGAGGGAGGACGTGCTGGCCGGATCCGACGTCAGCAGGGTGGCGATCTTCATCGTCCCGTAGACGAGGACGAGCATCGCCGCGGCGATCGCCAGCGGACGGCGGTATTTCTTGAGTGCGCTGCGGAGCGCGCCGAGGGACACGCCCTTCGCGACGGCGGTCTTGTCCTGCGTGCCGGACTGCTCGGCAACGGCGGCCTGGGCGGCACGCCGGGCCGCGGCGATGAAGTCGGACGGTGAATCCGTCGCCGACATCGCCGGCGGCGCGGCCGCCGGCCGGCCGGTACCGGGAACCAGCGGCGTGTCGTCTTCGATGGAGTCGGCCCCGGAGGAGCCCACATTCGGGGAACCCGAATCGCGCTGCGATTTTTTCGCTGCCGCTGCCGCCTTGGCGGCCTTCTTCGCTTCGGCCTTGGCGGCTTTCGCCTCGGCCGCGGTCGTTTCGGTCGGCTCCGCCTTCAGTCTCGGCTCGGGCTTGACGGCCGGCGCCTCGGCCGGCTCGGCGGCGCGGTCCCGGGGCTCGGATTGTTCCTGGCCGGGCTGCGACTTGTCCCCGGCCACCTCGTCGACCTCGTCCTCGAGTTCCTCGAGCCTGTCGACGACTTTCATCAGCGTGGCGTGGACAACCTGCAGCGCGTCGTGGGTGCGCTGACCGGTCGCTTCGGCGTCCCGGCGCTGGTTGGCGAGTTCGTCGCGCAGCGTGCCGAAGACGTCGGCGCCGCCGACGCTCGTCCCGATCGCCGCAAGCGCGCGCTCGATGGCGTCGTTCGCCGCAGCGCGGGCTGCATCCAGGGTATCGGCCCGGCTGTCCTCGATACGGGAGAACATGTCCGTGATCGTCTGTTCCAGCCCGCCCGTGTCGGCCGTCTGGCGGGAGGTGGCATCCACGGTCTCGGCCAGCCGCGAGATCTGCTGCTCGATCTGCGCGAGCGCGACCGGGTCGCCGTCCTGGGCGGCGCCGGCCAGTTTTTCCGAAAGCTGGGCGATCTGATTTTCGAGCTCGCCCATGCGGCTCTCGGGCGACTGCGTCATGCGCTCACCGAGCGCCTGCATGTCCCGGCGCAGCGCCGCGTGGTCGTCGCGGCGCACACCGTCGATCTGTTCGGCCAGATTGCGGATGTCGGCGCGGATCGCGTCGAGCTCGGCAAGCCCGGCCTCGTCGAGGGCGTTGGTCGCCGCAAAGGCGCTGCGTTCGGCAAGCAGACGATCGCCGAGGTCGCGCAATTCGCCGCGCATGGCATCGAATTCGCCGCGTGTCGCCGTATCGAACCGCGCCGCGATATCCTCGAGCTGGGCCTCGATGGTCCCGGAACTGGCCTCCGGCAGCGTCTCGATGCGATCGGCCAGCCGCGCCATCTCCGCGCGCATGGCCTCCATTTCGCCGCGGCCGCGAAGCTCCACCTGCTCGGCGATCTCGCGCACCTCGTTGCGTATCGCGCCGATCTCGTCGCGCGCCGCCGCGCTCAGCCGCACGGCGACATCCTCGAGCTTCGCTTCGATTGATTCTGTATCGCGCCCGGGCATGGACTCGATTTTGCCCGCCAGATTCCGGATCTCGGAACGCAGGGATTCGAACTCGCCGCGCGTCCTGCGGTCGATGTCCTGGGCGATCTCGCGCAGTTCGCCGCGGATCGCGTCCAGTTCCGAGCGCGTCGCGGTATCGAGCCGCCGCACCGTGTCCTCGAGCCGCTCTGCGAGGTCGTCCGCGACCTTGGAGGGCATCGATTCGATGCGCCGCGCCATCTCGGCGACCATCAGCTGGAGATCGGAGAAATCCTTGGTGTCGCTGGCCCGCAGTCCGCCGGTTGCGACGACGTTTTCCAGGCCTTCCCGGATCTGCTTGAGCTGATCGGAGGGCAGGGCCTCGCCGAGCGAGCGCTCGAGCCGCTCGGAAACGAGATCGATGCGGTGGTCGACCCGGTCGGCATAGCCGGACACGGCGCGGTCGAATTCGACCTCGAGCGTTTTCTGCCGGGAGGCGATCTCGGCGATCGCGTCCCTGAGGCCGTTACTTGGGGCAGAGGAGGGGCGGTCCGGCCGGGCGGCGGGCGCGGTGCCGGTAAGGGGCGGGCGCTGCTTGGATTCGACGCGCCGGGCAATGTCGTGAAGCCGTTCCTCGAGATCGCGGATCGTTTCGCGGGTCGAAATCCGTTCCGGTCCTTGGGGCATCGTGCTGCTCAATCTGTCGAGACGGCGGGCGATCCCCCGTAACGAGTGCGGATCGTCGTCGTCGGCTGCGGGCTTTTCGGTTCCGATCGCGCCTGCCAGGCGATCGAGGCGAAGCTCGATCGGATCCGTCGGCCCGAACGGGTCGCGGGCGCCCGGGGTGTCGAACGGGTCGTCCAGACGCCGGCCACCGGTCGGGGCGGCGCGGTAGGCTTGCGGGGAATCCGTGGAAGTGGCCGAGGGGGCGGCGGGCGGCCGCGGTACGTCTTGCGGCGCCCCGGTGTCCACCTTCGAGTCGTGCAGGACCGCGTCGAGCCAGTCGCCGAGGCTCATGCCTGCCCGATCCGCGGCGCGTCTCGCCTGGTCGGCGGGATCGTCGTGGTCGACAGGTTCTCTACGTGAGCCGCGAAGTGCCATGTTAGTCTACCGATCCGATCCGGTCCGTTCGTGCCGGGCATGGGCTCCATTCGTTTCCGGAGTCGGGAATCGTCCGGCCTGGCTGATCCCCGATGGATAGTTTTCCCATCAGGGTAAATAGTTGGTTAAGCGCGCCGTGGTTTCTCGGCGTCGCGGTCTCGAAACGGGACAATGTCGGGCCGGAAGGTGTTTTGATTTGACCTTTACGTAAACGTAAGGCATATTGCGCCCGCGATAACGAGGAGCGTTTCATGGTCGAGAACGCCGTGGCGAATGCGCGGTCCGAGGCCGAGGCGCAGGCCGGGTCCATTGAACAGGATCACAAGACGGTCTTCACCATCGGCGACCTGTCGCGCGAATTCGGCGTGACGCTGCGGGCAATCCGTTTCTACGAGGACAAGGGGCTGCTCAATCCGCGCCGGCAGGGCATGACGCGGCTCTACTCGCGCCGTGATCGCGCCCGGCTGAAATTGATCCTCCTGGGCAAGCGCGTCGGCTTTTCCCTCGTGGAGATCGGCGAGATGCTCGATCTCTACGATCTGAAGGACGGCCAGACGACCCAGATGAAGGTGGCGCTGACGAAATTCGACGAACAGATCGCGTATCTGGAGGCCCAGCGCGCCGAGATCGATCAGGCGCTGGGCGACCTCAAGCGCGCCCGCGACGTGGTCCAGGGCATCCTGAAGGAGCGCGAGCACAAGGAACGCTGATTTAACAATCGGCCGGGGCGGTCCCCCGACCCGGCCGCTGACAAGCCAATTCCGGGAGTGAAACCATGCCGAGTTACAAGGCCCCCGTCGACGACGTGCTGTTCCTTCTGAACGACGTCATCGGCATCGACCGCTACAACAACATCCCGAGCTTCGCCGAGGCGACCCCGGATCTGGTCAAGGCGATCCTGGAGGAGGGCGCGCGTCTCTGCGAGGAGGTGCTGCAGCCGCTGAACCGGGTCGGCGATACCGAGGGCTGCACCCGCAACGATGACGGCAGCGTCACCACGCCGACCGGCTTCAAGGACGCCTTCAGCCAGTTCGCCGAGGGCGGCTGGATCGGCCTGACCGCGGACCCGCAATATGGCGGCCAGGGCCTGCCGCACACGCTCGGCGCCGCGATCAACGAGTTCGTATCCTCCGCCAACATCGCGTTCGGCATGTATCCGGGCCTGACCCAGGGCGCCATCGCCGCGCTGGCGATCCACGGCTCCGACGCGCAGAAGGCGCTCTATCTGCCCAGGCTCGTGTCCGGCGAATGGCTCGGCACCATGAACCTGACCGAGCCCCATTGCGGCACCGATCTAGGCCTCCTGAAGACCAAGGCCGTGCCCGACGGCGATGGCTCCTACGCCATCACCGGCACCAAGATCTTCATCTCCGCCGGCGAGCACGATCTTGCCGACAACATCGTCCATCTGGTGCTCGCCCGCATCGAGGGCGCGCCGGAAGGCACCAAGGGCATCTCGCTGTTCGTCGTTCCGAAGATACTGCCGACCGAGGACGGCGGTCTCGGCGCGCGCAACGCCGTGGGCTGTGGCGCGCTCGAGGAGAAGATGGGCATCCACGGCAACGCCACCTGCGTCATGAACTACGATGGCGCCACCGGCTGGCTCGTCGGCGAGGAGAACAAGGGCCTGCGCGCCATGTTCACGATGATGAACGAAGCGCGCCTCGGCGTCGGCATCCAGGGGCTGTCACAGTCCGAGGTCGCCTATCAGAACGCGGTGACTTACGCCCGCGAGCGCCTGCAGGGGCGCGCGCTGACCGGACCGAAGGATCCCGACAAGCCGGCCGATCCGATCATCGTGCATCCGGACGTGCGCCGCATGCTGATGAGCATGAAGGCGTTCAACGAGGCGGCTCGCGCGCTCGTGCTGTGGACGGCGGTCCGCGGCGACATCGCCCATCGCGGCGCCGACGAGACGGAGCGGCAGACCGCCGACGACCTGATGGGCCTGATGACCCCCGTGGTAAAGGGCGTGCTCACCGATACCGGCTTCCAGAACGCGGTCACCGCCCAGCAGGTCTACGGCGGCCACGGCTACATCGCCGAGTGGGGCATGGAGCAGTTCGTCCGCGACGCTCGCATCGCCATGATCTACGAGGGCGCCAACGGCATCCAGGGGCTCGACCTGGTCGGCCGCAAGCTGCCCGCCAATGGCGGCCGCGCGGTCATGGCGTTCTTCGGCGAGGTCGAGGCCTTCGTCAAGGAGAACGCAGGGGACAAGGCGATGGCGCCCTATGTCGAGCCGCTGAAGACGGGGCTGGAGACGCTGCAGCAGGCCACGATGTGGTTCATGCAGAACGCCATGACGAAGCCCGACAACGCTGGCGCCGGCTCCACCGACTACATGCATCTCTTCGGCCTCGTCGCCCTCGGCTACATGTGGGCGCGGATGGCCCGGGTCGCGCAGGCCAGGCTCGCCGACGGCGCCGACAACAAGGCTTTCTACGAGACCAAGCTCGTCACCGGCCGCTTCTTCATGGAGCGGATCATGCCGGAGGCGAAGGCCCACTACGCCCGCATTTCCGCCGGTGCCGACACGCTGATGGCGCTGTCGGCGGAGGCGTTTTGATGGTGGACACCGGCATCGGTCGCCATCCCGGCCGGAACGGTGTGGAGATCCGGGACCGGAGAGGCCCGGCGCCATCTGTGGCTCGCTGATCCCGGATCGGCCGCCCGGCCGTCCGGGATGACGCCGGGATGACGAAGGAGAGGGACGAGACGATATGACCGCACTCGATGTACCCCGCCCCGACTGGATGAGCGAGGACGTCGTCCTCCTCGAGGACCAGTCGCGCCGCTTCTTCGACGCCGAGATGGTCCCGCACTACGACGGGTGGATCGACGAGGGCATCGTGCCGCGCTGGGCCTGGGAGAAGACCGGCGAGGCGGGCCTGCTCTGCGCCGCGTTGCCGGAAGAATACGGCGGCGCCGGCGGCAGCTTCGCCCACGAGGCGGTGATCACCTATCAGCTCGGCATGGCCGGCCTCGACTCCTTCGGCATCGTGCTGCACAACGCCATCGTGGCCCCCTACATCCTGCATTTCGGCTCGGAGGACCAGAAGAAGCGCTGGCTGCCGAAGCTGGCCACCGGCGAGATGATCGGCGCCATCGCCATGACCGAGCCCGGCGCCGGCTCCGACCTGCAGGGCGTCAGGACCACGGCCACGAAGGACGGCAACCACTACCGCATCTCCGGCTCCAAGACCTTCATCACCAACGGCCAGAACGCAAACCTGATCATCGTGGTGGCGAAGACCGATCCCGCCGCCGGCGCCAGGGGCACCTCGCTGTTCGTCGTCGAGACGGACGCGGTCGAGGGCTTCCGTCGCGGCCGCAACCTGAAGAAACTCGGGCTCAAGGCGCAGGACACCTCCGAGCTGTTTTTCGACGACGTGCGCGTGCCCGCCGACGCGCTGCTTGGCGCGGAGGAGGGCCAGGGCTTCGTCCAGCTCATGACCGAGCTGCCGCAGGAGCGCCTGCTCGTCGCCGTCCAGGCGATGGCGATGATCGAGCGCGCGCTCGAGGTGACCATCGCCTACGTCAAGGAACGCCAGGCCTTCGGCAAGGCGGTTATGGAGTTCCAGAACACCCAGTTTGCGCTCGCCGAGGCCAAGACCGAGGCGACCATCGCCAAGGTGTTCATGAACCACTGCATCGGCCAGCTCATCGCCGGCCGGCTCGACTCCACGACCGCGTCGATGGCCAAGTACTGGCTCACCGATCTGCAGTGCAAGATCGTCGACCAGTGCCTGCAGCTGCACGGCGGCTACGGCTACATGGCCGAATACCCGATCTCGCGCATGTACCAGGATGCCCGCGTCCAGCGCATCTACGCCGGCACCAACGAGATCATGAAGCTGCTGATCGCCCGGAGCCTGTGAGCGATGGCGCGCAATGGCTTCCCCACGGTCGAAACAGCGGCGTCGGGTCGGGCCGTCCCGGTCGCGCCCGGATCGCGCCCGGGCTTGACCCGTCCATCGCCAGCCACACGTCTATCCGTCATGAACACTGCGCCGTGCCCTCGCCGGCGCGGCACGCATAAGGGAGGCTCGCATGCCTGAGTGCTTTATCTACGACCACGTGCGCACACCGCGCGGACGCGGCAAGAAGGACGGGAGCCTCCACGAGGTCACCGCGCTCGAACTCGCCGCCCAGGCGCTGCGCGCGGTCCGCGAGCGCAACGACCTCGACACCGGGCAGGTCGACGACGTCGTGCTCGGCTGCGTCGATCCGGTGGGCGAGGCCGGCGGCGACATCGCCCGCGCCGCGGTGCTGAAGGCCGATTACGTCCAGGAGGTCCCCGGCGTCCAGATCAACCGCTTCTGCGCCTCCGGTCTCGACGCGGTGAACTTCGCCGCCGGCGAGGTCATGGCCGGCCAGCACCAGATGACCATCGGCGGCGGCGTCGAGTCGATGAGCCGCGTCGGCATCGGCGCGTCCGGCGGCGCCTGGCCGATGGACCCGTCCCTGGCCATCAAGTCGTACTTCATGCCGCAGGGCATCTCCGCCGACCTGATCGCCACCAAGTACGGCTTCTCGCGCGACGACGTCGACGCCTACGCGGTGGAGAGCCAGAAGCGCGCCGCCAACGCCTGGGAGAAGGGCTACTTCGCGAAGTCGGTCGTGCCGGTGAAGGACATCAACGGCCTGACCATCCTCGACCGCGACGAGCACATGCGCGCCGACACGACGATGCAATCGCTGGCGAGCCTCAATCCCTCCTTCGTGCAGATGGGCGAGCTCGGCGGCTTCGATGCCGTCGCCGTCCAGCGCTATCCGGAGGTCGAGGCGATCAACCACGTCCACCACGCCGGCAATTCCTCCGGCATCGTCGACGGCGCCGCCGCGCTGCTGCTCGGCTCCAAGGCGGCCGGCAGGAAGGCAGGCCTGGAACCCCGCGCCCGCATCAAGGCCTTCGCCAATATCGGCTCCGAGCCCGGCATCATGCTGACCGGCCCGCTCGCGGTCACGGAGAAGGTCCTGAAGAAGGCCAAGATGACCATGGACGATATCGATCTCATCGAGATCAACGAGGCCTTCGCCTCGGTCGTCCTGCGCTACCTGCAGTATTTCGACCTCGACGACGCCAAGGTGAACGTCAACGGCGGCGCCATCGCCATGGGCCATCCGCTCGGCGCCACCGGCGCGATGATCATGGGCACCGTCATCGACGAGCTCGAGCGCACCGGCAAGCAGACCGCGCTGGTCACGCTGTGCATCGGCGCCGGCATGGGCACCGCCACGATCATCGAGCGGGTGTGAGGCGCACGCCCCGATCCCGGATCGGCCTTGAGGCCGTCCGGGATGACGACGGAGTGGCAAGAGGCAAGGCACGGAGACAGATGCCCAAGATCGACATGGACGCCGTTCCCGAGCGCAGGGGATCGGGCTATCCCGATCCCTTCAAGGCGGCTTATGCGAACCGGATCAAGCAGCCGCTCGGCGATGCCGCCGGCCTGACCCAGTTCGGCGTCAACCTGACCCGGATGGCGCCGGGAACGGGAACCGCGCTGCGCCACTGGCACGAGAACGAGGACGAGTTCGTCTACGTGCTCGAAGGCGAGCTGGTGCTGATCGAGGACGAGGGCGAGACGGTGCTGCGCGCCGGCGACGCCGCCGGCTTCAAGGCCGGCGTGCCGAACGGCCACTGCTTCGTCAACCGGTCCGACAGGGAAGCGGTTGTCCTCGAGGTCGGCACGCGCGCGCCGACCGAACGGAGCCACTATCCCGACGCCGATCTCATGGCCGTCAACGACGGCAGCGGCTTCAAGTTCACCCATAAATCCGGCGAACCGTACGCCTGACCCCATTTACGGGGACCCATCCAACGGGGAAACGTCATGACCTACAAGAACTTCACGCTCGACATCGACGCCGACGGCATCGCGCTCGTCACCTGGGACATGCCCGGCAAGTCGATGAACGTCTTCGACGCTTCGGTGATGGACGACCTCGAGGCGATCATCGCCAGGGTGACCGAGGACGCGGCCATCAAGGGCGCGGTCGTCACCTCCGGCAAGGACACCTTCTCCGGCGGCGCCGACCTGACCATGCTGCAGGGCCTGCTCGGCGAGTTCCACAGGATGCGTGCTGCCGCCAAGTCCGAAGAAGACGAGACGGCGGCGATGCAACGCATGTTCGACGAGAGCCGGCGCATGTCGCAGCTCTGGCGGCGGCTGGAGACCTGCGGCAAGCCCTGGGTCGCCGCCATCAACGGCACCGCCATGGGCGGCGCCCTCGAACTGGCGCTGTCCTGCCACCACCGCGTCGCCGCCGACAATGACAAGACCAGGCTGGCGCTGCCCGAGGTCAAGGTCGGCCTGTTCCCAGGCGCCGGCGGCACCCAGCGTGTGCCGCGCATGATCCCGACGCCGGACGCGCTGCAGTTCCTGCTGCAGGGCCGCGAGCTGCGCGTCGGCCAGGCCAAGTCGATGCGGCTGATCGACCAGGTGGTCCCCGCCGACGCGCTGGTCGAGACCGCAAAGGCGTGGATACGCGACGGCGGCAAGGGCGTGCAGCCGTGGGACAAGGACGGCTTCAAGCTGCCCGGCGGCAAGGTCTATTCGCCGGCCGGCTTCCAGATCTTCCCGCCGGCCAACGCCATCTATCGCCGCGAGACCTTCGACAACTATCCCGCCGCCCGCGCCATCATGTCCTGCGTCTACGAGGGCCTGATGCTGCCGATGGACCAGGCGCTGACGGTGGAATCGCGCTACTTCGCCAACGTCCTGCAGACCAAGGAAGCGGCCTCGATGATCCGCTCCCTGTTCGTCTCCATGCAGGAACTGAACAAGGGCGCGCGCCGCCCCGCCGACGTGCCGGCCGAGCCGATCCGGAAGGTCGGCATCCTCGGCGCCGGCTTCATGGGCGCGGGCGTCGCCTACGTCACCGCGCGCGCGGGCATCGACGTCGTTCTGATCGACCGCGACATCGAGGCCGCCGAGCGCGGCAAGGCCTATTCCGACACGCTGGTGTCGAAGGCCGTCAGCCGCGGCCGCTCGACGCCGGAGGCCAAGGAGGCGCTGCTGTCGCGCATCCGCACCACCACCGACTACGCCGACCTCGAGGGCTGCGACCTCATCGTCGAGGCGGTGTTCGAGGACAAGGACATCAAGGCCGACGTCACCCAGAAGGCGGAAGCCGTGATCGGCAAGTCCGCGATCTTCGGCTCCAACACCTCGACCCTGCCGATCACCGAGCTGGCCAAAGCGAGCGCGCGGCCGAAGAACTTCATCGGCATCCACTTCTTCTCGCCCGTCGACAAGATGATGCTGGTCGAGATCATCATGGGCAAGAAGACGAGCGACGAGGCGCTGGCCCGGGCGCTCGACTATTGCCGCGCGATCCGCAAGACGCCGATCGTGGTCAACGACTCGCGCGGCTTCTACACCTCGCGCGTCGTCGGCACCTACATCCGCGAAGGCCACCTGATGCTGATGGAGGGCGTGCCCGCCGCGATGATCGAGAATCTCGGCCGCATGGCCGGCATGCCGGTCGGTCCGCTGGCCCTGAACGACGAGGTCGCCGTCGATCTCGCCTGGAAGATCCTGCAGGCGACCCGGAAGGATCTCGGCGACACGGCGGTCGACCCGGCGCAGGAGACGCTTCTGGAAGAGATGGTCGTCAAGCGCGGCCGCCTCGGCCGCAAGAACGGCAAGGGCTTCTACGACTATCCCGACAAGGGCAAGAAGCACCTGTGGCCCGATCTCGCCGAGCTGCAGCCGGTCCACCTCGATCCCGATCTGATCGACAAGGAGGAGCTCGAGCATCGCCTGCTGGCGATCCAGGCGCTGGAGACCGCGCGCTGCTTCGCCGAAGGGGTGCTCACCGATGTGCGCGAGGCCGATGTCGGCTCGATCCTCGGCTTCGGCTACGCCCCCTTCGCCGGCGGCACGCTGAGCTACATCGACAACATGGGGCTCAAGGCCTTCGTCGAGATGTGCAACAAGCTCGCCCGCAAACACGGGCCCCGCTTCCGGCCGAACAAGCTGCTGAAGGAAATGGCGGCCAATGGCGAGACCTTCTACGGCCGCTTCCCGCCCGGCAAGCCGGAGCGCAGGCAGGCGGCCTGATACACCGACCTCGGCGCGCCTTCCTCTCTGCCGCCCGCTGACGAAACCGTGTTTCGCGGCGGGTGCAATCCCTTTGCCAATTCTCCGCGCCCGTTCCATTGTTGTGCCGACGGCGCGGCAGGCGACCGGGGGAAGGGAACGGAATGACGCGGAAGATCGAGTATTTCTTTACGGCCATTTCGCCGTGGTCCTATCTCGGCCATGACCTGTTCGTACAGACGGCGCGCGCGCACGGCGCCGAGATCGTCTACAGGCCGATCAACCTCAACGCCGTGTTTCCGGAAACCGGCGGCCTGCCGCTCGCCAAGCGGGCGCCCGCGCGGCAGAAATACCGGCTGGTCGAGCTGAAGCGCTGGAAGGAGAAGCGCGGCCTGCCGCTCAACCTGCAGCCGGCCCATTTCCCAACCGATCCCGCCCTCGTCGACCGTTGCGTCATCGCCATTGCCGGGGAGGGCGGCGACCCGGCCGACTTCCTGAGCCGCGCCTACCGATCGGTCTGGGCGCTCGATCGCGACATCGCCGACGAGCCTGTCGTCGAGGGTCTGCTCGCCGACGCCGGCCATGACCCCCATGCCCTGATCGAAAAGGCCAAGTCCGATGCGGTCGCTGCGATCTACGACGCCAACACGCGCGACGCGATCGAGAAATCCGTCTTCGGGGCGCCGACCTACGTGCTTGGCGGCGAGCCGTTCTGGGGACAGGACCGGATCGACCTGCTCGCCGATGCGCTTGCAAGCGGGCGGGCGCCGCACACGCCCTGAGGGTCGCGCGACGGCACATTTGTGCACTGGCCCGTTCGCGACTAGATAAGGGGCTCGGGGGCGCAAACCGGAGCCGTGCCATGAAACGCATTCTCATCGCCGCGGTCGTCCTGCTGGTTTCCGTGCCGGGGGCCTATGCCCAGAGCGCCGACCGGCCGGACACCGAAGGCGACCGCTATGTCCTGCGTCGTATGGACGACGGCCTGATGCGCCTCGACCGCGAGACCGGCGCCACCTCGTTCTGCCGCAAGCGCAGCGGTTCCTGGGTGTGCGAGGCCGTCGCCGACGACCGCGAAGCGCTCGAGTCCGAGATCAATCGCCTGGTCGAGGACAATGCCGAGCTGGCCCGCGAGGTCGGTCGGCTCAAGCGGCGGGTCGCCCGGCTCGAAGGCCGCGACAGGGGCCCCGAGGCCCGCCGGGACGAGGGCGGCCGGGATGACGCCGGACCCGACGCGAAGTCGAAGGAGCCGGAGGTGCCGAGCGACGAGGAGCTCGACAAGGTGTTCCGGACCTTCGAGAAGGTGATGCGCCGCTTCATGGACATGGCCCGCGACCTGCGCGAGGACTACGAGAGCCAGGACCGGTTCTGACCGATCCCGCCTATCCGTTGTCGCCAGGGGCTGCCTGTCCGTTCCGGCGCGGCGGCGCGCCGCGCTTTCCCGCAGGCCGGCGCTGTTCGCCGGCTCTTTAGGGCTGGTTGGCGAACTGGCCGGCAATGAGGGCCTCGGTATGCGCCCTCTTGTCGTCCGGCAGGGGCGCGGCCCGGCGTGTCTCCAGGTTCATGGTCAGGCCCGTCACCAGCACGATAGCCGCGACATCCCCGGACTCCGGCCTGACGAAGCGGTTCTCGAAGGTGATGGTGGAGCGGGCGATCGCGATCGGCCGGCTGATGACCTGGACCAGGTCGCCGAAACGCAGCGGGCCGGTCCGGGTCAGCTTCATCTCGACGGCGACGCGGCCGAAATTGTGGTCTTCGAGCCATTTCCGGTTGATGCCGGTCGACTCCCAGAAATGCGCCGCCGCGTCCGAGTTGATCCCGATCACGGCGGAGTCGAAGACGCTGCCGTCCGGGCGGCATTGCTGCGCGCGCACGCGCGTGCCGAGCGTGAGGTAGCCGCCCGGCGGGCGGGCGCCCTCGGGGCCGATATCGACGGGGGGGTCGTCGACGCTGCGCGGCGTCGCCGCCTGGGGCATCGTGCCGCCATGCTGGCCAAGCGCCCGCGACAGGCCCGCGGGCGGATCGTCGTAGGTCTCCAGGCACGTCGCCGAGAGCCGGCCGTCGGTCGTTTCGTAGAGCATGTGCACCGCTTGCCGGTCGCCGACCCCGAAGCTCTCGACGCGCACGCCGGCGTTCACCCTGAGCTCGGCGTGGTAGCGCACGTGCCGCACTGCCGGTTCCCGCCGGTCGGCCTCCGGGACGCCCGCCAGAACCTGGAAATGCCCGGCCGCATCCTCGAAGAAGCGGATGTAGAACTGGACGTTCAGGTGGTCGTTCTCGTCACACTCCCAGGTGTTGACGAAACCTCGCAGCGTCTCGATCGGGCTCATGCGAACGCGCCGGTCAGGAATTGGTCGATGCGCGCGAGGCTCTGCTCGCTGAGCGCGCCGGGAAAGGCCATGAACACATGCGCGCCGCCGGGATAGACGGCCAGCTCGGTATCGTTGCCCGCCGTCGCCCAGCGCATCGCCATGAACAGCGAGTCGTCGAGCAAGGCGTCGCGGGTGCCGACGGAGAACAGCGCCGGCGGCAGGCCGGACACGTCGGCCAGGATCGGCGAAATGTCCGGGTCGTCGAGCCGATGGCTGCGCGGCACGAACCGATCGATGAAAATGGTGATATCGCGCGTCGTCAGGATCAGTTTCTCGGTCCCCCAGTTCCTGGCGCTTGGTGTCAGCCGCAGGTCATAGCAGCCCGCCACCAGATTGGCCGCGCGGAACGGGGTCAGCCCGTGCCGGTCGCGAAGCCGCAGCATCGTCACCATCGACAGATGCCCGCCGGCCGATTCCCCGCCGATGGCGAAGCGTTCGGTGCCGAACTGCTCCCTGCCGTTTTTCACCAGCCACAGCGCCGCGGCCTCGCAATCGTCGGGACCTTGCGGATAGGGGTGCTCCGGCGCCAGCCGGTACTCGACGCTGACGACCGCAAGCCCGCACGTGTCGGCGATCCGCTCGAGGCGCGGGTCCTGTTCGTCGGCGCCGCCGATCACCCAGCCGCCGCCGTGAAAATGGAGGTAGACGCCCTTCGGGTTCTCCGGGGCGATGATGCGCAGGGGGATCGCACCGTGCGGGCCTTCGATTTCGATCGTCCTGGCGCGGTCCGATCGCGGTGCAACGGGAAACGGCCCCAGCCCCTGGCGCCGCCGCGACCTGATCATCGCGGGCGGGAACGACCACTGATCCGGCGCGGCCTCCATCCTCTTGACGATGTCGTCGTTGATCGCTCTGGTTTCCGCGGAAACGGCGCTATCCTCAAACAAGGCGCTATCGGGAAAGACGGCTCGTGCCATGGGTGTCCTGTTAGGTTGAGTGAATGCGGCGGGGCAGGTCGCCGGCATCAGACCGCAGTTCATCCGCTGCGTCCAGAGGTGTCCCCGAAACCAAGGGGCCGAAACGAAAGGGGCCGAATTGACTGCGAACGGAATGATTGTGCAGCACGTCGACATGATCGCGTTGACGACGCGCGGGCAGGGCTTCGTCGACGTCACCGGCGAGATCGCCCACTGGCTCGCCGCCAGGACCGATGGCGATGGCTTGGTGACGCTGTTTCTGCGCCATACCTCGGCCTCGCTGACGATCCAGGAAAACGCCGATCCCGACGTGCTCCGCGACCTTGCCGACACGCTCGACCGTCTCGCGCCGCGGGACCTTCCCTACCTGCACAACAGCGAGGGTCCCGACGACATGCCGGCCCATATCCGCGCCATGCTGACCGCGCCCTCGCTGGCGATCCCGGTCAAGGCCGGGCGGATGATGCTCGGCACCTGGCAGGCGATTTACCTGATCGAGCACCGCGACCGGCCGCACAGGCGCGAGATCGCGCTGCATTTCATCGGCGAGGAGCGCCGCCAGGGGCTCACAGCCGCTGCGACAGCGACAGGATCAGCGCCGTGACCCACAACACAGCGGACAGCCCGGCGGCGTACTGGGCGAACCAGAGATAGGCGTCGCGCAGCACCGTGGCGCCGGCCCATTGCGCATAGGCCGCGGCGGGGCGCTTGCCCTCGTCCAGCATCAGCCACATCTCGGTGCGCCGGACGTCCTGGGTCAGCGCGACGCGCGCCTTGAGCAGCAGGACGAGCGTGGCGATGGTCATCAGGATGCCGCCGCTGCGCACGGCGACGAGCGGATCGTAGGTGAGGCCGAGCATGACGCACAGGATGCCGAGGCCGGCGAAGCCGCAGGCGCGGCCGATCGACACGAAGGCGAGACGACGCAACTCGTCCATCGGAAGAACCTCGGAACGGAACGGCGACCAGCCTAGATTGCTCGCCGCCGCGCCTTTGGCGCAAGTGGTCTGTCCGCACGACTGCGTGAAGCAGCGGCGAGGGCGCGGGCCGTCGAATTGGGCCGTCGAATTGGGCCGTCTGTGCAGACCGGTTTCGCGCGTCAGGCCACGAACATCGACAGGGCGAGGCTGAACATCGCCAGCGCCGCCATCCACTGCGCGAACCACAGGTGGGCGCGCACGCGCGGACTGACGCCGTGGCGGCGCCGGTTGCCGGTCTGGCGGGCATGCAGCGGCAGGACGTCGCCGAGGCGGCCGCCGCCCGGATCGGCGCGAAACACCAGATAGAGGGCGGCGAGCACGGCCATCAGGCCGTCGGCCTTCAGTGTCAGGGCCGGGTCGTCCGCCAGGCCGCCGCCGATCAGGCCGATGGTGGCGCACAGGACGGCGAACGCCAGGGCCGCACTCTGGGCTTCGGGATTTTCGAAATCCGGCATGCTTCCGCGCTCCCGTTCCATTGGGACACGATGGACCTGCCCGGAATTGAAACGCCGTCCGTTTAAGGAAGTCTTTCCCGTTTCGTTCAGAAGCCACCGACCTGCAGGAAGGCGATGACGGCCGGCAGGGCCATGAGCGCGGTGCAGGCGAGCCAGATCCACAGCGATGTCGGGGTCGACTCGGCGCTGCCGGTGACCCGTTCGTAGAGCGCCGCCGGGATGCCGGCGATCATGATGGTCAGGGTCGAGCCCAGCAGATAGCTGAGGAAGATCACCACGCTGGGGCTGGAGATCAGAAGGCTCGGCGCCAGCAAGATGATGGCCGCCGTCGCCTGCGGCAGGATGATCGGCGAGAACATGCCGCTGATCAGGCCGAAGCCGAGAATGCCGATCAGATAGCCCTGGTACGACATCGCGGACCCCTCAGGCGGCCTGGATGGCGCTGGCGGTCGCGACCGTCAGCACGATCCGGGCGACTAGGATCCAGATCGCCGCGAAGACCAGCAGGACCAGGTGCGGCACCGCCGCCGGCGTGATCGGCCGCACCAGCGCCAGTACCGGATCGGTCAGCCGCACGAAGGCGCGGAAGATGTAGTTCCTCGAATCCGGCGGGAACATAAAGGACAGGATGAACCGCCCCAGCAGCGTGTACATCAGCGCCGCCAGCACATAGTTCGGGATCAGGGCGATGAGCGGAACCTGCACGTCCATCCGTAGCCACCCGGTTTTCCGGTTCGTTTCAACCACATCGTGGCGGGAAAAAGAAGGGCGGGACCGAGGTCCCGCCCTCCCGAGTTGACGTCCTGTGCCGTCAGGCGGCTTTCACCTTTACGTCGCCGCCTTCCATCATCGTGCCGCCGCGTGGCTTCCTGAGCTCGTCGACGAGGTCCTGGACCTCCTTCGACGGTGCCGGCGTGAACAGGCTGACGACGATCATGACGATCACGCCGATCGGCAGGCCGAACAGTGCGGCCGAGATGTTGGCGACGCCGAACCACTCGCCCATGCCGAAGTAGCGGGTCATGACCAGGTAGTAGAGCGTGATGCCGAAGCCGGAGATGATGCCCGCTATCGCGCCCGCGGATGTGCAGCGTTTCCACCACACGCCGAGGACGAGCGCCGGGAAGTTTCCGGCTGCCGCCAGCGAGAACGCCCAGGCCACCATCGACAGGATGTCGGCGGGTCTGGTGGACGCGAGCCACGCCGCGCCGATGGCGACCACTACCAGCAGCACGCGGGCCACGACGAGCCGCCGCGCCGTCGAGGCGTGCGGATCGACCATCTTGTAGTAGATGTCGTGGCTGAGCGCGTTGGCGATGGCCAGCAGCAGGCCGTCGGCCGTGGACAGCGCCGCGGCCAGGCCGCCCGCCGCCACCAGGCCGGCGATCACGTAGGGCAGCCCCGCGATCTCCGGCATCGAGATGACGATCACGTCGCGGTTGATCGACAGTTCGCCGAGTGCCAGGACGCCGTCTCCCGTCCCCTTGGCCGTGCAGGCCGCGCGGATCACGTCGACGGTCGTCGCGTCGGCGCCGCAGATCTTCACCAGGCCGAGATTGCCGTAGGTGTAGATCCACTGCGGCAGGTCGGTGATCGCCGTGCCGATGACGTTCTGGTACACCTCCAGCTTCGCGAACGCGGCATAGGCCGGGGCCGTGAAGTACAGCAGGAAGATGAACAGCAGCGACCATCCCACCGACTTGCGCGCGTCGCGCACGCTCGGCGTGGTGAAGTACCGCATCAGGATATGCGGCAGCGACGCCGTGCCGATCATCAGGCAGAGAATGAGCCCGAAATAGTTCAGCGGACTGTAGGTCGTGAACGGTTGCAGGTACGGCTTCAGGTTTTCGGCGCTGGCCAGGCCGTCCGCCACCAGTTTCTGCTCCAGACCGGCGATTTCCTGCAGCACCTGCCCGTACATGAGCTGCGGGATCGGGACGCCGTAGCGCTGCGCCGACAGGATGACGACCGGGATCAGGTAGGCGACGATCAGCACGATGTACTGCGCCACCTGCGTCCAGGTCACCGCCCGCATGCCGCCGAGCATCGAGCACAGCAGAATGCCGAGCAGCCCGACGAACACCGCGACCTCGAATGAGATGCCGAGGAATCGCGAGGCGATGATGCCGGTCGCGTAGACCTGCGCGGTCACGTACGTAAACGAGCAGGCGAACAGCACGATGATGCCGAGGAACCGGGCGACGTGTCCGCCGAAACGGGCCGCCAGGAAGTCGGGCACCGTGTAGGCGCCGAACTTGCGCAGGTACGGCGCGACCAGCACCGCCACCAGCACGTAGCCGCCGGTCCAGCCCAGCACGAACGCCAGGCCGTCATAGCCGAGCGCATAGAGCGTGCCGGCCATGCCGACGAACGAGGCGCCGGACATCCAGTCCGCCGCGGTCGCCATGCCGTTGTAGAACGCCGGAACCCTGCGGCCCGCGACGTAGTATTCGCTGACCTGCATGGTGCGCGACAGGATGCCGATGCCGGCGTAGACCGCCAGCGTGAAGAACACGAACAGGTAGCCGATCACCCTGTCGGGAACGCCGACCTGTTCCAGGATCGCCAGCAGCACCACGAACGCGGCGAAGCCACCAGTATAGATGCCGTAGATCTTGCCGAGATTGTTGACGAAGTCGGAACCACCACCGGTTTGGGTTGCCATCGTTCCGCCCCCCTCAGTAGTCGTCTTCGGCGACGCCGAATTCGCGGTCGATGGCGTCCTGACGTCCGGAGAACCAGAAGATCAGGATCACGAACACGATCAGCGAGCCCTGCGCGGCCATGTAGTAGCCGAGCGGAAAACCGAGAATGACGATTTCGTTCAGTGCTTTCACGAAGAAGTGGATCACAAAGCCGAATATGGCCCAGATCACCAGACACGTGATCATCAGACCTTTCGTCTTGCCCCACCAGGCTTCATCGTTGCCGTTTGCCATGGGTCACGTTTCCTCTAGGGTCACGGGCCCTTTCGCGGCGCTTGTTGATCCCGCTTGTTCAGGCCCCCTTTAGTCGGAGCCGCGAGCCCGGCATTCGGATGCTCTCGGCCCACGCAGCGGCCATCGTCCCCGGGCCGCAGCGTTAATAAAAGGTTACCATTGCGCGGGTTTTCTCCACATTCGACTTTCGGCTACGGGTGAATAACTGTCGTTTTCGAGTAAAGCGGCGCGAATACATGGGCGCACCGCTGGCGGCGCCGCGCGCGCACGCGGGAGCGCGCCGGTTTCCTGTCGAAATTCCGGAAATCGATCGGGAAGGCGCGTCCCCGGGGGACTTGCGCCCCGGCCTCCGGCGCGAAACACTTGGGGGGCGTGCGGCAACCTTGGGGCGGGAACGACATTGCACCACTCGGACGGCTACCGAATACTGATCGCGGACGACCATCCGCTGTTTCGCGATGCACTGAAACATGCGCTTTCCGGCGCTTTCGCGGACGTCGAGATACTCGAGGCCGGCACCATCGAGGAGATGACCGAGCGGATCGAGGCGGAGTCCGAGATTGATCTGGTTCTGCTCGATCTCGCCATGCCCGGCGTGCGCGGCTTCTCCGGCCTGCTGTTCCTGAGGGCGCAATATCCCAGCGTGCCGGTCGTGGTGGTCTCGGCGCACGAGGAGCCGGCGGTCGTTCACCGCTGCCTCGAGTTCGGCGCCTCCGGCTTCATTCCCAAGTCGACCGATGTGGACGGGATTCGTCAGGCGGTCGGCGAGGTCCTGGCCGGCGGCGTCTGGACGCCGCCCAATCTCGATTTCGGCCCCGCCGACGAGGGCGAGGCGCAATTGTCCGCCCGGCTCGCCACCCTGACGCCGCAGCAGGTGCGCGTTCTGATGATGCTGAGCGAGGGACTGCTCAACAAGCAGATCGCCTATAAGCTCGGCGTCTCGGAGGCCACCGTGAAGGCGCATGTCTCGGCGATCCTCCAGAAGCTCGGTGTCGAGAGCCGCACCCAGGCTGTGATCGCGGCGAGCCGGATCGAGGCCGGCCAGTGGCCGGGCGATCCGCCGGCCTAGCCGCGTCCGCGCCGTCTCCGCCTGTCTTGACCCCTCCGCCTGTTTTGACCCCTGCGCCTGTCTTGACCCCTGCGCCTGTCTTGAACCCTGCGCCTGTCTTGAACCCTGCGCCGCTGGTTGCCTGAAACAGCGCGGCCCGAAAGGGGACGGCTACTCCGCCGCCTCGCGCCGAACCGGGAACTGGGCGAGCAGCGCCCGCAGTGCCGCCGCCTTGAGCGGCTTGTAGAGCACGGGAATGTCCTTGGACCGGGCCTCGTCGCGGACCGACGGCGAGCGGTCGGCGGTGATCAGGATCGCCGGCAGTTTGGCGGCGAGCTTCCAGCGCAGGTCGACGACCGCGTCGATGCCGTTGCCGCCGTCGAGATGGTAGTCGACCAGCAGAACGTCCGGCACCACCTTGTTGCGCCTCAGGGTGCGGGCCGCCGCCTTCGCCGATGGCGCGCACAGAACCTTGCAGCCCCAGCCGCTGAGCAGCGCCACCATGCCGTCCAGGATATCGCGCTCGTTGTCGATGCACAGGATCGTCAGGCCGTCCGTCCGCATGCCCCGGCGCCGCGGCTGGCGGGCCGGTGCAAGTTGCGGCGGCATCGCCGCGGTCACCGGCAGCTCGACGCTAAACGCCGAGCCGTGCCCCGGCGTCGACACGAGCTCGACGGGATGATCGAGCACCCGGCCGATGCGTTCGACGATCGACAGGCCGAGCCCGAGCCCGCGCGCCTGCTTCGCCCCGTCCTCGAGCCGGTGGAACTCCTCGAATATCAGCTTCTGCTTGGATGCCGGAATGCCGGGCCCGGTATCGTGCACCTCGATGCGGATCCGGCCGTCGCGGCGCCGGCAGCCGACCAGCACGCGGCCGGATTCGGTGTATTTCACCGCGTTGGAGACGAGGTTCTGCAGCAACCGGCGCAACAGCCGGCGGTCCGACCGTACCACCAGCGAGCAGGGCATGATCCTGAGATCGAGGCCCCGGTCCCGGGCGATCGGCGCGAATTCGACCCCGAGCGGCGACAGCACGTCGGATATCGGGAACGCTGAGATTTCCGGCTTCAGCGCGCCGGTATCCAGCCGCGAGATATCGAGGATCGTCCCGAGGATCTCCTCCACCGCGTCGAGCGAGGCGTCGATATGGCTGGCCAGCCGGCGGTCGTCAGGCTTCAGGCGCCGCTCCGTAAGGCTCGCCGCATAGAGGCGGGCGGCGTTGAGTGGTTGCAGGATGTCGTGGCTCGCCGCCGCCAGGAACCGGGTCTTGCCGAAATTCGCCTCCTCGGCCTGTTGCTTGGCGCGCTCGTAGTCGTGGTTGATCCGCTCCAGCTCGTCGGTGCGCTCGCGCACCCGCCGCTCCAGCGTTTCGTTGGCCCGTTCCAGCTCCTCGGCGGTGCGCACCCGTTCGGTTATGTCGGTGAAGGTCATCACCAGCCCGCCGTCGGGCATGGTGTTGGTGCGCACCTCCAGCGCGGTGCCGGTCGGCTCGATGCGTTCCTGGTAGGTCTCGCGCATGATCATCATGCGCCGCAGGCGGTCTTCGACCAGCTGTTGCACCGGTCCGGGTCCGAGATCGCCGCGTTCGGCGGTGAACCGCAGGACATCCACCAGCGGCACGCCGATGCGGCCGAGGTCCGGTGGCAACTCCAGCAATTCGCGGAACCGCCTGTTCCAGGTGGTCAGCCGCATGTCCGGATCGAGCACGACGATGCCCTGGCCGACGTGATCGAGGGCGGTCTGCAGGAGATCGCGATTGTAGACGATCGCCTCGGAGGCATCGTCGAGCAGCTTCAGCGCCTGCTTGTTGCTGACGTCGCGGCGGCCGAGCAGCAGCGACAGCACCAGTCGCGACGACGATGCGCCGATGGCGCTGGCGAGCAGGTGCTCGGCATAGCGCAGCACGTGCATGTCGATCTCGCCGTGCCGGTCGAGCGTCAGCCCGCGTTCCTCGGCGAAGGTGCTGAAGGAGCGCTCGGTGCGTTCCTCGCCGAGATAGCGCGCCACCGTGTCCATCAGCTCGCCGAGCGCGACGGGGCTGCGCCACAGCCTCCGGGCCGGCGCGATCGGGGCAAGATCTGCCTGCACGAAGACGTTCGCCTGCAGCCGCTCGATCGCCTCCGGCCGACGCATCAGCGACACCAGCACGTAGGTCGTCACATTGACCATGATGCTCCAGAACACGCCGTGGGACAGCGGCGCGAACTCCAGATGGAACAGCCGGTGCGGCCGCAGGAACGCGAGGCCGAACGGTCCGTTCTCGACGAAGCTCGTCGGCAGCAGCCCGGAATCGGCGAAGGTCGGCAGCAGCAGCGTGTAGGTCCACACCGCGAACCCCGCGACGATGCCGCCGATGGCGCCGCGCGCGGTGCCGCGCCGCCAGATCATGCCGCCGAAGAAGGCCGGCGCCAGTTGCGCCACCGCGGCGAAGGACAAAAGCCCGATGGAGGCGAGCGCAGCCGTGTTGCCCGCGGCGCGGTAGTAGGCGTAGGCCAGCAGCAGGATCGCCAGGATCGCGACGCGGCGGATCTGCAAAAGGCGCTTGCCCATGTCGCCGCGCCCCGCCCCGGCGCCCCAGTGGCGCAGCATGAACGGCACCACCAGGTCGTTGCACACCATGATCGACAGGGCGACGCTTTCGACGATCACCATCGCGGTTGCCGCCGACAGTCCGCCGATGAAGGCGACCAGCGTCACCCAGTTGGAGCCGGCGGCCATCGGCAGCGCCAGCACGAACATGTCCGCGTCGACCGCGCCCTCGCCGAAGGTCAGCAGGCCGGCGATGGCGATCGGCAGGACGAACAGGTTGATCAGCACCAGATAGACCGGGAACAGCCAGATCGCCCGCTTGATCTCGCTTTCGCTGTGGTTCTCCACCACCGTGACGTGGAACTGGCGCGGCAGGAGGATGATGGCGAACAGGCTGAGCGCGGTGATCGTCACCCAGGTGCCGCCGTGCAGCTCGCCGCCGAACGGCGGCAGGGTCGTCCCGGCCGCTTCCGCCTGCGCCCACAGCGCCTCCGGGCCGTCGAACATCGAGTAGGTGATAAAGATGCCGACGACCAGGAACGCGCCGAGCTTGACGATCGATTCCGTCGCGATCGCCAGCATCATGCCGTCCTGGTGCTCGGTCGCGTCGATGTGGCGGGTTCCGAACAGGATGGCGAACAGCGCCAGCGCGAAGGCGACGAGCAGGGCGGAGTCGGCGAGGATCGGGACGTTCTCGATGGCTCCGTTCTGCTGCAGGTAGCCCACCATGGTGCCGACCGAGGCCGAGATCGCCTTGAGCTGCAGCGCGATGTAGGGCAGCACGCCGACCACCGCGATCAGCGTGACCACGGCGGCCACCTGCGGGCTCTTGCCGTAGCGCGCGGCGATGAAGTCGGCGATCGACGTGATGTTCTGGTCCTTGGCCAGCCGCACGATCCTCAGCAGGATCGGATAGCCGAGGCCGATCATCAGCGCCGGGCCGAGATAGACCGGAAGGAAGTCGAGCCCGGTGCGCGCCGACAGGCCGACCGAGCCGAAGAACGTCCAGGACGTGCAGTAGACGCTCAGCGTCATGGCGTAGAGGAACGGTCGCCCGCCGCGCCAGCGGCCGCGCAGCGCCAACTTGTCGCCCCAGCTCGCCACGGCGAACAGGAAGGCGAGGTAGAGAACGGCGGTGGCGACGACCACCCAGCCCTGCACCCGTTTCCTCCGGTCAGTCCCGTTGTTCTTGCCGTTTTCGGCTTTGTCCGTCGCCGCGGCGGCCGGTGTGTTCGTTCGACGCCACTGGCGCGCCGCGCGCGGTTGCGCCATTCTACACGGAAATGGGCCGTCGCAACCGGAGAACGTCATGGGCCTGCTCGACATGTTCCGGCGTCCGCCGCCGATCGACGATGTCGGTGCGCTCGAGGACTTCCTCGACACCCATGCCGCGTTCCTGGTGCAGAAATGCGTGTTCGAGTATTCGCGCGCCCGCGCTGGCATCTTCTGGGAAAAGCTGTTCAAGGAGGCCGACTTCAAGGCCGCCGTCGACGTCGCCCGCTGGAACGGCTACCCGATCGCGCTCGGCAATGTCGTCGAGATGGTCGAGGGGCCCCTGCGCCCGGCCGTCGTCGGCGCCGAGGCCGAGCTGCTGCGGCGGCTGATCGGCCTCGCCGAGGCGGTGATCCACCGCTATCCCGTCCCCGAAGGCGAAGCCTCCGATTTCTGGGTCGTCAAGACGGCCTGGCTGCGCGACCGGCTCGCCGGTATCCAGCTCGCGCCGCCCAAGCCCGTCAAGGACATCCCGCTCGACACCGCGCGCGCGATGTTCGACCTGATGCCGATCCACCACAGCCTGCGCGGCGAGGACTTCGTCGTCGTGCGCAACCATCTGCGCTCCAACCTGTGCCGCATGGCCGAGGAGTTCGGACAGCGCGCCGACGCGCAGGCACTCGTCGCCGATATCCTCGCCCCGACGCACCCGGTCAGGGTGCCGGCGCTCGGCGGCGACTGAACCGGGGCGCCGGCGCGGGGCGGGAGGCAACGGGGGCGGGACATGACGGGGGGCGGAACATGACCGGATCTGCCTTCAGGGCCACCGCCAACGCCACCCCGCTGTTGTCGATAGACGCCGTGGTGCTCGACACCGAGACCACCGGCCTCGACCCCCGCGAGGCGCGGATTGTGCAGATCGGCGCGGTCGGGCTGCGGGCCGGCCTTCAGGACGAGGCCGACGTCTACGACGCCCTGGTCAACCCCGGCATGCCGATCCCGCCGGCCTCGAGCGAGATCCACGGCATCGCCGACACCGACGTCGCCGCCGCCCCGGCCTTCGCCGAGGTCGCCGCGGGGCTTGAGAGCTATGTCGGCGGCCGCATCGTCGTCGGCCACAATATCGGCTTCGACCTGGCGGTCCTCAAACGCGAACACGACCGCGCCGGCCTCGCCTGGCAGCCGCCGCGCACCCTCGACACGCGCCTGCTGGCCCATCTCGCCGCCCCGCAGCTGCCCGGCCATTCGCTCGAGCATCTGGCCGAATGGCTCGGCGTCGCGGTCGACGGCCGCCATACCGCGCTGGGAGACGCCAAGGTAACGGCGGCGATCCTGATCGCGCTGGTGCCGAAGCTGCGCGAGCGCAACATCCGCACACTGGCCGAGGCCGAGGCCGCCTGCGCCCGGCTCACCGACATGTTCGAGGACCAGTACCGGGCCGGCTGGATCGAGCCGGTGCGCCGCGAGGCCGCCGCCCTGTCGGAGCGGGCGCTGTCGCGCATCGACGCCTATCCCTACCGCCACAGGATCGCCGACGTGATGAGCGCGCCGCCGATCCTCGTGCCGCCCGGCATGACGATGCGCGACGCCCTCAAGGTGCTCGCCGACAGGCGCGTCAGCTCGATCTTCGTGGGCGAGGAAAGCGACCTGGCGGCCGCGACCTGCGGCATCCTCACCGAGCGCGACGTGCTGCGGGCGGTGGCGGGCGACAGCGAGGCCGCCTTGGCGGACCCGGTTTCGAAATACGCGTCGACGCCGCTCGAGTGCGTGTTCGAGGATGCCTACATCTATCGGGCGATCGGTCGGATGGCGCGGCTCAGGGTCCGCCATCTCGGCGTCATCGACGAGACCGGCCGCGTCGTCGGCGCGCTCAGCCAGCGCGATCTCCTGCGCATGCGCGCAACCGAGGCGGTGTCGCTGGGCGACGAGATCGACACCGTCGCGACGGTCAACGAGCTCGCGGCCGCCTGGGCGAAACTGCCGGCGGTCGCCCGCGGCCTCGTCGCCGAGGGCGTCGGCGGGCGCGACGTCGCCGGCGTCATCAGCCGCGAAATGTGCGCGCTGACGCGCCGCGCCGGCATCCTCGCCGAAAAGACGATGGCCGCCGCCGGCAAGGGCCCGCCGCCTGTCGACTATGCGCTGCTGGTGCTCGGCTCGGGCGGTCGCGGCGAGAGCCTGCTCGCCGCCGATCAGGACAACGCCGTCGTCTATGCCGACCCGCCGGGGGGCGAGGCCGAGGCGGTCGATGCCTGGTTCTCCGAGTACGGCAGGCATGTCGCCGATACGCTGCATGCCGCCGGCGTTCCCTATTGCAAGGGCGGCGTGATGGCGATGAACGTCGAATGGCGCGCCTCGGTCGCGCAGTGGAAGGCTCGGGTCAGCGACTGGGTGCGCCGCTCGCGGCCGCAGGATCTTCTCAACGTCGACATCTTCTTCGACCTGCGCGCCGTTCACGGCGACGCCGCGCTTGCCCGCGAGATCTGGACCTGTGCCTACGAGGAGGGCGGCCGCGCCGTCGCCTTCGCCAAGCTGCTCGCCGAGGCGTCGTCGGGGTTCTCGCCGCCGCTCACCTTCCTCGGCGGCTTCAGGGCCGAGAACGGCCGCGTCGATCTGAAGAAGGGCGGCCTGTTCCCGATCGTCGCCAGCGCCCGCGTCCTGTCGATCCGCCACCACGTGCTGCAACGCTCCACCCGGGCCCGACTGGAAGGCGTCCGCGCGCTCGGCATCGGCGCCGGCGAGGATCTCGAACGGCTCGTCGCCAGTCACGCCCTGCTCGTCGACCTGGTTCTCGAACAACAGCTCGCCGATATCGCCCAGGGCCTTCCGCCCACCAACGCCGTCGAGACCGGACGGCTTGGCCGGGCCCGCGCGGACGAGCTGAAACGGGCGCTTTCGGCGCTCGGGACGCTCGATCAGATGGTCCGCGATCTGCTTTTCGCGTGAAACCGTAGCGACTCGCGAAAACGCTTGATCGGGGCGCCGGCCAAGCGGCTAAAATCGTGCCGCGCGCCCACAGAGGAGCACGCCGCCGGATCAACGCGGTACGGGCGCGTCCCGGCACCGGCGGCCAGCGAGGGGATTTTGAATGTCGATTTTGGGTGAATTCCGCGAATTCGCGGTCAAGGGCAACGTCGTCGACATGGCCGTCGGCATTGTCATCGGCGGCGCTTTCGGCACCATCGTCAAGTCGCTCGTCGACGACATCATCATGCCGCCGGTCGGAATGATCCTCGGCGGTGTCGACTTTTCCAACATCATGACCGTTCTGAAGGGCGACGGCACCTATGCGAGCCCGCAGGCCGCGCAAGAAGCTGGCGCCGTCACGATTAACTGGGGCCTGTTCATCAACTCGCTGATCAGCTTCCTGATCGTCGCCTGGGCCTTGTTCATGGTGATCAAGGTGATTAATCGCCTGAAAGCGCAATTCGAGGAAAAGAAGGAAGAAGAGGCCCCGGCCGCGCCGCCGGAGGAGGTCGCGTTGCTGACCGAGATTCGTGATCTTCTTGCCAAGAAATAGATGGTCTCGCCTGCGGCAACGAGGAACTTAACGTCGCGGGACGCGATGTGATATGTCGCCGGGACGGTAGAACGTCGACTGTTCGAAACCGGTCCCGGTGGCATGTCAAGATGATCGATATTCCCTGCACGATCACCGCACCGCGTGGCGCGGACGCGTCATGACGATCGGTGCCGATCTTCCGCCGACCGTTTCGGAAGCCCGCCTCGCCAGCGTGCTCGAAACCGCCGTGTTCGGCATCATCGTCGCCGATCAGGCCGGCCGCATCCTCGTCTACAACAAGGCCAGCGAACAGCTGTTCGGCTGGACCGCCGAGGAGGTTTACGGCAAGAACCTGACGATCATCATGCCGCCGCACGACGCCAGTCGGCACGACAAGTACATTCACAACTACGTTCAGACGAAAACGGCGAAGATCATCGGGATCGGCCGCGAGGTGAAGGGCCAGCACAAGGACGGGACGGTGTTTCCGCTGCACCTCGCCGTCGGCGAGGCGTCGACGCCCGAGGGCCGCCAGTTCATCGGCATCATGCGCGATCTGCGCCCCGATTTCGAAGCCGCCGAGCGGCTTGCCGCGCTGCAGGCGCAGCTCGTTCGCATGGCGCGGATCAATGCCGTCGACGAGATGGGCGCGGCACTGGCGCACGAGCTCAACCAGCCGCTGACCGCCGTCATGCTCTACCTGCAGGCCGTTTCCCGGGCGGCCTCCAAGCGCACCGGCGCCGACGCCCTGCCGAAGGAGATTTCCGATATCCTCGAAAAGGCGCTGTCGGAAGCCGGCCGCGCCGGCCAGATCATCCATCGCATGCGCCGGTTCGTCGAGAAGCGCGAGTCGCTCCGCCAGACCGTGGATCTCGGGACGCTGCTCAACGAGGCGATCGAATTCACCGTGATCGGCAACAAGGCGCGCGAAGTGGAGATCGAACGGACCATCGGCGAGAATCTGCCGCCGGTCGAAGTCGACCCGGTTCAGATCCAGCAGATCATCGTCAATCTTCTGCGCAACGCGATCGAGGCGGTCAACGGCGCCGACACGAAGACGATACGGATCGAGACGACCCGCCGGGACGGATCGGTGGCCCTCTCGGTCGAGGATTCCGGGCCGGGTGTCGCACCCGACATCGCCCCTCAGCTGTTCCGGGCCTTCGCCACCGGCGCCAAGGGCGGCGTCGGCTTGGGGCTGGCGATTTCGAAATCGATCGCGCAAAGTCATGGCGGGGATCTGACCGTCGATCCCGGCGGCAACGGACGCGGCGCGCGGTTCACGCTGGTGCTGCCGGCGAACGCGGCCGATGGATAGAAGAACGCGGGCTGACGAGAGGGCAATGAGCGCGGGGCAGAAAACGATCCATATCGTCGATGACGATCCGTCCGTCCGCGATGCGCTGTCGGTGGTGTTCACGCTCGAGGGCTATTCGGTCTGCGTCTTCTCGAACGCGGCCGATTTTCTCGTCGCCGCCAGGGCGGCGACGCCGGACTGCGTGCTGCTCGACGTGCACATGCCCGGCAAGTCGGGGATGGACGTGCTGCACGAGTTGCAGTCCGCCGGCTTCCCCGCCCCCGTGTTCATCATCAGCGGCCAGGGCGACATCCCGATGGCGGTTCGCGCCATCAAGCACGGTGCCTTCGACTTCATCGAGAAGCCGTTCGACGCCGACACGGTCGTGGTCCGGGTCGAGGAGGCGGTCGCCGCCGAATTGCGTCGTCCCGCCGGCAACGACACGGATGCCGCGGCCATCGCCGACAACCTCACGCCGCGGGAACGCGACGTCCTGCGCGAGATCACGGCGGGCGCCACCAACAAGGAAGCCGGCCGCAAGCTCGGCATCAGTCCGCGCACCATCGAGGTGCACCGCGCCCGCATCATGGAAAAGCTGGGCGCCCGCAACACCGCCGACCTGATGCGCATCGTGCTTGCGGGCCAGTGACGGCCGGCCCGAGCGACCGCCGGCCAGCGATCGCGGGCGATCGGTCCTGACAACGATTTCCCGGCGGTTTGACCGGTATCAAAGCCAACACGCCCGTCCGCGACGAAAGTCCTCCCATGGTTTGCAGGGAGGATCGGTTGGCCTTCCACGTGATCGAGGACGATCCGGCGGTGGCTGATGCCCTTGTGCTGATGCTGAACGCATTCGGGCACGAGGCGCATGCCTATGTCGACGCCGAGACGTTTCTGTCCGCGGCGGCGCCACACGCGACGGATACCGTGGTCATCGACCTCGCTCTGCCGGGCATGAGCGGGGCCGATCTCGTGCGCCGTCTGCGCCTGAGCAATCCCGACACCAAGATCGTGGTGATCACCGGCCAGTCTCTGTCCAGGCTCGACAGCCAGCTCGAGGGTCTCGGCGTGACCCACCTGATCCGCAAGCCCGTCGAAGCCGACGCCATCCGCGACCTCCTCTGACCATCCTCGCCGGGACGCGGTCGATCCGGCCGCGTCTTACGGGAAATCACGTAAGTAGCGGTCCGAATTGGCCGGTGTGGCCCGATTTGTTACGCATGAAACATCATCCGGAGCGACACCGGAGCGGAGGAGAGGGCCACCATGAACACCGTCGTCGACAGGTCACTGCTACAGGGCGCGACCCCGTTCGGCGGGTGTGGCGTTCTCGGCGCCGACGGCATGGACGGCAGGGACGACGTGATCCGCAGCGCGTGCGTCTCGCGTTACGGCCAGCACGACACCATCTTCTTCGAGGGCGACTGCGCCGACACGGTCTGCCAGGTCGTCGAGGGCGCGGTGATGCTCTACAAGCTGCTGCCCGACGGTCGCCGCCAGGTTGTCGAGCTGCTCGGCCCCGGCGACGTATTCGGCTTCGCCCAGGGCGAGTTCCGCGATTCCTCCGCCGAGACCCTGACGGCCACGCGCGTCCGCTTCTACGACCGCCGCCAAGCCGAGCGGTCCTGTTCGTTCCAGCGCGTTATCGCCCGCCAGATGCTGGTGCAGCTCGAGGCCATGCACGAGCATGCCGTGCTGCTCGGCCGCATGTCGGCGATGGAACGGGTGGCGCGCTTCCTGCTCAGGCTGGCGGTCCATGTCGCCGGCGAGACGAGCGAGCCCGAGGTCGTGCGCCTGTCCATGACCCGGCAGGAGATCGCCGACTATCTCGGCCTCACCATCGAAACGGTTTCCCGGTCCTTCTCCGAGTTGCGCCGCCGCGGCGTGATCGTTCTCGAGAAGCAGGACCGCGTGCGCATCGCCAACCAGCGCGCAATGGAGGATCTGGCGATCGCCTGCTGACGAAATTCGCCGCGCCTTCGGGCCCGGCGTCCACGTCCTCTTGCCAACTGCGCCGAACCTCCGGGTCCGGCGCTTTCTTTTTGCAGGCGGGGGATCTCTTCCCCCCGCTCATCCCCGCGAAAGCGGGAATCCGGGAGCTGTTTGGCGGAGCCGTGCCCTACGCAACCCGATCCCCGCTTTCGCGGGAACGAGCGGATGGGGCGATGACCGGACGAAAGCCTACACGGCCACCGAGTGCCGCGCCGCGCCCTGCGGCAGATAGGCGTCGAAGGCCGAGGCGACGAGGCGCACGAACATGCGCCTGTCGTCGGGCACAACGATGCGTGCGCCATCCCTGACGGCGATGCCGTCGTCGATCAGCGGCTCCAGCGCCGCGTCGGCGTCGGCGAGCGTCTCGGCCGCCAGCCCGTGACGGGCGAAGACCGCCTCGGCGTCGACCGCGAAGTCGCACATCAGCCGCTCGATGATCTCGGCGCGGGCGCGGTCCTGACCGCTCAGCACCTTGCCGCGCGCGATCGGTAGGCGGCCGGCCTCGATCGCCCGCCGCCAGCCGCCGACATCGGCCGCGTTCTGGACGTAGCCCTGCGGCAGCCTGCCGATGGACGAGGCGCCGAAGCCGATCAGCGCGTCGGCCGGATCGGTGGTGTAGCCCTGGAAATTGCGCCGCAGCGTGCCCGTTCGTGCGGCGATGGCGAGGGGATCGTCCGGGCGGGCGAAATGGTCGATGCCGACCGGCACGTAGCCGTGCGCCACCAGGCGGGCGGCGGCGGCCTCGGCCTGCTCGATCCGCTCCACGGCGCCGGGCAGGGCGGCGGCGTCGATCAGCCGCTGGTGCGTCTTCATCCACGGCACGTGCGCGTAGCCGAACAGTGCGATCCGCGCCGGCGCCAGAGCCGCGGCGAGGTCGGCGCTGCGCTCGACCTCCTTCGCCGTCTGGTGCGGCAGGCCGTACATCAGGTCCATGTTGATGGCGCCGATGCCCGCGCGCGTCAGCGCCTCGACCACCTCGACGACGCGGCGGTGGCTCTGGACGCGGCCGATCGCCGCCTGGACCGTCGGGTTGAAGTCCTGCACCCCGAGGCTGGCGCGGTTGACGCCGGCCCGCGCCAGCGAGGCCACGAGCGCCGGCGTTACCGTGCGCGGATCGAGCTCGATGGCGTGCTCGGCATCTGCGGTGACGTCGAAGCGCGACCGCACCAGGTCGGCCAGCGCCTGGAAATCGTCGGGATCGAGCAGGCTCGGGGTGCCGCCGCCCCAGTGCAGGTGGACGAGCCGCCGCCTGCCGCCGAGCCGGTCGGCGGCCAGCGCGATCTCGCGCTTCAGCGTGTCTGCGTATTCCGCCACCGGCTCCGGCCGGCGCACGGCCTTGGTGTGGCAGCCGCAATAGTGGCACATCGATCGGCAATAGGGCACGTGCAGGTAGACCGACACGCGGGCCTCGGCGGGCAGGGCCGCCAGCCAGTCGTCGGTGCCTTGCGCGTCGACCGGGTCGGTGAAGTGCGGCGCCGTCGGATACGAGGTGTAGCGCGGCACGTTGCGGGTGGCATAGTGGATCAGGTGCGGGTCCATGGCTGGATCTTCGCTCGTTTGGGCCGCTTATGTCTTTGATATGCCTCATGTTCGCGCGAACGGCATAGCGGCCATGTGCCGTCTAATATGGCGCGCCGCGCGGTTCGGTCCTATTGTGTAAAACCCTTACGTATCCCGGCGCCGCGGCGGTCCTCCGGATGCGTCGTCCGTCCTTCCGAACACGGAGTTCCCGGTGTCTGGGCTGCCCTCCCGGCAAGACCTGATACGCGACCTGCGAAAGCTCGTCCTGACGCTGGCGCTAACCGGCGCCGGCGGGACGCTGTTCGCGCTCGCCGGGCTGCCGGTGCCGTGGATCTCCGGCCCGATGATCGTCGTGGCGGCGGCGGCGCTTTTCGACGCACCGGTGGATATTCCGCGCTGGCTGCGCGAGATCGTCTTCTTCTTCCTCGGCCTCAACATCGGCTCGGCGGTGACGCCGGAAGCGCTCGCCGGCGTCGTCGCGTGGCCTGCTTCGCTGCTGGTGTTGGTCATCGGCCTGCCCGTGCTGGTGGCCGGCTGCGCCCTGCCGCTGATCCGCTGGCGCGGCTGGCGTCGCGACGACGCCCTGATGGCGAGCATGCCCGGCGCCCTGTCGTTGGTCCTCGCGCTGGCCGACGCGACCGACGCGGACGTGCCGCGCATCGCGCTCGTGCAGGCGCTGCGTGTCGCGATCCTGGTCGCCCTGGTGCCGCCGATGATCAGCCTGACGTCCGGCGTCGACCTGACGGCCGCCCTGCCGCAGCACGCCATCCCCGGCGTCTACGACATCGCGCTGCTGGTCGTCGGCGGGCTGGCCGCGACGGTGCTGATCCGGCTGACGCGCTTTCCCGCCGCTGGGCTGATGGGGGCGCTGGTCGCCAGCGCCGCCCTGCATGCGACCGACGTGGTGACGGCGGTGATGCCCAACTGGCTGCTGATGAGCGCCTTCGCGGTGCTGGGCGCGGGGATCGGGGCGCGCTTCGCCGGCATGGGCTGGAGGCGCTTCCGCAGCGGCCTGTTCGATGCCCTGATGACCTTCGCCATCGGCTTCGCCATCTCGCTGGCGACCGCGATCGTGGCCACGGTCTGGCTGGGCTTCCCCTTCGGCCAGACCGTTCTCGCGTTCTCGCCGGGCGCCTTCGAGGCGATGGTCGTGCTCGCCTTCCTGCTCGGCCTCGACGCCGCCTATGTCGGCGCCCATCACACCGTGCGCTTCGTCGCGCTGGTGCTGCTGGCGCCGGTGGTGTTCCGGCGGCGCCCCGGTAACAGTGACGGTAATGGTGACGGCGGCGGCGACGGCGCTGGCGCCCCTACAGCGTCTTGAACGTCTTCGCCAGGGCGTCGGCGCCCTTGGTGAGCAGGCCGACATCCGAGCCGACGGCGACGAAGCAGTAACCCCAGTCGATATAGCGCCGCGCCTCGTCGTGGTTGGAGGTCAGGATGCCGGCCGGCTTGCCCACGGCCTTCAGGCGGGTGACGGCGTGCTCGATCGCCGCCTGCACCTCCGGGTGCCCCATGTTGCCGAGGTGGCCCATCGAGGCGGACAGGTCGTTGGGGCCGATGAACACCCCGTCGACGCCCTCGACGGTGGCGATTTCGTCGATCTGCGCCAGCGCCTCGCCGGTCTCGATCTGCACCAGCACGCAGATTTCCGCATTCGCCTTGTTGAGATAGCCGGCGACGCGGCCGTAGCGGCTCGCCCGCGCCGAACCGGCGGCGCCGCGAATGCCCTCGGGCGGATACTTGGCGGCCGCCACCGCCTGCCGCGCTTCCTCCGGCGTCTGCACGAAGGGCACGAGGATCGACTGGGCGCCGGTATCGAGCACGCGCTTGATCAGCACCGCGTCGTTCCAGGCCGGCCGCACGATCGGTGTCGCGCTGCCCGCCTGCGCGGCCTGCTGCAGCGCGACGATCTCGGCAATGTCGTTCGGCGCGTGCTCCATGTCGAACAGGATCCAGTCGAAACCGGAATCGGAGATGATCTCCGCCGCCGTGTTGCTGGACAGGCTCGACCACAGTCCGATCTGGCGCGTTCCCGCGGCAATGGCGTGCTTGAAGGCGTTTCGGTTCAGATCCATCGGTTCCGTATCCTCATTGTATGGAAGCAGCCGGGCTCGTCAGTCGCGCCCGTGGCCCGAATGACGCATGGGCGCAATCCGGAAGGCGCGGCTCCGGGTCTTTCCGCCGCCCCCTTGTTGTTCGGCGCCACCCCTACGGTTCGGCGCCACCGCCCCATAGGCCCCGGATCAGGTCCGGTGCACCAGGCCGGCGCGTGTGGCAGTGTCCCTCCGGCGCGACAGGCCGCGTGTCCCGGACGTGATCCGGGACCCATGCAGCCGGCCGGCACCTGCAAGACGGCGCGCATGGTCCTCAGACGAACTGGATGGCGACGTCGCCGAGCGGGCCGAAATCGGCGTGCAGCGTGTCGCCCTTCTCCGCCCAGACGGGCCGGATGAAGGAGCCCGAAAGCATGATGTGGCCGGGTTCCAGCGTCACGTCGAAGGGGGCGAGCTTGTTGGCGAGCCAGGCGATGCCGAGCGCGGGATGGCCGAGCACGCCGGCGGCGATGCCGGTCTCCTCGATCTCCGCGTTGCGGTACATGATGCCGCCGACCCAGCGCAGGTCTACGTCCATAGGCCCGACCGGCTTGCCGCCGATGACGATGCCGGCCGCCGCCCCGTTGTCGGAGACGGTGTCGTAGATCTTGCGCGGGTTCTGCACCCGCGCGTCGATGATCTCGATCGAGGGAACGACGTATTCGGTGGCGCGCAGCACGTCGAGCAGGCCGACATTCGGGCCCTTCAGCGGCTTCGCCAGCACGAAGGCGAGTTCCAGTTCCACCCGCGGCACGCAGTAGTCGGCGTGCGTCACCTTGGCCCCGTCGGCGATCATCATGTCGTCGAACAGGTGGCCGTAGTCGGGCTCGTCGATCATCGAGGAGCGCTGCATCGCCTTGGAGGTCAGGCCGATCTTGTGGCCGATCAGCCGGGCGCCGGCCTTCATCCGCCGCGCCGCCACCGCGTTCTGGATCGCATAGGCGTCCTCGATGGTGATGTCGGGCCAGGTGGTCGACAACTGGACGACCGGCGTGCGGGTGCGCTCGGCCTCCTGCAGCAGGTCGGCGGCTTTCTGGCGGTCGGCGTCTGACAGCATGGGGTTCCCTCTCGATTTTTTATCTGTTTGGAAATTTGCCGCTAAGGGAGGCGTGCATCAACTCGTTTCGACCTCATCCTGAGGAGGGCGCCGTTGCGCCCGTCTCGAAGGATGTGCCGGGAAGCCGCATCCTTCGAGACGCCGCCGGCCGGCGGCTCCTCGGGACGAGGCTTCCAACTCGGATCGTCGGCGATCTCACAGCTTGATGCAGACGTTCTTGAGCTCGGTATAGAATTCCAGCGAATAGGTGCCGCCCTCACGGCCGATGCCGGATTGCTTGGCACCGCCGAACGGCGTCCTCAGGTCGCGCAGGAACCAGCTGTTGACCCAGACGATGCCTGCCTCGATCCGGCCCGCGACGCGATGGGCGCGGGTGAGGTTGGTCGTCCACACGCTGGCCGCCAGCCCGTAGCCGGTGGCGTTGGCACGGGCGATCGCCTCGGCCTCGTCGTCGAACGGGGCGATATGGCAGCACGGCCCGAAGATCTCCTCGGTCACGGTCGCCGCGTCGTCGGGCAGACCCGTCCAGATCGTCGGCTGCACCCACGTTCCCCCCGCCAGGCCGGCGGGCATGTCGGGAACGCCGCCGCCGGTGACGACGGTCGCGCCTTCCTCCACCGCCTTGCGGTAATAGGACAGCACCTTGCCGCGGTGCTCCTCGCTGATCAGCGGGCCCATGCCGGTCTCGGGATCGTCCGGCGCGCCGAGCTTCATCGCTTCGGCACCCTTTTTCAGTGCTTCGACGAAGGCCTCGAAGATCGGCCGTTCCACATAGACGCGCTCGGTGCCCAGGCAGACCTGGCCGCAATTAGCGAAGCAGGAGCGCAGCGTGCCCTCGATCGCCTTGTCGAAATCGCAGTCGGCGAAGACGAGAGCAGGGTTCTTGCCGCCCATCTCCAGCGACACCGGCCGCGCCCCGTCGGCGGCCGCCTTCATGATCACCGCGCCGGTCCTGGTCTCGCCGGTGAAGGTGATGGCGTCGACGTCGGGATGTTTCGTCAGGAACTCGCCGGCCGAGTCCGGCCCGAAGCCGTGCACCACGTTGTAGACGCCCCTGGGGATGCCGACCGCGTTCATCACCTCGCCCAGCAGCGCCGCGGTCTGCGGGGTCTCCTCCGACGGCTTCACCACCACGGTGTTGCCGCAGGCCAGCGCCGGGCCGACCTTCCAGGTCATCAGCAGCAGCGGCAGGTTCCACGGGCATATTGCCGCGACGACGCCGACCGGCGCGCGCACCGCGTAGTTGAGCGCGCCTTGCCCGTCCGGCGTCGCCGTCTCGAACACCTCGCCGGGCACGTTCTTCACCACGTCGGCGAAGATCTTGAAGTTCGCCGCCCCGCGCGGGATGTCGATATGGCTGGCCAGGCTCAACGGCTTGCCGGTGTCGGCGACCTCGGCCTCGAGAAAATCGTCGAAGCGCCGGTTGATCTCGTCGGCGACGCCGTACAGCAGGTCGGTGCGCTCGGAAAGCGTCAGCGACGCCCACGGTCCGTGCAGCGCGGCGCGGGCGGCCTTCACCGCGGCATCCACCTCGTCGCGGCCGGCCTCGGCCACGCGGGCGATCAGCGCCCCGCTGACCGGCGAGCGCTTGTCGAAGAAGTGCCCGCTGGCGCCGACATAGGCGCCGTCGATGAAGTTGAGGACGTCCCTTACCGGCGAGTCCGTGGCCGGTATTTCGGCGGTGGGGGCGGAGCTAGCGACCTTCTGCATCGGCGTGTACTTCCCGCTTGGCGATATTGGCGAGCATTTCGGCGCCGCGATTGGCCGCCGGCAGCCCCCGGAACAGGAAGCACAGGCTGATCACCGCCTGCATTTCCTCCCAGGTCGCCCCCGCGCGCCGCGCGGCAATCCCGTGTAACGCGGCGGCATCGCTCATGTCCATCAGCAGCATGCCGAACAGCATGAGCTGCGCCGTCTTCACGTCGAAGCATGTCGGATACATCGCGTGCTCGCGCATCCGCTCCTGCAGATCGACGATCTCCGGGTCGATGGCGCCGGTGACGTTGAGGCGCGCCTCGATGCGCGGCGGCAGGAAGCCGATCAGCGCCTCGTAGATCCTGCCCCGCTCCTCGGCGGTGGCTTTCGTGTCGGCATAGGGGCCGATGCGCTGGCGCACGGCGTCCTTGTCTATCCGGGGAGGGATCATGCGGCCTTCTCCGTATGTAACCGTGTCGTGCCCGCTGTAAGTGTAGTGCCTGGGAACCGGGCTCTCAGAAGAATACGGGGAACGACTTGGAATCCGCCACCGGTTCCCCCGACTCCTCGGCGTCGCCCGGCACGTCCGGGGTGGCGTACTGGATGAAGCTGTCGGGCAGGCTGCCGCCCCAGTAGACGCCGGTGCCGCGCTCCTCCTCGTTCCAGGTCACCGGTTCCCAGTCTGGCGCGAACACCAGGTAGCTGCCCGAATAGATCTCCACCCGGTTGCCGCCCGGCTCGTAGGTATAGAGGTAGAAGCCCTGCGAGTTGTTGTGCTTGGCCGGACCCGCCTCGATGAACACGCCGTTCTCGGAGAGGATGTCGGCGGCGCGCAGCACGTCCTCGCGATTGTCGACCCACAGCGAGAAGTGGTGCAGGCGGCCGTGCGCGCCCTTCACGTCGACGACGTAGGCGAGTTGGTGATGCACCGGGGAGGGGCTCATCCACGAGCCGATCTCGGTCGCGCCCTTGTTGAAGCGCACCTGCTCGCGCAGCTGGAAGCCGAGGACCTTTTGCGCGAACGTGCGGTTCGCCTCGACGTCCTTGGCCAGCAGCGCGAGGTGGTCGATGCGGCGCACCCCGACGCCGCGGCCGGAATATTTCTGCGGCAGGTTCTTCAGCGACGACTTGAGGTGGTCGGGCGCCTCGTAGTGCTGCTCCTCGAAATAGACCTCCATCGTGTGGCCGTCGGGGTCGTGGAAGCGGTACGAGCGGCCGCGGCCGAAATCGCCGTTGGTCCAGCCGATGCCCAGGCCCAGCGCCTCGATCTCGGCGGCCCGCCGCTCCAGCGCCGGCTCGCTGGTCGCCCGCCACGAGATGACGCCCGGCCCGGCCCGGTCGGCGGCCGTCAGCTTCAGCGTGCTGGCGGCATAGTCGCCGTAGCCGCGCAGGTAGACGGAATTGCCCAGCGTGTGCACCGTCTCCATGCCGAGGATGTCGTGGAAGTACCAGAGGCTGTCCTCGGGCTTCGGCGTGAACAGTTCGACGCTGCCCAGATGCGCGATGTCGTGAATCGGTTCCCTGGCGCTGATGTCTTTGGCGCTCATCTCTCTGTCGCTCATGTTCCTGTCGTTCATGGCGGTCCTCCCGAACGGATGCGCGGCGGCCGGCCGTCGCGCCCCACGCGACAGCGGGCCGGCCTTATCGGGAAATTAGTTTGGGCCACAAATCGATAGCGCGCCTTGATCTTCCGCAAGCCCGCGCGACGGGGCCAGCGGTGGTCAGAACCCGAGGCCCACGCAGGTTTTTCCGGGCCAAGCGCGTCCGCTGCGGCTACACTGGCGCCGGGATCGTCCGATTCGGGGGGCGCAACGCGAAAGGCGCCGGATCGGGGCGTTCGCCGCGACCCGGTGCCGCAAGCGGTCATCGTCGATTTACCGAATGTGATTTGCCGCGTACGGTCCGGGAGCTTCGCGGGACGCCTTGATGCGGGTTGTGGTCCGCGTTGACGCATGTCAATGCGTTCGCAGTCCCGGAAATGTTGGTAGCATGGACGATCCCGCCGGGTGCGAACCCGTGGGGTTGTGAACTAGAGACGGAATCGGAACGGATCCCGATATGGCACGCTCAATTACGGCGAAATCGTTTAGGATGGACGAGGGAAGCGTCATCGCCCTTCTCGTCCTGAGTGTTCTGGCAAGCCTGCTGATCGCGGCGAAGACGCATGACGCGGCCATGGAGTTCCATGGCTGGCTGGGGCTCGCGGCCGGAGTGATCGGCATCTTCGCCGTCCTCAACGCCTATTTTAAGCGGGAAGCCGACATTCCCGAGGAGATCGACGGCAAGCCGAACTACCAGATGGGCCCGGTCAAGGTCGCGACCGCCCTCTCCGTGGTCTGGGGTGTCGCCGGGTTCCTGGTCGGCCTGATCATCGCGCTCCAGCTCGCCTGGCCGGCGTTCAACTTCGACCTTCCCTGGATCAGTTTCGGGCGCCTGCGGCCGCTGCACACCTCGGCGGTGATCTTCGCCTTCGGCGGCAACGTCCTGATCGCCTCGTCCATGTACGTGGTCCAGCGCACCTCGCGCGCCCGCATGGCCGGCGGCATGTGGCCGTGGTTCGTCGTCTGGGGCTACAACTTCTTCATCGTCATCGCTGGCACCGGCTACCTGCTGGGCGTCACCCAGTCCAAGGAATACGCCGAGCCGGAATGGTACGCCGACCTGTGGCTGACCATCGTCTGGGTCGTCTACCTGCTGGTCTTCCTGGGCACGCTGTGGAAGCGCAAGGAACCGCACATCTACGTGGCGAACTGGTTCTATCTTGCCTTCATCATCACCATCGCGATGTTGCACCTGATCAACAACGCGACCGTTCCCGTCTCCTTCACCGAGCCCAAGTCCTACATCGTCTGGTCCGGCGTCCAGGACGCCATGACCCAGTGGTGGTACGGCCATAACGCGGTCGGCTTCTTCCTCACCGCCGGCTTCCTGGCCATCATGTACTACTTCGTGCCGAAGCGGGCCGAGCGGCCGGTCTATTCCTACCGCCTCTCGATCATCCACTTCTGGTCGCTGATCTTCCTCTACATCTGGGCCGGTCCCCACCACCTGCACTACACGGCGGTGCCGCAATGGGCGCAGACGCTGGGCATGACCTTCTCGATCATACTGTGGATGCCGTCCTGGGGCGGCATGATCAACGGCCTGATGACGCTGTCGGGCGCCTGGGACAAGCTGCGCACCGATCCGGTGCTGCGCATGCTGGTCGTCTCCGTGGCGTTCTACGGCATGTCGACCTTCGAGGGGCCGCTGATGTCGGTCCGCGCGGTCAACAGCCTCAGCCACTACACCGACTGGACCATCGGCCACGTGCATTCCGGCGCGCTCGGCTGGGTCGGTTTCGTCTCTTTCGGCGCCATCTACTGCCTGGTGCCGTGGCTGTGGAACCGCAAGGGGCTGTACTCGCTCAAGCTGGTCAACTGGCACTTCTGGATCGCCACCATCGGCATCGTCCTCTACATCACCTCGATGTGGGTGTCGGGCATCATGCAGGGCCTGATGTGGCGCGCCTACACGGACCTCGGCTTCCTCGAGTACTCGTTCATCGAGACCGTGGCGGCGATGCATCCCTTCTACGTCATCCGCGCGCTCGGCGGCCTTCTGTTCGTCCTCGGCTCGCTGATCATGGCCTACAACCTCTGGATGACGGTGCGCTACGGCGAGCCGGCCGAAGAAACGGCCGGTCAGCCCGCCGCGGTGCAGCCGGCTGAGTGAGGAGGATCGAGCAATGATGAACAAACACGCGATCTTCGAGAAGAACTCGATCATCCTCACCGTCGGGATCCTCATCGTGGTTTCCATCGGCGGGCTGGTCGAGCTCGTGCCCAACTTCTACCTGAAGTCGACCGTGGAGAAGGTCGAGGGCATGCGGCCGTACACGCCGCTGGAGCTGGCCGGACGCAACATCTACGTCCGCGAGGGCTGCTATCTCTGCCACAGCCAGATGATCCGCACCCTGCGCGACGAGGTGGAGCGCTACGGCCACTACTCGCTGGCGGCCGAGTCGATGTACGACCATCCCTTCCAGTGGGGCTCCAAGCGCACCGGCCCGGATCTCGCCCGGGTCGGGGGCAAGTACTCCGACGCCTGGCACTACGACCACCTGATCGATCCGCGTTCGGTGGTGCCGGAATCGATCATGCCGAGCTATCGCTGGCTGGCCACGACCGAGCTCCGGATCGCCGACATCGCCGCGGACCTGAAGACCAACGCCATCGTCGGCGTGCCCTACAGCGCGGAAATGATCGAGAGCGCCCGGGCCGACCTGATGGCCCAGGCCGATCCCGACGCCGATACCGACGGTCTGATCGAGCGCTATCCCGGCGCCCAGGTTCGCGCCTTCGACGGCGATCCGGGCCGGCTCACCGAGATGGATGCGGTCATCGCCTATCTGCAAATGCTTGGCACCCTGGTCGACTTCTCCACCTACGACGACCAAGCCGACATCAATCTGAGGTAGGGCAATGTACGAACGGCTCGCGCAATTCGCCCAAACCTGGGGTCTCGTCTATTTCGTGATCCTGTTCCTTATCGTGCTCGTCTACGCGCTCTGGCCTCGGAACAAAGAGCGTTTCGATGAAGCCTCCAAGATCCCGCTCCGGGAGGACTGATTCCATGGTCAAAAAGGAAATCGACGAAATCACGGGTACCGAGACCACCGGTCACGAGTGGGACGGCCTCAAGGAGCTGAATACGCCATTGCCGCGCTGGTGGCTGTGGACCTTCTACGCCACCATCGTCTGGGCGGTGTTCTACTGGGTGATGATGCCGTCCTGGCCGCTCATCAACGATTATGCCCGCGGTATCCGCGGCCATTCCCAGCGCGCCATCGTCATGCAGGAGGTTTCCGCGCTGCAGGACATGCGCGGCGAAACCGGCAAGGCGCTCGCCGATGCCTCCCTGCAGGACATCCAGTCGACGCCGAGCCTGCTCGAGTTCGCCATGGCGAACGGCAAGGCGGCCTTCGGCGACAACTGCGCGCCGTGCCACGGCTCGGGCGGTGGCGGAGCCATCGGCTATCCCAACCTCAACGATGACGCCTGGCTCTGGGGCGGTACCCTCGACGATATCCACCAGACGCTGCTCTACGGCATCCGGTCGGACAACGACGAGGCGCGCATCGGTGACATGCCCGCCTTCGGGCGCGACGAGATCCTCGACACCGACCAGGTGCGCGACGTGGCCAGCTACGTCGCCTCCCTGTCCGGCATGGAGACCAATCCCGCGGCCGATCTCGCCAATGGCCAGACCGTTTATGCCGACAACTGCGCCGCCTGCCATGGCGACAACGGCGAGGGCATGACGGAGGTCGGCGCGCCGAACCTGACCGACAACATCTGGCTGTATGGCGGCGATCTGAATGCGATCGTCCACCGCATCCAGGTCGGCGGCGGCAGCGTCATGCCGGCGTGGGTCGACAGGCTCGATCCGGTGACGCTGAAATCGCTTGCGGTGTACGTGCATAGTCTGGGCGGCGGCGAATAGCCGCGCCCCGCGCGACCAAGTGTCCGCTTGCCTGGGGAGCCGGCGGGCACCAACTTCCAGCCGCCGACAGCGAGAGGCGGTAGAGGAGTAGCAGACGATGCGTGTTGATACGGGTGTTGGCAGCGGCGGAACCCCAACGTCGCTCTATGCCCCCCGCAAGAAGGTCTACCCGCAGAAGGTCGAGGGTACGTTCCGCTCCATCAAGTGGGCGGTGATGATGCTCACGCTCGGAGTGTACTATTTCACCCCCTTCATTCGCTGGGACCGCGGCCCCAATGCGCCCGATCAGGCTGTCCTGATCGATTTCCCGGGCCGTCGCTTCTACTTCTTCTTCATCGAGATCTGGCCGCAGGAGGTGTACTACATCACCGGCCTCCTGATCCTGGCCTCGATGGTCCTGTTCCTGATGAACGCGGTCGCCGGCCGGCTCTGGTGCGGCTATTTGTGCCCGCAGACGGTCTGGACCGATCTGTTCTATGCCGTCGAGCGCCTGATCGAGGGCGATCGCCGCGAGCGCATGAAGGCCGACAAGGGCGGTTGGACGCCGACCCTGGTCATGGAGAAGGTCTCCAAGCACACCCTGTGGATACTGATCGCCTGGTGGACCGGCGGCGCCTGGGTGCTCTACTTCGCCGATGCGCCGACCCTGGTGCGCGAGCTCGCGACCTTCCAGGCCTCGCCGATGGCCTATTTGTGGATCGGCATCCTCACCTTTACCACCTACCTGCTGGCCGGCTTCGCCCGGGAGCAGGTCTGCGTCTACATGTGCCCGTGGCCGCGCATTCAGGCGGCGCTGACCGACGAATGGGCGCTGAACGTCACCTATAAGTACGACCGTGGCGAACCGCGCATGTCGCTCAAGCAGGCCGAGAAGGTGGTCGCCGCCGGCGAACAGGCAGGCGACTGCATCGACTGTTTCCAGTGCGTCGCCGTCTGCCCGACCGGCATCGACATCCGTGACGGCCTGCAGCTCGAATGCATCCAGTGCGGCCTGTGCATCGACGCCTGCAACACGGTGATGGACAAGATCGGCCGCCCGCGCGGCCTGATCGGCTACGACACCGACATCAACCTTCACCGCCGCGAGGAAGGCAAGCCGCCGATCTTCCGGTTCTTCCGGGCGCGGACGCTCATCTACGTGGCGATCATCGCCGCCGTCGCCGGCATCATGGCTTACACCCTGGCCACCCGCAGCAGTCTCGGCATCAGCGTCCTGCACGACCGCAATCCGCTGTTCGTGCAGCTCTCCGAGGGCGGCATCCGCAACGGATACACGATCCGCATCCTCAACAAGTATCTGGAGCCGACCGATTACGTCCTGTCGCTGGACGGCCTGCCCGGCGCCACCATCGAGGCGGTCGGCGCCGACACGCGCCAGGACGGCTGGCCGGTGATCACGGTCGACCCCGACAAGTCGCGGGAGGTTCGCGTCCTGGTCAACTCCAGTCCCGGCGAGGCCTTGGCCGAATCAACGCCGATCACCTTCTGGGTCACCAATCCGGCGACCGGCGAAAGCGAGGCCATGAGTGACTTCTTCCGGGCGCCGAAATAGGATCGTGGAGACAGGTCAGCAATGTCATGACGACGGTCGAAGACATGAGTAAGGGCGGTGGTTTCCGCGTTACCGGGCGGACTGTGTTGTTCAGCCTCATCGGCTTCTTCGGGCTGATCACGGTCGCCAACATCATTATGATCTGGCTGGCGGTCTCGACCAATACCGGTGTCGTCGTCGCCTCCTCCTACCGGGCCGGCAACGCCTATCAGGCCGAGCTCGACGCCGCCCGGGCCCAGGTCGAGCGCAACTGGTCGGTCAGCGCCGACGTCGCGCGGACGGCCGACGGCGTGGCCTTCGACGTCACCGTCCGCGATGGCGACGGCGCGCCCGTCGGCGGCCTCGAGGTCTCGGCGACGCTCGCAAGTCACGTCAGCGAGGCGGACGACCAACGCGTCGCTCTTTCGGAGGGCGAAATCGGCCGTTATCGCGGCTCCGCCGGAACGGTCGGCTCGGGCAACTGGCTGCTGATCATCGACGCCATGCGCGGCGACGAACGGGTCTACCGCTCCGAGAACCGGGTGATGTTGAGATAGGCTCCGGACAGAAGGGTTCGCCAGGGGACAGGCCATGGGCTACCACGATCGCGACCTGAAGAGCTTCGTAACCGCAGTCGGCGACGGCATCGAGCACATGGACCTTGCCGTCGAGGGCGTGCGCTGTGCCGGCTGCATGGCCAAGATCGAGAAGGGGCTCGGCACCGTGCCCGGCATAACCCGGGCGCGCCTCAACTTCACCAACCGCCGCCTCGCCGTCGAGTGGCGCGCCGGCGCGCTCGCCCCTGCCGACGTGGTCGAGAAACTGGCCGAACTCGGCTACCGCGCCCATCCGTTCGATCCCGCCGCGGCCGCCGGCGCCGAGGCCGCCGAATCCCGGCGTCTGATGAAATGCATGGCCGTCGCCGGGTTCGCGGCGATGAACGTCATGCTGCTGTCGGTATCGGTGTGGTCGGGCAACGTCACCGACATCACGCCGGAGACCCGGGACCTGTTCCACTGGCTCTCCGCGATGATCGCCATTCCCGCCGTCGCCTATGCCGGTCGGCCGTTCTTCGAATCCGCCATCCGCGCGCTGATGAAGCGCAGCGTCAACATGGACGTGCCGATCACGCTGGGTGTGCTGCTCGCGGTCGGCATGTCGGTGGTGGAGACGTTCAACAGCGGCCGTCACGCCTATTTCGACGCCGCCGTCATGCTGCTGTTCTTCCTGCTGGTCGGCCGTTTCCTCGACATGAACATGCGCCGCCGCACCCGCGCCCAGGCCGAGAACCTGGCCGCGCTGAAGGGCGAGACCGCGACCAAGGTCCTGCCCGACGGTTCCACCCGCGTCGTTCCGGTCTCCGCCATCGATCCGGGCGACCGCGTGCTGGTGGCCGCCGGCGAGCGGCTGTCCGTCGACGGCGTCATCGAGACCGGCGCCACCGAGATCGACAACAGCCTCGTCACCGGCGAGACCGCCTACGCCGCCGCCGGTCCCGGCGACCGCGTCTATGCCGGCACCCTCAACATGACCGGCGCCCTGACCGTGCAGGTCACCGCCGCCGCCAAGGGCACCCTGCTGGACGAGGTCAACACGCTGCTCGAGGCCGCCCAGACGGCGCGCTCGACGCGCCTCGCGCTCGCCGACAAGGCGGCCGGCTACTACGCCCCGCTCGTCCATTCCGCCGCCGCGCTGACCTTCGTCGGCTGGATGATCGCGGGCAGCAGCTGGCAGGAGGCGCTGATGACGGCGATCGCCGTCCTGATCATCACCTGCCCGTGCGCGCTCGGCCTCGCCGTGCCGGCGGTCCAGGTCGTCGCCAGCGGCCTCTTGTTCCGCTCCGGCGTCCTGCTCAACGCCGGCGACGCCGTCGAGCGCTTCGCCGAGGCCGATACCGTCGTCTTCGACAAGACCGGCACGCTGACCAGCCCGGAGCCGACCCTTGTCGACCCCGCGGCGACTCCGCACGCACTTTTGGGTCGGGCCGGTCGGCTCGCCCTGTCGAGCCGCCATCCGCTCTCCGCGGCGCTGAAGACCTACGCGACGGGCCCCGTTCCGGGCGCGTCCGAGGCGCCCGGTCAGGGCGTCCGTGCCGAGATCGATGGCGTCGCATGCCGGCTCGGCAGCGCCGCGTTCTGCGGTGTTTCCGCCGAAAAGGCCGCCGAAACGGCCGAAAGCGGCGCGCATTCGCTGGTCTGGTACCGCGAGGGCGAGGCGGATGCGATTCCGATCGCCGTTGCCCAGGGCCTGCGCCCGGACGCCGGCGACGTGATTGGCAAGCTCAAGGACCGCGGCCTCGCGGTGATGATTCTGTCCGGCGACCGGGCCGCCGCAGTCGACGCCGCAGCCGACGCCCTCGGCGTCGCCGATCGCCACGCCGGCCTGAAGCCCGCCGACAAGATCGCGATCCTGGAAGAGCTTAAGAATCAAGGCCATAAGGTGCTCATGGTCGGTGATGGCCTCAACGACGCGCCGGCGCTTGCCGCCGCCCATGTGTCGATTTCGCCGGTCACCGCCGTCCATCTGTCGCAAGCCGCCGCCGATGCCGTGTTCCTCGGCGACAAGCTCGGTCCGGTCGTCACGGCGATCGATATTTCGCGCCGCGCGCGCCGCGCCATGGATCAGAATCTGTGGTTCGCCGCGTTCTACAACGTCTGCGCGGTGCCGATCGCGGTGCTTGGCTTCGTCACGCCGCTGGTGGCGGCGCTCGCCATGTCGTCGTCCTCGGTGGTCGTGACGCTCAACGCGCTCCGGGTCCGCCTGATCGCGCGCAGGCTCGAGGGGGCGTCCTGATGGACGTCCTCTTCGTCCTCATCCCCGTAGCGCTGGGGCTTGGCCTGCTGGGCCTTGCCGCGTTCCTATGGGCGATGAAGTCCAATCAGTTCGAGGATCTGGATGGCGCCGCCTGGCGCGCGATCATGGACGACGACCTGCCGCCCGAAGACGAGCGCGACAGTCGATCCACCTGATCGCGGGCAGATCCGGAGCGCCGTCTCGGCCTCGCGAAACCAGGCGTCCAGTGGCGGTGTTGTCGGGATTGCACACCGTCGCGCCGCCCGAAGGGCGAGGCATCAGGTCTCGGAAATCGTCCGTAAGCTACTCCGCCGCCGCAGCGCGGTCGGAATCGGCGTAGGGGATGCCGAGCGTGTCCCAGACCTCGGCGAGCGCCTCGGAAAGGCCTTCGATCAACCGATCGTCGTGGAACGGCGTCGGCGTGATCCGCAGGCGCTCGGTGCCGCGCGGAACGGTCGGGTAGTTGATCGGCTGGATGTAGATGTCGTGCTTGTCCATCAGCCGGTCGCTTGCCGCTTTGCACAGCTCCGGGTCGCCAACAAGAATCGGCACGATATGCGTGACCGACGGCATCACGGGCAGGCCGCGCGCGAGCAGCACGTCCTTGGTCCGGGTCGCCTGGCGCTGCTGCGCCTCGCGCTCCGCCGACGATGCCTTGAGGAGGCGGATCGAGGCCGTCGCGGCTGCGGCGATCGTGGGCGGCAGGGCGGTGGTGAAGATGAAGCCGGGCGCGAAGGAGCGCACCGAGTCGACGATGTCCGATGTCGCGGCGATGTACCCGCCGAGGCATCCGAACGCCTTGGCCAGCGTGCCCTCGACCACGTCGATGCGACCCATTTCGCCCTCGCGTTCGGCGATGCCGCCGCCACGCGGGCCGTACATGCCGACCGCGTGCACCTCGTCGATATAGGTCATGGCGCCGTAGCGCTCGGCGAGGTCGCAGATCTTGCCGACCGGTCCGATATCACCATCCATCGAATAGACGGATTCGAACACGATCAGCTTCGGCCGTTCCTTGCCGGCGGCCCGAAGCAGGTCTTCCAGGTGTTCGACATCGTTGTGCCGGAAGATCTTCTTGTCGCAGCCCGAGCGCCGCACGCCCTCGATCATCGATGCGTGATTCAGTTCGTCCGATAGGATCAGGCATTCCGGGATAAGCCGGGCGATCGTCGAGATCGAGGCCTCGTTGGAGATGAATCCGGATGTGAAGACGAGCGCCGCCTCCTTGCCGTGCAGATCGGCCAGCTCCGCTTCCAGAGTGACAAGCGGGTGGTTGGTGCCGGAAATGTTGCGCGTGCCGCCCGCACCGACGCCCATTCGATCGATCGCATCCGTGGCCGCCGCGATCACGTCGGGATGCTGGCCCATGCCCAGATAGTCGTTCGAGCACCAGATGGTGATCTCGCGCTTGCCTTCCGCACCGTGGTAGATCGCTTCGGGAAAGCGGCCGGCGACGCGCTCGAGTTCGGCGAAGACGCGATAGCGCTTCTCCGCGGTGATCTCCTCGATGGCGGAGCGAAATACGCTGGCGTAGTCGAAAGCCATGACGGATTCGTACCTTTTCTTGCGGCCGTAACGGTCGGTGCAAGCCGGACCCGAGTCATCGCCGCGCGGACGCGATGTCGACCCGAGCCGGACAACCCTTTGAACCAGTATTTATTCCAATTCGCAACTGACTTTGCTGCGGCAATTGGTCGGACCGTCGCATGGCTGTCATAGGTGCAGCATTGTATGCGCCTCCGTTATTCCAGGGGGTAGGCGAAACAATGAACGACGAACGATACGACCTCGCCGTCGTCGGTGCCGGGATCGTCGGGCTTGCCCACGCGCTGATGGCGGCCCGGCGGGGCATGAAAGCGGTGGTTATCGACCGGGACGCCGGCGCGAACGGTGCGTCCGTGCGCAATTTCGGCTTCGTCACGGTCACCGGTCAGCAAGCCGGCGATTGCTGGCGCCGGGCCGTGCGCTCGCGCGACGTCTGGGCGGAGATCGCGGGCCCCGCCGGCATCGAGGTCACCCATCGCGGTCTCGCCGTTGCCGCCCGATACGGGGAATCGCTACCCGTCCTGGAGGCGTTTCTGGAAACGGCGATGGGCGAGGGCTGTGCGCTGCAGACCCTGGACGAGGCCCGCAAGACGGTGCCGGGCCTGCGTGACGATGTCCGCGCGGTCCTGTGGAGCCCGCACGAACTGCGCGTCGAATCCCGCGCCGCGATCCCGCAACTCGCCGCCTATCTCGAACGCGATCTCGGCGTTGCTTTCCTGCGCCAAACCCAGGTGCACGGCATCGCCTTGCCGGCAATCGACACGTCCGCGGGGACGGTGCGGGCGCAGGCGGCCGTGGTCTGCCCCGGCGAAGACTTCCTCTCGCTCTACCCCGAGCGCATTGCCGCCTATGGCCTCACCCGCTGCAAGCTGCACATGATGCGGCTCAAGCCGCCGGCGGGCGCGGCCCTCGGTGCCGCGGTCATGTCCGATCTCGGCCTGGTCCGCTATCTCGGCTACGCCGAATTGCCGGAAGCCGCCGCCCTGAAGGCGCGGCTGGAGCGCGAGCGGGCCGACGCGCTCAAGGCCGGCGTGCACCTGATCGTGGTGCAGTCGTCGGATGGCAGCCTCGTGGTCGGCGACAGCCATCACTATGGCTGGACGCCCGAGCCCTTCGCGTCCGAAGCGGTCGACCGGCTGATCCTCGACGAATTCGACAACGTCCTCGATATGGGCGCCTGCGAGATTACGGAACGCTGGACGGGCCTCTACGCATCCGCCTCCGAGCGTCTGATGCTGGTCGACGCGCCGGAGGACAAGGTACGCATAGTAATCGTCACGTCCGGCACCGGCGCATCGACCGCCTTCGGCATCGCCGAAGAGGTGATCGAAGGCATGTTCGGCGCGTGAACACGAAAGGAAACGGGATGACCGGGAATTCGGTGAATGCGGTGGTTTTCGATTGGGCGGGAACCATCGTTGATTTCGGCTCGCGCGCGCCGATGGGCGCCTTCGTCGAGGTGTTCAGGCGTTTCGGCGTCGATATCTCGATCGACGAGGCCCGGGTGCCGATGGGCCTGCCGAAATGGCGGCACATCCAGGCGCTCGGCCGTATCCCGCGCATTGCCCAGGCGTGGCGGGAGGCGAAGGGCAGGGATCTCGGCGATGCCGACGTCGACGCCATCTACGAGGTGTTTGTGCCGCTCAACGCCGAGGTGGTGACGGACTATGCCGACCTGATCCCCGGTGCCGTCGAGACCGTCGCCGAGCTGCGTGCCCGTGGCATCAAGATCGGCTCCACCACCGGCTACACGCGCGAGATCATGGAACGGCTCGTGCCGATTGCCGCCGCACAGGGCTTCGCCCCCGACAACCTCGTGTGTGCCGGCGATCTGCCGGAAGGCCGCCCCGGCGCGCTGATGATGTACCGCACATTCCTGGACCTCCAGGTCTGGCCGGCCTGGTCCGTCGTCAAGGTCGACGACACCGAGCCCGGCATCGCCGAGGGCCTTGCCGCCGGCACCTGGACCGTCGGCGTCGCCGCGTCCGGCAATGCCATGGGGCTGTCGCTGGAGGAATACGAAGCCTACGACGACACTCACTTCGACCGTTACGTGGCCGCCGAGCGCCGTCTCGCCCGCGCCGGCGCGCATTTCGTCATCGGCTCGGTCGCCGAGCTGATGGATGTGGTCGACGAAATCGAGGGCAGGCTCTTGCGCGGCGAGCGGCCGTAGCCGCTCACCCCGCGCGACGGTCCAGCGTCGCCGAGACGGGTCCCGCCTCGGTCAGCTCGATGCCTGACAGGCTGCGGTCGAGATGGCGGGCGCGCCAGGCGAGCAGTTTCTCGGCCATGTCCAGTCGCGCGTCCCTGTAGGCGGGATCCCCGGCCAGATTGGTGAGTTCGCCGGGGTCCGCCTGCATGTCGAACAGGAGCGGGGGCAGGCCGCCGAAATGGACGTACTTGAACCGATCGCCGCGCACGACGGCGAGGTTCAGCGCGTCGAGCGGCAGGCCGAAGTGTTGTTCGGTCTCGGCCGTTGCCACCTCGCGGAAATCGAATTCCCAATGCGCTTCTTCGCGCCAGTTCGCCGGCGCGCCGCCTGTAAGGAATGGCACCAGCGAGCGGCCGTCGAGATGGATCGGTACGTCGGCGCCGATCCGGTCCAGGATCGTCGGCACGATGTCGATCGACTCGGTGAAGCGGTCGACAGTCTGCCCCGGCCGTCCCGCCATCGGGTCGCGGATGATCAGCGGCACGTGATAGCTCTGGTCGAACCAGCCGAGCTTGCCGTAGAGCCAGTGGTCGCCCATCATCTCGCCGTGGTCGCTCGTCAGGATGACGAGCGTGTCTTCGGCAGCGCCGGCTGTTTCCAGCCCCGCCATCATCCGGCCGATCTGCGCGTCGACCTCCGAGATCATGCCCCAATAGGTCGCCCGGATCTGCCGCCGTGCGGCGTCGTCCCAGTCGCCGATCGATCCGGAGGCACCATGGACAAAGTTGGTCTTGCGGACGGTGTCCAGGCTATAGGCGAGGAAGGGGTGCTGGGCCGCCTCCGCCTCGGGCGTCGCGGCGCGCTCGAAGTCGCCGCCATCATCGGGTGAATACATCGAGGCGTAGGGTTCCGGCACGATGAACGGCGGATGCGGGCGGATGAAGCTCACATGCGCGAACCATGCGCCGTCCTGTTCGCCGAGCCAGCGCAGGAATTCGTCGGTCAGGAAGGCGGTCTCGGTCTCCTCGGCCGAATAGCGCGTGTCTTGACCCGCGGGCGGGTCGGCCGGGCCGTCCTTCGGCAGATAGATATCGATGCCCGGCGGCACGTCGACGCCGCGGCCCCTGAGCCAGGACAGCCACGGTTTGACGTCCTCGGGCAGGCGCACGCGCACGCTCATGCCCGGCAAAACACCTTCGTAGGTGGTCCGCCACGGGTCGCGGCCATCGAGACGACGCGGATCCTGCGCGACGTCGGTGTAGCCGAACTGGGTCGGATCGTAGCCGGCCCGCCGTGCCGCCAGCGCCAGCGTGTCGTGGCGCCGGTCGAGCGGCGTGCCGTTGCGGCAGACCCGGTTGGTCATCTGGTAGAGGCCGGTATAGAGGCAGGCGCGCGCCGGCGAGCACGGCGCGGCCTGGGCGTAATGCCTCTTGAACAGGGTTCCCTCGCCGGCCAGTCGGTCGATGTTCGGCGTCCGGACGACAGGATGGCCGACGGCGCCGAGACTGTCGCCGCGCCACTGGTCGGCGGTGATGAGGAGTACGTTGGTCAAGGCTGCTCACCCTTCGTTTGCGACGCGCTTTAACGAAATCGCTAGCTCATTCCGGTGACATTGCGCCGACAGGGGCGGTGGCGTCTACAGGATGGCGCAACGCCGCCCCGTTTGTTTGGAATGCAACAGGGCAGGCGAACGATGACGACACAGGCAGTGGCTCAGGCAGCAACGGACGCGGCAGGCAAAGCTGCAGTACCGACCGAAGGCCAGGCGGTGGTGGCGGAGAAGACCCGGGAGGTGATCGTCACCTATTTCGGGCCTCTGGACTCCGATCCGACGCTGATCATCGAGAAGATCGAGAAGTGGATCAACGGCTCCTACACGCTGTTGCCGAACATCATCGTCGCGCTGATCTTCTTCGGGATCTTCTGGATCGTGGCCAAGACCGTGGAGGCGTCGTTCGTCAAATGGGCGTCCCGGCGCAAGCGCAAGAATCTCGGCGAGGTGCTCGGCGGCTTCCTGCGCTGGGCGGTGACGATCATCGGCTTCTTCATCGCCATCACCATCATCCTGCCCTCGGTCGAGCCGGTCGACCTGCTCGCTGGCCTGGGTATCGGCTCGGTCGCCATTGGCTTTGCCTTCAAGGACATTCTGCAGAACTGGCTCGCCGGTCTCCTGATCCTGTTCCGCCAGCCCTTCCTCGCCGGCGACCAGATCGTCATCTCGGGTTATGAGGGGACCGTCGAACGTATCGAGACGCGCTCCACCAATATTCGTACCCATGACGGGCGGCTGGTGCTGGTGCCCAATTCCGACGCCTACACCAACGCGGTGACCGTCGCGACGGCCTTCAAGAAGCGGCAGAGCCAGTGCAATCTCGCCATTCCCGCCGGTGCCGACATCGCCAAGACGCGCGAGCTGATCGTGACCACCCTCGGGAACATAGACGGCGTCCTCCAGGATCCCGCTCCGGCTGTCCTTACGACCGATCTCCAGGCGACCAAGGTGCTGCTCCAGGCGAACTGGTGGACCGGCTCCAAGTATGCCGAGATCACCTCCGTGCGGTCGCGGGTGCTGGATATACTGAAGGCGACCCTCGAAAAGAACGGCGTTGCGCTGGCCTGACGCGGGGCCAATGCCTGATCCGTCAGCGCGACAAGGCGGCTAACGCGGGGCGTGCGGGCGAATATGCCCTGCGTCCCCCGGCGTGCCGCCGCGTTGACGGTCGGCAGTAATCAGAAATACGTGCATCCCTGATCCGATGACTTTTGTATCGCGTTGTCCACAAAAGATGACAGCGACGCGATACCTGTCATACAGTTGTTGATGCTGGCTGTTAACGCGGCAAAGAACGCGCGGTCATCTCCCTTTCGGCGACGGTGTCCGCGCCTTCAGAGCCGTATCCAGCCGCTTCATCGGGAGGCATAAAGATGACCAACATAAATCGCCGTACAGTTCTCAGAGGGACCGCCGCGACCGGCGTGGCGCTCGCCATGCCGGCCATTCTGAAGGCCGGTGACGCGCTTGCGTCTTCGGGCACCGTCAACGTGTTCGCCTGGGGGGACTACGTTCAGGACAACATCAAGGACGCCTTCGAGAAGGCGACCGGCATCAAGGTCAACCTGTCGACCTACGGGTCCAACGACGAGGCCGAGAACAAGCTGCGCGCCGCCGGCGGCAAGGGCTTCGACGTGATCTTCCCCTCCGTCGACACCGGCCCGAACTACTACAAGGACGATCTGCTGGGGGCGATCGACGAGTCGAAGTTCAACGTCGACAAGGTGATCCCGTCCATCTACCGCGCCTCGATCAACCTGGGCGCCACCAACCGCGGCAAGCGCTACCTCATCCCCTGCGACTGGGGCACCGAGGCGATGACCTGGGATTCGGAAACCAGTCCGGACCTCAAGTACGGCACCATCTCCTACGGCGACATGTGGAAGTCCGACATGGCGGGCAAGGTCGCCGTTCGCCAGAAATCGGTTCTGGTCAGCCTGGCGATCTACCTCGACGACATCGGCGAGGTGAAATCCGACCGTGCCATGGACCTCTACAAGTCGGAAGACGACTGCCGGCGCGTGTTCGAGGCCGTTACCAACTATGCCATCGAGCGCCGCGGCAACATCGGCGCCTTCTGGAACAACGCCACAGAGGCGACCGCCGCCTTCACCGACGCCGGTTGCACCATCGGCCAGACCTGGGACACGACGGGCATCCTGCTGAACCGCGAAACCAACCCGAAGTGGCGCTACACCATGCCGAAGGAAGGCGGACTGGGCTGGATCGACACCATGGCGATCCCGTCCGGCTCGGAGAACGTCGACCAAGCGTATGAGTTCGTCAACTTCATGCTGACGCCGGAAGCCGGCGGCATGTTCGCCAACAACACCGGGTACAACTCGGCCGCCGTCGACGCCGACCAGCATCTCGACGATGCTCAGAAGACCGCCTTCTCGATGGCCTATCCGGACGCCGCCGCGATCGACAATCTGTGGTGGTGGCCGGCACAGACCGACTTCTTCGGCGCGCTGCGTACCGAGTATGTCGAGAAGTTCACCAACGCCTGACGCGATACCGGGGCCGGTCTTGAAAAGGGGCGGCCCCGATTTCCCACCGGTTGCCGGTCCGACGATCCGGCGGGCAGCCCTCGCCGGACATTCGACGTCTGACCATCGCATGCCCGGGCAAGAAACGATCGTGGGTTCGAGGGGGAGCTGCGATGCTCGGTAAAGGCAAGAACGTCGTCCTCGACGGCGTATCCATGGTCTTCGGCACGTTCACCGCCGTCCGGGAAACCGATCTGGAGATCGGCGCCGGGGAGTTCTTCTCGATCCTCGGCCCGTCGGGCTGCGGCAAGACCACCCTCCTGCGCATGATCTCCGGCTTCCTCGAGCCGACGACGGGCCGCGTCCTGATCGGCGGAGACGACATGGCCGGTATCGGGCCGAACCGCCGTCCGACCGCGCTCATCTTCCAGAACCTCGCGCTGTTTCCCCTGATGCCCGTCTGGGAGAATATCGCCTTCGGGCTCGAGGCGCGCGGCATGCCGACGAAGCAGCGGCGCGAGCGCGCGATGGAGCTGATCGATCTCGTCGCCCTGCGCGGCCAGGAAGACAAGCTGCCGGGCGATCTGTCCGGCGGCCAGCGTCAGCGCGTGGCGATTGCCCGAGCGCTTGCCGTCGAGCCGGCGGTGCTGCTGCTCGACGAGCCGCTGTCGGCGCTCGACCTGAAGCTTCGCCAGCACATGCGCGCCGAGCTCAAGGCCATCCAGCGCAAGACCGGCGTCACCTTCATCTACATCACCCACGACCAGGGCGAGGCGCTGACCATGTCGGACCGCATCGCCGTCATGAACCAGGGCAGCGTCGAGCAGGTCGATACGACGGACGTCCTGTACGACAACCCGGCTACCCCCTTCGTCGCGACCTTCGTCGGAGAACAGAACGTTTTCCGCGGCAAGGTCGCCGAAGTTGCCGAAGGCTTCGCCGTCGTCGAAGGGCCCGACGGCCGCCTGCGTGGGCGCGTCCGCGAGGGCCTGTCGAAGGGCGACGACGCCATAGTTTTCGTTCGCCCAGAGCGGATGCAGTTCCTGAACGGGGCCGGTCTCGACAACGTCGTCACCGCCAGGGTCGATCGCCGCGATCTGGAAGGTCCCTTCGTGAACCTGTTCCTGAAGCGCGACGCCAACGAGATCATGGTCCATATCGTCAATTCCGGCGCCGCGGGCCGCGATCTGGATGGCGAACAGAGTGTCGGCTTCGCCTCCGCCGACGCGCTGGTGCTGCCCGCGGGCGAGCTGGCGAGGGACTGAAAACATGAGCGCGCTCGTCCGCACCTACGGCCGCACGCTGACCGGGACGTTCGTCTTCCTGACGGCTGCGTGGTTGCTCGGCATGATCGTCATCCCGCAGCTCTTCATGATCGAGCGCTCGCTCTGGGTGCGGCAGGAATCGACCCAGTTGTCGCTGGAGATCGACCGGCTCTACAACGAGGTCTCGCTATTGCGGTTCGACGCGCAATCCGCGGCCGGCGCCGACAAGCCGGCCATCGAGGACAAGATCTCCGGCATCGAGGAGCGGATCGCCGAGCTGGAAACCCAGGAAAAGGAGCCGCAGAAGGTCTATACGCTTTCCAACTACTCGCGCATGTCGGGGCTGCATTTCAGGATCTTCGTGCGCACCATCATCTACGCGGCGATGGTGACGGTGCTGGCGCTCGTGGTCTGCTATCCGATTGCCTTCGCCGTCGCCCGGGTCGCAACCCCGCAGGCTGCCGCCTTCCTGATGCTCGGGCTGATCATCCCCTATGCGATCAACGAGCTCCTGCGCGTCTACGCCTGGCTGATGATCCTCGACTACCAAGGCGTGCTGAACACCTTCCTGGACTGGATCGGCGTCACCAATCTCGCCGCCAAGCAATGGATTCCGTTCCTGGAATCGCCCGCGGCCGTCTTCGTCGCGATGGTCTACACCTACATCCTGTTCATGGTCTTCCCGATCTACAACACGCTCGAGACGCTCGACCGCAACCAGCTCGAGGCCGCGCGCGATCTGGGCGCACCGAGCTGGCGCATCCACTGGCGCGTCGCCATCCCCCACGCCAAGCCGGGCATCGCGGTCGGCTGTATCATGACGTTCATGCTGTCGGCGGGATCGTACTCGGTGCCGCAGATCATGACGCGCGGCACGTCCGGCGACTGGTTCAGTCAGACGATCTACAGGCAGTTCTTCGAATCCAACAACTGGAACGTCGGCGCGGCCTATGCCTTCACGCTGCTGGTCGTCTGCATCGTCTTCATCTTCCTGATGATGCTGGTCTTCCGCGTCGGCGTGCGCGACATCGCCCGGTGAGCGAAGGGGCAGCAAGATGACAACCGCCACCGTCGCAGCCCCTCCCACGCCGATCCGCCGAACCCGCGAGGGCCGCTGGGCCAGTATCGTCCTCACCGCCTACATGGTGGTCTTCTTCATCTACCTGTTCGCGCCGCTCCTGGTGATGACGCTCGCAGCGTTCAACGCCTACGACTATCCCTCGGTGACGCAGTGGCGCGGCTGGACCCTGAAGTGGTTCGACGAGCTCGCCGGTGACGAACGCATCCTGCAGGGATTGTGGAATTCGATCCTGGTCGGCGTCGGCGTGATCGCCGTGTCCATCCCGATCGGGCTGTCCGGCGCGTTCATCCTGACGCGGCTGCAGTCGCGCTGGAACGGCGTACTCTACGGCGTGCTCGTTTCGCCGATCCTGACCCCGGGCATCATCCTCGGTATCTCGACGCTGATCTTCTGGCGCAACTTCGAGGTGCCGGGAGGTCTGTTCCTCGCCATGATGGCCCAGGCTACCTTCATCGCCTCCTATTCGATGCTGATGTTCATGGCCCGTCTGCAACGCCAGGACCGGAGCCTGGAGGAAGCGGCGCTCGACCTGGGCGCCTCCAGCTTTCTGGTGTTCCGGCGCGTCACGATCCCGTTCCTGGCGCCGACCATCTTCACCGCCGCCGTGATCGCGTTCCTGCAATCGATCGAGAACTACAACACCACCGTGTTCGCGATCGGCGGCAACTGGACGCTGGTTACCGAGATCGGCTCGCGATTCCGCTTCGGCCTGTCGCCGGTCATCAATGTCATTGGCGTCATCTTCGTCGTCCTCACCGTCATCGCCGCGACGATCTACGTCATGCTCAAGGAGCGCGACCGCAAGGCGCGGATGGCGCGGTAAGGCAGGAGCCCCCCGCAGCACCGTTTGCGTTTTTCGGCCGTCCCGGCTTTTCTCTTCGTCATGACGAAGGGGATACGCGAATGCGCCTGACGTTCCGCTGCCTGCCGGGCTTCGAGGACATCCTGCCCAGGCCGGTGCCCGCCCGGACCGGGTTGCCGGACTGGCTCAAAGCGATGCCGTCGACGGCCGTCAGCGAAACGCTCGGCGGCATCGAGGTGCGCACGCTCAAGCACTGTCCCCCGCTGCTCGACGCCTTTTCGACGGGTGTGCTGCTGCCGCTCGCCGCCGACCTCACAGTGAAGGACGGCGAACTCGGCTGGAACTGGGAGGCGCCGCGCGTGCCCGGCCTGCGCCACACCCGTTCGCCCGTCGGCCTGCACGTGCCCGAGCAGGCGGCCGGCGCGCCGCTGCAGGCGGACGACAATCGCTTCGTCGTAAAGTTCACCAACTTCTGGGCGCTGGAGGTGCCGGAAGGCTGGTCGGTGCTCTTCACCCACCCGCTCAACCGCGAGGACCTGCCGTACCGCACGCTCGCCGGGATTGTCGATTGCGACCGGTTCTCGGACGGTTTCGTGCATTTCCCCGCGATCTGGACCGACCCGGATTTCGAAGGCGTGCTGCCGAAGGGCACACCCGTCGCCCAGGCAATTCCCATTAGGCGCGAGGCAATCGAGATCGTCACCGAGACGATGGACGCCGCCCGTCTTGACGCCCATCGCACCATTGAGGACGGTCTGTCGGAAGACCCCGGTCTTTATCGCAAGTCCTTCCGTGTCGGGCCGGCCTGAGCCGGCCTCCCTTCTCCATTCGAAATTTCGGACCAGGAATTCCTCATGGAAAACATGCTCGAGTTCGGCCGCCAGATCCTCGCCGCGCAAGGGTTCAGCCGCCTGTTGAAGGCGGAACTCGTGAGCTGGAGCGAGGATCTTACCGAACTGCGCGTGCCGTTGAGCGAGGATACCAAACAGCATCTCGGCATGACCCATGGCGGCGTCATTTGCTACGCCGCCGATAACGCGCTGACCTATGCCGGCGGTGCGGTGCTCGGAGCCGGCGTCGTCACCGGCGAGCTCAAGATCAATTATATTCGCCCGGCGATCGGCTCGGCCCTGATCGCCCGCGCCTCGGCGCTTCATGCGGGCCGCACCCAGGCGGTCGTCCGTTGCGACGTGTTCGTCGTCGATGGCGAAACGGAGAAACTCTGCGCAACGGCACTCGGCACCATCCGCAAGGTGGAGGGGGCGGGGGACGGATCGCCCCCCGCCCATCGGTCCTAGGCCGCGCGGACGCGCTCGACGAAGCCGTTGACCTCGGTGCGCAGCTGTTCGGACTGCTGGGCCAGCTCGCGCGCCGCGCTCAGCACCTGCTCGGCCGAGGTGCCGGTCTCGCTCGCCGCCGAACTGACGCCGGCGATGTTGGCGCTGACGTCGCCGGTGCCCGCCGAAGCCTGCTGAACGCTGCGGGCGATTTCCTGCGTCGCCGCGCCTTGCTCTTCCACCGCCGAGGCGATCGTAGACGAGATCTCGTTGATCGACGTGATCGTCTGGCCGATCTGGCGGATCGCCTCCACGGCATCGCCGGTGGCCGTCTGGATGCTGGAGATCTGCTGGCCGATCTCCTCGGTCGCCTTGGCGGTCTGGCCCGCGAGCGCCTTCACTTCCTGCGCCACGACCGCGAAGCCCTTGCCGGCGTCACCGGCGCGGGCCGCCTCGATCGTCGCGTTGAGCGCAAGCAGGTTGGTCTGCTCGGCGATCGTGTTGATCAGTTCGATCACGTCGCCGATCTTCTGCGCGGTGTCCGCCAGCCCTTCCACCATGGCGTTCGTCTGTTCGGCGTTCGCCACCGCGTTCTGGGCGATCTGAGCAGCCTCCTGCACCTGACGGCTGATCTCGGAGATCGAGCTGGACAGCTCTTCCGCCGAGGAGGCGACGGTGTTGACGTTGGTCGAGGCTTGCTCGGCCGCCGCCGAAACGGTCATTGCCCGGCTGTTGGTCTCCTCCGCCGTGGACGTCATCGACTGGGCGGTGGATTCCATTTCGCTCGCCGCCGAGGAGACGATCTCGACGACGCCGCCGACGCTGGCCAGGAAGGAGTCGGCCAGCTCGTTCATGGCCTTGCGCTTCTCCTCCTGGGCAAGCCGGTCGCGATCGGCCTGTTCCAGCTGCAGCCGTTCCATCTCGACGGCGTTCTGGCGGAACACGTCGACGGCCTCGGCCATGGCGCCGATCTCGTCCTGGCGTCCGAGGCCCGGAACCGCGATCTCCTTGTTGCCGTCCGCGAGCGACGCCATGGCGCTGCGCATCGCTTCCAGCGGCCGCGTCACGCGGCTGATGATCAGCCAGAAGGCCGCGGCGACCACGACAAGGGCGATGCCGAGGATGACCATACTGACGATCATGGCGCGCGAACTGCTGCCGGCCGTCTCGGCTGCGAGCGTTTCGATCTGCGCGCCGGTTGCCCTGCTGAGCGTGAGGATGGTGTTGATGCCCGCCGTGGCAGCACCGACCCATTCGCTAGCCGTCAGCGGATAGGGATCGCCCGCGGCACCGGCCGCCAGAATGGCCTGGCGGGTCTTGCCGAGGTCGCCGAAGAAATCGCGGCGAACCGTCTCGATCGCGCTGGTGACGTCGGCCGAGACCGGAACGTTGTCGGCGACCGCCTGGACGGTTTCCCAAGCGTACTCGACGCGCCCGCGCCGGCTTGCCACCGTTTCCAGGAACGCGTTGCTCATCGGCTTGCCGCTGGCGATCGCCGCGCCGATGCCGGCGCGTTCGCGGCCGGCGAACTCGCTCATCACCCAGATGGCGTCCTTCATGCGCTGATACTGCGCCATCCGTGCCTCCGCGGTGTCGAGAGACAATTCCAGTGCGCGGCGCAGCGTCTGCGTCGCCTCGATCACACCGGTGATGGTCGTCAGCCATTCTTCGGCCAGTTGCGGATCGCGCTGGGACAGCGGCATCTGCAGCGCGCGATCCACCTCCGGCCGGAGCGCCGCCACCCTGGCCAGGGCCTCTTCCGTCGTGGCCAGGTTCGTGTCTGTCCCGGCAAGACGCTCCAGGGCCGTTTTCAGGTCCGTGTCGGCGAGCTGGCGCTGCTTGTCGATCGCCGCGCGCCGGTCGCTGCTGACGGGTTCGCTCGCGCTCAGCGCGGTCATGCTGATACCGCGTTCGATCGCCCAGTTACCGGCGCTGCCGAGCAACAGGTCGCCGATCGTATTGGTTTCCTCGGTCTGCATCGCGCTGGAGCGCTGTCCGGCCATGTCGAATGTCATCTGTCCGGCAAGGCCGATGACGGCGAGCCCGAGAAGCCCGGTGATCGCGAGCAGGATATTTCTGAGCGATAGTGATTTCATAAGTCCCCCCGAATGCTGTCCGTCAACGGTGACGCCATAGCGCGGATTGAAAGTTATTCGCCGATTTATTGGGGGTGTATATTGAAATAATAGTTAATGCCAAAAGTATTCATAGTCGAAACAATTAGCGGAGAATCGCTCGGGAAAGCCTAGGACTGGCGGGGCGCGAGGAAAGTCCGCAAAAAATGATATGGCTAAATACTTTGGGCGTGGGTATGCCGGGCAAGACGAGCGGAATGATTTCCAAGCAGTATTTCAAAACATATATTATTATAAAGATTGATAAATAGGATAATCGAGATTGATGATTGTCAATATGAGCGCAGTATGCAGTATACAGCTATAAAAGGCGCCGCCGGTCGAGCGGAAGCCGGCCGCGTGCCCCCTGGCTCATCGCCTTCAGGATTTCGGGCCGGAGGCCGGGCGCTTCCCGATAGAGCGCGCCGAACAGTTTCCGCGCTGCGTCGACCTCGCCGAGATCGCGCGCCGCTTCGGCACGACCCAGCCGGATCGACGGATCGCCGGGCCGCACGGACTCGGCCAGCTCCAGATGGATCGCCGCCGCTTCCGCCCTGCCGAGACGCAGGCACAGGCGCGCCGCATTCAGGCGCGCGTCCGGGTCGTCCGGCACGGCGGCGAGATAGGTCTCGAATGCGCCGAGCGCGTCGGCCTCCGCGCCGCGGTCCATCAGGGACGCGGCGTACTCGAACCGTGCATTGGCGTGATCGGGGGCTGTCGCGAGCAGGCGCGCCAGTCGTTGTTCGGCCAGCGCCGGCTTGCCGAGCCTCTTTTCCACCAGGGCGAGATTGTAGGCGAGGGAAACGTCGTCCGCGCGGCGCTCCAAGCAGGTGAGGAGTACCGTCTCCGCGCCGCGCCAGTCGCCGGCGCTAATCGCCGCCGCCGCGTCACGCAACAACTGGTCGGTACCGGCTCGGTCTGGCACGATCGCAGCCCCATCAATCCTTGGCGGATTCTACCGGAAACCGCCGATTGCCGCGACCCGTCTCCGGTCGCGTATGGCCGTCATCGCGCTGTAATGCCCCGTGGATACCGAGTAGGATCGGTTCGCATCCCGGCGGACCGCGTGACCCGCGTGAGGAGACTGTGCGTGCGCTACGCGATCTACTTCGTTCCCGATCCCGATACCGACCTGGCCGAGTTCGGTGCCCGCTGGCTAGGCTATGACGTCGAGACCGGAACCACCTTCGCCGCGCCGATCGTCCGCGGGCTGGAGGCGGAGAGCTGGGGCGGCCTCGTGTCGGAGCCGGCCCGCTACGGCCTGCACGCGACCCTGAAGCCGCCGTTCCGGCTCGCCGAGGGGCGCAGCGAAGGCGAGCTGGTCGAGGCGCTGCGCGGGTTCGCCCGCACGGTCACGCCGGTACGCATTCCCGTCCTGTCGCTGAAGCACCTTCGAGGTTTCTTCGCCCTGATGCCGGCGATCCGCGATGAGCAGGCCGAGGCCCTGTCGGCGCGCGCGGTGCGCGCCTTCGACGATTTCCGGAAGGCGCCCACACGCGCCGAGATCGCGCGTCGTCAGGCCGCCGGCCTGAACGCGCGCCAGCAGGCCAATCTCGAGCGCTGGGGCTATCCTTATGTGTTCGACGAGGCGAGCTTCCATATCACCCTGACCGGCAGGACGGATGCCGCCCGGGCGGCGGACACGGAAGATATCCTCACGGATTTCTTCGAGCCCCTTATCGGCCGCGCCCTGTTCGTCAACCGTGTCGCCCTTGCCGTCGAGCGCCAGCCTGGTGTCCGTTTCGAGGTCCTCGCGGCCACCACCCTTGGCCATCCGCTCGCCTATACCCATCGGGCCGTTCAGCTCGACGCGATGTAGTGCGGGCGGATCTCCGTGACACCGGACGCATAGCGCCGCGCGGATGCGCGGATCGGTGAAGGATTGTCTGGAATGGGGATGGGAGACCGAAGTCGCGACAGGTAGTCTCGCCGATTGGATCCGGCGTACTACACTGTCGACTTCGCCCGGGCGCTCCCGGCCTCAAACGTCAAGGGCCGTGGAACAAACGTGGCCGCAGTACATCCGTGCTGGCCGCGTCCCGGCTGTTGCGGCGGTGACGTCCGCGCAAACCAGCCTGTTCGTCCGGGATTGAGTGTAATATGGGGCTCGATCCGCCGATTGCAAGGGGCAGCATCCGCTGGCTTCATCTTTAAAGGCAATTCTGGAAAAACTGGTGCGCACTCCCGGCCGGAACTCGGCTATCGGGTCAACGACCTGAACCAGACCTTCGTCGGCGGGCTGCGCATCCAATGCCGACAGATCCCGAATCCAAGCTCTTTCATCGCTTTTGCAATCGCGCTTGAACTCGACGCAGGATTGCCCGCACGGATCAGTATTCTTAAGATGCATCGTTGGCTGAAGACACGGGGCCAATTACGCGGCTGGCGTCGAACATCGCACTTGGACCACTAGCTGGATCCAGATACTCGAGTTACCAAAGTTCGAGCCGATCGAAATGATGTTTGCAGCAATTCTCAGATCCATCGTCCGGGACGGCAGTCTCTGCGTTATCGATTCCGCCGGCGTGTCACATGCGATCGGCGACGGTTCCCCTCCGGTAGCCACATTGCGCCTGACCTCGAAAGCGAGTGAATACACCCTTGCCCTAAATCCGGCTCTGTCGGTCGGCGAAGCCTACATGGACGGACGGCTGGTGATTGTGGATGGCAGTCTCTACGATTTTCTTGACGTGGTGGCGCGCAATTATGGCCTTTCCGGAAGCAACCCCTGGATTGATTTGCTTGAACGGCTGGGCAGGCGGCTGAAACAGGCGAACCCGATCGGCCGGGCACGGCAGAACGTGGCGCATCATTACGATCTCTCATCGGAGCTCTATGACACCTTTCTCGACCGCGACCGCCAATATTCCTGCGCCTACTTTGCGAATCCGGATGATTCGCTCGAAGCGGCACAGGAACGCAAGAAGCTGCATATCGCGGCGAAACTGAAACTTGATCGGCCCGGGCTGAGGGTTCTGGACATCGGATCGGGATGGGGCGGCCTCGGCTTGTATCTTGCCGAAACGTTCGGGGCCGATGTGACCGGCGTCACCCTGAGCACGGAACAACATGAGCACAGTATGCAGAGGGCGGCTGCTTCACCGGCCGGTTCGCGCGTGCGTTTCGATCTGCGCGACTACCGTGAGGTGGAAGGCCGGTTCGACCGGATCGTCTCGGTGGGGATGTTCGAGCATGTCGGCAAGAGAAATTATGCCGAATTCTTTGGCCGCATTCGTGCGCTGCTAAATGAGGACGGTGTCGCTTTGATCCACACGATCGGCTATTCCGACGCGCCGGCGCCGATCAATCCGTTCATCCGCAAGTACATTTTTTCCGGCGCCGATCTTCCCTCGCTGTCGGAGATGGTCTCGGCGGTCGAACCGACCGGACTCCTTGTCGCCGACGTGGAGATCCTGCGGCTGCACTACGCCGAGACGCTGCGTCACTGGCGTGAGCGCTTCATGGCGCGAGCCGCGGAAGTCAGTGATCTCTATGACGAGCGCTTCGTGCGCATGTGGGAATACTATCTGGTGCTCTGCGAGATCGGCTTCCGACGACGCACGAACGTGGTTTTCCAGATGCAGCTTACCAAGCGTCTCGATGTCCTGCCGATGACGCGGGACTACATTGTCCGGCTCGAAGAAAGTTCCGTTTCGCAGCGGTCACTAACATCGGTTGGCTAGATGAGTCTCACGCTGGGGTCCGCGCCGTCGCAGCACACATCAGCCGGTGGCAGTTGGGCCAACTTTAGGCGCGGGCATCCCTTGCAGCGACGCCGCACGAGATGAGAAGCTGAAACCTAGCCACATCCCAGGTCGCAGGAGTCTCATGTCGAACGGCCATGCAATGCTGATCCGATACGGCTATGAAATCTCCATAACCTGCGCGGAACCAACGCCGATAGTCTGTCTTCTAGGGGTGCATCCCGAAAGGGCTGCTGACGTGCGATCGGCGGAGGAGATGGTCACGCGGCCGAAGGTCGCGATCACCACATACCGGGATTTATACGGCAATTGCTGCCGCCGCCTCGTGGCGCCGCCGGGCGATTTTTCCCTCTCGGGGGATGGTACGATCGAAGATCACGGGGAACCCGATCCGGTCTATTGGGATGCGGCCGAAATTCCTGTTGCCGACTTGCCGGACGACTGCCTCGTCTATCTGATGGGCAGCCGTTACTGCGAGACGGACAGGCTGAGCCAGATCGCCTGGGACATCTTCGGGCATGTCGGTCCAGGCTGGGGTCGCGTGCAAGCAATCTGCGACTTTGTCAACCAGCATATCAGCTTCAATTATATGAACGCCCGCGCCACCCGGACAGCATTCGACGCCTATCAGGAGGGCATCGGGGTATGCCGCGACTATGCGCATCTCGCCATCGCGTTCTGCCGCTGCATGAACATCCCGGCGCGCTACGTCAACGGATACCTCGGCGATATCGGCGTCCCCGTCCTTGACCCGATGGATTTCAGCGCGTGGATCGAAGTGTATCTCGGCGGCCGTTGGATGACGTTTGATCCCCGCAACAATGTGCCGCGCATTGGACGTATCGTCGTCGCGCGGGGGCGCGACGCCGTGGACACTCCGCTGATAAATTCATTCGGCCCACATGTCCTGAATTCATTCCGCGTGTGGACATACGATATCGATAATGTCCCTCCGTCCTTTGCAAGTTGTTGAACCGGCCAAGGTCGCCGGGACAATCCCGACGTTTTCTGGCGCCATGGCAACTCATGGCGCTGAACGACAGTCGCAAATGCCGTGATGCAAGGTCCACTGTTAGCCGGTTTGCAGATTTTGTTTCGGCGCTGCGGCGAAGGGCGAAAATGACAATTGAGCGCCATCGCGAGGGTTTCCCCCTGTCATATAATGACGCGCTCGACATTGTCCGGCGTGAGCGCCGAGCCTCGGCAATCTCACACCGGCCGACATCTACTTCGGATGCGGTCAAACAATCCTGTTGGAACGACAAAGGATCGAGCGAGACACCAACAACCCGCGGTGCTTGCTGCGCCGCGAGGCGGCCGCCTAGAATGCCAACCCCGACGAGCCGGAGCCTCCAATTGATCCGCTTGCACGCTACCCAAAGCCGTAGACGGCGGACAGTAGCTGAACTCGCATTTTCATCATCTCTCACAACCACTTGGAGAAGATCAAATGGGCGCACAAGAACGCTGGGACCAAAAGATGAACGCCGAATTCAATCCCGGATATTCGGCCCCCGATTATCCCCATACGGATGCGCGAGTTGCCAATGCCGCGGAGTTTGCTGCCTTTCAGCTATTCAAGATTCGTGAGGCCATGGAGGGGATCAGGGAGTCGCTTGGCGAAATCGCCAAGAACCGTTGAGGGCCCACCAATGAGTGGGGGCACGCCTGGTTTCGACATCACTTCGTTCCATAACTGGAACGCGGTCCAAAGCGGCATTTCGGCCTCGAGAATGTTGTCGCCCTCCAAGGGTGGGGGCGGAGGGGGGCTTCATCCGGTTCTTATTCGGTTCGCGCTTGGGTGGCGGCGGCTTCGCAATTGGCCTACCGGTCGCCGCAAACTAAGTTCCTATTCGCGGCGGCCGCTCACGTGTCGGCGCCATCCGGACCAGCTCCCGTGTCGCCTAACAAAAAACCCGGCGGACCGATGCCGCCGGGTTTCAGATCTTCGGACGCCGGCTCTGCCGGACGCCGTTGAAGCGATTGCGTTCAGGCAACCATTTGTACGTTGCTGGCCGCCGTCTTTCCGCTGCGCGGATCAGTCTTCACATCGAAGTTGAGCTTCTGACCTTCAGCCAGGCCGCGAAGGCCTGCGTCTTCAAGCGCGGTCGCATGGATAAAGACATCCGGCGAGCCATCTTCCGGCTGAATGAAGCCGTAGCCGCGAGACGAGTTGTAGAATTTCACGGAACCCGTTTTCATGGGATCTTCCTTTACTTGGAGCGCGAACGTGCGCCATCGGCCGCGCGACAACCGCGCGGCGGATATCCGAATTCAGCTATGTCTTGGAGGGAAATCCCGTTGGGGACAGCCTGCAAGTCAGGCCAAGAGCGAACGATAATTAGATATTTCACTTTGGTATAAAAGTCAATCCGAATTATCAATTTTTAGAATATATTGAGAAGTCTGAAATTTTTTCAATCTATTGACGATTAATAGTATTGTCAGATCTAAAAAACTTTTGAGGTTGTGATAAAAATTAGTGAGATATCGGAATTAAGCTAGGCCTTCAGTCCGTTTCCTGTCCCCAAAGGGGGCGATCGATCAGCCGGACGGGAAATCAAGTTGCCGGTCTGCGGGACGTCAGCCAGACCAGCATCGAAAGGCCAAGGGCGGCCGAAATCACCGACCCGAAGAGAATCCCGATCTTCGCCGCATCGATCATCGCAGGGGAATAGGCCAGGCCAGCGATGAACACCGCCATCGTAAAGCCGATCCCGGTCAAGAATGCCCCGGCAGTCATGAAACGCCAACTCAGGTCCGGCACCTTTGTTGCCAAGCCGATGCGGGCGGCAAGCCAGCTGAAGGCCAAGACGCCGATCGGTTTGCCGAGAACCAGGCCAACAAAGATCGCCACGGAAACCGACTGCCCCATGTCGGCGGCGGAGATCGATACGCCGGCATTGGCCAGCGCGAAGATCGGCATGATCACAAATCCCGCCCAGGGATGAAGCATCAGCTCCAAACGCTCCACCGGCGAAAGCGACTCGGTGACGGCTATGCCCGCCCTTCGCAAGTCGCGACGGTCGGCGTTATCTCCGCTCCAATGCTCGCCGACCGGGTAGGAGAGCACGCGTTCGAGAATGCCGCGCAACCGCGCATCGCTCACCCATGCTCGTGTCGGTGTCATCAGGCCGAGAACGACGCCAGCTACCGTCGCATGGATGCCCGAGGCATCGATGAACAACCAGATTATGCCTCCGAAAAGAAAATAGAGGGGGATGCTCCTGATCCCGACGCGAGCCGAGGCAGCAACTACGGCAAGCCCGGCGATCCCGAGGCCGAGCGCACCCCAATTCAAGGCCTCGCCGTAACCCACCGCCACGACCAGGATGGCCCCGACATCATCGAAGATTGCCAGGGACAGCAAGAACAGTCGCAGACTGGGCGGGATGCGATTGCCAAAGAGTGCGAGGCACCCGATGACGAAGGCCGTGTCGGTCGCCATCACGGTCCCCCACCCGTGCGCCCCGGGCTTGCCTGTCATGAATGCGAGATAGAGAAATACGGGAACGAGCATACCACCGACGGCACCGGCCAAAGGCAACGCCGCCAAGCGGGGGTGCCGCAGCTCGCCGAGGACCAGCTCTCGCTTGAGCTCCAGGGCAATGACGAAGAAGAAGAACGTCATCAACCCGTCATTGATCCAGTGCTGCAGCGATCGGCTGAAGTCCCATGGGCCGAAATGGAGGCCGATCGGCGTCTCCCAGAAGGCCAGGAAAGGACCGGACCACGGCGAGTTGGCCAGGGCCATTCCGGCGGTTGCCGCAAGGAGCAGCAGAAGGCCGGTCGCGGCTTCGACCTTCAGGAACCGCGCAAAGGGTACGGTGAACCGGTCGGCCAACTCATGCGGAAGATCTGGATTGTCCACCGCCATCTTGCCGGTGTCCTTTCAATTTGCACTGTTCTCCGGTCCGGACATCACGACGTATCCCACCGCCTGCGAATTCACTGTCCGATGGGTGCTTGAGCGAAGATACCTTCCACCGCGCCCCGTTTCAGTCGCGTGCGTCGTCCTTGTAGTCGCACAGAAAGCGGGCGCTCGGTTCGGTGCATTCTCTTCCGTCAAGCCGCCTTTTCCGAATCCGGTTAGTGCAAACGCTCTTTCAATCGTGAGAGCACCTCTTCCAGGATCGAGATCGCTTCGCGCCGGTCCCGCTTCGTCAGATCAACGAGCACGCGCAGGCCGTCGCGTTCCCGAATGATGACCCTGTCGTCCTTGGCAAGCTCATCATAGGTGTCGACGATCCTGTAGCTGTTGATCAGTCGCGCAAATCCTTTCAGCGTGATCGGCGGCTGAGGTTCGGTGAGAACCACGTCTTTTACCAACGCATTCGTCTCGTAGGACAGGAGAATGCTCCCGGGTTCCGCGGCGGACTGAAGCCGAGCTGCAAGATTTACCTCGCGGCCGATAATCGTGTAGTCGAAGCGGTCGTGGCTGCCGAAATTCCCCACAGTGCAAAATCCGGTGGAGATCCCCATTCGGACATGAAATGGCCGCTGCAGGCCCCGGTCGCGCCATTCCTGCTCGAGTTCCCGCATCCGGCATTGCATCGATATCGCCATCTTGACGCACGTTTCGGCATCCTCTTTGACCCCCCTGGTTTCCGGGTCGCCGAAAAACAGCAGCATCGCGTCGCCGATGTATTTGTCGATGGTTGCTCCGTACCGAAAAGCGATTCCCGACATCTCGGACAAATAGTGATTCAGAACGTCCGTCAGTTCCTCGGGTTCCATGTCGTCGGTGGCTTCGGTGAAGGCGGCTATGTCCGAAAAGAAGACAGTAAGCTTCTTGCGCTTCGAGGGTATTTCCACATTCTGATCCCTCCCGAAAACCGATTGATAGATCTGTGGCGACAGGTATTTCGACAGTTTGGATGACAATGTTGCCAACTTCCGGTTGGTCTGTTCCGCTTGCCGCCTGCCTTCGAGAACGGCGCGCTCCGCCTGCTTCTGCTCCGTCACGTCGGTCATCACCGTGACCGTGCCTCCATCTACAGCGTCGCGACGCCACACCCTGTAGATCCGGCCATCGGGGGTATGGTCTTCGAAACTCTTGCTGGAGGGGTTCCGCAGCCCGTCCAGCCGATCCGCGATAAGCGCATCGACGTCGCCTTCGCCATAGTATCCTCTGCCGGCCAGCCAATTCAGGAAGGCGGCATAGGGTTCTCCTGGTCGAAGCAAGTCCAAGGGAGCGCCGTACATTTCTATTAAATTGTTGTTGCAGCATACAATATTCATATGCCTGTCCGTATAGATGAGTGCGCCGGTAATATGTTCTAGGACTACCTTTAATTGCTCCGCTGAATCAATTTCGTCTTTCAAGAAGGGTGCATTGATGGCTTGTCTCTGTTTCATGACAGGGAGTTTTCCCTTATTTAATTACATATTTCATTCGTTTAATAGAATTGTTGATTTTTATTATGTTAATATTATTTTTAGAATTAAATTATATTGGAAATCGAGATATATGTTTCTCTATATTCGGAGTAAATAATTAAATCCGAGCCGATGATTTAACTTGATCCGGGCGGACGTATTCTGCATTCCGGAGAATGTCACTATTTCAGGCCGAATTTCTGAGTGCCGGTCTTGCCCGACTGGAACATCTCGGACTGGCGAAGATACTTCGGTCCGGCGAGTTTTTTTGTTTTCTTTTCGGCAGCCTTCTGCTTCTTCGGTTCCTTGGCGCTGCGTTTCTGGCCTTTTGCCATGGTCATTCATCCTTGCTCGGTGGGGCTTGCGTATCTGTAGGGTTGTATGTCGGCGGCGCCAGCAGTCGCTCGAAGTCTTCCAATAGATTGGCGATGAGCGTTTTGCGCCGGGGGTCCTGTGCTTGCGGCGTTGCCGCGAAGAGCGTGAGCAGATAGCGCGCCTTCTCCACCGCCTGGCCCCAGTTCGCCGCTGGCGCGGAGACCAGGAATTTTTCGAGCTCTTCCTGGCGGGCCTTGAGCCTGGCGCCGTCGGCCGCGACCTCGTTGACCAGCCGCCGCAATTCGGTAGCCTTTTGCGCGACCATCCCGCGATGCTTGTCGAGCTCGATGGTGTGATACGTCATGATGGCCTCGATTACCAGGACAAGACCCCGGAACTGTTCATCGCTTCGATGGCGCCGTCTGGCACCAGCAGCAGGCAAATGCCTGTCATGACCACAATGGTCAGAAAGGAATAAAAGCAGGACGCCCGCTTGGCGCCGGTATCAAGCCGATCGAAGTGCATCGTTCACGTCTCCGTGGTTCGATTGTCTCGCTCTTTCTTGTCCGGCAGCAGCCGCGCCGCGCGGACGACCGGCGCCGCGATTGGAACGAGTTGGTAGGAGCTGGGGCCGCGTCCGGCCTTGGGAAGCACGATCGACGTCGATAGGACGCGAAAGGCGAGGAACGACAGTCCCTCAATGGCCTCTTCGACGGTAACCACCTCGTAGCTTCCCGCTGCCTGGTCGCGACCGAGGCCTTCGACGAAGAACGGCTCTGCGAATGTCACGATATCTCGGGAAACACGTTCGCCCACCTGAATTGACCGTTCCTAGGACTCGATGTCTATCAGCCAGCAGTCGACGTCCCGTTTCGCCTGGCCGGGGGGGAGGTTGTAGCGGCTCCCGACGGTGGTGATTAGATCGGCGGTCGTCGCTATGCGGGCGTAGTCGGCCGTGGTCAGCCGCTCCCATTTGGCTTGGGCTGCGCCAATATGGTGTCGAATGATCTGGCGACTGCTGGTTTTTCGAGCAGTCGTTCGGACCGGTTCAGTGTCATTGAACATCGAAATATCCACGCGTTCCGTTGTGATGTTTTGGACCGGGTGGCGGGGGCCGCTTCTCGCGGCCCCCGTTTCGGTTTCACCGGTCCGGCTACTTGCGAGGCGCTCCGTTCTGGTTCGCCTGTGCGCTCTTCGTCCCGGGCTTATCCTCGGGCTTCGGCGCGCCGACGGGCTTCGCGGCACCCGGATTATCGGGCGGGGCCTTCGTGGCGTCCTGAGCGGTTTTGATGGGCGTGTTTTCGGTAGCCATGATTCCCTCCTTTGGGGACAGGCTAGTAGAGCCACAGCACAGGATTGCGCTGAAAGGCTCGGCGCAGCAGTCAAACTGCGTCATGGGCAGCCGGACGCGTATCCGGCGCGCTCGGCACGCAGGCCGATGTCGACAGGTAACGCTGACCGGGTTTTATGTAATAAAAAAGAATGCTCTTTGTCTGCGAGGTATTATGCGTTCGTATTGCGCAGACGATCTGGCGCGTCTAAATCACGATTATAACCGAAATTCTTCGATTTTTGTTTGGGGGGCTGGGTCGTGATTATTTGCCGCCTAATGGCCGCATATGGGACTCGCATCGTAGATTGTCAAGTGGATCGATCGAGCGCCTCGTGTACTGACTTTGCGGAAACGGCCGGATTGTCCCCGTAAAGTTCACCCGAACCGACCCGGCGCCCATGGAAAAACCTGTTATTTCCCAATGAATGCGACCGCGACCGTTACGTTGACATCGTAGGGGGCGTTGGTTCAATCCCAGCCGCGCCCGCCAATCAAATCCGCGAACGTTATACGAACCATTCCACGGATTTTCCACGACTCGAGCGCGCGTGTTCCTGCCACGTTCTGCCGAACTAGGCCGAGCGGCGAGATGGCACAAAAGCAATAGTGTATTGATCTGTAAGGAGTTTTTGTGGTGCCCATGGCGTGGATTGAACACGCGACCTCTCCCTTACCAAGGGAGTGCTCTACCACTGAGCTACATGGGCGCCGGTGAAGCGGGCGGAAACTGCCACAGGGGGACGGCAAGCGCAAGCGTCCTAAGGGGCGTTCTTGCAAGACTTCCAAAACGGGGTGCGGATCGCCTAAATATAGGCATGACCGGCGACGACGCGAAGACATCCGAAAAGCCGAAAAAGGAGGCCCCGCAAGGGCGCGAGGAGCGGCTTGCCGCGGCGCTCCGGCAGAATCTTGCCCGGCGCAAGGCGCAGGGGCGGGCGCGGAAGACCGCCGGCGACGAAGGGCCGGACCGGCAATCGGGCGAATGACCCCAGAAGTGGACGAATGACCCCAGGGGCGGGAGGATGCCCTCAGGCCGGGAGAATGATGCAAGGGGCATCGCGGTGGCCTGACGCTTGAACCGGTGCCGATGCGCACCGATATCGGGTCTGGAGCGCCGTTGCGCGCCCCTTCCGAAGCCGCTAACACAGGGTGCGGGGCCGGTAATCCGAGGTCCCGAGCCGCTTTCGAGAAGCCGTAGCGTATCAGACCATGGGCAAGCTCAAGCTTTTCGCGCTCGATGCCGAGGATATCGAGGTCGTTTCCGCGCATTTGCAGGATGCGGTCACGCGTGTCGGCGATATCGCCTGGATGCCGGCGCAGAGGCGTTTCGTGGTGATCGTCAACCGGTTCGACTGGGCCGAGGAGGGCGCCACGCGCAATCCCGGCCATCACCGCCGCCGCACGGGCCTGCATTTCGAACGGGTCAGGGCGGTGCGCCGTCGCGGCATCCGCCAGGACAATCCCGACGCCGTCCTCAATCTGCTCGCGATTCGCTTCGAGGAAACCGACACGCCCGGTGGATCGGTGAATCTGGTCTTCTCCGGCGGGGCGGAAATCCGCCTCGACGTCGAGTGCCTGGAGGCGCAGCTGTCGGATCTTGGTCCGGCCTGGTCGACGGAGTCGGTTCCCGCGCACGACTCGTCCAAAGCCCAAGGCAAAACGCCGGGCGAAGGCGCGTGACGGGCACGCGCGCATGAGTGCCTCGCCGAACCGGCTTGCCGCCGTCGAACTCGACGAGGAGTCGATCGGCCGGGGCTCTCCCGATATCGAGCATGAGCGCGCGGTCGCCATCTACGACCTGCTCGAGGAAAACCATTTCGCGCTCAACGACCACGACAGCGGCCCCTATCAACTCAGGCTGTCGATCCAGGAAAAACGGCTCGTTTTCGACATCCGAGACGAGGCCGGCGGGCCGGTCGTCACCCATATCCTGTCGCTGACGCCCTTTCGCCGCATCGTGAAGGACTACTTCCTAGTGTGCGAGAGCTACTATCAGATGATCCGTACGGCCAGTCCGAGCCGCATCGAGGCGGTCGACATGGGGCGGCGCGGGATTCACAACGAGGGGTCCCGTATCCTCACCGAGCGGCTTGAGGGCAAGATCGACGTCGATTTCGACACCGCCCGGCGGCTCTTCACCCTGATTTGCGTATTGCACTGGAAGGGCTAGCCAGTGTCCGGGGGGGCACCGCGGCCACCATCCGCCGTCCTGTTCGCATGCGGCATGAACGCCGTGCGCTCGCCCATGGCCGCCGCCATCACGCGCCACCTCTTCCCGCATTCCATCTACGCCGCCTCGGCGGGGGTGCGTGAAGGCGAGCCCGATCCCTTCGTCACCGCCGTGATGGAGGAGATCGGTATCGATCTGTCCGACCACCGCCCGCACACCTTCGAGGATCTCGCCGACACCTCCTTCGACCTCGTGGTCTCGCTGGCGCCGGAAGCGCACCATCGCGCGCTGGAGATGACCCGCACCAACGCCTTCGATGCCGAATACTGGCCGACGGAGGACCCGACGGTCGTCGGGGGCAGCCGCGAGCAGCGGCTGGACGCCTACCGGCGCGTCCGCGATATCCTGATGCAACGCATCAAGCAGCGCTTCCGCTGGCAACCGCCGCCGTCCGGATAGGCCTGTTTTCCGGCGCTTCGCGAACGGAAACGCGGGCGTCGCCGGGAAAGGAAGCAGTTCACAATGCCCCTGCGATCCGCTAATTTCCGCCCGGATTTACTCAGGCAAGACGGGGGATGCCGAAGGAGGACGCGCTCGAGTTTCAGTGGGACCGGGCTTTGGCAGGCGACCGGATGCTCGCGAAACATGCCGCCTATGGTCTCACCCGGGGCTTTCTATGATCTCCTCGAGGATCGAATCACCTGCCATTTCAACTAGGTTGTGGTTTCACGCGCTCTGGGCGGATCGATTTGCCGCTTCGGACGTCCTTTAGACGGACCAACACACGATGACCGGACGCCCGACACTCGTCCTCGCCAGCGGCTCGCCGCGTCGCCTCGCGCTCCTGCAGCAGGTCGGCATCGAGCCGGATGTCCTGCGCCCCGCGGACGTCGACGAAAAGCCGAGCAAGGGCGAGACGCCCCGCACGCTGGCCAAGCGGCTGGCGCGCACCAAGGCCGAGATCGCGCTCCGCCAGGCCGAAAGGGACCCGGAGACGGCCGGCGCCTTCATCGTTACCGCCGATACCGTGGTCGCCGTCGGCCGTCGTATCCTGCCCAAGGCCGAGATGGTCGACGAGGCCGCGAACTGCCTGCGGCTGTTGTCCGGCCGCAACCACAAGGTCTTCACCAGCGTCTGCGTCGTGACGCCGACAAGGGCGATCCGGCAGAAGCTCGTCGAGACGCGGGTGCGCTTCAAGCGGCTTGGCCGCGAGGAACTGGAAAGCTACCTCGCCTCGGGCGAATGGCGCGGCAAGGCCGGCGGGTACGCCATTCAGGGGCTCGCCGGCTCGTTCGTCATCAAGCTGATCGGTTCCTATTCCGCCGTTGTCGGCCTGCCGCTGCACGAGACGGTGTCGATGCTGCAGGGCGACGGCTATCCCGTCTACTTCAACTGGCTGAGCGGACCTGTTTAACTAGGGGCAGACGAGGTCCCGCGCGGTCGGAGGCAGGATGAACGTAGCGGCATGGCTGGCCCGGGCCGGTCGGAGCTTCCCGAACAATCCGGCGGTCGCCGTCGGCACCACGATCCACCAGGACTATGCGGCGTTGACGGACCGGGCCTCGCGGCTCGCCGCCGGGCTGGCGCGTCTCGGCCTTGCGCCCGGCGACCGTGTCGCCATCGTCGCCAGGAACGGCCCGCACTATGTCGAGTGCATGTTCGGCATCTGGTGGGGCGCCTTTGCCGCGGTTCCGGCCAACGCCAAGCTGCACGGCGCCGAACTCGCCTGGATGCTGGTCAATGCCGGCGCCACCGTCTGCTTCGCCTCCGCAAAGGAAGCCGAGACGATTGCCGCGCACCGTCCCGACGGCCTCAAGCACCTGATCGAGATCGGGTCGCCGGAATACGAGGGCCTGTTCCGCGACGAGGGCGGTCCGCTGGGCGACGCCGATCCGGACGCGCTGGCCTGGCTGTTCTACACCTCCGGCACCACTGGCCGGCCGAAGGGGGCGATGATCACCCATCGCAACATCGCCGCCATGACCTTCGGCTATCTCGTCGATGTCGACCCAACGAAGCCGACCGACACAATCCTGCATTCGGCGCCGATGAGCCACGGCTCCGGCATCTACATCATGCCGCATGTCTGCTGCGCCGCGCTCAATGCGGTGCCGGAATCGGGCGGCTTCGAACCCGACGAGATCTTCCGGCTGATCGACGCGCGTCCCGGCACCTCGATGTTCGCCGCCCCGACCATGATCAAGCGCATGGTCGATCACGGCGGCGACGTCGATCCGTCGGGCCTGCGCACGCTCGTATGGGGGGGCGCGCCGATGTATGTCGAGGACGTCAAGAAGGCGCTCGACCGGTTCGGTCCGCGGCTTGCGCAGATCTTCGGCCAGGGCGAATCGCCGATGACCGGCACCGTCCTGTCGAAGGACATCATCGCCGACCGCGCGCATCCGCGCTGGCTCGCGCGTATCGGCTCGGCCGGGCTCGCCAATTCCGCCTGCGAGGTTCGCGTCGCCGGTGCGAACGACGAGGCGCTGGCCATCGGCGAGACCGGCGAGGTGCTCATTCGCGGCGATTGCGTTGTCCCCGGCTACTGGCGGAACCCTGAGGCGAGCGCCGAGACGCTGCGAAACGGCTGGCTGCACACCGGCGACGTCGGCGCGATGGACGAAGACGGCTTCGTCACGCTGAAGGACCGGTCCAAGGACATGATCATCTCCGGCGGCTCCAACATCTATCCGCGCGAGATCGAGGAGGTGCTCCTGACCCATTCGGGTGTGCGCGAGGTCTCCGTGATCGGCCGCCCGGACCCGGACTGGGGAGAGATCGTCGTCGCCTACGTGGTCGGCGAGGCCGGCGCGCCCGAGCTCGACCGGCTGTGCCTGGACAGCATCGCCCGCTTCAAGCGGCCGAAGGACTACGTTTTCGTCGACGCCCTGCCGAAGAACAATTACGGCAAGATCCTCAAGACCGAGCTGCGCCAGCAGGACGATACGCGCCGCAAAGGCTGAGCCGCCGGGGCGCGTGCGGCGTCGCGCGGCGTTCGCCCCGCCGCCTACCCCTGTGGCGGATGCGTATTGTTGCATGCAGCCGTCAGCCGCTAGTCTTCGCCAAGCAGGATATCCCAGGGGAGGGGTGCGATGGCCGGACGGCTGGAAGGCAAGGTGGCGCTGGTTATGGGAGCGGGCTCCGTCGGCCCGGGCTGGGGCAACGGCAAGGCGACCGCCGTCCTGTTCGCGCGCGAGGGCGCCAGCGTGCTCTGCGCCGACATCAATGCCGATGCGGCGCGGGAGACCGCCGACATCATCCGCGGCGAAGGCGGGGAGGCCATGGCGGTCGCCTGCGACGTCGCCGACCACGCCGACGTGCGCGCCACCGTCGAGGCGATCACGCGCGAGTGGGGCCGGATCGACATCCTCGACAACAATGTCGGCATCGCCGAGGTCGGTGGCGTGGTCGAGCTGCCCGAAGCCGAATGGGACCGGGTCTTCGACATCAACCTGAAAAGCGCCTTCCTTGCCATGAAAGAGGCGATTCCCCACATGGTGCGCCAGGGCGGCGGTTCGATCGTCAACATCTCGTCGATCGCGGCGATCCGCTACACCGGCGTGCCCTATGCCACCTATTACGCGACCAAAGCCGCGCTCAATCACTTGACCCGGACGACCGCAGTCCAGTACGCCCCCGACAAGGTCCGCGTGAACGCGGTTTTGCCGGGCCTGATGAAGACGCCGATGGTGGAGAGCTCGGCCGGGCTTGCCGCGCGCTACGGCGAGGGCGATGTCGAGGAGATGTGGCGCGTGCGTGACGCTCAGGTGCCGATGGGACACATGGGCGACGCCTGGGACGTCGCCAACGCGGCGCTCTATCTGGCGAGCGACGAGGCCAGATACGTCACCGGCATCGAACTCGTCGTCGATGGCGGTATCACCCTGAAATACAGTTGAAGGACCGGCGCGGTGAGCGAACGCAAGGTAACGGTGGGGACGCCCCACACACAGACATGCCCGATCTGCGGCGAGCCGACGGTGACCGAGCACCGTCCGTTCTGCTCGCGCCGCTGCGCCAATGTCGACCTCAACCGCTGGCTTTCCGGGACCTACGCGATCCCCGTCGTCGAGGACGAGGACGAGGATGGCGGCCCGCCGACGGAGGGGGAACCCTACGGGCAGGCCTGAGCGATCCGGCGGCGGCGAAAAAGCATCGTGGCAATGTGACGGCCGCGCTGGACAGCCGCTATTGGATTGCCTATAAACCGCCCGCTTCCCCTTGACCGCTCCGGCGCACGCGCCGCGCGGATCAGCATGGAACGCCCAGGTAGCTCAGTTGGTAGAGCATGCGACTGAAAATCGCAGTGTCGGTGGTTCGATTCCGCCCCTGGGCACCATCCCTTCCTCTCATCCCTTGTTTTTCAATGGCTTAGGCAGTGATTTTGTCCCACCGTCGCCTTGCGTGGGAAAAAGTGGGACAGTTTCGTTCGGGTTTTGATCCGGGCGCAGCAGCTTCATACCGCTTGCGGCCAGCACCTTCTGCCGCGCCGCTTTCGTGTAGCGCGCGGCTTCTTTCATCGTCGACCAGCCGAAGATCGCCATGAGCTGGCGTTCGGTCGCGCCGTTTTCGGCAGCGATCGCCGCACCGGCTTTTCTCAGGCCGTGCGCCGAACAGTTTGGCAGGCCCGCCTCATCGCAGCGTTTGCGGAACCAGTTGCCGAAGCCATCCGGCGTGAACGGTTTGCCGAATTGCGTGACCAGGAAGGCAAGATTGCCGGTCGGTGTCTGGTCGATGACCGCCTGCAGTTCAGGCAGCACAGGGATCGATAGCGTCACCGGTCTTCTGGCCCGGTTCTTGGCCTGGGTGATCGTGATTGAAGTGGTCCGAGGGAATCGGACAGCGAGCTAAGGTGTGTCCCGAACCTTTTGGAGGGATACGAGATGGCGAAGCGTCGGAAGTTCACGGACCAGTTCAAGGCGCAGGTCGCGCTTGAGGCTCTGCGGGGCGACCGCACGGTCCGGGAGATTGCCGCAAAGCACCAGGTGCATCCGAACCAGGTGAGCACGTGGAAGCGTCAGGCGGTCGAGGGCATGGCGGACGTGTTTGCTCGTGGCGGCAAGGCGGAAGGCCCGAGCGAGGCGGAAGTGAAGGAGTTGCACGCGAAAATCGGGAGGCTGGCGGTCGAGAACGCTTTTTTGTCCGCCGGGCTATCCAAAGCGATCTACCTCGAAGAGCTGACCGACGGCTTCAAGGCACATCGGGTCATCCGCGATTGGATGGCCTTCTATAATACCGGGCGGCCACATTCCGCCATTGCGCGGCGAACGCCGAGGGAAGCATACTGGGCCGGTCGAGATCAGAAATTGGCGGCATGAAACCAAACCCGGATACACCTTAGAGCAGCCGCTGAGCTGTCCGGAAAACCGGGACCACTTCAGCGGTCGCGGGCTGGAGGGATGGACGGTCATCAACTACGCGTTCGATGAATTCTGGACGTACAAGTATGAGCAGTGGCTCGCCTCACCGCAGGACCCAGGTGGGTTGTTCGACACACCGGAAGAGCGAACTGCCGCCTTTGCCTCGCGATGGGCGATGATTCCGCTCACGCGTGCTATGGACACATTGGTCATCAATATCTCGAAGCAGCCGGGTACTGTGCGGGATGCGCTTGAAAAGGTTTGTGGCAAGCGCGAAGATTTCGTTGAGTGGATTTGCCTCTGATATCGGCGTGGCTAAATTCCCCAAATGATCTAGGTGGAAAAAACATCGCCATAAATCGCCTCCACCCGCTCCGCTTCTTCATCCGTCAGTGCATCGAACTCCTTCCCGCGGGCGCGGTTTGATAGCCTGCCCTCATTCTGGCTGAGGAAGCGGAAGAGCAGGTCGACAGTGCGTTCGGGCATGTCGATCATGCCTTCGATGCGGCGGCGGAATTCATCGTAGCGGCGCAGGAAGCCGGTCTCGTAGGGCAGGTCGTGTTCGATGGTCCGCTTGACGCACTCATAGAGGAATTCGGCGTGCGGGGTCGCGTCGAAGAAGCGGTAGAAATCGCCCGTGTCATTCAGGACCCGGACGTTGAAATTCTCGGTCGGTTCCCAGCGGATATGGGGTAGCAGGCGCTGCGAATAGGATTCGAGCGTCTCGCGGTAACGGTCGATCTGATCGAGGATCGCGGCCGAGACTGGGAAGACGACGCCGGGCGGATTATAGCCACGTTCGGCCAGCACATGATGGATCAGGTAGCGGTGCAGGCGGCCGTTGCCGTCCTCGAACGGGTGAACATAGACAAAGCCGAAGGCGAGGATCGCGGCGGCGATGACAGCGTCCATGTGCTGCGCCGGGCCGCGGTCGAAAGCGATCATGCCGGTCAGCAGTGATTGCAGGTCTTCCGGCCGGGCGCTGATGTGGTCGGGCAGAGGCAGGCGGGTCTCGCGGTCGTGTTCGCCGACAAAGCCGCCTTCGTCGCGAAAGCCGAGTTTGATGAAGCGGGCATCGCCGATGACGATACGCTGCAGGCGCAGGAGCTCATCATTATCGAGCGGCTGTTTGCCGGCTTCGCCGATGGCCCGGCCCCAGCGCTGGATGCGGTCCTGCGGCGGGCTTTCGCCCTCGATCGCGTAGCTTGACTTCGAGTCTTTGAGCAGCAGGAAGGCGGCGGTGCGGGCGAGCACGTCGCGCGGCACATCGGCAACAATGTCCTTGGCGCGTTGCGGCAGGTCATCGGCTATGAAGTCATCAAGCTGTTTTGTCCGGAAAACCAGCGGGCAGAATTCCGGGGTGCCGGGAAGGTTGTTACGCAGCCGGTAGCGCGGCACGGTCTCGCCTTCGATCCCCCATTGCAGGTCGGGGTCGAGCACAGGGACATATCGTCCGGTCTTTGCGTCGGGCAGGTCCAGCGTTTCGCCGGTCAGCCATTCATAGAGGAACCAGATGCGCCGTGCGTAGGTGCCGGTCGGCTTGTCGTTTACGATCGCTTCGAGTGGGGCCGGTCCGGTCTTGAGAAACAGGCGCTTTAACACTGCTAGGTCGAGCCCCTCATATTTGAGGGCGAAGGTCAGATGGCCTTCCAGGCTGGCATCGGGCGCGTGGCGCGGCGTCATGATCCGCCAGCCGTCCCGTTCCAGCATGCGATGGTGTGCGCCGATGGCGCAGAGCGTGCGCGGCAGGGGGACATCGAGCCCGCAAGAGTCGATCAGGGCGCTGTAACCCGCAGGCGTCGCAGTTTCAGGAAGGCGTCTTTCCTGAAAAACGGTCACCGGACCTGAAAATTGGTTCTGTGCGGCCGGAGTCATGAAAACCGTGCCTTGTTCGTGGTTATGTGATTCCAGAAAGCTTTCTTCCTGAATTTTGATTCTAGCGCATGAAAAACGGTTCCCCTAGATAATTTTCATGAAAAACAATATACAGAATCCCGACCTTCTCCCATTTCTGATTGGCCTGCGCGTCCTTCTACGCCTTGCGGCTTCGGGCGAACGGGCTCTCGCGAACCGAACTCCGCCGGTAGCGGGTGTCGACTATTCGGTGTCCATCCCTCGCGCAGGCGCTGACGCGTTCATAAGGACGGCAGCACGGGGGCGCCCTAGGTCCCGCTGCGCTCGTTCCTCGCATCCGCTCCTGCGGGGACGCCAGGGACCTCGCGCCGCCGGTCGCCGCGTCCCGCCGCACGGGAGTGCGGCTCCTTTCAGGCTATGTTGATGATCCCGAGATCCAAGTCCAGGCTGGTCAGCTTGCCCCTCTTGCAGACCTGCAACTTGAAGGTGAACTGGTCCGTGAACTTCCGACGCTTCGCCATCTCGTATCCCTCCAAAAGGTTCGGGACACACCTTAGCTCGCTGTCCGATTCCCTCGGACCACTTCAGTTTAGGTTAGGAAGGCTGGGATGAATAAAGCGAATGTATTCATCCAGAAGGGAAAGGTCTGTCGATTTGAGGTATCTGACATAAACGAAGATGAATATGTAACCTCAAGCCGAATGGCAACGCTGTCAAAAATAGCGGAACTGCATGCGCGCCCCATCATGGGTACAGAAAAGAAAATTGATCCTGAGCTTCTAAAGGACGGTTGGACCGAAATAAACTTTGATCCGGATAAGGTTGATTGAACACCCCCATCCGACCGTTCCCGAGAGCAACGACGTACGACGGAATCGGGGCTATGACCGGCACGGGGAAGATGGAACCCGCGTCCACCTCGTAAGCATCGCCGTGTCGTCCGCTTAGCCGCCCTCCGACCGCCCCGTAACGCCCGCTCAGTCGACGATGCTTCCCTCCTCGTCCTTGCGCATCGCCATGCGGCGGCGCAGGAGGGGGGCAAGGAAGACCGGCAGGACGAATCCGACCACCGCGATCAGCCACAGGCCGATCGACAGCGGCGAGGCCAGCAGCGCGCTCCAGTCCCCGTCCGAGATCGTCAGGGCGCGGCGCAGGTTCGCCTCCATCAGGTTGCCCAGCAGGACGCCGAGGATCACCGGCACCAGCGGCACGTTGAGCTTTCGCAAGAGCCAGCCCAGGACGCCGAACACGATCATCACCAGAAGATCGAAGGTGGAGCCCGAGATGCCGTAGATGCCGACGAAGGAGACCATCGCCACTACCGGCATCAGGATCCGCGGCGGCACCAGCAGCACCCGCACGAACAGCCCCACCATCGGAATGTTCATCGCCAGCAGCATGAAGTTGCCGATGAACAGCGCGGCGATCAGCCCCCAGACCACGTCTGGATTGTTCTGGAACAGCAGCGGGCCCGGCGTGATGTTGAGCGCCAGCAGCATGGCCAGCAGCACCGCCGTGGTTCCCGATCCGGGCACGCCGAGCGCCAGCATCGGAACCAGCGCGCCGCCGGCGGCGGCGTTGTTGCCGGCCTCGGGCGCGGCGACGCCGCGCGGGTCGCCGTTTCCGAACCGGCCGTCGCGGTCGACCAGCCGCTTCTCGATCGAATAGGAGATGAACGAGCCGAGCGAGGCGCCCGCGCCCGGCAGCACGCCGGCGACGAAGCCCAGGAAGGACGACCGCAGCATCGTCGGCGTACAGAACTTCAGCAGCGACAGCGGCGGGACGATGCGGCCGATCCCGACCTCGGCCGCCTTGCCCTTGCCGGAGCCCTCGCCCCGGTGCTCGAGGAAGATGAACACTTCGGACAGCGCGAACAGCCCGACGATGGCGACCAGGAAGTCGATGCCGTCGTAAAGGTGCACCTCGCCGAAGGTCAGCCGCGGCACGCCGGTCTGTCCGTCGACGCCGACCATGGCGATGCCGAGGCCGAGCGCGGCGGCAAAGGCCGACTTCGCCTGGTTTTGCGAGGCGATGCCGCCAAGCGTGGCGAAGGCGAGCGCGAACAGCGCGAAATACTCGGCCGGGCCGAACAGCAGCGCCACCTTGACTAGGAGCGGCGCCAGGAAGACCAGGCCCCACGTGGCGAGGAAGGCGCCGACGAAGGACGCGACGCCGGAAATCGCCAGGGCCTCGCCGGCGCGGCCCTGCACCGCCATCGGATAGCCGTCGAGCGTCGTCATCAGGGCCGGCTCGTCGCCGGGAATATTGAGCAGGATCGACGAGATCCGGCCGCCATACATGGCGCCGTAGTAGACCGAGGTCAGCAGGATCATCGCCGCGACCGGATCGAGGCCGAGCGAGAAGGCGAGGGGGATCAGGATCGCGACCCCGTTCGCCGGACCGAGGCCCGGCAGCGCCCCCATCACGGAGCCGAGAAAGCAGCCGATCAGCGCCAGCGCCAGGTTCTGCCAGGTCAGCGCGATGCCGAATCCGTCCGCCAGGAGGCCAAGGGTGTCCATTGTGTGCGACCTTCAGAAACCGAGCGGTCCGCGGGCCAGCGTCAGGCCGAGGACGAGGTGAAAGACGGCGTAGATCCCCAGCGATGTCAGGACCCCCGCGATGACGGCGTAGAGCGGCGCGGTGCCCAGCCGCCAGGTCAGCACCGCCGAGGCGCCGGCGGTCGCGATCACGAACCCGGCCACCGGCAGCAGCAGCGCGTAGGCGACCATGACGACGACCGCGCCGGCGATCTCGGCGAAGCGGCCGATTGATGGCCAGTGCGGCTCGGTATCGGGACGCAGCAGGATGACGACGCTCGCCAGCCCCAGCAGCACGCCGATGATGATCGGGAACGTGCGCGGGCCCACGGGGTCCGAGATGAAGCTCAGTTCGATCAGGGTGGCGCCCCAGATATAGAAGATCGCCACCGCCAGGCCGGCCGCGCCGAGGATGCGGTCGCTCATGGTTTCCTCCCGTGGCGTCGTCCCATGCGCCACTACTTGATTTGGTCGGGCCGCAGGCGGTGTGCCGGCCACCAATAGCCGACAGCCGCCTGCGACATGGCCGGACTACTTGATCAGGCCGATCTCGCGCGACAGGTCCTGGATCTCGCTAACCGACTGCGCGACGAACTCGTTGAACGCCGCGCCGCGCAGGTTGAGGGGCGCCAGGCCGTTCTGTGCCATGACGCTCTTCCATTCCTTGGAATCGTAGACCTTGCCGATCGCCGCGACCCAATAGTCGTATGCGTCCGGAGACATCCCGCCCGGACCGTAGAAGCCGCGCCAGTTGGCGCCGATCACGTCGATGCCCTGCTCCTTGGCGGTGGGGAAGCTGGCGAAGTCGCCCTCGAGCCGTTCCGGCGCCAAGACGGCGATCACATTGATGTCGCCGGAATCGACGAAGCCCTTGGCCTCGGAGGCATCGCCGGTGAAGGCCTGAACCGAGCCGGCGAGAAGCTGCGTCACCGCCTCGCCACCGCCGTCGAAGGCGACATACTTGATAGTCCTGACGTCGTCGATCCCGGCCTTCTTCGCGGCGAGCAGGACCTTGAGATGGTCCCAGCCGCCAACCGCGGAGCCGCCGGCGATCGAGACCGAGCGCGGGTCGGCCTTGATCTTGTCCATCAGTTCCGGAAGCGTGTTGATCGGGCTGTCCTTGGCGACCGCTATGATGCCGTAGTCGGCGCCGACGCTGGCCAGCCAGCGCACCTGGTCCATTGTGTTGCCCGGATACGCGCCCTGGGCCAGACGGGTCGCCGTGGCGGACGAAGCGGCGACGATCAGGTTGGTGTCGTCGTTGCGCTTGTTAACGACCTCGGCGAACGCGACACCGCCGCCGCCGCCCGCCAGGTTGGTGACCTGCACGGTGCCGGGAACGGCGCCCAGATCCTGCATCGTCTTGCCTACCTGCCGGCAGGTGAAGTCCCAGCCGCCGCCCGGGTTGGCCGGCGCGATGCATTCGGGATTGGACGGTTCGAAGGCGAGCGCCGGTGTGGCAAACGAAATACAGGCCAGCGCGCCGGCCATGACGACGCGGCGTGTCGGTATAATCAGTGTCATGGAGTCCTCCCTTGTTGATTGCCGTTTTTCGGCTTTGGCGATTGGACGCGAGAACAGAATAGCACGGCCTTTACTTTAGGTGCGTCTCCGCAGTCTGTCGTTTTGTTTGGCCGCAGCCAATCACGTCTGTCGTAGGCGGGCGGCCGGTACCGATGGTTCCACGCCGGCCTGTTCGTCCTGGGCCAGCAGCACCCGGTCGGCGTCCGTCACCTGTTTCTCCTCGCCGCCGGCAACCGGATCTCGAAGGTCGCGCCCGGGCCGCCGCCGGGGCCGTCGCTTGGGCCACCGCCGGGCTTCAGGAAAACATCGCCGTTGAACTTGCGCAGGATTTCTCGGCTGATCGATAGTCCGAGGCCGCTCGAGCCGACGTCCTGACGCCCGCCGCCGCGGCCGAATTTCGAGAAGATGATCTCGCTGTCGCTGTCGGGAATGCCCGGCCCGTTGTCGGCGATCGACACCACATAGGTTCCGCTCTCGCGGCGGCTCTTGACCTCGATGCGCGGCGACGCGGATGTATTGTATTTCACGCTGTTGTTCAGAACGTTCAGGAACACCTGGGTGAGGCGGCCGAAATCGGCCATTACCTTCACGCCCTTCGCGCGCTCGTCGGCGACGACCTGCACCCCGTTCTTCTCCGCCAGTACGGAGATGGAAGCGAGCGCCCGGTCGAGCGCGGCGTTGGCATCCACCGGAACCAGGGTCCAGGACACCTTGCCGCTTTCCAGGAAGCTCAGGTCGAGGATCTCGTCGAGCAGCTTGGTGAGCCGCAGGCATTCCTCGTTGATGATCGTCAGGAAACGCTTCGCCTGCGCGCCGTTGACGTCCGGCGTCTCCAACAGGATTTCGGAAAACGAGCGGATCGACGTCATTGGCGTGCGCAGCTCGTGGCTGACCTGCGAGAGGAAATCGTCTTTCTGCGCCGACAGCGTCTGCAGCTTGGTATTGGCCACGCGCAACTGCCGCGCGGTGCTCTCCAGCTCCGCCGATTTCTCGGTCAGCTGCTGGCTGTATTCGAGGATCTGCGCCGTCTCGTCGGCGATCTTCATCAGTTCCGTCAGGCTGATCGTGCCGCCGCCGGCGACCTGCGAGACCATCGCGTGGGCCGACGCCGCGCCGACCGAGCCGGCGAGCTCGCGTTCGAGCCGCGAGACGAAGGCGTCGTCGGCGACCGGCAGGCCGCTGCGCAGGCCCTGCGCGCGGGCGATGTCCGCGAACAGTAGCCGTGCCGGCTCGGCGCCGAGGATACGCTGCGCCAGGACGAAAAGGTCCTCGACCGGCGCGGTACGATGCAGGACGCGCGGCGGCTCGCCCGGCCGCATCCGGAACACGTCGACGAACAGCGCCCCCTGCAGCCGCTCAAGAGGCGTCGGCCGGGTCACCAGGGAGACGAAGACGAACAGCACGGTGTTCGCGGCGATGCTCCAGAACAGGGCATGGACCAGAGGATCGGATATGGTCAGGCCGAGAAAGGCTTCCGGCCGCAGCAGGCCGATCCCGAACGGTCCGTGCAGGACGAGCGACCGGACGAGGTCGAACTCGGCACGGAAACTCGGGATCAGCAGCATGTAGGCCCAGGCGGCGAAACCGGCGGTCATGCCCGCCAGCGCGCCGTAGCGCGTCGCGCCCCGCCACATGACGCCGCCGACCGCCCCGGGCAGCACCTGCGCGATGCCGGCGAAGGCGATGAGGCCGATCGAGGCGAGCCCTTCCGATCCGCCGGTGAGGCGGAAGTAGATGAAGCCGAGCATCAGGATCCCGGCGATGCTGATCCGGCGGCTCCTCAGCAGCAGCCGGCGCACGTCGCCGCTGGTGTAGTAGTCGGCTTGCGACACCTTCAGCGCCACCGGCATGACGATGTGGTTCGACACCATCGTCGACAGTGCGATCGCCGCGACGATCACCATCGAGGTCGCCGAGGAAAATCCTCCGATGAAGGCGAAGGCGGCAAGCCCCTCCTGGCCCGCTGACAGCGGCAGCGTGAGCACGAACATGTCGGTGTTCGAGCCTTCCGGCATCTGCGTCAGGCCGGCGGCCGCGATCGGCAGCACGAAGATCGACAGAAGCACGAGATAGAGCGGGAACAGCCATGATGCCGTCGCCAGATGCTTCTCGTCGACATTCTCGACGACCGTCACCTGGAACTGGCGTGGCAGGCAGATGATCGCGGTGGCCGAAAGAAAGGTCAGGGCGACCCAGCGGCTGCTGAACACGTCGTTGGCGTGCAGCAGTTCCGGTGAGACCCGGCTGAAGATGTCGCTGATCCCGCCGGAGATGCCATAGATGGCGAACAGGCCGACGGCGATGAAGGCGAACAGCTTCACCAGCGCCTCGACCGCGATCGCGGCGACGACGCCGTGATGGCGTTCGTTGGCGGTGACGTTGCGCGTACCGAACAGGATGGTGAAGAGCGCCATGCCGGCGGCGACCCAGAACGCGGTGACGCTGTCGTTCAGCCCGGCGTTCTCCGTACTGCCGATGATCACGCGAAAGCTCGTCGTAACCGACTGGAGCTGCAGCGCGATGTAGGGCGTGGTGGCGATGACCGCGATCAAGGTCACGAACACGGCGAGCGTCGGGCTCTTGCCGAAGCGCGACGAGATCAGGTCGGCGATCGATGTGATTCTGTGCACCCGGCCGATGCGGACCAGCTTGCGCAGGATCAACCACCAGCCGACGAACACCAGCGTGGGCCCGAGGTAGATGGTGGCGAACTCGAGGCCGTTGCGTGCCGCCGATCCGACGGCGCCGTAGAACGTCCAGGACGTGCAGTATATCGAGATCGACAGCGTGTAGACGAGCGGCGACTGCAGCCAGCCGATCCGGCCGCGCTGGGCGCGGCGGTCGACGACGAATGCCACCAGGAACAGCAGCGCCACGTAGGACAGGCAGACGAAGAGGAGCAGATTGGCCGAAAGCATCACGCCTCCGGGGGGGCGGCTTCGCTTGCGCTCTGGGGATCGGTCTGCATGGCGTGGCGCAGCGGGCCGGCGAGCCGCCAGGCGATCAGGATCAGCGCGAACCAAACCGCGAACAGATAGATGACGATGAGCGGGATGCCCGCGACTGTGGAGCCGGTGACGAATATCTGGATGAACGGCGGCATCAGCAGGAACACACCGGCGAAGGGCAACACCATCGCCGCGTCGGAAAACCGCCGGCGTTGCAGATCCGGATCGCGGTCGTCGGTCACGGCGCCAGGCTCTTCACGATCGAAACCACTTCGGCGTTCGAGAACGGCTTGGTCACGAAGGCGTTGACGCCGATCGCCTCGGCGGTGCGGCGGTCGTGCTGCTGCATCTTGGCCGTCAGCATTACCACCGGCAGCGCTTTCAGCGCCTCGTTGGACCGGATCGTCCGCAGGATCTCGAAACCATCGATTCCCGGCAGCATCACGTCGAGGATCAGCAGATCCGGCCGGCCGTCTTCGATGCGAGCGAGCGCCTGCGCTCCGTCGAGCACCGACGTCACGTCGAACCCCTCCCGCTCCAGCAGAAACGACAGCGACTCGACGATATTCTCTTCGTCTTCGACGATCAGCACGTGCCTGGCCACAGGCCCGTTTCCCCCTTCGAGACAGGTTTTGTTTCGCCGCGATCGTGTTCCCTTCCAGCCCCCGACACGTTCGCTGCGCTTGTTTTCGTTCGTGGGGCGAGACTACGACGCCCGACCTGCCGGACGCGAGCAGGCAATTCGTATGAGGGGGCGCGTGTTTCGGGGGCGGGACGGTCAGTCCTGCAGGCGCCCGACCAGCGGGTCGTCGGTCCGGTGTTCGCATCCGCTCCGCGTGCAGATGCGGCAGTTGGTGCCAACCGGCTCGGCCTTGCCGCGTGCGCCGAGGTCGAGGCCGTCGCCATAGACGGTCGCGCCGGCCTGCTCGGCGCCGATCGCGATCATGTCGGCGACGTGGATGTCGGGCTGGTCGAACCCGACCGGGCCGCTTCTGCGCGACCGCGCCACGAACAGCGCCTTCTTGCCGTCTGGAAAGGCGGCCACCTGCCGGGTAACGACGCCTGGCTTAGCGAAGGACCGGTAGATCGCCCACAGCGGGCATGCCGCGCCATGGCGCGGAAACGCCAGGTCGATGACGGGCCGGCGATCGATCGTGTGGCCCGCGGCGTTGCACGCCAGATAGGCGAAGCGCGGCCCGCCGTCCTGTCCGGTCGTCGCGGTCAGCCGGCGGCAGATGCGATCGAACCCGGTGCCCCAGGTCCGTCCCAGCGCCTCGATGTCGTAGCGCACGCGCTCGGCGGAATCGCGAAACGTCCCCGCCGGGAGCAGAAGCGCATCGATCGCGTAGGTCTTCAGGATCGCCGCCATATGCTGCCGCGCGACCGCGCCCGTGCCGACCGGCTGCGCCGCCAGCACCGCCTCGATCGGCTCCGACAGGCGCTCCTCGACGACCGCCGCCGCGAGGCGCTCCGTTACCGTTGCCGGCGCCGCGCCGAGCGGCAGCCTCAAGGTCCGCGCGCTGTCCGCGCCGGTTCCCGGGTCGTCGTCGCGGACGATCGTGTAGCCGAGCCGCTCCAGCGCGTCGATCATCTCGGTGTCGCGCAGAATGCCGTCACGCACGATCGCGGCCCGCGCGTCCACCGCCGCCGCTTCGATCTCGGCGAAGCGGTTCTCCCGGCCGAGCAGGACCGTCTCGATCTCCTCCACCGGGGTGACCGATCGTCCGGTCTCGTGCGCCTTGTCGAAATAGCCGGCGAGCGCCTGGGCGACGTCGGTGAGCCGGTGGCTTTCGACCGCGAGCGCGCGGTGGAAGCGGGCGCGCCGGTCCGGTGAAATATCGGCGATCTCGTCGAGGATCTCCGCGGTCGAACGGACTGCCGAGATGTGCGTCAGCATCTGGTGGACGATATCGCCGAGATAGGGGTCGTGCGTGAGCCGGTCCGACAGCGCGGTCGCCAGTTCCCGGTTCGAGCGGTCGCTACGGTAGATCTGCGCCACGGTCCCCGCCCATTCGGGAAACCGACCGATGAATGCCTCGACGGTCTCCGCGCTCGGTCCCGCCGGTTGCAACGCCGGGTCCGCGGCGATTTCCCGCAGCTCGTTGACGAGGCGCAGCTCGGACGCGCCGTCGAGATCGGAGGTCGACAGGTTCAGGCAGTCGGCGGCCTTCTCCAGCAGCGGGCCGCCGATCCGCCGCTTCGAGAATTCGATCAGGTTCAGATAGGCCGGCGAAATGCCCATCCGCCGGGCGAGCTCGGATTGCGACAGGCCGAGCGCGCGCCGCGTTTCCCGGATCTTCAGCCCCACGATGGTCGTCGCCATGCTCGTCCGTCCCGCTCCGGTCGGCTTCCGCGTTGGAAACACTCGGAAATACCGGATCTTGCTGCGCTGCGATGTAAAATTTTTACTTTTTTGCGAAAGCGAAGTCCCAAGATTTTACATAATACTCATGTTAGATCAATGGCTTATTGTATTTTTTTCAATAATGCGCCAGCGTCATGTGCGAGTGAGAACACTCACCGTGAATGCGGATCGAAAAAACCATCTTTAGGGAGGACCCCATATGAGCGGTCTTAAGAACATCAATCGGCGCACGCTCCTGAAGAGCACCGCCGCCGTCGGTGCCGGCCTTGCCCTACCGACAATCTTTACGAGCGCGTCCCGCGCCGCCTACCTGAACGAGCCGACCGGCGGCACCGTAACCCTCGGCTTCAACGTCCCGCAGACCGGTGCCTATGCCGACGAGGGCGCCGACGAGCTGCGCGCCTACCAGCTCGCCGTCAAGCACCTCAACGGTGAGGGCGACGGCGGCATGCTGAACACGATGAAGCCGCTGGCGCTGAAGGGCAGCGGCGTGCTCGGCAAGAAGGTCGCGTTCGTCACCGGCGATACGCAGACCAAGTCCGACGCCGCGCGCGCGTCGGCCAAGCGCATGATCGAGAAGGACGGCGCCATCATGATTACCGGCGGGTCGTCGTCGGGCGTCGCCATTGCCGTGCAGTCGCTCTGCCAGGAGGCCGGCGTCATCTTCATGGCCGGTCTGACGCACTCCAACGACACCACCGGCAAGGACAAGCGGGCCAACGGCTTCCGCCACTTCTTCAACGCCTACATGTCCGGCGCCGCGCTCGCCCCGGTTCTGGAGAAGGCCTATGGGGCCGATCGCAAGGCCTATCACCTGACCGCCGACTACACCTGGGGCTGGACCCAGGAGGAGTCGATCAAGAACTCGACCGAGAAGCTCGGCTGGACGACCGTCGAGGCGGTCCGCACGCCGCTCGGCGCGGGTGACTTCTCGCAGTACATCACGCCGGTGCTGAACTCCGGCGCCGACGTGCTGATCCTGAACCACTACGGCCGCGACATGGTCAACTCGCTGACCCAGGCGGTCCAGTTCGGCCTGCGCGACAAGAAGGTCAACGGCAAGGACTTCGCCATCGTCGTTCCGCTCTACTCGCGTCTGATGGCGCAGGGCGCCGGCGAGAACGTGAAGGGCATCTACGGCACGACGAACTGGCACTGGTCGCTGGAGGACGAGGGCTCCAAGGCCTTCGTCAAGTCGTTCGGCCAGGAATACGGCTTCCCGCCGTCCCAGGCCGCGCACACCTGCTACGTCCAGACGCTGCTCTACGCGGACGCCGCCGAGCGTGCCGGCACCTTCAATCCCTGCGGCATCGGCAAGGCCCTGGAAGGCTTCGAGTTCGATGGCACGGGCAACGGTCCGACGCTTTATCGTGCCGCCGACCACCAGTGCTTCAAGAAGGTGCTGGTCGTGAGGGGCAAGGAAAACCCGACCTCGCAGTTCGACCTGCTGGAAGTCGTCGAGGAAGTGCCGACCGAGCAGGTCACGTACGACCCGGCGATCTTCGGCGGCGAACTTGGCGCCTGCAACGCGGGCGCCTGATCTAGCCTCACGCCATGAGGCGCTGCCGGCCGGGTCTTGGCCCTAGGGCCTGATCCGGTCGGCGACACGCGGTTGGTAGATCCACGCGATATCGGCGGGGACGGGTGCGGGCAATGGATGCAATTCTGCTTCAGATACTCAACGGGCTCGACAAGGGCGGCGCCTACGCGCTGATCGCCCTTGGCCTGACGTTGATCTTCGGTACGCTCGGGGTGGTCAATTTCGCCCACGGCGCGCTGTTCATGCTCGGCGCCTTCTGCGCCGTGACCGTCCACAAGCTGTTCACGCTGGAAAGGGTGACGCTGGACCCCAGCCAGACCACGGCCTGGGGCACGCCGCTGGAAGTCCGGACGCCGTATATCGAGACCTGGTTCGGCGATTTCGGCGCGACGCTGATCGATTTCTCGGTTCCCGTCTCCATCCTGCTCGCCATTCCCGTCATGCTCGTCGTCGGGCTGGTGATGGAACGCGGCCTCGTCCGTTTCTTCTACAAGCGGCCGCACGCCGAGCAGATCCTCGTCACCTTTGGCCTCGCGATCGTCCTCCAGGAGATCATCAAGCAGTGGTTCGGCGCCAATCCGATCCCGCAGCCCGCGCCCGAGGCGCTGCGCGGCATGATCGACTTCGGCGCCATGATCGGGCTCGATCCGGGCGCCGTCGTCTATCCCTGGTGGCGCATGGTCTACCTGTTCTTTTCCCTCGCCGTGATCGGCGGTGTCTTCGCCTTCCTGCAGTACACGACCTTCGGAATGGTCGTCCGCGCCGGCATGGCCGACCGTGATACCGTCGGCCTGCTCGGCATCGACATCGACCGCCGCTTCACCGTCATGTTCGCGCTGGCCGCCATCGTCGCCGGGTTGGCCGGCGTCATGTACACGCCGATCCTCTCGCCCGACTACCACATGGGCATGGACTTCCTCGTCCTGTCCTTCGTCGTGGTCGTCGTAGGCGGCATGGGCTCGCTCAGCGGCGCCGTCGCCGCCGGCTTCCTGCTCGGCATCCTCCAGTCCTTCGCCTCGATGAACGAGGTCAAGGCGATATTCCCCGGCATCGACCAGATCATCATCTACCTGGTGGCGGTGATCGTGCTGCTGGTGCGTCCGCGCGGTCTGATGGGCCGCAAGGGCGTGATGGAAACCTGAGAACGGAGCCCGAAGACCAATGAACGACAAGGCTTCGACCATGCGGGACACGGGACTGGTGCTGGGGTTCGCCGCGGCCGTCCTGACCATGCCGATCTGGCTGACGCCGATCGGGGCGGGCTATCCCGACCTCCTGCAGAAATTCGCGATCTACGGCATCTTCGCCATCGGCTTCAACATCCTGTTCGGACTGACCGGCTATCTCTCCTTCGGTCACGCGGCCTTTCTCGGCGTCGGCTCCTACACCGCGGTCTGGACGTTCAAGCTGCTTGGCATGAACGCCATTCCCGCCGTGCTGATGAGCATCGTTTTCGCCGGCCTGTTCGCGCTGGCGATCGGCTATGTCAGCCTGCGCCGGGCGGGCATCTACTTCTCGATCCTGACGCTCGCCTTCGCGCAGATGTCCTACAACCTCGCCTATTCGGTGCTCACCCCGATCACCAACGGCGAGACCGGCCTGCGCGTGCTCAACAGCGATCCGCGCCTGTTCGACCGGCTGTTCGGGCGCGCCGAGCCGCAGGGCGTGCTGCTCGCCGACGTCTTCGGCATCGAACTGACCGGATACCAGGGCTTCTACTTTTGCGCGATCATCCTGATCGTCGCCTTCTTCATCTCCGTGCGGATCTTCCGCTCGCCCTTCGGCATGATGCTGAAGGCGGTCAAGTCGAACCAGAACCGGATGAACTACACCGGCCTCAACACGCGGCCCTACACGCTCGCCGCCTTCATCATCTCGGGCATGTACGCGGGGCTCGCCGGCGCGTTGCTCGCCGTCACCGACCCGCTGGCCGGTGCGGAGCGCATGCAGTGGACCGCGTCGGGCGAGGTGGTGCTGATGACGATCCTCGGCGGCGCCGGCACGCTGCTCGGCCCCTTCCTCGGCGCTGCGCTGATCAAATATTTCGAGAACATCTTCTCCGCCTTCAACGACAATACCCTGCACGCCTTCTTCTCGTTCCTGCCGGACGGACTGGAGACCTTCCTCGTGTCGGTCACCTCCCTGTTCGTCGGCGAGGGCTGGCACCTGACGCTCGGTGTCCTGTTCATGCTGATCGTCATCTTCCTGCCCGGCGGCATCATGGAGGGGATACGGCGGTTGGGGGCGCTGTTCAGCCGCAACGGCGGCGGCGGCGCCGAGACCTCCAAGGCGGGCGCCGTTCCCGCGCCGGCGGAATAGGGGGTGGTCATGGGCATTCTGCAAGTCACCGACGTCAACAAGCGCTTCGGCGGCCTCCAGGCGCTGAACAACGTCACCCTCGATGTCGAGGAAGGTTCCGTCCACGCCATCATCGGGCCGAACGGCGCCGGCAAGTCGACGCTTCTGAACTGTTTCGTCGGCCGCCTCGTGCCGGATACCGGAACGGTGATGTTCAACGGCAAGTCGCTGCTCGGGATCAAGCCGTTCGAGATCAACCAGATCGGCGTGTCGCGGGTGTTCCAGACGCCCGAGATCTTCGAGGAACTGTCGTTGCTCGAGAACGTCATGATCCCCGCCTTCGCCCACCGGGACGGCGCCTTCAGGATCAACGCCTGGGCCAGTGTTGGCTCCGAGGGTGAGGTTCGCGACCGGGCCCTGCACGTCCTCGATGACGTCGGGCTCGTCGACAAGAAGGACATGATCGCGGGCAGCCTGTCGCGCGGTGACAAGCGCCGGCTGGAGCTTGCGATGTGTCTGGTTCAGGACCCGCAGCTGTTGCTGCTCGACGAGCCGACCGCCGGCATGTCGCGCGCCGACACCAACAACACCATCGACCTTCTCAAGAAGATCGGCGAGCGCGGCATCACCAAAATCGTCATCGAGCACGACATGCACGTGGTCTTCTCGCTCGCCCACAAGATCACCGTGCTCGCGCAGGGAACGGTTATTGCCGAGGGGCTCCCGGATGATATCAAGGGGGACCCCAGGGTTCAGGAAGCCTATCTCGGGGGAGCGCACCTGTGAACGTGATGAGCGTGATGACAGTGACCGACGCAAAGACCGAGACACCCGAAGCCGGCGCCGACACGCCCGCCTTCTTCTCCTGCACCGATCTGCATTCCTACTACGGCGAAAGCTACATCGTGCAGGGTGTCGGATTTCATGTCCGCAAGGGCGAGATCGTCGCGCTGCTCGGCCGCAACGGCGCCGGCAAGACCTCGACGCTGCGCACCATCGCCCGCGCCGACAACCCGGCGCTGAAGCAGGGCGAGATCTGGCTCGACGGTCAGGCGGTCCACCGGATGTCGGCCTTCCAGGCCGCCCGGGCCGGCGTCGGCCTGGTGCCGGAGGACCGGCGCATCATTCCTGGCCTCTCGGTCGAGGAGAACCTGCAGCTCGCCCAGATAGCCGAGCCGGTGGGCTGGTCGATCGATCGGCTCTACGAGCATTTCCCCCGTCTTGCCGAACGCCGCAAGCAGGAGGGCGTCACGCTGTCCGGCGGCGAGCAGCAGATGCTGGCCGTCGCCCGGGCGCTCGCCCGCGAGGTGAAGCTGCTGCTGCTGGACGAGCCCTACGAGGGGCTCGCGCCGGTGATCGTGCAGGAGATCGAGAAGATCGTGGAACAGATCAAGGCGCTCGGCCTGACGACGGTGATCGTCGAGCAGAACGCCATCGCCGCGCTGCATCTCGCCGATCGCGCGGTGATCCTCGACATGGGCCAGATCGTCTTCGACGGCGGCGCCCAGGAGGTGCTCGACAATGCCGACCTGCGCCAGGAATACCTGGCGATCTGAGACCCGCGCCTAGCGGCGGATCACCACAGAGAGGCCTTGGCCCGCGCCGGCCAGTCCTTGTCGTAGGCGTCCCCGTCGATCCGGTTCCTGCTCAGGCTGGCGAGAACGGTGCCCACGCTCGGCAGGCTTTTCGGGTCGACGTGGTTTTCGGGGTTCCACAGGTCCGATCGCACGATCGCCCGAGAGCACTGGAAGTACACCGCCTCGACGGTGATCACGATCACCGTGCGCGGTGCCTTGCCGTCCATTTCGAACGAGGCCAGCAGATCCGCATCGGTGGAGATGGCGGCGGTGCCGTTGACCCGCAGGGTGCTGCCCGACCCCGGGATCAGGAACAACAGCCCGACGCGGGGATCGCGGATGATGTTGCGCAGCGAATCCACCCGGTTGTTGCCGCGCCGGTCCGGCATCATCAGTGTCTTTTCGTCGTGAATGCGCACGAAGCCCGCCTTGTCGCCGCGCGGCGAGCAGTCGAGCCCTTCCGGGCCGCTCGTCGCCAGCGCCATGAACGGCGACGCCGCGATATAGGCGGCGTAGTGCGGCGTGACCCGGTCGACCTCCTTGACCATCGAGGCTTCGCTGGGCTGGCCGTAGATGGCTTCGAGCTCTTCCACTTTGGTGACGATCGACATCGGACGTTCCTTGGCGACGAGTGGTTGGACGCAGGCTCTGGATGACAGGCTGTTCGCGGTTCGGCAAGCCCGCGTGCTCAGCGCGCCGAGGCGCAGCCGACGCAGGTCGTCACGGTCGGGTCGATGGCGAGCCGGCCGGCCGGGATAGGCTCGCCGCACTCCTCGCAGTCCCCGTACGCGTCGTCCGCGATGCGCTGCAGGGCGGCCTTGATCATCAAGATGCGCCCCCGCCGGCGCTGCTCCGCCGCCTTCGCCATGGCCTGTCCCTGCATGGCGTCCATCCGGGAGAGCCGGCCGACGCTCTGCTGGTCGAGCAAGACGGTGCCGCGCGAACCCGCGCTCGTCTCGCTCAGGCTTTCCAGCTCGGCGAGTTCGCCGCGCAGTTTTTCGGCTATCTCGTGCAGGTCCGGACGGCTCATCGCGTGATGGTAGCCGGAAGCGGCCTGTACACCAAACCGGTGCGTTCAGCCTTTTAGCGCCTGCTCCAGATCGGCGATCAGGTCGGTCGCCGATTCCAAGCCGACGGAGAGCCGCAACAGGGTATCGGCTACGGTGCTTTCCGGACTTTCGACTGAACGGCGGTGCTCGATCAGGCTTTCCACCCCGCCCAGCGACGTGGCCGGCACGAAAACCCCGGTTCGCGTCGCGACGGCCCTGGCCGTATCGATGTCGCCGTCGACCAGGATCGACAGCATGCCGCCGAAGCCGCCGGTCATCTGTCTCGCCGCGATCGCATGGCCGGGATGGCTGTCGAGGCCGGGATAGAGCACGCCCGCCACGCGCGGGTGCCCCTCGAAATGCCGCGCGATCGCCAGCGCGGTCTCCGACTGGCGGGCGAAGCGGACGAACAGCGTGCGCATGCCGCGGATCAGGAGCCAGGCCTCGAAGCCGCCCAGCACCCCGCCGGTCAGGTTGCGGACGGCATGGATATCGGCCCAGCGCGCGTCGTCCTTGGCCGTCACCAGCACGCCGGCGGTCAGGTCGGAATGGCCGTTCAGGTACTTCGTCGCCGAATGCATGACGATATCGGCGCCGAGCGAAATGGCCTGGGTCGTCGGCGGCGGTGCGCAGGTGGAGTCGACGCCGAGGATGGCGCCGGCCGAATGCGCCGCCTCCGCGGCGAAGGCGATATCCATCACGTCCCAGGTCGGGTTGGCCGGCGTCTCCACCCAGACGAGTTCGGTCTGTCCCGGCCTGACCAGCGCCTTGAGCGTTTGCGGATCGGTCTGGTCGTAGAGGTCGAGCGAGAGGCGTCCGCGTTCCACCAGGCGCCTGAGCCAGGCCTGCGCGGCGTAGTACATGACTCGCGGCGCCACCACGTGGGCGCCTGGCGCAAGTGTCTCGGTCAGGGCGGCGAAGGCAGCAAGGCCCGAACCGAATACCCGGGCCCCGGCGCCGCCTTCGAGCGTCGCAACGATGTCCTCGGCGTGGGCGAGCGTCGGGGCGCTGTCCCGGCTGTAGATGTGCGGGCCGATCAGCGCGTAGTCCGTGTCGCGGGCGAATGTCGAGGCGCTGTGCAGCGGCGGGACGACCGCGCCGGTCTCCCGGTCGATGCGCCCGAGCGCCTGGGCCGCGAGCGTTTCGGGGTCCAGGTGGTTCTTGCTGGATGTCATGGCGATGTCCGGCTCGGTTCTGTCGCAACGGAGCCGAGCCCAAGCCGGGCCTCCGGTCAAGCCCTCTGTGGCGCGGAGTGGCCAGGTGGTGCCCGGTCGTGTCACTGTTCTGGCCATGCGGACCGGACTCATTGCCGTGGCGGCGGTCGTTCTGGGGGCAAGCCTCGTGCCCGGCCCGCCGGCACGCGCCGAAACCAGGGTCGATCTGGAACTGGTGCTTGCGATCGATGCGTCGGCCAGCGTCGATCCCGGCGAGTTCTCGCTGCAGGTCGGCGGTGTCGCCAGCGCCATCCGCGACCGGGACGTGCTCGACGCGATCGCGTCGGGACCGATCGGACGCATCGCCATTGCCGCGATCGTCTGGGCGGATGCGAGCCTGCCGAAACACGCCGGAGACTGGCACGTCATCGAGGGGCCGTCCGATGCGGAGACGTTCGCGCGCCACATCGAGGCCTTTCCGCGCCTCATCAGCGGCGGCACCGGCCTCGGCTCCGGAATCGCCGAGGCGATGCGCCTGATGGAGCGCAACGGCATCTCTGGCGTTCGCCGGGTCGTCGACGTTTCCGGGGACGGGATCGAGACGCCGCCGCGGGAGAACGTGCTGCTTCTCGCCGATGCGCGCGGCATGGCGCTCGGCCGCGGCATCACGGTCAACGGCCTTGCGATCCTCAACGATGTACCCGATCTCGACGACTACTACCGCGACGAGGTGATCGTCGGTGCGCACGCCTTTGTCATGGTCGCCCGCGACTACGACGATTTCGCCGAGGCATTCCGGCGCAAGCTGTTGCGCGAGATCGAGGAGCGCCCGCCCGTATCCCGCCGCGAGCGCGGTGATCCGCCCGATGAAACCGTGTACCTGCGACCTCGGGGCCCCGCGCGCGAGCCTATCCTTGTGGGGCGAACTGGCGATAGCATCGATCGGCCAGAGTGAGCGACACCATGGCGAAACCGGACGATCCCAAACCGACGCCCGCCTTCCAGGCTGCCGAACGCTATCGTGCGCGCGGCTGGTCGGTCCTGCCGGTCCGGCCGCGCGAGAAGCGGCCGCTGGTCAAATGGGAAGCCCTGCAGACGACGCCGCCCACCAGGGAGCAGGTCGCGGGCTGGTATCGCCGCTGGCCGGACGCCAATGTCGGTATCGTCACCGGCGAGATATCGAACCTGATCGTGATCGACGTCGATCCGAAGCATGGCGGCGGCGATTCGCTGGAACGCCTCGAGCGCCGCCACGGGCCGATGCCGGCGACGGTCGAGGCGATCAGCGGCGGCGGCGGGCGCCACCTGTATTTCGCGCATCCGGGGATGCGGCTTCGAAACCGCGCGGGCCTTGAACCGGGCATCGATCTGCGTGGCGACGGCGGCTATATCGTCGCCCCGCCGTCGATCCACCCCTCCGGCAACCCGTATGTCTGGCGCAAGGGCCATTCGCCCGACGAGATCTCGCCGGCGCCGTTGCCACGCTGGCTCTACGGCGCCCTGACCGGCGCGCGCGTCGGCCGCTCGGTCGCCGACTGGCGCCGGCTCGTGCGCGAGGGCGTGAACGAAGGCGAGCGCAACGCGACGATCGCGTCGCTGACCGGCCATCTGCTCTGGCACGGCGTCGATCCGGATGTGGCGCTGGAACTCATGCTCGCCTGGAACCGGATGCGCTGCAGCCCACCGCTCGACGATCCCGAGGTGGCGCAGGTCGTCAACAGCATCACCGGGCTGCATGAAGAGCCGGCCGGACCGCCCTGATCTCTCTGGATTCCAGCGATCTCAGGCCTTCGACGGAGAAGGCGCCGATCGCCTAAGATGACAGCGTTCGGACGGTTCGTGGCATGTTCAGTTGGCAGGAGCGCCCGCAACGCACGGTCGGCGATGTCGATCCGGTCAGTCGGTGTCCTCGTAGCGAACGATATCGTCTTCCTCCAGATAGTCGCCTGTCTGCACTTCGATGATGTGCACGGGCTCCTCTCCTGGATTCTCGAGGCGATGGCGTGAGCCCGCCGGGATATGGATGCAGGTATTCGCCGGCAGTATCTTGCATGCGCCGTCAAGGGCGGCGCGGACTGTGCCGCGAGCGACGATCCAATGCTCCACCCGGTGCCGGTGCGTTTGCAGCGACAGCCGCTCGCCCGGCTTGACGACGATTTCCTTGACCTGGAACCCGTCGCCGCGGCCGATGACCCGGTACCAGCCCCAGTGCCTGATGACCCGGTCATGGGGGGCGATGTCGCTCTTGCCGGCGCTGGCGCCGGCGCCGGCGCGCGTGGCGACGATATCCTTGACCTTGTCCGCCTCCGCGCGCGGCGCCACGAAGACGGCGCCGTGGCTGGCGGCCACCACCATGTCCCTGAGGCCTTGCGCCACGAGGGCGGGACCGTCGCTGAAGGCGAGGGAACCGACGCAATCGACGAGGTCCACCGGACCTTCGATCACGTTTCCGCCTTCTGCCTGGTTGCTGCGGGCCTCGTAGAGCGCGGTCCATGAGCCGATATCGGACCATCCCATCGATACGGGGACGACGGCGACCTTGTCTCCGAGCCGCTCCGCGAACGCGTGGTCGAAGGAAATCGCCTCGAGCCGCGCATAGGCTTCGCGATCGAGATGCAGGAAATCGCTGTCCTCGCTGGCCTTGTCGCAGGATGCCCGGCATGCCGCCACCATCCCGGGATGCAGCGTCTCGGCCTGGTCTAGAAGCGCGGCCGGATCGAACAGGAATATCCCGGCGTTCCAGAGGAAATTTCCCGACGCGACGAAGGTTTCCGCGGTCGCTTCGTCGGGCTTCTCGTGGAAGCTACGTGCGCGAAAGACATTGTCGGCGCCGGCCGGCGAATCTCCGCGCTCGATATAGCCATAGCGGGGCGCCGGGTGCGTCGGGCCGATGCCAAATGTCACGAGATATCCGGCCCTGGCCGCCGGCATCGCGCGGGCGATCGCGGCGTGGAACGCGGCCGTGTCGGCAATGACGTGGTCGGCGGGGGCCAGCAGAACGAGCCCGCCGGGGGAAAGCCGGGCCTGCGCCCGCAACGCCGCCACCAGCGCCGCCGGCGCGGTATCGCGGATCTCCGGCTCGAGGACGATCTCGGCGGCGCCCGAGGTCGTGCGCAGGTGCTCCGCGATCGCGAATCGGTCATCCCTATTGCCGAGGACGATCGTCTCGATCGGCATCGAAAATCCGTCGAGCCGGTCTACGGTCGATTGCAGCAGCGAGCGGTCGCCGGCAAGCGTCAGGAACGGCTTGGGACAGGACGACCGCGACCAGGGCCACAGCCGTGCCCCGGCGCCGCCGCACATGATCGCGTGGACGAGGTCAGTCAATGGACCTGTTTGCCCGAAGCCAAGAGAGTTCCCCCGAATCTCGTCTCCAGCTATTCGCCGGTATGGTTGCCTGTCCGTATTTTTCAGTTTTCGAAGGGTGAAGTTTGTGTTTCGATTTCCGGACCGATTGTTGTGTTTCGTGCGTATACACGAGAATATTGTATAGCGCGTAGAAGTGCGAAGCTCAATGTCGCGGTTTGCTGGGGAATCTATTGGCCGTGCCGGGGGCGACTGCACGTCGATCAGGCTGAAGCCGCGATGCGCCAGTCTTTGTCGTGCCGGCCCGGTCTTCGTCGCGCCGGCATGAAACAGGCATCGGGTTTGTCGTCCGCACCCGGGGCCTGCCGCCGATCAATGGGAGTGCGCGGCACGGCGGCATCGTCGACTGCGGCTTACGCAAACGGCTATTCCGCCGGCGACGGCGCGCCGACGGCACAATCCCGATCTTTGCTAAGTCTTCGGAGGGAAGTGGTACAGCTGCCCCGGCTCGAACGGGGGACCTCCTGATCCACAATCAAAAGGAATAGGTTTTTTCTCGATGCCTGGCGGTTCTTATTTATCTCTAATTATTTGTAATAAAGAGAAAAAAGACTAGTCTGATTTCTGTCGCTTCCCGGCGATTGCCGTTTCAGTGGCGACATGGTGGCGACACGGCGGAAATCAGGAGAGTGAAACCATGCCGACTGCACGTCTGACGAAGCGCGTTGTGGACGGCCTCCAGCCCGACGACAAGCCGTACATTACCTATGACGTCGACCTGAAAGGCTTCGGAGTCCGGATCCTGCCAAGCGGCGTGAAGTCCTGGGTGGTCGAGTATCGACCGGGTGTCGGGCGAGGCGTTGCCAAAAAGCGAATGACGATCGGGTCGGTCGCGACATTGACCGCAGACGAGGCACGCAACGCCGCGCGGGACATTCTAGCTTCGGTGAGGCTCGGTTCCGATCCCCTGGGAGAGCGGGCCAAGGCACGCGACGCGGCAACGGTTTCAGATCTGATTGACCAGTTCCTGTCCGATCACGTGGAGCCCAAGCGCAAGCCGAAGACGGCCGAGCTGTACCGGCATGTTCTCAATGCCTACGTCCGCCCGGTGGTCGGGAAGCGAAAAGCGGTCGACGTTACCAAGGCGAATATCGCCAAGCTGCATCATGATCTGCGCGACCGGCCGTATCTCGCCAATCGCACGATCGCAGTGGTTGGGTCGATGTACAGCTGGGCGGGCAAGAGAGGTCTGATCCCGGACAACTATAATCCCGCAAACAAGGTCGAGAAGTTCAAGGAGGATCGAAGAGAGCGCTTCTTGTCGGTCGAGGAGCTCGAACGGCTGGGTGCCGCGATCAGAGAAGCGGAGAGCGTCGGCATTGAGTGGACGGTCGACGAGTCAAAGCCGACCGCGAAGCACGCTTCCAAGCCCGGGAACCGGCGCGTCGTAATCTCACCGCATGTCGCTGCAGCCTTCCGCTTGCTGCTGTTTACTGGCGCCCGCCTGAGAGAGATCCTGCATCTTCGGTGGGAATGGGTCGACATGGAGCGCGGTCTGTTGCTGCTCCCCGACAGCAAGAGTGGGCGCAAGGCGATTGTTCTGAGCGCACCTGCCGTCCAGATACTCTCGGAATTGCCGCGCGTCGGAGACTACGTGATTGCGGGGGATAGGGCCGACAAGCCGCGTTCCGATCTAAAACGCCCATGGGCCGCGATCCAGCGACGCGCCGGGCTCGATGGCGTGCGTCTCCACGACCTGCGCCACACATACGCCTCCGTCGGTGCCGGTTCTGGACTGGGATTGCCGGTCATCGGTAAACTTCTCGGACATACCCAGGTGTCGACCACTCAGCGCTATGCCCATCTCGACAACGATCCGCTAAAGCGGGCCACCGACACGATCGGTGCCACGATCGCGACCGCGCTGGGGGATGGCACGGCATCGGGCAACGTGGTCGGTTTAAAAAACGCGAAGCGCTAGGCGTACGCAAACCCGTCTCCGTCAAGTGGTTGATTAGCAAAAGGGGACAATAATAAGTCGGAGTAGCAATACTGTATCACATCGACATCCCGAGGAAATTCAACGTTAGCGGAAAGTCGCTTTCTTGATCGCGGCTTCTATGTCGAACTGTGATGCAGGTTTCAGAATGTAGGCCACAGCACCGGCCGCGAGACAGCACTCGCGAAGTCCTGGCTCGTCCAGTCCAGTAATTACGGCGACCGGGATCGGTGGCGTCGACCGTGCAAGCTTCCTCAGAGTTTCCAGTCCAGTCTGACCGGGCAAGTGGTGGTCCAGGATAACGCATGCCAGAGCCCGGGTGTGGACGGCAGCAAGTAAAGCTTCGCCCGACCCATAAGTAACCGAGTCGTATCCGAGCGCACGAACCAGCCGGCTGAGCGCGCGTTGCACACCTTTGTCGTCATCAACGACAGCGATCAGATTTCGATCACAGATCATTCTGAAAGCTTAGGCCTGCCGCGGGCGGATGGAAATTGGCCCGTGTGCCTATACGCGGCTCAGCCACTCCTGCTTTCGGCATCGAGTTCAACCATCGCGCGGACAAGTTCCGCCAGAGACGGCATCTGCATTTTCCGCATCATACGGGCACGGTGAACCTTGATTGTCTTTACCGCGGTGCCGAGTTCCGCCGCGATTTGCTTGTTCTGCCGTCCGAGCACAACCCGGTCGAGCACCTGTCGCTCACGCGGCGTTAGCGTTTCGAGGCGAACCCGGAGATCGTCAGATGTCGAGATGGCCGTACGAGTCGCATCATCAAACGCCAGAGCTTCCTCGACCGCTGATAGGAGGGTCGAAGCATCTACCGGCTTGGTCAGGAAGTCGACGGCGCCGGCCTTCATCGCGCGTACGCTCGCCGGAATGTCGCCTGTACCTGTTAGAAAAATGGCTGGCGGGCCAATCTCCATAGATGACAGGGATTCTTGGACCCCAAAGCCGTCAATGCCCGGAAGATCTAGATCAATCAGTACGCATCCCGGTTCGCCCGGTTTGTACTCATCAAGAAAAGCTTCGGCACTTTCGTGGCAAATACAACAGTATCCTGCCGAGGAGAGCAGCCGGAAAAGGCTTTTCCGGATTGCCGGGTCATCGTCCACGATATACACCGTCGGCGGCGTTTCGGACATGGTGTCCCTCACGGTTCGGGCAGGGCCAGGATGATGCGTGCACCGGACTCCACATCGTCTTCAAACACGAGCGTGCCGCCATGGGCCGTCGCGATTGACCGACAAATCGACAGTCCGAGTCCGAGGCCATCGGGCCTTGACGTCACGAACGGCTTGAAGGCGTCGACCGCCACTTCTTTCGTAAGGCCCGGCCCTCGGTCGGACACCACCAACTGACGCGTACCGTCGGAGATTACGCGGGTCTCGAAGAGGACATGGCGTTGCGCAGGCGGCAGTTCCTTCATCGAGTCCGCCGCGTTGAGTAATAGGTTGAGGACAACCTGCTGAAGTTGCGTAAAGTTGCCCAAGATCGGGACGGGCCCCTTGCCGCGCCGGAATTCGACATCCGTACGCCGTGCGACCAACTCGCTGTGCAACAAATTGAGCGTCTCGGAGACGACCTCGTTCAGGTCGATCCGCTCCAACTCCACCTCGCCTTCCTTCATTAAGCGCCTGAGCTGGACGATTATGCTGGCCGCTCGCCGATCGTCGTCGGCAATATCGGAGAGGATTTCCGAGATCTCGGCGAGGTCAGGGATTTCCGAACTGAGCAAACGCGAGCCCGCCTCGGCGTTTGCCAGGATCGCGGTCAGCGGCTGGTTGAGTTCGTGGGCAATGGCGCCGGAAAGCTGGCCGAGCTGCGAGCTTCGCGCCGCATGGGCGAGCGCAAGCCGACCTGCTTCCAGCTCCTGCGCTGCTCGCTTCCGCCGTCGCATCTGAACGACGAGGGCGGCGATCGTGATCGACTGGAGCAGCAACACCGTCACGGCAAGGGCAATCTCGCGCCGGTATCGCTGCCATGCGGGCGTTGTGTAGAACAGGCGCACCGTGTCCGCCGGGACAAGGTCCGTGTTGATATCAAAGCGGGCGAGTTGCGGCCAGTTGACCACATTGGTGGCCGGCGCCTTGGCAATCGGCAGCCTGGTACGGCCCCCGTCCTCTATTGCGGCAAGCGCCTCGTCGGCCAGAATCCTGCCGATGTCGGGGAAGGTCGTGACATGGCCGCCTGTGACGCCGGCTTGTAGAAAGGTGCTATGAAACCCGTAGGTGGGCGCGCCGGAGGCCGCGGCGATTGCCCATGCGGCGTCCCTCGGAAGCATTGCCCGGCCGGTGGCGTCCTGGAGGATTGTCAGGATGAGCAGGATGGTATCGCTATCGTAGTCGCGCGCCGCGTCCACGTAGCCGGCAAGCGGCAGGTCCGAGATATGGGACACCAGGAGGCCGGCAAACCGGGTCCCGAGTGCGTTTCGTGCCCGCTCGGCGAGATCGCGGTCGAAGTTCGCAGTGCCGGACATCACGACGATCTGGCGTGCCTCTGGCTGCAGTTTCATCGCGAATTCCACAATCTGGGCCATGTCGTAGGCCCTGTAGACGCCGCCCACGTCGGGCGGCAGATCCGCGTAATTGATCTTGTCCCCGGCGATTCCGGTGAACAGGATCGGGGCGCCCGGCGCCAGGTGATCCCGGTTATCTAGCGCGAAGGACAGGGCCTTGGGCCCGACGGCCAGAACGGCGTCGAAGGTCATGCCCGAGAAATTGTCTTCCAGCAGGCGCAGGAAAGGCGCCGACTGCGGATTTCCGGGAAACCGCGCGCTGTCGAGATAGACGCTGTAGATCTCGCGTTCCGTCGGCAGCGCTTCGGCTAGCCTTTCCTCGATCCCCTTCGCAATCTCAATATTCGCAATGAGCGAACTGTGATGCTCAAAGATGACAAGAAACCGGCGCGGGGACGTATCGGCGTGAACTCCGGCGACTGAATAGGCAAGTAGCGTTGTCAGGATTGGTCCAAACAGGAAACACCAGATTTTAGAACGCCGCCGTATCAATGTAGGCCCTCGGTCCAATTATGCCGCCTAACCCAAGTCCGTAACATACGCCTAGTGAGTGGCAAGGGTCTGCTCTGTCGGCTGGCGTGGCCTCGGCGCAGGAGTTCAGGCCGACTGACGAGACCCAAAGGGCGCCCGCAGGCGCCAGTTTCGGGAGGACTCGATGAGTTTCCTTAATGGTGTCTTGAATCGCGCCGCCGCTGTCGCTGTCGCATTGGTATGGGTCATACCTTTCACCGCGCCGGCAGCGATCGGTTGTGGCTTTCATGCTCCCCTCGATGCGCAGCTTGAAAGCATGTACCCGGGCTCCTTCCCGGTGGCTGTGGCGTTGCGCAAAGCCGCGGACAGCGGTGTCATCGATGCCGCAGCCCTGGAGGCGCCGCGCACGCCTGCCGCCCTCTTCCTCGAAACGACGCCGCGCCTGCAGCGGTTCAAGAAGGCCCTCGCCGCGTCCCCGGCGGCCTCCGAACTGCCGTCGAGCTTCTCTCTCGGCTACGTGGAGAGTCGCTTGTGGACCCGGATCTCCGATTCCGACGGCGAGATCAGCATCGAAATCCATACCAACGGCCCGGCCCCAGGAGAGGCGGTTGTACTGACCGGCGAGCCGGTCGTGGCGGACCTGCTCGCCGGCAGGCTGTCGGTCGACCGCGCGCTGGCCGACGGCATGATCCTCATCGACGGAAACGAGAGCGAAAAGTCGGCCATCCGCCATGCTCTGAATACGACGTCCACGGTTAACAGAATCAGTAGTCGGTAGATCAATTCCAAATTGATGCTCCCGTTGTTCACGGAGGAATATGTAATGAAAATGAAGCTACTAGTCCCTGCCACAATCCTGGCCATCGGTTTCGGCCAGCCGGTCATGGCGCAGGACGCGGCGAAACCTGCCAGTGAAGCGACCAAGGCGGCTAACGCGGCGGTGCTCAAGGAATTGCCGTTTAACAACAAGCAGGCCTTTGAGGACTCCGCGCGTGGTTTCATTGCCCCGCTGGAGAACAACGGCGTGGTCAAGAATGCCAAGGGCGATATCGTCTGGGATCTGCCCAAGTTCGATTTTCTTAAGGGTGACAAGCCGGCGCCGGATACGGTCAATCCCAGCCTCTGGCGCCAAGCCCAGATCATGGAGCACTACACGGGCCTGTTCGAGGTAACGGAAGGCATCTACCAGGTACGCGGCCTCGACATCTCCAATATCACTTTCATCGAAGCCCCGGGCGGCGTGATCGTGATGGATCCGCTGGTTTCCGCCGAGGTCGCCAAGGCGGGCCTGGACCTCTACCGCAAGCATCGCGGCGACAAATCGGTCGTGGCGGTGATCTTCTCCCATTCGCATATCGACCACTACGGCGGCGTCAAAGGTGTGGTGAGCCAAGAGGAGATCGATTCCGGCAAGGTCAAGATCTACGCGCCCGAGGGTTTCACCGAGGCGGCGCTCAACGAAAACGTGATCGGCGGCAACCGCCAGTCGCGCCTCAGCGGCTACCAGTACAGCCAGTTGGTGGAGCCCGGCCCTACCGGCAGTGTGACCAGCGGTCTGGGCCTGATCAACTCCAGGGGAACCATCACCTTTGCCGTGCCGACCAACGTAATAACGGAACCCGTTCAGAAGGAGACCATCGGTGGTCTGGAATTCGAGTTCATGCTCGCCCCGGACACCGAGGCGCCGGCGGAAATGTTCTTCTACATCCCCTCGATGAAGGCTTTGTCCACTGCCGAGGACGCGGTCCACACCCAGCACAACGTCTACAGCCTGCGCGGCGCCAAGGTCCGCAGCGCCTATAACTGGGCCAAGTACCTGAGGGAGGCCAACGACCGTTGGGGAGGCGAAGCCGAGGTTCTGTATGCGCCGCACCACTGGCCGATCTGGGGCAAGGAGCGGATCAGCGAGCACCTGACCAGACAATCCGCCGCCTACAAGTACATCAACGACCAGTCGATCCGTCTTGCGAACTCGGGCTACGACATGGTCGAGGCCGCCGAGATGATCAAGCTGCCCGAGGCGCTACAGTCCGAATGGGGACTGCGCGGCTACTACGGCACCACCAACCACAACGTGAAGGCAGCCATCGACAAGCAGTTCGGCTGGTACAACGGCAACCCCGCCACCCTGCATCCGCTGCCACGGGTCGATGCCGCCAAGAAGTACGTCGACTACATGGGCGGCGCCGACGCGATCGTCGAGAAGGCCAAGGCGGACTTCGACAAGGGCGATTACCGCTGGGTGATGCAGGTGCTGATGCAGGTGGTCTATGCCGACCCGTCTAACATGGAGGCCCGCAACCTCATGGCGGATGCCAGCGAGCAGCTCGGCTACCAGTCCGAGGCGGGCACCTGGCGCGGCTGGTACATGAGCGCCGCCAAGGACCTGCGCGAAGGCGTCAAACCCATGGCGGTCGCAGTCTTCGCCAGCCCCGACACGGTCTCCGCCATGCCGATCGAGATGTTCTTCGACTACCTGTCGATTCGTCTCGACGGTCCCAGGGCTGAGGGCAAGACCATCAAGCTTAACCTCGACTTGCCGGACACCAAGGAGAAATACCTGCTGGTGGTCGAGTACGGCGTCCTCCAGTACCACAAGGATCAGCAAGCCGACGAAGCTGATGCCAGCCTCACCCTTGATCGGGCAACCTTGAACGAGATCATCGGTGGAAAGTTGAAAGTCGAGCAAGGCGTTACCAGCGGCAAGATCAAGCTCGACGGCGAGCCAAAGAAATTCGAAGAGTTCGTCGGGCTCCTGGACACTTTTGATCCCTGGTATCAAGTGGTTATGCCGATCGGCACGAAATGATGAAGTTGGAAGACCGGCGCTCTTTGGTGCCGGTCTTCCGGTCACGAGGAAAAGAAGAAGACACCATTTCAGGGTCACTTCATCTGTCGAGTCCATTCGGGAGGTATCGAAAATGAGACTGAAACGCTGCTTGACCTGGGCCGTCGCCATAACGGCAGCCCTGTTGCTCGAACCGACCCCGCAATCACCTGTCGGCGTGCAGAAAGCACAAGCAAAAGTCGGTCATCCGCTGACGCCGGTCAGCGTTGCCGGCGTGTCCCGGCGGACAGCGCGTCGTACTACACGCCGCGTCGCCTATCGAAACTCGATCGCCGGCTGCTCCCCGTACCGCGCCTACTACAATTGCGGCGGCGTCTACTACGCCCCGACCGTGCAGGACGGCGTCACCGTATATGTCGTCGTCAATCCATAAACATGGCCGGAGAACGTAGATGACCAATCCCAGAAACGGCACTTGGCTATTTGTCCTTGCCCTGACATTCGCGCTTTTCGTGCTGCCCCAGCCCGGCCGGACACAGGGCGTTCTGGAGGACTGCGAAGCGCAAATCGAAGAGTATTGCTCAGCGGTCACGCCGGGCAACGGTCGGCTTATCTCGTGCCTGTACGCGCATGAAGATCATCTCGACGAGACTTGCGCCAATACCATCTCCGACATCGGCGACATCATGGATCATGTCTTCGCGACCATTCGCGATGCGATGGCGACCTGCGCGCCCGATATTGAGAAGCAATGCCCGAATACCGAGTTCGGCGGGGGCCGCATCATGACCTGTCTGCAGGAGAAATCCGCCGACATCACTCCCGAATGCCGGGCGATCGTCGACAAGTTTGCGGAGGAGTTGGCGCAAGAATAGGCAGCCCAAACTGAAGGGCTGTTAGTCCACCAGGAAAAATTCTTTTGCACCAGAGTTAGCCAACCGAAGATAGGGAGACTGGAAATGACAGATGTCAGAGTTCGTTCATCCCGGGCGCGAACGCGTTTCGGCGCCGTTCTGGCGTCGTCGGCCCTGGCGGCCGCAATTACTCTCAGTGGTGTCGCCGTCGTGGCCGCACAGAATGCCAAAAAGCCCAACATCGTTTTCATCATGGGCGACGATATCGGCATGTGGAACATCAGTGCCTATCATCGCGGCCTAATGGCAGGGCGGACGCCCAATATCGACAAGCTCGCCGCGGAAGGGGCGATCTTCACCGACTACTATGCCGAGGCGAGCTGCACCGCCGGACGCGCCAACTTCATCACCGGCGAGTTGCCGATCCGGACCGGCCTGACAACGGTCGGGCAGGCGGGCGCCACGATCGGCATGCCGGACAAGGCTCCGACAATCGCAACCGCCCTGAAAGAACTCGGCTACGCGACCGGCCAGTTCGGAAAGAACCATCTCGGCGACCGGAACGAGTTCCTGCCGACCGTCCACGGTTTCGACGAGTTCTGGGGGTATCTCTACCATCTTGATGCCATGGAAGATCCCTGGCATCCGAACTACCCGAAGGACCTTCTGGACAAGGTCGGGCCGCGCAACCTTCTGCACACATTCGCGACCGACAAGGATGACCCGACCGTCGATCCGCGCTGGGGCAAGGTTGGCAAGCAGCGCATCATCGACGAGGGGCCGCTGCCGCCGCATCCGGTCGAAGGCGTCAAGTACAACATGGAAACGGTCGACAACGTCATCCGCGACCATGCCTTCGACTTCATGGACAAGGCCCAGAAAGACGGCAAGCCGTTCTTCGTCTGGCTCAATCCCACCCGGATGCACGTGATCACCCATCTCTCGCCGGAATACGAGAAGATGCGGAACGCGAACAACGGCTGGTCCATCCAGGAAGCCGGTATGGCGCAGTTCGACGACATCATCGGCGACGTCATGAACAAGCTCGAAGAGATGGGCATCGCCGACAACACGATCATCGCAGTGACCACGGACAACGGTGCGGAAGGCTTCTCTTGGCCCGACGGCGGCACGACGCCGTTCAAGGGCTGGAAGGGCATGGGCTCCGAAGGCGGCTTCCGCGTTCCGCTTGTTCTGCGCTGGCCGGGCAAAGTCGAGAAGGGGCAGGTCATCAACGGCGTCATGTCCGGCCTCGACTGGTTCCCGACCTTCGCCGCCGCCGCCGGCTACGACGGCGACATCGCCGAGGACCTGCAAAAGGGCAAGTCCCTGAACGGCAAGGAGTACAAGGTTTACCTGGACGGCTACAACCAGATGGACATGCTGACAAAGGGCGAGAAGTCGGCGCGTAACGAGTTGTGGTACTTCACCGAATCTACTCTGGCCTCGGCCCGGATCGGAGATTTCAAGTACGTCTTCATCGATCAGCCCGACGGCTGGTTCGGTCCGAAGGTGCCTCTCGATTGGCCGGGGATCTACAACCTGCGTCTCGACCCGTTCGAAAAGATGAATGTCGGCGATTCTCTCTTCGCCGCGAACTGGTGGGCCTTCGAGTTCTGGCGGTTCGTCTTCATCCAGCAGGAGGTCGCGAAGCTGGCCAAGTCGGCGGTAGACTATCCGCCGATGCAGCCGGGCGCGAGTTTCAACCTGTCCGCCGTCAAGGCTCAGGTCGAAAAGGCCATGCAGAGCCGGACCGGGAACTGACGACGTAATACGGTTCGCCCCACCTGAGCGCGGGGCGAACCGTCTCACCGAGTACCAATGAAACAGAGGGGCAAAGCCTTGCGGAAATTGTCCCTTGTTTCGGCGATTGTGACAGGCGCTATTCCGGCTGCGCTCGTCGCGAAGCGAACGCTCCGAATTCGCGGGTGGTCCGTCGAGCGACCTGTCGGTTCGGCTTAGACGTACTGTTGCAGTATTCTGGTCGTGCGCGACTAGACGAGTCGCAAGCCACCGACACGAACTGCCATGTACGAGCCCGATGAAAGGGATGAACTGATTACCCGCGTACAAGCGGGTGAGTTGACGCCGAATGAAGCTGAGGCCGAGGCGGAACGCCGAGGGTTGAAACCCCTCCGGGACGATCCGGACCCGAGTGACTTCGATCCGATGAACGAGCCGAATTGGACGCTCCCAATGGCGGTCGCATGGATTGCCTATCGGACGCCGGAGGCGGTGCGGGAATGGTGGGACGATTATCGCACCAGGTGCTGGGACTGGCGCGAACTGGGACCGCGCAATAGTGCCGACGGCCCGGCATACACCGGCTTCTATCTGGAGCCTCGCGAACGCGCGAATCTCGACAGCCTCCACTTCGAGGAAATGCTCGGCCGGGATGTCGAAGAAGACGACGAGTCTCTGGTGATGTCGGTCTCCGCGGCGATCAAAGACCTGAAGGTCACACTAGGGATTCCCTCACTGCCGGCGACCGGCGTCAACGCCTCGACGGGTATACGAGAACGAATTCCTGCGGAACTCTGGCAGGACCTCGATTTCACCGTCGTCAACAAGCGCGACATAGTGCGGACCGTGAATGAGGAAGGCCGAGGCTACGTCCGCTATGACCATGTCACTGTGCCGCGCGACGCAATGTGGCAGCTCTGGGGACCACGTTCAGCCCAAGGGAAGCCTGAACTGCCGCCCCTGATGAAGCCGGAGGGCGCCGGGTACATGCCGCTCTCCTGCGCGGCGCAGTGGATCGCGACCGAGGGCGGAACCGTCGATTTCGATCCGGAGGATCCGGATAGGTGGAAACCGGCGTTCGACACGCTTATCGACCATATCGCCTCGGGAGAGGTCGCGATCAGCGGAGAGCCCGGTGAGGAGGGCGGCATGCGGGAGCGGATCGACGGAACCGCATTCGCCGGCTGCGAGGTCGACTATCCCTTCTCGGACGACGTCCACGAACTGTACTTGAGCGGGCGCTTCTACATCCGGTCATATCCTTATCTTGACGAGGAGCATTGGCGCGGCGGGTTCGACGATGCCTACGGAAACCGATCGGGCTGGAAGTGGCGCCGGCTGATGGTTCAGAAATCCGACGTTGCTCGGATTTGGCCTTTCGGAGCTGTTGAACGCGCGGCATCCGATGCAGCGAACTACCGAACGGGCGCCCCTGGTAAGCCATCGTCGATGCATCTAGCCGAAGCCGAGTTCACGAGGCGCTGTGAGCGCGGCGAAGTAGCCGAAACCGTGACACGGGAATCGGAGCATCTGGCGAGCTGGCTCAAACAGGTCCATCCGGACGCGCCGCCGCTGACGGCCAAGACGATCAAGAACAGAATTGCCGCTCCCTATCGCGAGTACCGACGAGCGAAGAACACCCGAAATTAAAGTATCGGGCGAATATCGGGCGTCTTTTTCGGGCGTCACGAGTCGAACATTTCATTTCCCGACAGCGCCGGACATGTCCGGCACATGACGCGGAGAATGAAATGGACGATACCCAGACTTTCCCTGAGACGAAGCCGAACGCGCGCTATCTGCGCCGTGCCGATGCGGCCGACTACATCCAGTCCACCTACGGCTTTCCTTGCTCGCGGCAGTGGCTCGCCAAGCTTGCCGTGATCGGCGGTGGTCCCCTGTACCGCAAGGCCGGCCGCACGCCGCTCTATGCGCCGGCCGACCTTGACGCCTGGGCCGAGGCCCGTATCGGGGGGGTGGTTCGTTCGACCTCGGAGACGCCTGAGACCGGCCACAGCCCGGTCTAGCCCGCGGACGCATTCACATGACCAGGAAGCGTCCCTCCGCGCGGCAGGTGAAGAAGAACTGGACCTACGAGGTCAAGCAGCTCGCACGGCTTGTCGGCGTACATCCGAACACCGTCCGGCGGTGGATCTCGAAAGACGGCCTTGAGGTCGTGGATGACAGGCGGCCGTTCCTCATCAGGGGAGAGGCCGCACAGGAGTTTCTGGGCGAGCGGAAGCAGTCCAGGAAGTGCACCTTGAAGCCCGGCGAGATCTACTGTCTCGGGTGCCGCGCGCCGAAGCGTCCCGCCGGCAACATGGCGGACTATCTCCCGCTCGGCGCCGAGCGCGGCAGCCTGCAGGGCCTCTGCCCGGACTGCGGCGGGCTGATCTATCGGGGCGTATCGCCGGCCAAACTGGATGCCGTCCGCGCCGATCTCGACATCGCGTTTACGGAAGCACTGCAACGCATAGGAGGGTGCGCTTGAGCCTCCTCAAACAGTGACTTCCAAAGGAGACTGAACACCATGTCCAAATACAACGCCGATAACGAGCGCAGGAAACGCGAATATGCCGAATGGCGGCGGAACTGCCGCGGGTGCAGCGAGGCGACGCTGGACGCCGATCTCGCCGCCATCCACGACTTCGAGGTCTACACCAAATTCCGCGACTTCAAGAAGTTCCACATCCGGCAGGCGCAGGGCTTCAAGGAGCACCTGCGCGAGCAGACCAATGCCCGCACCGGCGAGCTGCTGAGCGCGGCGACGATCTATTCCCGGCTCAATGCCCTGAAGGCTTTCTTCAAGTGGCTCGCCGACAAGCCGGGCTACAAGTCGCGCATCGCCTATGCGGACGCCGACTACTTCAGCCCCGACCGGCGCGAGGCGGCGATTGCCAAGGCGCACCGGGAGCCGCGCGCACCGACACTGGAGCAGATCCGCCATGTCCTGAAGTCGATGCCCTTCGCGACGCCTATCGAGAAGCGCAACCGGACGCTGGTCGCCTTCACCATCCTGTCCGGCGCCCGCGTCAAGGCTCTCGCCTCCATGCGGCTGCGCCACGTCGACATCATCGAGGATCGCGTCGACCAGGATGCCCGCACGGTCGGGACGAAGTTCTCGAAGACCTTCTCCACGACGTTCTTCCCCGTTGGCGACGACATCCGCGCCATCGTCGTCGACTGGATCGAATATCTGCGTAACGAACTGAAGTGGGGTCTGGACGATCCGCTGTTCCCGGCGACGCTTGTCCGCACCACCGGCAAGTTCGAGGCGATCGGCCTCGAACGGCGCCACTGGACGACGACGCAGCCGATCAACAGGGTCTTCCGGGAGGCCTTCGAGGCTGCGGACCTGCCTTACTTCAACCCGCACAGTTTCCGGCACACGCTCGGCCGGCTTCCCGCGCAGCTCAATCTGACCGCCGAGGAACAGAAGGCCTTTTCCCAGAACCTGGGTCACGACAACCTGGCGACGACGATGTCGTGCTATGCGCACGTTCCCTTCACCCGGCAGGCGGAGATCATGCGGGGATTGTCGAGCGCGGTTCGGGGGTGAAAGCGCTTACGTGATTTCCTTGCCGTGGCGACATGGTGGCGACACGGGGCGAAGCGCCCAATGGAATCACACAGGGGCAAGTAAAAACATTAATAATAACAATGAGAAAAATGGTACAGCTGCCCCGGCTCGAACGGGGGACCTCCTGATCCACAATCAGGCGCTCTAACCAACTGAGCTACAGCTGCACGGGCGTTCGGGCAGTAAATACGAACAAAGCCCTGCCGGCGCAAGGGCCGGGGGAACAGCGGGCGGGCGGAGACGAAAAAAAAGCCCGGCCATGGGGCCGGGCTCTTCGATGTGGATTAAAAACCCGACGGTGTCAGGGCCTCAGAAGGCCGACTTCCACTGGGTCATCGCCTTGGCGACGCCGTCTTTGAACGGCTTGGCGGTTTCGGCCTGAACCTTGCTGGCGAGATCCTGGATATCCTTGACCTGCGTGGTCAGGGCATCGAACTGCTTGCGGGCGAACTCGGTCTGCAGCTCCATGACCTCGGCGATCGACTTCACGCCGAGCATCTTCTCGACGAAATCGAAACCGGCGTTGAAATTGGCCTTGGCGGCACCGAGGGCCTTGGACTGGAAGTCCGTCGCGCCCTTGTTGATGGTGGCGAAGGTGTCTTCCATCGCGTCGGTCGCCTCTTCGGCGAGCGACTTGTAGGAGTCGTAGGCTTCCTTGGCCTGCATCGCGCCCTTCTCGGCCATCTCGCGGAAGGCCGCAGGCATCTCGAGCGAAGTCAATCCGGTGACGTCCTGCTTCACGGAAGCGGCTTTCGGGGCAGCCTTGGGGGCGGCATTTGCCTTGGTGGTGGTCATGGCGATCATCCTTTCACGGTTCGGCAGGCGCGTGTGCGGCCGCCGATGCGTTGAATTCGGGATTTCCGTGTCTGGCGCGGGCATCATAAGCCTTCGCGCATCGTACCTAGCGGAAATATAGGAAAGGATATTGTGCAATGCAACAGAAAAAATGGTGCATCGCACAAAGATTGCGTTGGCAGCGCGCGAGGCCGCGTTATTCGCTGGCCGGCCGCGTCGCGCCGATGCCCGGGTGGGGGCTGTCCACGACGGTTCCGGCGAAACCGCGAATCGCGTCCGGATTGTCGACTGAGTCGTTCAGGCTCGCCTTACAGCGACGGTCATCCACGCCAGCCTGTGGGATTTAACCATTCCGGCGTATGCCGAGGGGGCTATTGGGCCGCTCTGCTGGACGGCCCTCGTAACCTACGATTATAACAGCGTCAGGTGACGGGTCGGCAGGCTTGTGCGGCGGCAGGACCGAACTTCGATCGCTCGAGGGGCAGGCCTTGAAGGGTCAGGCGACGAAGCGGCCCGCGGTTTAGGCGGGATTAGGAACTGGAAGCCGAAATGAGCAGCCGGCTCGACGAGTCCATGTTGTTGCGCGCCCCCGGCGTTGCCGAAACGATTCTCGGCGCGGCGCCGGCTTGGGTGTGGGATGTGGACGAGGGCCGTATCCTGCTTGCCAGCGCCGCTGGCATCGCCTTCTTCGACGAATCCGATTTCAGCCGGCTCGCCGCCCGCCGGTTCGATATGGAACGCCCGGGCATGAACCAGCTCGCCCGGCTCGGCCGCTCGCTGCCGCGCGACGGGTCGATGCGCCTGTCGCTCTTGCGGTTCTTCGTCGGCCTGCGCGACATATCCATTCCCTGCCAGTGCCGCCTGCTCGCCGATGTCGGCCGCGACATCGTGCTCATCGTCGCCGGGCGGAACGGCAAGGCCAAAGCCGATCTCGACGACCGCTTTCTCGCCGCGTTCGCGGCGGTGTCGACGCCGCTGATTCTGCACGGCGGCTCGGGCGAGCTCCGTCGCAATCAGCCGGCAGCCGATCTGGATGCCGCGGCTGGCGAACGCGTTGCGCTCGCGCTTCCGGACGGTCCGTATTCGCTCGTTGTCTTCGGCGATGAGGCGCGGGCGGCCACCCGAGACGACGCGGAAGACGTCCCCGGTGTCGACGAAGCCTCTCCCGACGAGGCGGCGGAGGCGGAGACCGGCGAGGAGCCGGCCACGCAGCAGCCCGAAACCGGCCAGCTTCGCGCCGCCCGCGCGCTTCCCAACGTGCGCCGGTTCACCTTCCAGCTCGATGCCGACGGCCGCTTCGTCGAGGTCGGCGCAGCCTTCGCCGAGATCGTCGGCCCCGAGGCCGCCGATGTGGTCGGCCGCGAGTGGATCGACCTTGATCTCGAACTGTCGATCGACACGGGCGAGCGCGTCGCCAGGGCACTCGAAACCCACGATACCTGGAGCAATATCCAGATCGATTGGCCGACCGACTACGGCGAGGTCGCCCGGTTGCGCCTGTCGGCGCTTCCGCGTTTCGGCGAGGGCCGCGCCTTCGTCGGCTATCGCGGCTTTGCCGATGTGCTCTCGGTGACGCCGGTCGAGACCGAGGACGGCGCGGAGGCGCCGACCGAAACCGGCGTCGAAGAGCCCCCGAAACCGGTCGGCAGGCCGCAGCAGCCCGCCCGCGGCGGCGAGCGCGCGAAACTGACGATCGTCTCCGCCCGCCCGGAGGAGCCGCCGGCAAGACGCGAGGAGCCGCCGGCAAGACTCGAGTCCGAGACCGACAGGCCGGCCGAGCCGATCGAGGAGCCGGCCGCGTCGGAAACAAAGCCGAAAACGGCCGAAGTCGGCGGTGCCGGCTCGCGAGTCCTGCATCTGCATTCCTTCAAGCAGTCCGCCGCCGTCGACGGCGCTCTCAACGACCAGGAACGTAGCGCCTTCGAGGCGATCGCCGAGGCGCTGGGGGCCCGGTGGTCCGACGGAGAGCCGGAATCGCAGGCTGCCGGACCGGAAACGGCAGACGAGGCCGGCGCCTCCGAGCCCGGCGCCTTCGAGCCCGCCGCGGAAGAAGCCGAGCCGAAAGCGGAAGACCTGGCCGAGACGGTCGAGCGGCTGGCCGAAGCGCCGCCCGAAGCGCCGCCCGAAGCGACGGCTGAATTGCCCACGCAGGCGCCGGTCGCCGAGGCCCCGGCCGAGCCCGAGCAGCCGCGCGCGCCCGACCTCGTCTTCAAAGTCTTCGATCGTGTCCCTATCGGTCTCGCCATCCTGCGCGACAAGCATGTCCTGGCCGCCAATCGCGCGTTCCTCGATTTGTTCGAGTATGCGGATATCGAAGACCTGGAGATTGCCGGCGGCATCGGTGCGCTAATCGAAGGTCGCGACGAGGACGAGGAACCCGGAACGGCGGTCACGGCGCGCAAGCGCGATGGCAGCACGGTCCCCGTGGAAGTGCGCCTCGGCCGCACGCCTTGGGTCGACGGCCCGGCGATGCTGATGAGCGTCCGTACGGCGCAGCCCAAGGCGGACGCGCGGGCAGGATTGCCGGCGGACGAATTCAAGCCGGTCCTCGATACAGCCTTCGACGGTGTCTTCGTGCTCGATGCAGACGGGGTGATCCAGTCGGCCAACGCGCGAGGCGCCGCGCTGGTTGGCGTCGATGCGGATACGCTCGCGAGCAAGCCCTTCATCGATCTCGTCGTCGCGGACGATCGCTCCGCCGTCGCCGACCTTCTGCAGGGTCTTCTGGAAGGCGGCGTCCCGAGCGTCCTGGAGAACGGCCGCGAGATCGCGCTCTTGAACGGTGATGAGCCGGTGCCGGTCCAGTTCAGCCCCGGCCGGGTCGGAACCGGCGAGCCGGCGCGGATCTGCGTCGTCCTGCGTGATCTCACCGACTGGAAGGCGGCGGAGGCCGATCTGGTCGCCGCGCGCAAGCGGGCCGAGGACGCCAGCGCCCAGAAATCCGATTTCCTGGCCAAGATGAGCCACGAGATCCGCACGCCGCTGAACGGCATCATCGGCTTCTCGGAGGTGATCCTGGAGGAGCGTTTCGGTCCGCTCGGCAACGACCGCTACCGCGAATACATGAAGGACATCCGCGAGTCGGGCGAGCACCTGATGAGCCTCGTCAACGACCTGCTCGATCTCTCCAAGGTCGAGGCCGGCAAGCTCCAGATGTCCTTCACCAACCTGCGGCTCAACGACCTGGTCGAGCAGTGCGTCGCGGTGATGCAGCCGCAGTCGAACCGCGCCCGCATCATCATCCGAACCAGCCTGCCGAGCGGCCTTCCCGGCGTCGTCGCCGATGCCCGCTCGATCCGCCAGGTGCTGCTCAACATCCTGTCGAACGCCATCAAGTTCACGCCGCCGGGCGGCCAGGTGATCGTCTCCACCGCGCTCGGCGAGACCGGTGAAGTTCACCTCAGGGTGCGCGACACCGGCGTCGGCATGTCGGAAAGCGATGTCGCCACCGCCATGGAGCCGTTCCGCCAGCTCGCAACCACGCCCTCGACCGGGGAACGCGGAACCGGGCTGGGCCTGCCGCTCGCCAGGGCGCTGACCGAGGCCAACCGCGCGACCTTCAACCTGACCAGCAAGGCGGGCGAGGGGACCCTGGTGGAAATCACCTTCCCGCAGCAGCGGGTGCTGGCGGAGTAGCGAGAACGCTACCCGTGATCGTCCGCCGCACGGCTTGATTGTCCATCTCGAACCAGACCGACAGGGCTTCCGGTCCCACGTCATTGCCGAGAAACGACCCGGGTTTCATGGGAGCGCGGCCACGTAAGCCTTGCGAGACGGGGCTGGATACTTCGTCGCGCCATGTCGTTTGAAATTAGAAGTTTTCTAATTCCAGACTAAACCCGACTTTATTTGTCTGAATTTGTTGACTCGCGCTTCCGCTTCCGCTTTTGTCGCCGTCGCGCCGACATCCCGCCGGTGCCACGGCCTTTAATGGCAGGGCCTTGACCCCTGTCGATTGGAGGAAAGACATGAAGCCGTTCCTTTCCCGGTCCATATGGGCCGGTTCCAGCCTGATTTTCGCATCCCTGACGCTAGCTTCCGCGCTGCCCGCGTCGGCCGCCGAGGTCAACGTCTACACGACCCGCGAGCCGGGGCTGATCCAGCCGCTGTTCGACGCCTTCACCGCCGAGACCGGCACCAAAGTGAACGTGCTGTTCGGCAAGGACGAACTGATCGAGCGCATCGCCGCGGAAGGCGCCAACAGCCCGGCCGACGTGCTGGTCACGGTCGATGTCGGCACGCTCAACCGCGCCAAGGAGGCCGGCATCACCCAGCCGATCGTCTCCGCGGTCGTCGACGCCAACATCCCGGCGCAGTATCGCGACGCCGACGGCGCCTGGATCGGCCTGTCACAGCGCGCCCGCGTCATCTACGCGTCCCGCGATCGCGTCCCGCAGGACACCATCACCTACGCGGAACTCGCCGATCCCCAGTGGCGCGGCAGGATCTGCACCCGGTCCGGCCAGCATCCCTACAATATCGGTCTGATCGCCTCGCGCATCGCCCACGAGGGCGCCGAGAAGACCAAGGAATGGCTCGCCAATGTGCGCGACAACCTCGCCCACAAGCCGACCGGCAACGACCGTGCCCAGGCCAAGGGCATCTTCGCCGGCGAGTGCGACATCGCGCTCGGCAACACCTATTACATGGGCCTGATGCAGACCAACGAGCAGGAGCCGGAGCAGAAGGACTGGGCCAAGGCGATCAAGATCCTGTTCCCCGACGCCGAGGGCGACGGCACCCACGTCAACATCTCCGGCGTCGTGCTGGCCCGGAACGCGCCGAACAAGGACGAGGCGATCAAGCTGATCGAGTTCCTGACCTCCGACGAGGCGCAGGAGCTCTATGCCGAGGTCAATTTCGAGTATCCCCTGAAGCCCGGCGTTCCGCCGTCCGATATCGTCGCGTCCTGGGGCGAGCTGAAGGCCGATACATTGCCGCTCACCGATGTGGCGAAGAACCGGGCCGAGGCGAGCGCCCTCGTCGACGAGGTCAATTTCGACGCGGGGCCGAACTCGTGATCGTTGCGGGTTGAGGTGGCTACGGCCTGTTCGGGGCTTGTTCGGGGGAACGCGCCATGACGGACTCTGATCTTGGTTCCGCTTCGATATCGCTCGACCGTCGTGCCGAACGCCTCGTGGTGCTCGGCATGCGCGGCTGGCTGGCCGGCTACGAAACCGGCGACATCGCCTGCTGGGAAGCGGTCTGGAACGACTATTGCCGCGAACTTGGACCGACCCGCGCTAAGCGGGTCGTCTCCGAGCTTGCCGGCTGGGTCCGGGTGCTCCGGTCGGAGGCCTGCCGTGCGATCGACTGCTATCCCCGGCCGTGCAAGGTCATGTGCCGGGACGAGTGCCTGGCGCTCCGGCTCGTGTCCGGCTGCCAGAAGGGCATGCGGCCGCTGGCCTGCGAATCCGCCTGCCAGCTGATGGCCTGCGCCCGCATCGACGAGCTCGTGTCGGCGGCAGAATGCCTTGCCGCCGAGCTGGCCGAGGCCGGCCTCGAGATCGAGCCGATTTCCGACGAGGCGATGATGGCGCTCGCCGAGCGTCCGGCCCCGCGGGCATTGAGCTGAAAGCCCCGGAGGAGCGATGAGTCGGGCGATGAACGGTGATGCTCAGGTCATAGCGCGTCACCGGTCCGCCCTGCGCCATCATCCGTGGATGGTCCTCGGTGCCCTCGCGATCGCGGTGCTCGCGGTCATGCCGATCGTCGCGCTGGTGGTCATCGCCTTCGGCGGCGATCCCTCGATCTGGCCGCATCTGCTGTCCACCGTGCTGCCGCGGTCGACCTGGACGACCGTGCTGCTGATGCTCGGCGTCGGCGTGCTGACAGCGATCGTCGGCGTATCGAGCGCCTGGCTCGTCTCCATGTGCCGGTTTCCGGGCCGCGGCGCGCTCGAATGGATGCTGCTCCTGCCGCTGGCGGTGCCGACCTACGTGGTCGCCTACGCCTATGTCGAGATCCTCGATTCGCTTGGGCCGGTGCAGGTCTTCATCCGCGCCCTGTTCGGCTTCCAGAGCGCCCGCGACTACTGGTTCCCGGACGTTCGCACGCTCGGCGGCGCAATCTTCGTGATGAGCTTCGTGCTCTACCCCTATGTCTATCTGACGGTGCGCGCGACCTTCCTGATGCAGTCGATGTGCGTCCTGGATGTGTCGCGCACCCTCGGCAAGACCGCCTTCGGAACCTTCTTCCACGTCGCCCTGCCGCTTGCCCGGCCTGCCGTCGTCGTCGGCGTGACGCTGGTGGCGATGGAATGCCTCAACGATATCGGCGCGGTGCAGTTTCTGGGCGTCCAGACGCTGACGCTGTCGGTCTATTCGACCTGGACCAACCGCGGCGATCTCGCCGGCGCTGCGCAGATCGCCTGTGTCATGCTGGTCGTCGTCCTGTTCCTGATCTGGCTGGAGCGGCGCGGGCGCAGGCTGCAGCGCTTCCATCATACCTCGCGCCGCCTGCAGGCCCTGCCGGATTATCCGCTGACCGGCTGGCGGGCGGCCGGCGCGCTCGCCGTCTGCGGGCTGCCGGTGCTGATCGGCTTCGTCTTCCCCGCGCTCTACCTGCTGGATGCCGCCGCGCGGCGCTTCGCGACCGATTTCGGTCCGGCCTACTTCACGCTGACGGCCAACAGCGTCGGCCTGTCGCTCGTCGCCTCCGCCGTCGCCGTCGCCGCCGCCGTAATCCTCGCCTATGCCGCGCGGCTGACCGGCGCCCGCTCGGTCAAGCTTTTGACCCGGGTCGCCAGCGTCGGCTACGCGGTGCCGGGCACGGTACTCGCCGTCGGCATCCTGGTGCCGCTCGCCGCCCTCGACAATTTTGTCGACGGCATGGCGCGCTCGCTCCTCGGCATCTCCACCGGTCTGCTGCTGACCGGATCGACCGCCGCGCTCGTCTACGCCTACGCGACCCGGTTCCTCGCGGTCTCCTTCGGAACGGTCGAGGCCGGGCTCGAGCGGGTCACGCCCAATATCGACATGGCCGCGCGTTCGCTCGGCCGCACGCCGGCCGCCGCGATGCGCGAGGTGCATCTGCCGTTGCTCAGGCCGGCCGTCGCCACGGCGGCGCTGCTCGTCTTCGTCGATTCGATGAAGGAACTGCCGGCGACGATGCTGCTGCGCCCGTTCAATTTCGAGACGCTGGCGACGCACGTCTATACCTACGCGTCGATGGAAATGGTCGAGCAGGGCGCCATTGCCGCGCTCACCATCGTGCTCGCCGGCCTCGTTCCCGTGGCGCTGCTGGCCCGGACCTCGCGTCTGCCCAGGCGGATCGCCAGCCAGGCGGTCCGCGGCGCCGTGCCGACTATTTGACCGCCGGCGCTTGCCGCGACGACGCGACTCGCGACAATTGTCGCCGGTGACGCAGCGACGTCGCCAACGGGGATTCCCTTGGAGGAAACGATGCGCGAGAAGGAGCTGCGCCTCGCTCTCGTGCTGTATGGCGGCGTCTCGCTCGCCGTCTACATGTTCGGCGTCTGCCGGGAGATCAAGAAGCTCGTCCGGGCGTCAAAGCTGTTCCATGCCATGCCGGCGGGGCAGCGCGAGACCGCCGGGATAGGACCGGCGGAAGCGGGGCCGGGGCGCGAGACCGATACCGAACGCGTCTATTTCGAACTCCTGCGCCAGCTTGCCCGGCACACCGAGTTGCGCGTCGTCGTTGACGTCATCGCCGGCGCCTCGGCCGGCGGCATCAACGGCATCTTCCTGTCGCGCGCGCTGGCCCACGACCTGCCGCTGCATCCCCTGCGCGACATGTGGCTGGAGAACGCCGACGTTACCCGGCTGATTGAGGAGGAGGCGCTGGCCGGCCCCTTCTCCAAGCGGTTCATGACGCCCGTCGTCAGCCGCATCCTGCGCTATGACCCGGTGCTGGCGGAGAACGAGGAAACCCGCACCAAGCTCGACCGCTTCGTGCGGTCCCGCTGGTTCCAGCCGCCGTTTTCCGGCCCCCGGTTCACCGGCTGGATGTTCGACGCGGCGGAGGCAATGGGGGCGGCGATGGGCGAGGCGGTGGGCGAGGGGACGCCCCGCCACTCGCTCCTGCCCGACGATCACGCGCTCGACTTGTTCGTGTCGATCACCGACTACAACGGGCATCCCCGCCAGGTGCCGCTCGACGACCCGCCGGTCGCCATCGAGCTCGACCATCAGTTCGACATGCGGTTCCGCTATCGCCGCCGCGCCTCGGGCCTGATCGAGAGCGAGTTCGACCGCGCCGCCATCCCCGGCCTGATCTTCGCCGCCCGCGCGACATCCTCGTTTCCCGGCGCCTTTGCGCCCGCCACCATCGAGGAGACCGAGGCGGTCCTGCGCAGCCGGGGTATGGACTGGCCCGATCGCGACGCCTTCATGCGGGCCAAGCTCGCCGAGGTCGCCCGCGACGGTCGCGACCCGCGCACCATTCCCTTCGTCGACGGCGCGGTCGTGACCAACAAGCCCTTCGCCGCCGCGCTGTCCGCGCTGTCGGGACGGCCGGCCAACCGCGAGGTGGTGCGCCGTATCGTCTTCGTCGACCCGAACCCGGACATCGAGTTTTCCGACAACGAGGTGCTGCCGGGGTTCTTCCGGGCGATTTTCGCCTCGATGGCCGAGATTCCGCGCAACGAGCCCATCCACCACGAGCTCGAGCGCGTCGCGGAGCTGAACGATCGGATCGCGGTGGTCTCGGAGGTCGTCGACGCGGCGCGCCCGCGCATCCGGCTGCTGGTGCAGTCGATGCTCGACGAGGATCGCGACGATGCGCCCTCGGCCGGCATATTCGCGGCCTGGCGCGACGTTGCCAACCGCGGCGCGGCCGTGGAGGCGGGCTTTGCCTTCGAAAGCTATCTGCACCTGAAGATTCTCACCGTCGCCCGCCGCCTGCGCGCGTTCATCGAAACGGCGACCGGCCGCGACCTCGCCGGGCTCGGTCACCGCATGGCGCGCCCGCTGCTGATCGAGGCGCGCGATCCCGACGGCCGCGTGTCGGCGGAGGCGATCGCCTTCCTGCGCGCCTTCGACGCCGATTTCCGGGTCCGCCGGCTGCGCTTCGTCATTCGTCACCTGAACGAGCTCTACTATTCCAACCGGGCCGAGGCGGCGTCCGAGCCGGTCGATCCCGCCAACCTCGACGAGCTGAAGACCGAGCTCTACGACCTGCTCGACGGCATCAAGGAACGCATGTCCGAACCGCCCGGCGATCCGCACGTCCTGAGCGCCGCGCTCCGCCTGGCCGAACCCGACTCGACGGCCGCGGACCGGCTTGCCGCGATCGAGCACCTCGGCCGCGAACTCGGCCTGCAGCAGGTCGACGACCGGCTCGACGAGATCTTCTCGATGATGGTGCTGAACTATCTGCCGGGCTGGGCCAGGACCGAGCTGATGGTCGCCTATATCGGCTTCCCGTTCTTCGACGTGCTCACCCTGCCGATGACCCAGTGGGAGGACCTCGACGAACTCGACATCATCCGCGTCTTCCGGATCTCGCCCGCCGACGCCCAGACGATCCGCAAGGGCCCGGCGATGGCCAAGTTGAAGGGCCTGCGGCTTCGCCGCTTCGCCGCCTTCTTCAATCGCGCCTGGCGCGAGAACGACTATCTGTGGGGCCGCCTCGTCTCGGCCGATCGTCTCGTCACGGTCGTGCTCGCGGCCGCCGGCGACGCTGCGCGCGGCATCGACGCGCTGGCGGCGAAGAAGGCCCTGTTCCGGGCGATCCTCGAGGCCGAGCGCCCGCACCTGACGGCCGACGAGGGCCTGATCTCCGGTCTCGTCGAGGAGGTGGAGCGGATCGAGGCGGAGCCGTTCGGCGACCCGGCGATCCCGGCTTTCTAGCCGAACGATTTCCAGCCCGAAAAATTTCAGTCCGGCGAGTTCAGCGCGTTGAGCCCGGCCCGCAGCGCGTTCGGGTCGACATCGAGCGCTGCCTCGACCTCCGCGTGCGTGTCGCGCCAGATCGGCACCGCCTCGGCCAGCAGCGCGCGCCCTTCGGGCGTCAGCATCAATTGCCGGCTGCGCCGATCGTCGGGATCGACCCTGATCTCGACGAGGCCGCGTCGTTCGAGCGGTTTCAGCGCCGCCGTCAGCGTCGTGCGGTCCATGGCGAGCAGGGTCACCAGATTGCCCATTGCGTGCGGTACCGGCCGGGAGAGCGCGGTCATGAGCGAGAACTGGCCGTTGGTGAGGCCCAGTGGCCGCAACGCTTTGTCGAAGCGCCGGGCCAGTGCGCGCGCTGCGCGCTGCGCATGCAGGCACAGGCAATGGTCTCGGATGAAATGCGCGGTCTCGAGGTCGACCGGGGGGGCGTTTGACATGCCGATAATATGTTGATACCAACGTAAATAGTCAAGCGATAAACGGCGGCATCGCGCCGCCGCCATCGACATGTGCCAACCGCAGGAGGAAATCATGGACGCCGTGCTACCCGAAGCGACGACGGAGGTGGAAATTCGCAGCCTGATGGGCGACTACTACGATGCCATCCGGGCCGCCGACTGCGATCGTATCGCGTCGTTCTACGCGCCGGACATTCGGGCGTTCGATGCCATCGCCGAGCTGCAGTTCGAGGGCCGCGACGCCTACAAGGCGCACTGGCAGGCGTGCATGGCCATGTGCGAGGGAATGACCGACATGGTCTTCGAAATGCACGACTTCGAGATTTCGACCGGCAGCGATGTCGCGTTCGGGCATTGCCTGGTCCGTTGTGGCGGCACGGACCCGAAAGGCGAGAGGAACACGTTCTGGATGCGCGCGAGCTTCGGCCTGGAGCGCCGCGGCGGCCGCTGGCTCATTGCGCACGAGCACAATTCGGCGCCGTTCGATCCCGTCAGCACCACGGTGATGACGAGCCTTGAGCCCTGAGTGCCCGGTACAGCGCAGGAGCAACGGTATCATGGCAAGTGTGCAGACGATCACTCCCTGCCTCTGGTTTGACGGACAGGCGGAGGAGGCCGCGCAATTCTACGTGTCCATCTTCGACGACTCCGAGATCCTGTCCGTAACCCGCTTCGGCAAGGCCGGCTTCGAGCACCATGGCCGCCCCGAGGGCTCGGCGATGACCGTGACCTACCGGATCGCGGACCAGCGGTTCACTGCGCTCAACGGCGGTCCGAACTTCAGGTTCACCGAAGCCGTCTCCTTCGTCGTGCGGTGCGATAGCCAGGCCGAGGTCGACCGGTTCTGGGCGGCCCTTGCCGACGGCGGCGACCCGGACGCGCAGGCCTGCGGCTGGCTGAAGGACCGCTTCGGCCTGTCGTGGCAGATCGTGCCGGGCGAGCTGTTCACAATGCTGGAATGCGGCGAGTCCGACCGGACCGAACGGGCGATGGCCGCGTTGATGACCATGAAGAAGATCGATCTCGCCGCGCTCAGGCGCGCCTACGAGGGCGCCGGAGCGCCAAACTGAACGCCAGGCCCGAGCGCCAGGTCGGCTCGCTGGACCTGCGCACCGGCGCAGGCAATCGAATGTAATCAGAAGGGAACATTCTGATGACGGACTTCCAGGGTAAATTCGTCTGGTACGAACTGATGACGACGGATACCGCGGCGGCGCGGGCTTTCTATGGCGACGTGGTCGGCTGGACCGCGCGCGACTCGGGTATGTCCGGCCTGGATTACACGCTCTTGTCGGCGAACGGCGCCGACGTCGCCGGAATCATGGACATGCCGGAAGGGCCGCGTGAGGCCGGCGCCGGTCCGGTCTGGATAGGCTACGTCGCCGTCGCCGACGTCGACGCGTCGGCGGCGAAGGCGCAGGCCGCGGGCGGCGCCATCCACCGTGCCCCCGAAGACATCCCGGGCGTCGGCCGCTTCGCCGTCGTCTCCGACCCTTACGGCGCGTCCTTCTGCCTGTTCACGGCGCTGCCCATGGAAGGCGGCGGCCCCGCCGAGGCCAGTCCGATGATGCCGGGCCATACCGGCTGGCACGAACTGATGACGGACGACCTCGAAGGCGCCTTCGCGTTCTATTCCGGCCTGTTCGGATGGGAAAAGGGCGAGGCATTCGATATGGGGCCGATGGGGATCTATCAGCTCTTCGGCAAGGACGGCACCATGTTCGGCGGCATGATGAAGCGGTCCGCCGACAGTCCGGCCGGCTGGGATTACTACTTCACGGTTGCTGAGATCCGGTCGGGCGTCGAACGGGTCAGAAAGGCCGGCGGAGCGACCAGGTCCGAACCGATGGATGTCCCCGGCGGTGCCTGGATCGTGCATGGAACCGACCCGCAGGGCGGCCGCTTCTCGCTGGTCGCCCCGCCGGCGTGATCCGGTCCGCTAGCTCTTAAGGGCCGTCAGATCCCTGAACAGCTCGAGCGCTTCCGGATTGGCGAGCGCCTCCTGGTTCTTGACCTCGCGCCCGTGCACCACGTCGCGCACGGCGAGCTCGGTGATCTTGCCGGACTTGGTGCGCGGGATGTCGGCGACGGCGACCACCTTGGCCGGCACGTGGCGGGGGCTTGCGCCCTCGCGGACCTGCTTGCGGATGCGGGCGATCAGGTCGTCGTCGAGCGTGACGCCCTCAGCGAGGCGGACGAACAGCACGACGCGAACGTCGTCGTCCCACTGCTGGCCGATGGCGATCGCCTCGACGATCTCGGGAAGCTGCTCGACCTGGGCGTAGATCTCGGCGGTGCCGATCCTGACACCGCCGGGGTTGAGCGTCGCGTCGGAGCGGCCGTGGATGATCACGCCGCCGTGCACCGTCCATTCGGCGAAGTCGCCGTGGCACCAGACGTTGTCGAAGCGCTCGAAATAGGCCGAGTGGTACTTCGCGCCGTCGGGGTCGTTCCAGAACATGATCGGCATCGACGGAAACGCTTTGGTGCAGACCAGTTCGCCCTTGACGCCGGGCGGACAGGACTTGCCGTCGTCGTCCCACATATCGACAGCCATGCCCAGCCCCGGTCCCTGGATTTCGCCGCGCCAGACCGGCGCGATCGGATTGCCGAGGACGAAGCAGGAGACGATGTCGGTGCCGCCGGAGACCGAGGCCAGGTGGATGTCCGGCTTGATCGCCTCGTAGACGAAGTCGAAGCTCTCCGCCGAAAGCGGCGATCCGGTCGAGGCCATCGCCCGGACCGTCGACAAGTCGTGCGTGTCGCGCGGCCTCAAGCCCGCCTTCTTCACCGCGTCGATATATTTTGCCGAGGTGCCGAACAGCGTCATCTTCTCGTCCTGAGCGTAGTCGAACAGGACGTTGCCGGTCGGGTGGAACGGCGAGCCGTCATAGAGCAGCAGCGTCGCGTCCGCGGCCAGCGCGCTGACCAGCCAGTTCCACATCATCCAGCCGAGCGTGGTGAAGTAGAACACCCGGTCCCCCGCCCGGATGTCGGAGTGGAGCTGATGCTCCTTCAGGTGCTGCAGCAGCGTGCCGCCGGCCGAATGCACGATGCACTTCGGAACCCCCGTCGTGCCGCTCGAGAACAGGATGTAGAGCGGATGGGAGAACGGCTGGCGGGCGAACGTGACCGCTTTCGCCGGATGGTCGGCGATCGCCTCGGCCAGCGGAACCGCCTTGGCGACCTTGGCCGCGACCTCCTCGGCGATGTCGAGATAGGGGACGACGATCACCGCCTCGAGCGAGGGCAGTCTGTCGGCGACGGCGGCGAGCTTGTCGGCGACTTCGATGCGCTTGCCCGCGTACCAGTATCCGTCGCAGGCGATCAGAACCTTGGGCTCGATCTGGCCGAAGCGGTCGAGCACGCCGCGTTCGCCGAAGTCGGGCGAACAGGACGACCAGATCGCCCCCAGCGAGGCGGTTGCCAGCATCGCCGCGATCGATTCCGGCATGTTGGGCATCATCGCCGCGACCCGGTCGCCGGCCGTGACGCCATGCGCCTGCAGCACCTGCTGCAGCTGCGAAACGAGATCGTTGAGCGCCTTCCAGCTCATCCGGCGGTTGACCTTGTCCTCGCCGCGGAACACGAGCGCGTCGCCGTCGTCGGCGCGGCGCAGCAGGTTCTCGGCGAAATTGAGCCTGGCATCGGGGAAGAAGGCCGCGCCGGGCATCCGCTCGCCGTCCTTCAGCGGGGTTTCGCCCTTCTCGCCGATGACGCCGCCGAAATCCCATACGGCCGACCAGAAGTCCTCGCGCCGCTCGACGGAAAATCTGTGGAGAGCCTCGTATCCGTCGAGGCCGAGCCCGTGCCGTTCATCGACAAGTCGCATGAACCGCGTCATGTTCGACTTCGCGACGGTGTCTGCGGGTGGGGACCAAAGCGGCTGATCGGACATGGTTGCTCCTGGCGACTTCTGTTCGGCCGGGCGCGGCGGTGGCGAACGGCCGGAATGCGTTTCGGGCTTATTGCCACAGGCTTCGGCGCGACGCCATCCGATCGGGCCGGATTTGACCCGTCGGGGACGGAAATATAGTGAATTCGCGGAGACAGCGCCGAGGACGGTGTGCGAGCGGCACGACAAAGGTCGACGCCATGAAGCGGGTGGTTATGGCCGCCGCGGCCTGTTTGGCGGTCGCGGCCGGCACGCTTTACTATGTGTCCACCCGGGTCTCAGAGGATGCCCTGCTGCGCGCGATGGCCGAGAAGGTCGCCACGCTGACCGGCAACTGGGTTGAGATCCGCGGCGCAACCTCGGTTTCGTTCTTTCCGCTGCCGGCTTTCGAGCTGAACGATGTCGTGCTGACGCGGCGCGAGGGCGATGAGACCGACGAAATCGCCGCGATCGATGTGCTGCGCGGCTCCGTCGCCCTTCTGCCACTGCTGATCGGTCACGTCGAACTCAAGGATTTCGTTCTCGTGCGTCCGCGCGTCCGGCTCGAGGTCGACCGGCGCGGGCGCGAGAACTGGATCTCCGGCCGCCGCCGCGCCGCCGAAGACGAGGCCGCGCGGCCTCCGGTGGAAGACCAGAACCTGGGAAGCTTCCGCGTCGAGGACGGCGCGATCGCCTACGAGAACAAGCGGACCGGTATCCGGCATGCCCTGACCGCCGTCAACGCGGCGATTTCCTGGTCCCGCCTCGCCGCCCCGCTCAACGCCGCGGGCACGCTGATCTGGAACGGCGAGAACGTGCGGTTCGGTCTCGGCGCCGAGGCTCCGCTCGATTTCGTGAACAACGGCAGTTCCCCGGCGCGCATTAGCGTTGAATCGGGCGTTGCCAATGTGGAGTTCAACGGCAATGCCCACAACAAGCCGGACCCGCAGCTCGAGGGCACCGCGCGCCTGCAGGCGCCGTCGGTGCGCGGCCTGATGCGCTGGATTGGCACCGACCTGGGCACCGGACCCGGCCTCAACGCGGTTTCGCTTTCGGGCAGGATCAACCTGATCGGCAATTCGCTTTCCCTGTCCGAGCTCGTCCTCAGCCTCGACGGCAACGAGGCGGAGGGGGGCGTGAAGATCACGCTCGGCGGGAAGCAGACGGGGCTTCAGGGCACGCTCGCCTTCGAGACCCTGGATCTCGGCGTCTATCGAACCCGGTCCGAGGAGGGCGCCCCGACGGTCCCGCAGCCGGAACAGGCCATGTCGACCGCCGTCGATCTCTCCGCGTTGCAGCGCTTCGTCACCGACCTGCGCGTGTCCGCCGCCAGCGTGACCTATGGCGATCTGGCCCTCGGCCGCACCGCCGGCACGGTCACCGTGCGCAAGGGCGCCATCGATCTGGGCGTCGGCGAGGCGACGCTGTATGGCGGCATGGCGCAAGGCAACATCAGCGCGACGCCGACCCCTGACGGGGCCCGGATCAAGGTTGCCCTGAAGCTGGACAAGACCGATATCGGCCCGCTGCTGACTGCGCTCAGCGGCTCGTCCCGCATCTCCGGCACCACGACCGCCCGGGTCGATCTGTCGGGGACGGGCCGCACGGTTGCCGGCATCGTCGCCAGCCTGTCCGGCAACGCCACGCTTGCGATTTCGCCGGGCGAGATTCAGGGCATCGATATCGAGAAGCTGCTGGCCGCCCTGGAAGCCGGCCGCGTCGAGGGCTGGCCGGCCACCCCGGTCGCGACCAGGCTCGACGACCTGACCGCCAGCTTCACCGTTTCCGAAGGCACCGCCACGACCGAGGACTTCCGGGTGAAGGGGCCGAAAATCGCGGTCTCCGCCGATGGCGAGGTCCGGCTGGTCTCCGCGTCGATCGCCGGGCACGGCACCGCCGACCTGGGCGTGGGGTCCGAATCCGCGGCCACGGGGACCCCGGGAATCTTCTCGGTGCCGTTCGTGATCGAGGGACCGATCGCCAATCCGACGCTCTACCCGGATCCTGTCTGGCTGTTGAATCGCCCGACTGCGGCGCCGGCGGAGATCGAGCAGCTGCGCAAGGACCTGCAGCAGAGCCCGCCGGAGGACGTGGTCGAGGACCTCGTCCAGCGCGGCCGCGACATGCCGCCCAGGCCTGCGCCGAGCGAGGAACAACCCTCGGTCCCGCAGCAATAGGCGGCGTTGTCCCTGAATTGCGTGGCTTCGCTAGCCGGGCAGCCGTTGTGTATCCTGATGGGCGATTCGCGCAGTCGCTATTGATCCGGGTCCTTCGGCGTATGTCCTCCGTGTTGTTTCGTTGCTTTCGGGGGCGTTTTTCCCTCCTTGCTGTCGCCTTCGCCGCGGCCTTGGCCGCCGCTGGTGTCGTCTCGCCGTCCTCCGCGCTCGCGCGGGACTGGGGCCTGACGCTATTCGTGGTGACCGAGCCGCCGATGTCGTCGAAGCCGGGGCCGGTATCCTATTCGCCGGGCTCGCGGGCGGTGGCGCGGCTGATCTTCGAGAACCGGGGCGAGGCGCCGCTGGAGGGCATCCGGGTCGAGGTCGATCTGGCCGGTGCCAGGCCGGCGGTGACCGGCACCAGCACCTGGACGCGCGACGGCAACACGGTCCGCGCGACCATCGACACGCTGGCGCCCGGAGGGTCGATCGAACTGCCCCTGGTCGTCGAGCTTGCCGACGGCACCGAACGCGGCGCGCGCGGTACCGGCGGCGAGGCACGGATCCGCGCGAGCGTCCCGGCAAGCGGCGAGACGCTCGTCGCCGAGGCCGAGTGGCCGATCGCCAGTTGCGCCGACGCCTTCCACGCGGCCTTGCGGCAGATCCGCTACGGCACCTTCGCCGCCTTGCGCGCCGCCGTCGACGCGTCGCGCGAGCCCGATAAATCGCTGCCGGGGCGGACGGTCTTCACCTTCAAGCCGGACGGCGGACGCCAGGAAGCCTCGGCGGTGCGGTTTTCCGAACGGATCGCCCAGGCGCGCGGGCTCGACAGCTACTACACCACCGAGGACATCCGCTGGATCTCCGGCCGGCTGATCGACGATATCGGCGTCTATCTCGGTCAGGACCGCTATCCCGGCCTGTGCACGGGCGTGGCGGAATGGACCGCGATCCTGCAGGACCATGTCGGCCGATTCACCAAACGGGCCGGCGAGATCGCCGCCTATCGCGCCAGCTTGGAGCAGGCCGCGCGTGCGGCGGTCGCCACCGCGAGCGCCAGGTCTGGCGCAGAGGCGGGCGCCGAGGTGGGCGCCGAGGTGGGCGAAGACGGCCTGGATGCGGACGATGCCATCGAGCCGTGGGACGCGGCGGCGTCGCTTTTGTCGTCGATCGGCGACACCGACGGGCCGCCGGCCGGCGCCGCCCTATTCGTTGCCGCCCGGGATGGTCTGGAGGCGGCCGGCGCCGCGCTGCCGCCCGCGCGCCGCGCGGACCTGGCCAGGGCGTTCGCCGCGCTCGAACGGCTCTGGTATCTCGATCTGGCCGCCGACCGGGCAACGGCCGTTGCCGGCGGCTTTACCGGCACGCTCGACGCCATCCGCAAGGCCCACGACACGACGTGCACCTGCGGGTCGTAAGGCGCGGCCGAAAGACCGCGCGGCATCGTATCTCGCCCGGATCCCTCCGGTCTTCTTCCCGGTATTGGGCGGGCGGCTACGGCGCCGCTGCCGCCATGCGCTCGGCCTTCTGCCGTTCCGCTTCCTGCCGCTTGGTGATCAGCGAGGCGGTGATGACGCCGAACGTGACGATGGTGATCAGCACGGTGGAGACCGCGTTGATCTCCGGCGTGACGCCGAGGCGGACGGCGGAATAGATCCGCATCGGCAGGGTCGTCGCGCCCGGTCCGGTGGTGAAGCTGGCGATCACCAGGTCGTCGAGCGACAGCGTGAAGGCGAGCATCCATCCCGCGATGATCGCCGGCAGGATGATCGGCAGCGTCACCACGAAGAAGGTCTTGAACGGCGGGCAGCCGAGATCCATCGCCGCCTCCTCGAGCGACCGGTCGAAGGTGACGAGGCGCGACTGCACCACCACCGCGACGAAGCACAGCGAGAAGGTGATGTGGGCGATGGTCACCGTCCAGAAGCCGCGATCGAAATTGACCGCCACGAACAGCAGCAGCAGCGACAGGCCGGTGATGACCTCGGGCATGACCAGCGGCGCATAGACCATGCCTGAGAACATCGTGCGCCCGAAGAACCGGCCGTGCCGGACCAGCGCCAGCGCCGCCAGAGTGCCGAACACGGTGGCCACCGTCGCCGACAGCAGGCCGACGCGCAGCGTCACCCAGGCCGCGTCGAGCAGCTGCTGGTTCTGGAGCATCGATACGTACCACTTGGTCGACCAGCCGGCCCAGATGGCGACGTTTCGACCGGCATTGAACGAGTAGATGATCAGGAGGACGATCGGCAGGTAGAGGAAGGCGAAGCCGAGCGTGACCGAGACGATGTTGAAGAGGCTGGGGCCTTTCCTCATGCGTTCCGCTCCTGCTGGCGTTGCTGCAGGTTCTGGAAGATCACGATGGGGATGACCAGGATCAGGAGCAGGACCACCGCCACCGAGGAGGCCAGCGGCCAGTCACGGTTCGAGAAGAACTCCGCCCACAGCGTCTTGCCGATCATCAGCGTTTCCGATCCGCCGAGCAGATCGGGGATGACGAATTCGCCGACGGCCGGGATGAACACCAGGAAGCAGCCGGCGATGACACCGGGCAGCGACAGCGGGAAGGTCACGACCCAGAACGTCTTGAACGGCGGGCTTCCCAGATCGGCCGCCGCCTCCAGCAGCGACTCGTCCATCTTCTCGAGTGCGGCGTAGAGCGGCAGCACCATGAACGGCAGGTAGGAATAGACGATGCCGATATAGACGGCGACGTTCGTCGACAGGATGGTCAGCGGCGAGTCGATCAGCCCGATCCAGCTCAGGAACGTGTTGAGCAGGCCTTCGCGGCTCAGGATGCCGATCCAGGCGTAGACGCGGATCAGGAAGCTCGTCCAGAACGGCAGGATGATCAGCATCACCAGCGTCGGCCGCCACGCCTTCGGCGAGCGTGCCATGCCGTAGGCGATCGGGTAGCCGATGAGCAGAACGATGAAGGTCGAGACGAGGGCGATCTTCAGGCTCGACAGGTAGGACTTGATGTAGAGCGAGTCGGACGCCAGGAACGCGTAATTGTCGAGCGACAGCTCGCGCAGACTCTCCACGAACGCGCCGATTCCCGCCGACAGGTCGAAGGTGGGCAGGTAGGGCGGCATGGCGATCGCGGTCTGCGACAACGAGATCTTCAGGACGATCAGGAACGGCGCCAGGAAGAAGACCAGGAGCCACAGGTAGGGGACGAGAACCACCAGGCTCTTCGACTTGATCAGCGGTTTGCGGGTCTGCTCGGCCATCGCTTCACCCCCTCACTTCGTCAGGACAACGCCGGCGTCGCGCGGCCAGGTGAGCCACACCTTGTCGTCCCAGCCGATCGGCCGTTCCACCAGACGCGTCTGGTTGGTCACCGTCGACTTGATGACGTTCCCGTTGTCGAGCTTGACGTGATAGACGGACACGTCGCCGAGGTAGCCGATATCCCAGACCTCGCCGCTGACGCAGTTGGTCGCCGTGTCGGCTGGTTCGTCGAGCGAGATGCGCATCTTCTCCGGCCGGATGGCGAGCCAGGCGTCGGCACCGACCGTCGCATCGACGTCATCCTGGCTGGCGACGATGGTGCAGGCGATCTCGTCGCTCCTGATCCGCACTTCCTCGTCGTCGTGCGCGTCGATCTTGCCGCTCAGGAAATTCACGTCGCCGATGAAGTCGGCGACATAGCGCGTGCTCGGGAACTCGTAGATGACCGCCGGCGAGGCCACCTGGATGATCTTGCCGTGGTCCATCACCGCGATGCGGTCCGACACCGTCATCGCTTCTTCCTGGTCGTGGGTGACGATCACGAAGGTCAGGCCGAGTTCCTGCTGCAGGTCCATCAGCTCGAACTGGGTTTCCTCGCGCAGCTTGCGGTCGAGCGCGCCGAGCGGCTCGTCGAGCAGCAGCACCTTCGGCCGCTTGGCGATCGATCGGGCGAGCGCGACGCGCTGGCGCTGGCCGCCCGAGAGCTGGTGCGGCTTTCGCTTGGCGAAGGGCTCAAGCTTGGTGAGCCGGAGCATCTCGTTGACCCGCGCCGCGATGTCGGCCTTGGCCATGCCGTCCTGCTTGAGGCCGAAGGCGATGTTGCCTTCCACCGTCATGTGCGGAAACAGGGCGTAGGACTGGAACATCATGTTGACCGGCCGCCGGTGCGGCGGCACGCCGGAGATGTCCTGGCCGTCGAGCAGGATGCGCCCCTCGCTCGGCTTCTCGAAGCCGGCGAGCATCCGCAGCAGGGTCGTCTTGCCGCAACCGGACGGCCCCAGCAGCGAGAAGAATTCCCGCTCGTAGACGTCGAGGCTGAGATTGTCGACGGCGACGAAGTCGCCGAAGCGCTTGGTGACGTTATCGAAGCGGATGAACGCTTTCGCCGTCGGGTCTTCCCAGGGCGCGAACTTGCGCTTGATGGGCCCGGATGCCTTGGCCGCCATTCAATCCCCCCGTGCCAGGACGACACACGCAAAAGACGGAAAAACTGTGCCGGACAGGAAACGGGCCGGGGAAAGTCCCCGGCCCGGATCGGTTCTAGTTTCAGGTACCCGACTTGATCCGGGTCCACGCGCGGGTGACCACCCGCTGGACCTTGGGGTCGTAGGGCGTCGTCGTGTACAGCCGCTCGACGGTCTCCTCGTCGGGATAGATCGCCGTGTCGCCGATCACGTCCTCTTCCAGCAGCGGCTGGGAGTCCTTGTTGCCGTTGGCGTAGTAGATGTAGTTCGAGTTCTCCGCCGCGATCTCGGGCTTCATCATGAAGTTGATGAAGGCGAGCGCCTCTTCGGGATGCGGCGCGTCGGCGGGGATCGCCAGGTTGTCGAACCACATCATCGCGCCTTCCTTCGGGATCGAATAGGCGATCTCGTTGCCGGCATCGGTTTCCGCGGCACGGTCGCGCGACTGCAGGATGTCGCCGGACCAGCCGACCGCCAGGCAGATGTTCCCGTTGGCCAGCGCCTCGATGTATTCCGAGGAATGGAATTTCTGGATATGTGGGCGGATCGATTCGATCAGCTTGGCGGCTTCCTCGATCTCGGCCGGGTCCTTGGAGTCCGGGTCCTTGCCCAGGTAGTTGAGCGCGGCCGGGATCATCTCGTCGGCGGCATCGAGCATATGGATGCCGCAGTCGGCGAACTTGGAGACCACTTCCGGATCGAAGATCAGGGCCCAGGAATCCACCGGCGCGTCGGGCATGCGCTCTTCGATCATGCCGACGTTGTAGCCGATGCCCGTGGTCCCCCACATGTAGTTGACGGCATGCTCGTTGCCGGGGTCGAACTTGGCGATGCGCTCGGAGATCTTGTCCCACTGATGGGTGATGTTCGGCAGCTTCGACTTGTCGAGCGGCTGGAACACGCCGGCCTGGATCTGGCGGGCCAGGAAGGTGCCTGACGGCACCACCACGTCATAGCCCGTGCTGCCGGCCAGCAGCTTGGTCTCGAGGATGTCGTTGGAGTCGAACACGTCGTAGACGACCTTGATGCCGGTCTCCTCGGTGAACTTGTCGAGCACGTCTTCGCCGATGTAGTCCGACCAGTTGTAGACGTGCACCACCTTGTCCTGGGCGGCGGCGGCGACGGTCATCGCGGCGCTGACGGCCAGGGCTGTGGCGATACGATTGAGGATCATTCTGTTCTCCTGTTCTCCGTTGGCTTTTGACTTCGGGCCGTCTTGCGCGGCCCCGTCTCCCTGCGTCGCATCAAAACGCCGATTTGGCTGGCGCGCAACATCGTCCCTCGCGTTCCCGCGGTGCAGATAGGTTTCGTAGTCGAGCGGCGAATCCCTAGCCGCGGAACTTCAGGATTCCGGGCGTATCACCTTGCCGCAAAAAGTTCGCCATAGCGCCGATTTCGCCGGCGCGCAACATCGTCGCGCGCGCGGCCGCGTCACAGGCGCGTCACAGGTACGTCTCGTATTCGAGCGGCGACACGTAGGCCTCGAAACCCTCGAGTTCCTGGCGCTTGATCTTGCCGTAGAATTCCTGCCATTCGCGGCCGAACATGTCGGCGATCCAGTCGGATGTCTCGAACCGTTCCAGCGCATGGCGCATGGTCGGCGGCAGCCGGTCGGTCGCGACCGAGTTCACGTCGCCCTCCACCGGCAGCGGCAGCGGCAGGTCCTCCGCCAGCCCGCGTTCCGCCCCGGCCAGGATCGCGGCCAGCACGAGATGCGGATTGGCGTCGGCGCCGGCGACGCGGTGTTCGAACCGCCGCGCCGGCCCGCTGGCGCGCGGCAGTCGCACGGCGACGTAGCGGTTGTTTTCCGCCCACAGCGCCTTCGACGGCGAATAGGCGCCGGAAAGCCGGCGGAAGCCGTTGTAGGTCGACACCAGCAGCAGCGTCGCCTCGTGCATGGTGTCGAGCTGCCCGGCGACGCAGCGCCGCAGCAGCGCCTCGCCCTCGGGTCCGGTGCCGAACACGTTGCGCCCGTCCCGGTCGACGAGGCTGACATGGGCGTGCATGCCGTTGCCCGAGCGCTCGGCGAAGGGCTTGGCCATGAACGAGGCCTTCAGCCCGTGCTTGCGCGCGACCTGCCGGACGATCCGCCGCAGCATCAGCGCCTGGTCGGCGGCGGCGAACGGATCGCCGACATGGAGAAGGTTGATCTCGAACTGGCCCGGGGCGGCTTCCGAGATGATGGTGTCGGTGGCCACGTCCAGCGCCTCGGCGGCCGCCTCGATCTCGGCGAACAGGTCGCTGTAGGCCCTCAGGTCCGACACCGAATAGATGTTGGTGCGATCCGGGCCGATCCCCTCGTTGACCGCCGAGGGCACCGCGCCGTTGTCGGCGTCCTCGAACAGGTAGAATTCCAGCTCGAACGCGGTGACCGGCCGCAGGCCCCGCGCGGCCAGCCGCGCGACGGATTTCTCCAGTAGCGTTCGCGGATCGGCGAAGAACGGCCCGCCGTCCTCGTCGTCCATCCTCAGCATCACCTGGGCCGTCGGTCGCTCCGCCCAGGGCACACGCCGCAGGCTGCCCGGCACCGGCCGGCAGGCCCCGTCGCGGTCACCGGTCTCGTGGTACAGGCCGGTCGCCAGAACGTCGGATCCCCAGGCGTCCAGCGCGAAGACAGATTTCGCCAGCGCCAGCCCGTCGCGAAACAGCCCCTCTATGTGATTGGCCGGCATCCACTTGCCGCGGAACACCCCGTTGGAGTCGGGCAGCAGCAGTTCGACGATCTCGATGTCGGGATTGGCCGAGGCGAAGCGCGCTGCTTCGTCCGCGATCCTGGGAATTGAATGTTCCACCACCGGGTGGGCCATGGATATGCCGTCGGTTGCGTCTGGAGGGGCTTTCTGAAAGTATTATCGTTAAATGTGATCACGCTTCGAGAGGGCTGTCAACTTGAGCGACGGGCGAGGTGCGGCTGGTGTGCGCGAAACCATGCACGAGCGCGTCTACCGCGAGCTGCGGGCGCGCCTGATTTGCGGCCGCGTCGTCCCCGGCCGTCCCGTGACCTTGCGCGGCCTGGCGTCGGAACTCGGGGTGAGCCCGATGCCGGTCCGCGAGGCCGTCAGCCGGCTGGTCGCCGAGCGGGCGCTGGCGATGACGCCGAGCCGGCGCATCGCGGTTCCGGCGATGACGCGGCCGCGCTTCGAGGAACTGGTGACCGCCCGCGAAAGGCTGGAGCCGGCCGCCGCCAGCCGTGCCCTGCCGTACCTCCAGCGCCGCGACGTCGCCACGCTGCGCAAGATCGACGACGAACTGGAAGAGCATCTCAATACCGGAAACGTCGAAGGCTATGTCGCCGCCAACCATGCCTTCCATTTCCACATCTACAGCGCCGCGCCCTCGGAGGTGCTGGTTCCGCTGATCGAGAGCCTGTGGATGCAGTTCGGTCCGTTCATGCGCCTCGTCTATGGCCGCGTCGGCACGAGCTGGCTTGTCGACTACCACGAGCAGGCGATTGCCGCGATCCTGGCGCGTGACGGGGATGCGCTGGCCGAGGCCATCCGGTCCGACATCCGCGACGGCATGCAGCACATCGGCAACAGCGTCTTCGAAAGCGACGAACGGTCGGCCCGGCGCGCCGGAGCGAGCTGATCACCGGGCGCGGCGCCAGCCGGCGGATTGACTTTCCGGATTTGTGATCACAAAATCCGGGCATTCGAAACATGAGACGACCCGCGCGGCTGCGAGAGGTTCGCGCAATGGTCGCGGACCGCGCAAAGATGCCACGCAAGAAAGTTTCACAAGAGACCCTGGAGTCCCCGCGCGGAGTCGCTTCCTTCGACGAGGCGAAAGCGTGGGTGGCGACCCGGAATATCGATGACGTCGAGTGCATCGTGCCGGATCAATCCGGGGTCGCCCGCGGCAAGCTGATGCCGGCCTCGAAGTTCTTCGAGGGCCGTGTCATGAACATGCCGGAGTCGATCTTCTACCAGACGATCAGCGGCGATTATCCCGATCTGTCCGGCCTCGCCGGCCTCGACGCGGCCGACGGCGACCTCCTGTTCAGGCCGGATTTCGCCACGCTGTGCATCGTGCCCTGGGAGGAGGAACCGACCGCCCAGGTCATCCACGACGCCTATCATTCCGACGGGCGCGTGGTGGAGCTTGCCCCGCGACAGGTGCTGCGGCGGGTGATCAAGCTGTTCGAGAACCGCGGCTGGAAGCCGGTCGTGGCGCCCGAGGTCGAATTCTACCTGGTCCGCCCCAACACCGACCCGGACTATCCGCTGGAGCCGCCGATCGGCCGTTCGGGCCGTCCCGAGACCGGCCGCAAGTCGTTCTCGATCTCGGCGGTCAACGAGTTCGACCCGCTGTTCGACGACATCTACGACTATTCGGAAGCCCAGGGCCTCGAGATCGACACGCTGATCCACGAGGAAGGCGCGGCGCAGATGGAGATCAACCTGCGCCACGGCGACCCGCTGGAGCTCGCTGACCAGGTATTCCTGTTCAAGCGGACGATCCGCGAGGCGGCGCTCAAGCACAACACCTACGCCACCTTCATGGCCAAGCCGATCGCCCAGGAGCCCGGCAGCGCCATGCACATCCACCAGTCGATCATCGACGCGAAGACGGGCCGGAACATCTTCTCCGGCGCGGACGGCGAATCGACCACCGAGTTCTTCTCGTTCATCGCCGGTTTGCAGGAGTATCTGCCGGCGGCGATGTGCATGCTCGCCCCCTACGTGAACTCCTACCGGCGGCTGGCGCGCTTTACCGCGGCGCCCATCAACATCCAGTGGGGCCACGACAACCGCACCGTCGGCCTGCGCATTCCGCGCTCCAAGCCGGACGCCCGCCGCGTCGAGAACCGCGTGCCGTCTTCCGACGCCAATCCGTACCTGGCGATCGCCGCCTCGCTCGCGTGCGGCTGGCTCGGCATCCAGAACGGGCTGACCCCCACCGATCCGATCAAGGGGTCGGCCCGCGAGCTGCCCTACGACCTGCCGCGCGGCCTGCTCGAGGCGGTCGCCGCGTTCCAGGAATCCGAGCCGATGCGGGAGGTGTTCGGCGAGACCTTCGTGTCGGTCTACTCCGCCCTCAAGCAGGAGGAGTTCGAGACCTTCATGCGGGTGATCAGCCCGTGGGAACGCGAGTATCTGCTGTTGAACGTGTGACGAGGCCGCCGCCGCTCCGGCCCGTGGCCGGCGGCTAGGCGACAATTCCGACAGGAGCCATCATGAACCATGCCCCCAATCTCTCGACCGCCGACATCCAGCGCGTCGACGCCGCCCATCACCTCCACCCGTTCACCGACTACAAGGCGCTGAACGCGGAGAAGAGCCGCGTCATCAGCCGCGGCGACGGCATCTGGCTGTGGGATTCGGATGGCAACCGCTATCTCGACGGGATGGCCGGCCTGTGGTGCACCCAGATCGGCCACGGCCGCCGCGAGATCGCCGATGCCGTGCACCGGCAGATGACCGAGCTCGAGTACTACAACACCTTCTTCAAGACGACGCATCCCGCCGCGGCGAAGCTGTCAGAGGTGCTTGCCGACCTGACGCCCGAGGGCCTCGACCACGTCTTCTTCACCAATTCCGGGTCCGAGGCCAACGACACCGTGTTCCGCATGGTGCGCTACTACTGGCAGCTTCTCGGCAAGCCGTCGAAGCAGGTGATCATCGGCCGCAACTACGGCTACCACGGGTCGACCGTGGCCGCCTCCGCGCTCGGCGGCATGGCCGGCATGCATGCCCAGGCCGGTATGATTCCCGGCGTGCATCACATCACGCCGCCCTATTGGTTTGATTTCGGCGGCGACATGTCGCCTGACGAATTCGGCGTTTGGGCGGCGCGGGAGCTCGAGCGCGCGATCGACGAACTCGGCGAGGACAATGTCGCCGCCTTCATCGCCGAGCCGATCCAGGGCGCCGGCGGCGTGCTGATCCCGCCGGAGACCTACTGGCCGGAGATCAGGCGCATCTGTTCCGAGCGCGACATCCTGCTCGTCGTCGACGAGGTCATCTGCGGCTTCGGACGCACCGGCACCTGGTTCGGTTCCGACACCTACGACCTGAAGCCGGACCTGATGCCGATCGCCAAGGGGCTGTCGTCCGGTTATCTGCCGATCGGCGGCGTCATGGTCGGCAACCGCGTCGCCGATGTCGTCATCGAAAAGGGCGGCGAGTTCTATCACGGCTTTACCTACTCGGGGCATCCCGCCGCCTGCGCCGCGGCGCTGGAGAACCTGCGCATCATGCGCGACGAGAAGGTCGTCGAGCACTGCGCCAACGAGGCCGCGCCCCATCTTCAGAAGAAATGGGGCGAATTCGGCGAGCACCCGCTGGTCGGCGAGGCGCGCATGAAGGGCCTGGTCGGCGCGCTGGAGCTGGTGCCCAACAAGCCGAACCGTGCCGAGCGGTTCGACAATGTCGGACAGGTCGGCACCATCGCCCGCGACTTTTCCTTCGGCAACGGCCTGATCATGCGTGGGGTCCGCGACTCCCTGATCATCTCGCCGCCTCTGGTCATGACCCGCGATGAGATTGATCAGATGGCCGTGCTCATCGGGAAGACGCTCGACGACACCTATGCCGAGCTGAAGAAGCAGGGCCGCATCGGCTAGGCGCGGAGACCGCGATGGAAGGGCCGGGAGAACCGTATCCCGTCGATTCCTGGTACACGGAGACGGCGCACGCGCTCGATCCGTTTCCGGCGGTCGACGGCGATATCCGGGCCGACGTCGCCATTGTCGGCGGCGGCTTCACCGGCCTGTCGGCGGCGCTGCACCTCGCCGAGCGCGGTGTCGACGTCGTCCTGCTCGAGGCGAACCGCGTCGGCTGGGGCGCGTCGGGGCGCAACGGCGGCCAGATCCACTCCGGCCAGCGCCGCGACGTCGAATGGACCGAGGCGCAGTTCGGCGTCGAGCGTTCGAAGCGGCTGTGGGCGCTGGCCGAGGAGGCGAAGGCGCTTGTGCGCGGCCTGATCGATCGTCACGGTATCGATTGCGACCTGCGCGACGGCCTTTTCGGCACCGCCCACAAGCAGCGCTACGTCGCCGGCGAACGGCGCTACGTCGACAAGCTGCGCGGCGAGTACGGCTACGACCAGATCGAATGGGTCGGGCGCGACGACCTCGCCGAAGCGCTCGGCACCGACGTCTATTTCGGCGGCATGCGCGATGCCGGCGCGGGCCATCTGCACCCGCTGAACTTCGCACTCGGGCTCGCCCGCGCCGCCGCCGCGGCCGGCGCGCGCATCCACGAGGCAACCGTCGTCACCGGACTAGAGGGCGGCGCCACGCCGGTGCTGGTGACGCCGCGCGGCCGCGTATCGGCCGATACCGTGATCCTTGCCGGCAACGGCTATCTCGACGGCGTCGAACCCGACGTCGAGTCGCGCGTCATGCCGATCAACAACTACGTCCTGACCACCGAGCCCATCGGTGCCGGCGCGCCGGGCGGGATCCTGAAGGGCGGCGAGGCGGCCTCCGATTCCCGCTTCGTCATCTACTACTGGCGCCCGACGCCGGACGGCCGCCTGCTGTTCGGCGGCGGCGAGACCTACACGCGGACCTTCCCCGCCGACGTCCGCGCCTTCGTGCGCAAGCACATGCTGAACATCTATCCGCAGTTCAGGGACGCGCGGATCGACCATGCCTGGGGCGGCACGCTGGCGGTCACCGTCAACCGTCTGCCCTATATCCGCAAGATCAGGACCGGCGTCTATGTCGGCGCCGGTTATTCCGGCCAGGGCGTCACCATCGCCCCGCTCGGCGGCAAGCTGCTGGCCGACGCGCTGACCGATGCGCCGGACCGGCTCGACGACTTCGCGTCGATGTCCTGCCCGCCGTTTCCGGGCGGCAAGTGGCTGCGCACGCCGACGCTGGTCGCCGCCATGACCTGGTTCGCGCTTCGCGACCGATTGTAGTTCGCCCGCCGATCGGTCAGGCTGGTGGCCATGAGCGGATCGATCGTCATCCTCGACGGCAGTATGGGCCAGGAGCTCGAGACGGCGGGCGCGCCCTTCCGCAGGCCCGAATGGTCGGCGCTGGCGCTGATGGAGGGCCCCGACCACGTGCGCCGCGCCCATGACGCCTATGTCGCCGCCGGCGCCGAGATACTCACCACCAACGCCTATGCCCTGGTGCCCTATCATATCGGAGAGGCGCGCTTCGCCGCGGATGCCGCGCGGCTCGCCGCGCTCGCCGGCCGTCTGGCGCGCGAGGCCGCCGACGCGGCAGGCGAGGGCAGGGTGCGCGTGGCCGGCTGCCTGCCGCCGTTGTTCGGTTCCTATCGCCCCGACTTGTTCGATCCCGCGCGCGCGCCCGAACTGCTCGCCGTTCTGATTGGCGCGCAGGCGCCGTATGTCGATCTGTGGCTCGCCGAGACCATGGGGTCGATCGCCGAAGTCGAGGCCGTGCGCACGGCGCTGAAGGACGATGGGCGCCCGCTGTGGCTGGCCTTCACCCTGAAGGACGATCATCCCGATCTCGCCGATCCGCGCCTGCGCTCGCACGAAACGGTGGACGACGCCGTGCGCGCCGCCGTGCGGCTCGGCGCCGGCGCGGTCCTGTTCAACTGCAGCCAGCCCGAGGTGATGGGCGCGGCCGTGAGCCTCGCCTGCCAGACGCTGCGCGATCTCGGCGGCGACCTGCCCGTCGGCGTCTATGCCAACGCCTATGTGCCGATGACGGACGACACCGAATCGAACACCGACACCGCGATCCTGCGGCCGGAGCTGGACCCGCCGGCCTATCTCGACTTCGCCCGCGGCTGGGTACGGCGCGGCGCCACCATCATCGGCGGCTGCTGCGGCATCGGGCCCGAGCACGTCGCCGCGCTCAGGCGGGCCTTCGGCTGATCCCTCAGAACTTGCGGCCGATGCCGATGCGGCCCTGGCTCTCGCCGCGGTCGTCCTGCCAGGTCTCCCGCGCGATGAAGCTGTTGCCGCGGCTGTACTCGTACCGGTTCACCTGGCCGCGGACGTCCTGGACCACCGTTTCGGATTCCAGGATCGCCCGGCTCGGCGCCTTGCCCGGCATGTAGAAGCGGTCGCGCGGATGCACGAAGACGTCGCCGAACAGCTCGGCTTCGGACAGCGGCGCGGGCGTCTCCTGGGCCCCCGCGCCGGCAGCCCCCATCAGGATCGCCGCCAGGATCATGACGAGCCCGGCGAACGGGACGAGGCGGCGGAACCGAAACATGTCGAACATCGTACCCTCACACTCAGATGCAGCGGCCACCGTCCACCTCCAGCGCGACTCCGGTGATGAACTGGGCCTCGTCGGAGGCGAGCCACAGCGCCGCGTTGGCGATGTCCAGCGGCGTCGACAGCCGCCCGAGCGGGATCGTCGAGATGAACTTCTCGCGCATCTGCGGCGTGTCCTCGCCCATGAACAGATGCAGCATGCCGGTCTCGCCGGCGACGGGGCACAGGCAGTTGACGCGGATCTTCTTCGGCGCCAGTTCGACCGCCATCGACTTCGTCGCGGTGATCGCGAAGCCCTTCGAGGCGTTGTACCAGGTCAGCCCCGGCCGCGGCCTCAGGCCGGCCGTCGAGGCGGTGGTGATGATCACGCCGCCCTTCGCTTCCATCGCTGGAACGGCGTCCTGCGCGGCCAGATAGATCGCCTTGGCGTTGACCGCGAGGATGCGGTCGAACTCCGCCTCCGAGACCTCGGTCATCGGCTTGTTGCGATGGGTGTAGCCGGCATTGTTGACCAGGATGTCGAGGCCGCCGAAGCCGTCGGTCGCCGCGGCGATCATCGCCTTGACGTCGGCGCCGCTGGTGACGTCGGCCTTCACCGCGACGGCCTTAGCGCCGATGTCGTCGGCCACTGCCTTGGCGCCGTCGCCGTTCAGGTCGGCGACGACCACCCTCGCGCCTTCCTCGGCGAAGCGTCTGGCGATGCCCTCGCCGAACCCCGACGCTCCGCCGGTGACCACCGCCACCTTGCCCTCGAGCCTGCCTGCCATCGCGTATCTCCCTCGTTTGCGTTTCTTGCTGTCGGCCTATGCCGTTTCTCCAGCACTAGCCTGTCCGGGTTTTCGAGGAAAGCCGCCCGTCGACCCGTTTTCGACGGGCGGCGCGCGGTGCCGGTGAGGTCATACCGAATAATTCAATCGATTGACTTAATCGTTCGAATGAACTAATTATCTCGGACAATCAGCATTCGGATCGACGTGATGACGCAATCGAGCCCAGGTAGGAAACAGAAGCCGCCCGCGAACATGGCCGGCCGCGACGAGCCTGCCCGCGGGCCGGCGGAGGACACCAAGCAGCGCCTGATCGATGCCGCGCTCGATACTTTCGGCCGCTTCGGCTTCGATGGTGCCTCGACCCGCGAGATCGCCCGGCGCGCCGGCGTCAACCTGGCCGCGATCCCCTATCACTTCGGCGGCAAGGACGGGCTGCACAAGGCGGTGGCGCAGCACATCGTCGACGAGGTCGCCGGCCGCATCGGCCCGGCGGTGGAGGCGGTGTCGACCGCGCTCGACCGGGGGGAGGTGGACCCGGGGCAGGCGCGGGACATGCTGCAGATGGTCACCGGCAACGCCGTCGAGGTCATCCTCGGCCATCCGGAGGCGTCGCGCTGGGCGCCGTTCGTGCTGCGCGAGCAGATGGATCCCTCGCCGACCTTCGACGTGATCTACGACGGCTTCCTGGAGCGCATGCACAAGACCATGACCGCGCTCTACGCCCGTGCCACCGGTCAGTCCGAATCCGCCCCCGAGAGCATCGCCGCGGTGTTCATGCTGTTCGGTCAGCTCGTCATCTTCCGCATGGGCCGCGCCATGGTCGATCGCCGCCTCGGCTGGAAGGGCTACGGCGAGCCCGAAATCGGCCTTGTCCGGGAGGTGCTGCGCAAGCACCTCGACGCGACGATCGAGGCGGGGAGGGCGTGATGCGCCCCCTGCGGCTTCCGGTCCTCCTGCTCGTGGCGGTCGGCCTGTCCGGCTGCTTCTGGCAGGAAAAGAGCGATGTCCTGCAGGGCTATGTCGAGGGCGATTTCCTCGATGTCGGCGCCGAGGAGACCGGCCGGCTCGTCGCCCTCGACGTGCGGCGCGGCGACGCCGTGACGGCCGGCGCCGAACTGTTCCGCATCGACGATACCGACGCCCGCGCCGCGCGCGCCGAGGCCGAGGCCCGGCTCGCCCAGGCCAAGGCCCAGCTCGCCGATCTGGAGAAGGGGCGGCGCAAGGAAGAGCTCGACGTGCTCCAGGCCCAGCACGACGAGATCGAGGCCAGCCTGGAATACGCGCGCCGGGAGTATCAGCGCTACCGCACCCTCCACGAGGCCAGCGTCGTCTCCGACGCGAACGCCGAGAACGCCGAGGAACGCCTTAAGACGCTGCAATCGCGGCTGGCCTCGATGGCCGCCCAGATCGATGTCGCCAAGCTCGCCGCCCGCCCCGACGCCATCAAGGCGGCGCAGGATGCCGTCGACGCCGCGTCGCAGGCGGTCGCCCGGATCGACGCCCGAATTGCCCGGCTGACCGGCGCCGCGCCGATGGCCGGCAGCGTCCAGGATACCTATTACGAACCCGGCGAGGTGGTGCCGGCCGGCCGCGCGGTGGTCTCGGTGCTGCCGCCGGAAAATCTCAAGGTCCGCTTCTTCGTGCCCCAGGACCGGTTGGCCGAGGCGGCGCTCGGCGGGGCGGTGTCGGTTTCCTGCGACGGCTGCGCCGCGCCGATCCCGGCGAAGATCACCTTCATCTCGGACTCGGCGGAATTCACCCCGCCGGTGATCTATTCGGTCCACGCCCGCCAGAAGCTCGTCTACATGGTCGAGGCCCACCCGGACGACACCGCCGGCCTGAATGTCGGCCAGCCGGTCGACGTGAGGTTCGCGCCATGACCGCGCCACCCGCCTCCGACCAGCCTTTCGCCGCTACATCAGACGAGGTGATCGCCGTTCGCGGCCTCACCAAGCGCTTCGGCACCAAGACGGTGGTCGACAATGTCGACCTCAACGTCAAGCGCGGCGAGATCGTCGGTTTCCTCGGGCCGAACGGCTCCGGCAAGACCACGACGATCCGCATGATCTGCGGCCTGCTCAAGGCAGACGAGGGCGAGGGCACCGCGCTCGGCCACGACATCCGCACGGAGTCCGCCGCGATCAAGCTGCAGACCGGCTACATGACGCAGCGCTTCTCCTATTACGAAGACCTGACCATCCGCGAGAACCTCGATTTCGTCGCCCGGCTCTACGACCTGAGGCCGCGCGGCGAAACGATCGACAGGACGCTGGAGCGGCTCGGTCTGGCCGACCGCCAGAACCAGCTTGCCGGCACCCTGTCGGGCGGCTGGAAGCAGCGCCTGGCGCTTGCCGCCTGCGTCATGCACCAGCCCAAGCTCCTGCTCCTCGACGAGCCGACGGCCGGCGTCGACCCGAAGGCGCGGCGCGAATTCTGGGACGAGATTCACGCGCTCGCAGACGAGGGGCTGACCGTTCTCGTCTCCACCCATTACATGGACGAGGCCGAGCGCTGCCATCGCATCGTCTACATCGCCTACGGCACCATCGTCGCCCGTGGCACCGTCGCGCAGGTGGTCGCCGAATCCGGCCTGAAGACCTGGGTCATCCACGGCGACGGGTCCGGCCGGCTGATGAACGAGCTGCGGACGCTGCCCGGCGTCGAGCAGGTCGCGCCCTTCGGCACCGATATCCACGTCGTCGGCTCGGACGGCGGCGCGCTGGAGAAGGGCGTCACGGCGGTCGCCCGGGAGCGCAACCTGAAGGCGGAGCCCGGCGAGACGAGCCTGGAAGACGTCTTCATCAAGCTGATGACCGACGCCCAGGCGCTGGAACAATGACCGCGGCGCCTCCTCTCGGCCGTTCGCGGTCCCGTTCGGTCGGGGCGTCCTTCGGCGCTCCCGATGGCGGCATCGTCGGTGTGCTGCTCCGCACGCCTCCGGCTCGCGACCCCTCTCCCCATCCCTCCCCCACAAGGGGGGAGGCGGCCATTCGCCGCGACGGCCCGTGCCGGTTCGCGACGGTCCGGCCAGCGGATGAACCGCAGACCATCGGATCGACGCCGGGACGTGCCGCTTGCTCCTCTCTCCCCCCGTGTGGGGGAGGGATGGGGAGAGGGGTTGCCCGGCGCGGCGCGGCGGGCAGGTTAGAGCCCGCCTCGCGACGGCCGCCCGACGAACGCTCGCGGTCCCGCGCGATCGACTCCAGCCGCGACCCCGGCCGGAAACCCGGCCGCGACAACGGTGTCGCGCAATGACCGCCCTCTCGCTCTCCCGCATCGGCGCCATCCTGATGAAGGAGATGATCCAGATGCGCCGGGATCGGCTGACCTTCGCCATGATGGTCGGCATCCCGATCATACAGCTCATCCTGTTCGGCTTCGCCATCAACACCGATCCGAAGGACCTGCCGACGGCGGCCATCGTCCAGGATACGAGCCGCTTCGGCCGCTCCGTCTTCGCGGCGATGCAGAACTCCGGCTACTTCGAGTTCGTCGAGACCGCGCAGAGCGAGACGCAGGCCCGCAAGATGCTGGCGCGCGGCGACGTCTCCTTCGTCGTCACCGTGCCGGTGGATTTCGGTCGCGACCTGATGCGCGGCGACACGCCCTCGCTGCTGCTCGAGGCCGACGCGACAGATCCGGCGGCGGCATCCGGCGCGGTCGGGGCGATCTCGCAAATCGTCAACTCGGGGCTGGAGCACGACCTGCGCGGTCCGCTGGAGACGCTGAAGCAGGGCCGCCCGCCGGTCGAGGTCGTCGTCCACCGCATGTTCAACCCGGAGATCATCACCCAGTACAACATCGTTCCGGGCCTGCTCGGCGTGGTGCTCACCATGACCACGATCCTGATGACGGCGATGGCGCTCACCCGCGAACTCGAGCGCGGCACCATGGAGAACCTGCTGGCGATGCCGGCGAAGCCCGTCGAGATCATGATCGGCAAGATCGTGCCCTATATCGGCCTCGGCTTCATCCAGGTCTTCGTCATCCTGGCCGCCGCCTGGACGATCTTCGAGGTGCCGATGCTCGGCTCGCTGACGGTTCTGCTGTTCGCGCTCCTGATCTTCATCGCCGCCAACGTGACGCTGGGCTACACCTTCTCCACGGTGTCGCGCACGCAGATGCAGGCGATGCAGATGACGTTCTTCTTCTTCCTGCCCTCGATCCTGCTGTCGGGCTTCATGTTCCCGTTCCGCGGCATGCCGGTCTGGGCGCAGTGGATCGGCGAGGTGCTGCCGCTCACCCATTTCCTGCGCATCGTCCGCGGCATCGTGCTCAAGGGCAACGGTTTCCCCGACATCGTGCCGGAGCTCTGGGCGATCACCGCCTTCTGGTTCGCGGTCGGGCTGGTGGCGCTGCTCCGCTATCGGCGCACGCTCGACTGAGCGGCTATGATCTCCGGCGGGACTGATTCGCGCTTATTGGGGGCCGCATGATCGCAGCGATCATCACGTTCGTACTGTCCAACTTTACCCTGACCTTCCTGGTCCTCGGGCTCGTCGTCTCGTTCGTGGCGATCGCCCGGGCGCCGAAGCCGGTGAGCACGACGGTCGTCGTCGAGAAGCTGCTGTCCTGGCACATCTTCTTCGCGATCGGCGTGTCCTATCTCTACAACTTCGTCATGCACGTCTTCTTCGGCAAGATGGCCGCCGCCTTCATCGGCTGGTCCGACAGCCCGTTCCAGTTCGAGGTCGGCACGGCGAGCCTGGGCTTCTCCGTGGTCGCCTTCATCGCCGCGTTCGGCAGTTTCGACCTGCGGCTCGCCGCGATCCTCGCGCCGTCGATCTTCACCCTCGGCGCCGCCGTCGGCCATGTCCGGCAGATGGTCGAGGCGCACAATTTCGCGCCCGGCAACGCCGGCATCATCTTCTGGACCGACATCGCGATCCCGCTGTTCGGCCTGGCCCTGCTGGCGCTGCAGTGGCGGCTCGGCAAGCCGGAGCGGCCCTGAGGCGAGGCCTTAAGGGAAGCCTTGGGGCGCGGCCCTGGGGCCTGCCGGCCCGGCCGGCCGCCACCCCGCCAGCCCGTCAAGGCTCCGACTTGACGTCGGGGGCTGACAGCGCCGTTCCGGGTGCTATTTTCTGAGGTCACCGGGTTTGAACCTCGCAGGAGGCCCCCCTCATAGGAGGCCCGCCTCACAGGAGGCCCCGATGAGCGATATCACGGTGAAGCCGCGCCCGAAGGGGCGCACGAAGATCAGGCCGAAGACCGAGCGGCCGCGCCTGCACAAGGTGCTGCTGCTCAACGACGACTTCACGCCGCGCGAATTCGTGGTGATGGTGCTGAGGGCGGTGTTCCGCATGGGCGATACCCAGGCGGAGCGCGTGATGCTGACGGCCCATCAGAAGGGCGTCTGCGTCGTCGCCGTCTTCCCCCGCGACGTCGCCGAGACCAAGGCCACCGAGGCCACCGACCTCGGCAAGCGCGCCGGCTTCCCGCTGATGTTCACGACGGAGCCGGAGGAGTGAGGAGCGGCCCGGCGCAGCCGGACGAAATGCACCGCATTTCGAGTGATGGTCGCAGCCCGGTGCCGGCGACGCCGGCAGCGGAAGCATCGCTTCCGAAGGGCGTAGACGCGACGCGTTCAAACGCGTCGCCGTGGCGCCCGAGACCCTAGTCGAGGGCAAAGGGCGACCCGGCGCGCGAACGCCGGGCCGCTTCGTTGAAAATGGCTACGTCTTGCTGCCGCGCGGTTCGGACATCAGCCCCTTGATCAGGGCGTAGCACCCGACCAGCAGCACGAGCGTGAAGGGCAGCCCGGTCGACACCGAGGCCGCCTGCAGCGCCCCCAGCCCGCCGCCGAGCAGCAGCGCGATCGCTACCAGGCCCTCGAATGTCGCCCAGAACACGCGCTGTGGCAGCGGCGCGTCGATCTTGCCGCCGGCCGTGATCGTGTCGATCACCAGCGAACCGGAGTCCGACGAGGTGACGAAGAACACGATCACCAGCACGATGGCGATGAACGAGGTGATCGCCGCCAGCGGCAGCTCGTCGAGCATGGTGAACAGCTTCAGCTCCAGCGAGGCGTCGGCGATCTCCTGCGCGCCGGCGCTCAACATCGTGATCGCCGTTCCGCCGAAGGCCGTCATCCACAGGACCGATACCAGCGAGGGGATCAGCAGCACGCAGACGACGAACTCGCGCACGGTGCGGCCGCGGCTGACGCGGGCGATGAACATGCCCACGAACGGCGACCAGGAGATCCACCAGGCCCAGTAGAACGACGTCCAGCCCTGGCTGAAGTTGGTGTCGGTGCGGCCGAACGGATTGGACAGCGCCGGCAGGTACTCGGCATAGGCGACGAGGTTGCCGAAGAAGCCGCTGAGGATCGCCGCCGTCGGACCGATCACGATGACGAAGAGCAAGAGCAGCGCGGCGAGCACCATGTTGATCTCCGACAGCCGCTTGACGCCGGCATCCAGGCCCGCGATCACCGAGATCAGCGCGACGCCGGTGATCGCCGTGATCAGGATCACCTTGGAGACGTCGTTGACCGGCACGCCGAACAGGAATTCCAGGCCGGCATTGGCCTGCTCTGCACCGAAGCCCAGTGACGTCGCCAGCCCGAACAGTGTGGCGAAGACGGCGAGCGTGTCGATGATGTGGCCGGTCCAGCCCCACACCCGGTCGCCGAAGACGGGATAGAACATCGAGCGGATCGAGAGCGGCAGCCCCTTGTTGTAGGCGAACAGCGCCAGCGACAGGCCGACGATGGCGTAGATCGCCCACGGGTGCAGGCCCCAGTGGAAGATGGTCGCGGCCATGCCGAGCCTGAGCGCCTCCGCCTCGTCGCCGGCGGCGCCGGCCAGCGGCGCCCAGCTGTCGGGCGAGCCGGCGTCTTCGGCAAGCGAGGTGGTAAAGTGCGAGATCGGCTCGGACACGCCGTAGAACATCAGCCCGATGCCCATGCCGGCGGCGAACAGCATGGCGAACCAGCCCGAATAGGAATAGTCGGGCGTGGCTTCCTGCCCGCCGATGCGCACGCTGCCCAGCGGCGTGACGATCAGCGCCAGCGCGACCACCACGAAGATGTCGCCGGCCAGCAGGAACACCCAGTCGAAGGTCGAGGTGATGGCGGGCCTGAGCCAGCCGAAGAAGGTGGCCGCCTGGTCTGGCAGCGCCAGCGTCAGGAACACGAGGGCGACGATCGACAGCCCCGAGATCAGGAACACGGGGTTGTGGATGTCGAGGCCGAACGGGCCGACCTGCGCCTGGATGTTGTCCTGTCCGACCGTATAGTCGGTGTCGATGATGTCGGCTGCGCCTTCGGGCGCGGCGATTCCTTCGTCACTCATGTTGGTCTCCTGTCCCGGTTAGCGCACGAGAAACACCGACACGTCGGCGTGCGAGGCCACCTGGGCGCCCTGTGTCGAGAAGATGTGCTTGAGTACGCCCGGCACGTGTGTCGCCATCACGATCAGGTCGGCGTTGGTCTCGTGGGCGGCGGCGATCAGCGTCTTGTCGAGGTCGACCGACGGATCGTGGCTCGGATAGGCCGCCGTCTCGATGGTGAGGCCGTGCGAGGCGGCCTGCTTTTCGCCGAACGCCTTCAGCTTCCGGGCGAATTCCTCCGGCGTATGCGCCACCGAGGTCGGCGTCTCCGCGGTGACGCCGACGAAGCAGACCGGGATCTTGTAGAGCTTGGCCAGGTCGGTTGCCGTGTCGATCGCTTTGCTGAGCACTTCGACATGGACGAGGTCCACCGGAACCATGATCTTCTTGTACATGACGCGCGTCCCCTTGATGTTGTTTCGCCGCGGCCGATAAGTCCGGCCGCCTTCCTTGCCGAGCCGGAAGGAATCCGGAGCGTTGAACGAAATCTGCGCGGTTGGGAATATCTAAACGTGGACGTTGGCGGCGTGATCGTCAAATCGCGACGCACTTTGGCCTGTGGAAACCGGGCGGCGACGGCTCGCGGAAAAGATGAAGTATTCTATGGCAATACTGTCGGGCGGCGGGGTCTCAACTGGCTCAAGCCAGGCGGCGCGCGTCTGGCCGCGCCGCGCCGGCGCACTGCTCCCGTATGGCGTTTGCCACCGTCGCCCGGTAAAGGGTGCGGGCGGACGCGATCGCGCGGCCGCCCATCGATGCGGGACCGACATGGGACTGGCCAAGGATTATGACGCCGCGCGGCGGGCCTGGCGCGAAGCCGGGCTTGCCGGCCTCGCCGCCGCCCTGCGCGGGCGGATCGAGACGATCGCGCGCAAGCGCCGGCTCCGGCGGGAGCTCGGCGAGATCCGCCGGAAGGACAGCCTGCAGGACAAGTTCTCGGAGATCTACCGGGAGCAGTTCTGGCAGGACGACAAGTACCAGGGTGTCGCCGCCCGGACCGGCAAGGGCATCGACTCGGTGTCGGGAAGCGGCTCGTCGTCGTGGTACACGCCGCTCTACGTGGAGGCGCTACGCGCGTTCCTGGCCGGCCCCGCCCGCGAGGTCGTCGGGGCCGACGGCGACATCCGCGTCTTCGACGCCCCCTGCGGCGACATGCGGTGGATCGAGCCGATCGCCTTCGCGCCGGGCATCCGCTACATCGGCGGCGACATCGTTCCCGACCTGATCGCGGAGCTGAAGGGCAAGTATGCCGGCCGTGACGTCGACCTCATGGTCTTCGACGTCACCCGGGACACCTTCGTCGAGGCCGACATCTGGCACGTGCGCGACTGCCATATCCATCTCTCCTTCGACAACATCGTCCGCTCGCTGGAGAACTTCGCCGGCTCGACCGTGCCCTACATTCTGATGACGACCTATCCGACCGAAGACGGCTTTGCGAACAAGGACATCTTCGACGGCAACTTCCGCCGGCTCGATTTCCGCAAGGCCCCGTTCGGTTTCGACGCGCCGATCCTCGCGCTGCGCGACTATCCCGACGACATGGGCTTCCCGCCCCGCCACATGGCGCTGTACTCGCGCGAGATGATCCGGACGTTCCTGGACCGGATGGAGCGGGGCTAGGACTGGCTCGGCAGGCAGCGCACCATGTGGGAGCGCCGTCTCGATCGCCTTGATGCCTATGTGTTGCGGATGCAGGAGGAGAACAGCGAATGACGTCCCCCTTGTCGGCCCACGATCCCGAACGCGATCTCGTTCTGGAGCGCGATATCGACGTCCCGGTCGCCCTCGTCTGGAAGGCCTGGACGACACCGGCCCACCTGAAGCACTGGTTCGTCCCGAAGCCCTGGTCGCTCGCCTCCTGCGAGATCGATCTCAGGCCCGGCGGCGCCTTCAACACCGTCATGCGCTCGCCCGAAGGCGAGGAGTTCGCGAACCTCGGTTGCTATCTGGACGTCGTGCCGCAGGAACGGCTGATTTTCACCGATGCGCTGCTGCCCGGCTTTCGCCCCTCGCCGAAGCCCTTCTTCACCGGCGCCCTGCTGCTCAGCCCGACGGAGACCGGCACGCACTACAAGGCGATCGCCATCCACGGCAATCCGGAAACCCGCAAGCAGCACGAGGACATGGGATACCATGAGGGCTGGGGCACGGTGGTCGACCAGATGGTGGCCTACATCAAGGCGGAGATGTAGCCCGCCGCACCGGTCGCCACACCGCCGCGCGCGGGGCGCTCAGGCCACCAGCTTATCCACCTTGGCGAACGGGCTCAGGCCGAACCAGGTCGTGAGATTGCGCTCCAGACCGCGGCTGCCGGTGACCAGCAGCCGTCCGTCGGCCTTCGCCTTGTCGGCGCCGACATAGCCCATCCAGATCTCTGTCATGGTGCGCAGGTCGGTGGCCAGATAGAGGTCCACGTCGAAGCCCGGATCGACGGAGCACAGGTCGACGTCTGCGCCCTGCTGCACGATCAGCCACCAGTTGCGCCGGGCCTCCGGCTGGTCGCTGAAGATCACCTGGATGGTGCTTCGGGTATCTGGCATTGGCGAGGGGTCGATGTTGCGGCGCATGTCCCACATCAGCAGGCTGGGGTCGAGCTTCTCCAGCGACGCGTTCGTCTCGACCCATTTCTGCCCCCACACGCCGACGGCTTCGATCACCGGCTGCAGGTCGCGCCCGGCCGGCGTCAGGGCGTATTCCGAGACGGCCTCGCCGCCGCGCACCGGCCGGCGCTCGACGATGCCGGCGTCCTCCAGGTCCCTGAGCCGCTTCGACAGCAGCGCCGGCGACATGCGCGGCACCCCGCGGCGCAGCTCGTTGAACCGCGTCGATCCGGCGACCAGCTCGCGCAAAAGCACCATGGTCCAGCGGGTGCACAGGATTTCCGCTGCCATCGCGACCGGGCAAAACTGGTTGTAGCTGCCTTCCGCCATGTCCGTCTCCCTTGATGCGGCGCATCGGATGCAGCGCATCGAATGCGGCGCGACTGCCTGCCTCTGTCTCCGGAGCCTAGTGCGCCGGCTTTTCTTCTGCCAGTTCAGTTTCTGTACCGGGTCGATTCAGTTCGTGAACTGGCCGCTGGCGGGCGATCGGTGGGAGAGATTTCGTCCAGGCACCGCGGATCCTCCCGGTGCGAAGATGCAAGAGGAAGGGAAACACCATGCCGCTCGTCGATATCCAGCTGATCGAAGGCGTTTTCGACAAGGCCCAGAAGCAGGAGATGATCGCCAAGGTCACCGACGCGATGATCGAGATCGAAGGCGAGGCCATGCGCGGCGTCACCTGGGTGCGGGTGCACGAGGTTGCCAGCGGCGAATGGGGCATCGGCGGCAAGGGCATCACCGCCGACGACGTCAGGGCGATCCAGAGAAACGGCGGCGCCTGAGGCCGCGGGGCGGCCGCAATTCGGAGATGCCCGCCCGCCGCCTCAGCCCAAAGGCCCACAATCGGAAGCACCCGGCCGCCGCAATGGCGGCCGGGTTTTCCGTGGCGCGTCGCGCCTCCCGATTCACGCGAGGTGGTCCGGGCGTTTTGCCCCGGCGGCTGGGTCGCGCTAGCCTGCCTCGCGATCCCGTTCGCCGGAGGCATCGCGTCCCATGCCCCATCTCATCGCCAACCGGCCGCGCCTGTACGATCTGACCAGGGCGCATCCGAGCGCGCGCGACCAGTTCCGCTGGGAGGCGATCAACGCCGTCACCTACAAGCTCGGCGGGGTCGTCTTTCTCGCCGGCAGCGCGCTGTTCCTGCTCGGAGGCCTGTTCAACGACCGCCGCGCCTTCCTGGTGATCCGGCGCAAGCTGCGGGCGTGACGAGGCGCGTCACCCCCGCGGCCGCGCCGCCGTATCCACCACCCGCATCGTGCCGTCCGCCACCGCGAACGGCGCCCCGCCCGCCGTGAGCACGGCGCGGTCGGTGCCTTCGTGGAAGTCGAACATCGCGTTGAGCACGACGTCGTCGCGGCCCTGATACACGCGCGGCCGGTAGATGACGATGCCCATGCGCTGATCCAGCCGCTTGTAGACATAGGCCGCTTCGCCGACGCGCTGACCGCCCGCCGTTACATAGCAGTGGTCTTCGGTCTCGTAGGTGACGGTGTGCACGGAGATGTCGGTGAAGTCGCCGTGCTCGGAATGGTGCACGCCGGTCCATTCGATGCTGAGCCCCACAAGGGACTTGGGCGCGTCCATCATGGCAGCCTCCTCTCGCCGCTTGCCTTGTGGGGGCAAGGTAGCCCGGTTACGGTGCGTCATCAAAGATCTGAAGGCGGCGTACTATGGCGGACGCGCAGGACCGGCCTTACGACAAGCGGTGGCGGGCGCTCGTCGGGATCTCGATCCTGTGCTTCGTCGTGTTCGTCGATTTCACCGTCGTCAACACGATCCTGCCCGGCATCCAGCGCGACCTGCGGACAACCAACGACCAGCTGCAGTGGGTGATGAACGCCTTCTTCCTGATGCTGGTGGTGTTCATGGTCACGAACGGGCGGCTCGGCGACATCTACGGACGGCGCAAGGCGCTCTATCTCGGCGTCGTCGTCTTCGCCATCGCCTCGTTCGTGGCCGGGGCCGCGCCGAGCGCGGAGGTTCTGATCGCCTGTCGTTTCGTGCAGGGCATCTGCGGGGCCGCCCTTCTGACCTGTTCGATCGGCCTTGTGAACCACCATTTCCCCGAGGCCGAGCGGGGCCGGGCATTGGCGGTGTTCATGAGCGTCACGGGCTTCGGCATGGCCGTCGGCCCGCTGATCGGCGGCGTCCTGATGTCGGCGCTCTCGTGGCGCTGGGCCTTCTACGTCAACGTGCCGGTGGTGGTCGTCGGCTTCCTCGTCGCTTTCGATGCGGTGATCGAGACGCCGCCGCAGACCGGGGAAAAGGTGGACTGGCTCGGCCTCGCCTTCCTGACGCCGGGCATGGCGGGGCTCGTCGTCGCCATCATGAAGGCCAACGAATGGGGCTGGGCCTCACCGCTGTTCCTGGCGACGGCGGCGGCAGCGATCGTGTTGCTCGCCGTCTTTTTCGTCATCGAGCGGCGGGTGGCGTTCCCGATCATCGATTTCGCTCTGTTCGGCAACCGCGTGTTTCTGGCCTGCACGGTGGTGGCGTTGACGCTCGGCGGCTTCATCGGGCTCGGCAGCTTCATGGCGCCGCAATACCTGCAGACCGTGCGCGGCGAGGCGCCCTATGTCGCCGGCCTGATGCTTCTGCCGATCTCCGCACTGGTGGTGGTCGTGCCGCCGCTCATCGGCAGGCTGGCCGACGAGCACGGCCCGATGCGTTTCATCGCCCTCGGTCAGGTGGGGCTCGTTCTGTCGGCGCTGGCGCAGAGCTTCTTCGCGCCGGATAGCGCCGTGCCGTTCGTCTTGTTCGGCCTCGGCCTGTTCGGTCTCGGCTGGGGGCTGCAGCAGGCAACCGCGACGCTCGCCGCGACCGCGCCGTTCCCGACGGCGCGCGCGAGTGTCGTCATCGGCGTGCTCTATTCGATCTGGAATGTCGGCTCGAGCCTTGCCCTGGCCATCGGCGGGCTGATCTTCGAAGTGCTCGACAAGGCGAGCCTCGATGCCGCTCTCGCGGCCGAAGCCATCACCCTGACCGATGCCGACCGCCAGGTGGTGGCGAGCCTCCTGTCCGATCCGAGCCAGGCGACGACGGCGCTGGGGGCGCTGACGCCGGGCCTGGAGGAGAAGATCCTGCCGCTGTTCCGCGACGCTTTCATGGCCGGCTATCACGGCGCCATGTGGTACCTGTTGATCACCTGCGCGATCGGCGCGGTGCTGGTCCCGCTGATCGCGCGTGGCGGGGCGCGGTCGGCTTAGCGCCCAAAAGTGCGGCTTTCGCTGCCGCTGGCGTGGCGACGGCGCCTCTAGTCGTGCTTGAACACCACGGTCTTGGTGGTCGAGAACTCGTAGAGCGCGTCGAAGCCCTTTTCGCGGCCGTGGCCGGATTTCTTGCGCCCGCCGAAGGGCAGCTCGATGCCGCCGCCGGCGCCGTAGCAGTTGACGAAGACCTGGCCCACCTGAAGCGCCTTGGCGACGCGCATCTGGCGGCCGCCATCCGCCGTCCAAACGCCGGCGACGAGGCCGTAGTCGGAGGCATTGGCGAGCCGGATCGCATCGGCCTCGTCGTCGAACGGGATCGCCGACAGCACCGGGCCGAACACCTCTTCGCAGGCGAGCCGGTTCTCGCGCGGCACCGGGCCGAACAGGGCGGGCGCGGCATAGAAGCCGCCGGCCGGCGCGTCCGGGGCGATGCCGCCCTCGGCCAGGAGAGGGACGCCGTCCGATTTCGCCTGGGTGACGAAGCCGCTAACCCGGTCGCGCTGGCCGGCGTTGATCAGCGGACCGACGTCGAGATCGGCCTGGTGCGGCCCGGCCCGCAGGGTCGAGAACCGCGCGGCGAGGTCACTGGTGACGGCATCATAGATGCCCCGCTCGATCAGCACGCGGCTGCCCGCCGAGCAGGTCTGGCCGCCGTTCTGGATGATCGCCGCGACGACGATCGGCAGCGCCGCGTCGAGATCGGCGTCGGCGAACAGGATCTGCGGCGACTTGCCGCCGAGCTCCAGCGTCGCGCCGATGTGGTTCTTCGCCGCCGCCGCCTGCACCAGCGTGCCGACCTCCGGCGAGCCGGTGAACGACAGGAAGTCGATGCCCGGATGACCCGACAGCGCCGCGCCGGCCTCCTCGCCATAGCCGGTCACCACGTTGATCGCGCCGGCCGGGAAGCCCGCCTCGAGCGCCAGTTCGGTCAGGCGCAGCGGCGTCATGCAGGCATCCTCCGCCGGCTTGATCACCACCGCGTTGCCCATCGCCAGCGCCCCGCCGACCGAGCGGCCGAACATCTGGGCGGGATAGTTCCACGGGATGATGTGGCCGGTGACGCCGTGCGGCTCGCGCAGGGTCAGCGCCATGTGGCCGGGTAGGAAGGGCAGGGTGTCGCCGTGCAGCTTGTCGCAGGCGCCGGCGTAGAATTCGAAGTAGCGCGCCGCCGCGGCGATGTCGGCCTTGCCCTGGCGGGCCGGCTTGCCGGTGTCGCGGGACTCGAGCGCGGCCAGGTCGTCGAAGTGGTCGAGGATCGCCCGCGCGAGCGCCATCAGCAGCCGTCCGCGCTCGTGCGGGGGCATCGTGCCCCAGGCCCCGTCGAAGGCGGCCCGCGCAGCCGACACCGCCCGACTGACATCCGACGGACCCGACCGCGCAATCGACGCGAAGGCGACGCCGTCGGAGGGGCACAGCACCTCGATCGTGCGTCCGTCGGCGGCCGCCACCGTGTCGCCACCGATGATGTTGCCGTAGGCCTTGAGCCCGCTGTCGATCGTCGCCGCCACCGTCATGGACGTCCTCCCTCCCGGTCGTGTCACGGCGAGAGTAGGGCGGCGAACCGGACCGCTCAAGCAGGCAAAGGCACGAAAAAGAACAGGCGGCGCCGGCCGGCGCCGCCTGTCTCCGCCGGTTTCCGGCGTCCCCGTCCCGATCCAGAAAAGTCTTGGGTGTTTCGACTGTGAACTTCGTTGGTTAACGAGCAGTAAAGGCGCCTGCGCCGCCGCTACGGCCGGTGCGACACCAGGTCCCGCGCGGCCTCGCCCGCATCGATGACATAGGCGGGGTCGCGATGGATGAGCGCGCTGGCGAAGGCGCCTTCCATAAGCAGGCTCACCCGTCGCGCCAGTGTGTCGGACGCGGCGATGCCGTCGGCGGCGAACATGTCCGCCAGCCATTGCTCGAAGCGCTTCTTGTGGGCGGCACCGGCCTTGACGGCGGGGTGTCCGGGCATGGCCGCCAGTTCTCCGGCGGTGCGCAGGAAGCCGCAGCCGCGCCACTTCGGGTGCCTTGCCCCCTTGGCGACGCCCTCGAAGATCGCGAACACCTTGTCGGGCAGGGGGCCGTCGGTCTCGTCGAACCATTTCCGGAAGGTGTCGAGATTGGGCTGGTCGCGCGATGTCAGGTATTCGGTGACGAGGTCGTCCTTGCTCTTGAAGTGGTAGTAGAGCGTCTTCTTGGTGACGCCGGCCTTCTCCGCCACGGCATCGACGCTCACCGCCCGGATGCCCTGCGCATAGAAGAGCCGATTGGCGGCATTGAGAATGCGTTTCCTCGTTTCGGCGCTGTCGCGTGGCATTGTATGTATACCGACTAGTGAGTTTACAGGACACTATCCCGGCTCCAGCCTCCCGGCAAGTTTGTCAGGACCTGCAAGACGATGGAGATGTCATGTCCGAACTTGTGACCGTTGAAGCCCGAAATGAACTGGCCCTTGTGACGCTGAACCGTCCGGAGAAGCTCAACGCGCTCAACTACGCGCTGATCGACCGGCTGATGGCGGTGCTGGACAGTCTGGAAGCCGATCCGGCCGTCAGGGCTGTCATCCTGACCGGGGCGGGCGAGCGGGCCTTTTCCGCCGGAGGCGACATCCCCGAATTCGCCGGTAGCGTGGCGGCGGGCGTCGATGTCGCCGTCCGCGACTTCTGCCGCCGGGGCCAGGCGATGACGGCGCGTCTGGAGTCGTTTCCAAAGCCGGTGATCGCGGCGGTCAACGGCATCGCATACGGCGGCGGATGCGAAATCACCGAAGCGGCGCATCTGGCTGTCGCCAGTGAGCGCGCCATGTTCGCCAAGCCGGAAATCAACATCGGCATTCCGCCGACATTCGGCGGAACCCAGCGGCTGCCCCGTCTCGCCGGTCGCAAGCGCGCGCTGGAACTGTTGCTGACCGGCGACCCGTTCGGCCCTGAACGCGCCCGCGAGATCGGGCTGGTCAATCGCGTCGTGCCGCACGACGACCTGCTGCCCGGAGCCTTCGCCCTGGCGGGCCGCATACTGCGACACTCGTCGCTGGCCGCCGCGCGTATTATCACCGCGGTCACACGCGGCATCAACGCTACGATCGACGAGGGGCTGTTGATCGAGCGCGAACAGTTCGCCCGGATGGCGGCGACGGACGATGCGCGCGAGGGGCTCGATGCATGGATCGCCCGCCGCGCGCCCGTCTATTCGGGGCGATAGCGCCTGCCGCCTATTCCGCCGCGTCGGCCTTCAGCACGCCGCGGCGGATCTGGTCTTCCTCGATCGACTCGAACAGGGCGCGGAAGTTGCCTTCGCCGAAGCCGTCGTCGCCCTTGCGCTGGATGAACTCGAAGAAGATCGGCCCGATCACGGTCTTGGAGAAGATCTGCAGCAGGATGCGGGTCTCGCCGCCGTCGACCACGCCTTCGCCGTCGATCAGGATGCCGTGCGTCTTCAGGGCCTCGATCGGCTCCTGGTGCCCGTGCACGCGCTCGTGGCTCTTCTCGTAATAGGTATCCGGCGGGCCGGGCATGAACGTCACGCCGTTGTCGGCGAGCCTGTCGGTCGCGGCATAGATGTCCTCGGTGCCCACGGCGATGTGCTGGATGCCTTCACCCTTGTAATCCTTGAGATATTCCTCGATCTGGGAGTTTTCGTCGGCCGACTCGTTGATCGGGATGCGGATCTTGCCGCACGGGCTCGTCAGCGCCCGCGAGAACAGGCCGGTCAGCTTGCCCTCGATATCGAAGAAGCGGATCTGGCGGAAGTTGAACAGCGTGACGTAGTAGTCGAACCACGTGTCCATGTTGCCGCGCCGGACATTGTGGGTCAGGTGGTCGAGATAGTAGAAGCCGTGGCCCTCCGGCTTGGGATCGTCCGCGCCGAGCCAAGTGAAGTCCGCCGAATAGGGCGAGCCCTTCTCGCCATACGTGTCGACGAAATAGATCAGGCTGCCGCCGATGCCGCGGATCGCGGGGGCATCGAGCGTCTTTCCACCCTCCTCGCCCTCATAGGGCGTCGCACCGAGTTCGACCGCGCGCTTGAAGGTGTGCTGCGCGTCGACCACGCGCCAGGCCATCGACGGTGCGCACGGTCCGTGCGCCGCGACGAACTGCGCCGCGAAGCTGTCGGGATCGGCGTTGACGATGTAGTTGATGTCGCCCTGCCGGTAGACCCAGATGTCGCGCGTCTTGTGCTTGGCCACCGGCGAAAAGCCCATGCGCGCGAACAGGTCCTTCAGGACCGCGGCGTCGGGATGGGCGAATTCGACGAACTCGAAGCCGTCGGTGCCCATCGGATTGGTGTCGTCGATCCTGGCGGCCGGCGCGTCGTGCGGAAACGGACCCATGGCGATCTCCTCTCGCTGTCGCGGCCCTGTGCTGGCGGGGCAGCCGGGCCGATGCATGTTGCGGCGAGTATCGCGCATGCATCGCGCGAGGTGTTTGCATAATCGCCGGATATAACGCATTGTATGCATAGATCATGCATAAATAGGGGAAAGTACGCATAAGGATGGACCTCGACGCGACCGATCTGCGTATCCTCGACGCGCTGCAGGAGAAGGGCGACCTGACCAATCAGGGGCTCGCCGAGCGGGTGCATCTGTCCGCCTCGCAGATCTCCCGCCGGCGCGCGCGGCTCGAGCAGGACGGCGTCATCCGCCGCTACCGCGCCGAACTCGACGGGGAGCGACTGGGCCTGTCGACCGTCGTCTTCATCCATGTCACGCTGTCGCGCCACAACGCGGCCAATGCCCGCCGCTTCCGCGATCTCGCCTCGATGACGCCCGAGGTCCAGGAGGCCTATGCGCTGACCGGCGAGGCCGACTATCTCCTGAAGGTCGTGGTCGCGTCGCTCCCCGATCTCGCCCGCTTCGTCAACGACGTCCTGTTGCCGCACGAAAGCGTCAGTCAGGTACGCTCCGAGGTGGTGCTGGAGACTTTGTCGGAGCGACGGTCTTTACCGATTGTGGTTTAAGCGGTCGCCATGACCACGCCGATACTGATTCTCAGCGGCCTCGCCGCGCTCGCCTTCATCGCCGCCCATCTCTTCATAGGCCGCCTGGTCTTTCTCGAAGGCAGGCCGCGCCATGCGCTGCTGTCGTTTGCCGGCGGGGTGGCGGTCACCTACGTCTTCCTGCACGTGCTGCCGGAGCTCGCCGGCCACCAGCACACCTTCGCCCGCGAGCTGCACCTGAGCGACAGTGCGGCGGAAGCCTGGGTCTACCTGATCGCGCTCGCCGGCCTCGTCTTCTTCTTCGGGCTGGACAATGCCGCCCGCCGCTCCCGCGGCCGCCGTCTTGCCGCAACCGGCGAGAGCCGTCTCGAGCGCGAGGTGAAGGGGCTGCATCTCGCCTCGTTCTTCTTCTTCAACTTCCTGATCGGCTACCTGCTCCTGCACCGCGAGCAGGCGGGCTATTGGTCGCTGGCGATCTACGTGGTCGCCATGCTGCTGCACCTTTCGACCAGCGATTTCGGGCAGCGCCAGGAGCACCCGCAGGACTACGATTCGGAAACGCGTTGGGTCCTCGCCGCCGGCGTGTCCGTCGGCTGGCTCGTCGGCGCGCTTGATACGGAGGTGCCGCCGATCTTCATCGGCTTCCTGTTCGCGTTCCTCGCCGGCGGCGTTATCATGAACACGCTGAAGGAGGAACTGCCCGAGGACAAGGACAGCCGCTTCCTGCCCTTTGCCGCCGGGGCTGCGGCCTATGCGGCGCTGTTGCTGCTGATCCGCTAGACGCGCGCGTCTGCCGGCGAACCGATCCGCCTGGCGCGGATCACGCCCGGTACGGCTCGAACCAGTTCAGGCTCTCCGTCGTCCCGGCCGGCGGGCGGTATTCGCAGCCGATCCAGCCGGCATAGCCGAGACGCTCCAGTTCGGCGAACACATAGGGATAGTTGATCTCGCCGGTGCCGGGATCGGCGCGGTCCGGTGGGTTGGCGACCTGGATGTGCCGACTGATGTCGAGATAGTCGCGGATCGCGTGGATCAGGTCGCCGCGCGTGACCTGGCGGTGATAGAGGTCGAGTTGCAGGCGGACATGTGCCGATCCGACCGCCTCGATCACCCGGCGCCCCGCTTCCAGGTCTGAGAGGAAGTAGCCCGGATTGTCGCGCTGGTTGATCGGCTCGATCAGGATGGTGACGCCCCGCGCCGCCGCCGCGTCGCCCGCCTTCTTCAGATTGGAGACGTAGGTGTCCATCGCCGCGTCCGGGTCGATGTCCGGGCCCGGAATGCCGGCCATCGCGTGCAGCAGCGTGCAGTCGAGCGCCCCGGCATAGGTAAGCGCTGTATCCAGCGCGGCGTCGAAGTCCGCCTCGCGGCCGGGCATCGCGGCGAGGCCACGCTCGCCGGCCTCCCAGTGTCCCGGCGGCAGGTTGAACAGCGCCTGCGCCAGGCCGTTGTCGTCGAGCCGCGCGGCGATCTCTCCCGCTTCGAAGTCATAGGGGAACAGGAACTCGACGCCCTTGAAGCCCGCCTCCCGCGCCGCCGCGAAACGGTCGAGGAAGGGCAGCTCGGTGAACATCATCGACAGGTTAGCGGCAAAGCGCAGCATGGCGTTTCCTAGAGCTTGGCTATGTGTCGTGGCTGAAGCAGACGATCAAAGCAGGAAGCTCGTCAAGAGCAGGGCCGCCGACAGGATCGCCACGCGCGCCGGCGGTGCCCAGTCCGATTTTCGGCGCGGCAAGCATCGCGACGACGACCGGGCCGTGGAACCACGTCAGTCACCGCCCATGGCCGCGCCTGAGCGCGGGTTGCTCCTTGGAAGTCGCCAGGGTGACCATGGCGGATTCGGACAATCGGAACAGTCGGAGTCGGTCTTTCGTAACCCGATCCAGTCAAAGCTTCCGGGGATTCGCCGGTTGTCGGGAATCCCGGTCATACGAGAGCCGATTATGATTCATCGCCTGGCCGCCGCAATGGCGGCCGCTTTTTTCGTTGTCTCCGCCGCCGCCGCGCCGGCCCTGGCCAGGGACATCAACGCGGGTCCGATCTGGAACGATCACGACGCCCGAAACAAGTGTCCTTCGCTCTGCTCGGGTGCGGGCGGGGCCTGGAACGGAAGCTGGCACACCACGGTTCCGGGCCGGATGTCGGTTTGCAGCTGCCGGGTCGGCGGCGGCAGCGGCCGGCGCGAGGGGCGTAGCTTCGATGCGGGCCCGATCTGGAGCGACCAACAGGCCAGGAGCGTCTGCCCGGCGGTCTGCACGAGCCATAACCGGCGCTGGCGGGGAGAGTGGCGGACGACCGTTCCGGGTCGGATGTCGGAATGCACGTGCTACAGGTGAGCGATAGTACCCGCGACGATCGTCGCGGTATCGCGGGACCGGGGCTTCAGCCGTCGGTCCCGCGATACCATGGTTCTAGATGCTCACCGGACCGAGCGCGGCAACCATGGTGCCGACTAGCACGGCGAGAAGCGCGAATTGACGCATGTCCAGCATCGCGAGGTCCCTCCGTCTGGGTTCGAAACCCTGGTACGCAGTACCGGGACACCCCGCAGCCCCTCCATTGCACAGCGTAGGGCACTTGCGCTAACCGGTGTTGAACGAACTCGTCCGGAATTGCTTCAACTGCCGGGCGGTTTTGCTTCAAATGTCGCCGTTACGGAACCGAGCACGCAGACGGATTGTCGCCATGGCGGCTGAAGGCATGATGAAGGCAATGGTTCTGGAAGCGCCGGGCACGCCGCTCGTGATGCGAGAGCGGCCGATGCCGGAACCCGGCGTCGGCCAGGTCTTGGTCGCGGTCCGCGCCTGCGGCGTCTGCCGCACCGACCTGCATGTGGTCGACAACGAGCTGCCCGACATTGCCTATCCGATCGTGCCGGGGCATGAAGTCGTCGGCACGGTGGCCGCGCTTGGCGAGGGCGTCGCCGGCCTGTCGCTCGGCGATCGCATCGGCGTGCCCTGGCTCGGCTGGACCTGCGGCAAGTGCCGCTATTGCCGGTCGGGACGGGAGAACCTGTGCGACCGGGCCCGGTTCACCGGCTATCAGCTCGACGGCGGCTATGCCACGCACATGCTCGCCGATACGCGCTTCTGCTTCCCGCTTCCCGAAACCTTCGACGATCGGCACGCGGCGCCGCTCCTTTGCGCCGGCCTGATCGGCCATCGCGCCCACCGCATGGCCGGGGACGCGGAGACGATCGGCATCTACGGCTTCGGCGCCGCCGCCCACATCATGGCCCAGGTCGCCCGCCATCTCGGCCAGCGCGTCTTTGCCTTCACCCGGCCTGGCGACGCCGCCGCCCAGGACTTCGCCGCCGCGCTCGGCGCCGAATGGGTCGGCGATTCCGACAAGCCGGCGCCCGAGCCGCTCGATTCCGCCGTGATCTTCGCGCCCGTCGGCGCGCTGGTGCCGGCGGCGCTCGAAGCCGTTCGCAAGGGCGGAACCGTCGTTTGCGCCGGGATCCACATGAGCGATATCCCGTCCTTTCCCTATTCGATCCTGTGGGGCGAGCGGGTGGTGCGTTCCGTCGCCAACCTGACCCGCACCGACGGCGACGCGTTCCTCCGCATCGCTGCCGAGGTCCCCGTCGAGACGACCGTCGAGGCGGTCCCGCTGGAACAGGCCAACGATGCGCTGGCCCGCCTGCGCGACGGCCGGCTCACCGGTGCGGCGGTGCTGGTGCCGTAGAGCGTTTCGTGTGCCTTGCCCGAGGAGACGGCATCTCCGCGCGCAAAGACGTTCGCTCTCGATGATCCGATGGCGTAGCGTTGACGTCCTGCCACATCGAGGAGTCCTCCATGCCGCCGAAGTCCAGTGTCCGCGTCGTCCCTCTCGCCCCGGAGCACCGCGAGGACTGGGAACGGCTGTTCGCCGGATACGCCGCGTTCTACAAGGTCGCGCAGACTCCGCAGATGCGCGAGCGCGTCTGGCATTGGCTCTTCGATCCCGAGCATGAAGCCGAGGCGATCGTCGCCCTCGACGACGCCGGGCGCGCCATCGGGCTTGCCCACTATCAGGCCTTCGCCCGGCCGCTCGGCGCCAACACGGCCTGTTTCCTGAACGACCTGTTCGTCGATCCGCAGGCGCGCGGGTCCGGGGCGGCGGAAGCGCTGATGGTGGCGCTGCAGGAGATCTGCCGCCGGCGCGACTGGGCCGTCATCCGCTGGCTGACGGCGGAGGACAACTACCGTGCCCGCGCGTTTTACGACCGCATCGGTCGCAAGACGCCGTTCCTCGCGTATCAGATCGATGTCTGAGGCCACCCCGGCTTTGCGGCTACCGTGCTACTCGGCAACGCAGGGGAGCGGCTTGCTCATGCCGACGTGCCAGGAGGCCTGGTTGCCGCGGCCGCGCAGTTGGTATTTGCCGGACTTGTAGTGGAATCCATCGCCGCTCGGGACGGCCTGCATGGTCAGCGTCCCCAGATGGCTTGCCGACACCGTCGCGGTGCCGGCGTCGCTGTCGAAGGTGACGTGCAGCTTGAACCTGCCTTCGCAGCCATAGACCGCGCTGGTCTGGCCGGCCTGGCCCGGTTGTGGCAGGGCCAGGCACGCCACCGTGCCCGCGACCGCAAGCGCTAGACGTCGAACTGGTCCCATCCCGTCCTCCGGTTCGTTGCTGGCGTCGCTACTTCTCGGCCGTGCAGTTGATCGGCGCCATCCTGCCGACCTCCCACATCGCTTCGTCGCCCTTTCCGCGCAGTCCGTATTTGCCGTTCGTATAGTAGTAGCCCGAGCCCGACATGGCGATCGGCAGGGTGATCGGTTCCTGGCCTTCGATCGTCACGACGGCGGTGTTGGGCTCGGCGTCGTTGTCGAAGACCACGTTCAGCGTGAGATCGCCGTCGCAGTTGAACACGGCCTCGATCTCCTCGGCGCCGGCAAGCCGCGGAGCGGCGAGAACGACGAAAGCGGCAAGCACGAGGGGTATGCGGGGCATGGAAGTCTCCTTGTTCGAGGACCCGACGGGGTTCGAGGGCCCGACGGTCCCATGGTCAATTCGAGGGTATTGATAAATCGATAGCAAGGGCCTGGCTGGCGCGGGCGATCGCGTCCTCGCGTCCCCCGCCGGCATCGACGATTGTCCAGTCGATCGGACCGGTCTCGTAGGCGAGCTGACTTTTGACGATCTCGGCCGTGGCGTCGGAGGCATCGCCCGTCCGGTTTGTGACCCGCTGCATCATGCTTTCGGGACTTGCCTGAAGCCACAGGCCGTCGAACGCCACGCCGGCCGCGGTGGCGACGGCGCGGGCGGCATCGCGCTCGGCCGGCTTGGAATGGACGGCATCGAGGATCGCCCCGTGGCCGGCGGCAAGCGCCCGTGCCGCCCACGCCTCGATCTCGGCGTAGACCCGTGCACCGATCTCCGGCGCGTAGGCCTCGTCCGGCAGCCGTTCTGTTTCCCTGACGTCGAGCAGCACCTTGCGCATTATGTCGCTGCGCACCACCGCGGCGCCCGGCGCGGGGCCGATATGGGGCGCGACGGCATAGGCGATGGTGGTCTTTCCGCTGCCCGACAGCCCGCCGATGGCGACGAGCCGTGCCGGCGGCGGGTCGAGAAAGGCGCACGCGGCCTCGAACATGGTGCGCGCTTCCTCTTCGGCTGCCTGTCGCGCGTCGCCCTTCAGATGGGCCGCGCGCGGGGCCGCGACCTTGGCGCGGATCGCGGCGCGCATGGACAGAAAGAGCGGCAGCAGCGTCAGTCCGTCGAGATCGTCCGGATTGCGCCGATCGGCGAGCCAGCGGTTGAAGACCCGGTTCGCCGGGTCGCGCAGGCCGCGCTGCCACAGATCCATGATCAGGAAGGCGAGGTCGTAGAGGATGTCGATGGTGGCGAGCGTCTCGTCGAATTCGATGGCATCGAAGATGACGGGAGCGCCGTCGATCAGCGCCACGTTGCCCAGATGCAGGTCGCCATGACAGCGTCGTACCTGCCCCGCCGCCGCCCGCGACCGGATCAGGGGCGCGAGCCGGGAGAGCGCGTCGTCCGTGCGTGCGAGGAGATCGGCGACGGCTTTGGTGGCGAACAGGTCGGGATGCCCGGCGAATTCGGCGCAGTTCTCCCGGGCGACCCGGGCGACCTCGCCGGCTGGATCGGCGGGACGCACCACCGGCGCCCTGGCGTGCAAGTCGGCGACCCGTTCGGCCAACTCGTCGATCAGGTGGTTGTCCAGGCTGCCCGTCGCCGTCAGCTTGTCGAGCGTCTTCGTCTCGTCGAAACGGCGCATGTGCACCGCCCATTCGACCGGCACTCCCTTTCCGCCGAGCGCCAGCGTTCCGTCCGCCTCGCGCGTGATCGGCACGGTGCCGAGATAGAGGTCGGGCGCGGTCAGCCGGTTGACGGCGACCTCGCGCTCGCAGACCGCTTTCCTGCGATCCAGTGTCGAGAAGTCGAGGAAGGGGAAACGCACCGCGCGCTTGATCTTGTAGACCGCGTCACCGGCCAGGAAGACGATGGCCGCATGGGTGTCGATCCGCTCGACCGCGGCGATGCCGGTTCCATAGGTCGCCGGATCGGCCAGAAACGAGGCAACCTCGGCCTGACAGGCTTGGTCTTCGGTGGTGGCGGTCATCGCGGCGCCTTGTGTATCCCGTCCCGGAGTGGCCACGCGCTTGAGCTTTGTCAACGCCGCGAGATGGCTTTTCGCGGACAAGATTAGGTGGTGGTATGCTGCACCGATATAATCGCAGTTACGCTTGCTCGCGAGGGCCGGGCAGGTTATCGCCGGACAAAATGGTTCAAGGAGTGGTACCGAATGACGAACGCTTCGCTGCATCTCAAGCGCATCCGGCTCAGCCTCGCGCGCAGCCACGATCACCCGAACGGCAGCGACCATCACGGCTACGAATTCGTCGCGCCCCTCGATTCGGACGGCCATATCGACGCCGAGGTCTGGCGCAAGGCGCGGGATCGCTGCATCGTCCGTCGCTTCTGGGCGGGCGAACAGGACGAGATCGGCAAGCTGGTCCACAAGCCCGGTGGCGCCGAGTATGCGCGCTGGGTCTTCGATTACGACGACACCACCGACGATGACGACGAGGCCGGGTACCGCTTCGCCAGCCACGCGTTCCGCATCGGCGAGTACGTGTCGATCCGCGACGAGGACGGCGACATGCACACCTTCCAGGTTGTCTCGGTCGAGCCCGCCTAAGTCATCGGGACGTTTGGTCGCAGGAGGAATGCCCTCAAAACAGCGGAATTGGCTTCTTAATTTCGTTCGGAACGATCCGCCGCGCGCATAAGAAGCCGGCAGGGGCCGGAAGACGCGGCGGACACCTTGGGAAAGGAGGTCTGATCATGCGTCTTCCAACACTCTGGGGTCGTGACAAGGACGACCCGTTCGGCGCCCTGCACCGCGAGGTGGAGAAGGTCTTCGACGATTTCACCAAGACCTGGCCGAGCGTCGGTGCCCTGACCGGGCGGTTTCTGATGCCCAATATCGACGTTCACGAGACCGACAAGGGCCTCGAGGTGACGGCCGAAGTGCCCGGTGTCGACGAAAAGGATGTCGAGGTGACGCTCGTCGACAACCTGCTCACCATCAGGGGCGAGAAGAAGTCCGAGCGCAAGGAAGGCGAGGAAGGCCGTATGGTCTCCGAGCGCTCCTACGGAGCATTCCAGCGCTCGTTCACGCTGCCCTACGAGGTCGACCCGAACAAGGTCGAGGCCAGGGTCGAGAAGGGCGTGCTCAGGATCAGCCTGCCCAAATCGGCCGAGTCGAAGAAAAAGACCAGGAAAATCGCGATCAAGACCGCCAAGTAGCGGTTCGTCCGGAGCTGACGAAGCCCCGTCGCCGCGCAGGCGAGGGGGCTTCCTCATGTCTGGGTCCTGCTATGCCGCCCTGTTGTACTGAAACGCAGCGGGACAGAGGCTGGCGCCGCCGATGCCACCCGCTAAGATGTGCCGGCCTTCTGGAGGGATGCCGTATGGACGCCACAAACATGCCGACCCGCACCGGCGGACAGATTCTTGTCGACGCGCTCGTCACCCAGGGGGTCGATCACGTGTTCTGCGTCCCCGGCGAAAGCTACCTGGCCGCGCTCGACGCCTTCTACGACACCGATGTCGAGATCACCATCTGCCGCCAGGAAGGCGGAGCCGGAATGATGGCTGATGCCTATTCGCGCCTGACCGGGCGCCCGGGCATCTGCTTCGTCACGCGCGGCCCCGGTGCCACCAACGTGTCGCCCGCCATCCATATCGCCGGGCAGGATTCCAACCCGCTGATCGTCTTCGTCGGCCAGGTCGGCCGCGACATGCGCCATCGCGAGGCCTTCCAGGAGGTCGACTATGCCGCCGTGTTCGGATCCATGACCAAGTGGGCGGCCGAGATCGATGACGCCGCGCGCATCCCCGAGTTCGTTCACCGGGCCTTCATGACGGCGATGAACGGCCGTCCCGGTCCCGTCGTGCTGGCCCTGCCCGAGGACATGCTGTCGGGAGACGCGATCGCGCCGGCCACGCCCTATGCCGAGGCGATCCCGACGGCGCCGGCCCCCTCCGCGATGGACAGGCTCGCCGGTCTGCTCGCCACTGCCGAGAAGCCGATGATGGTGCTCGGCGGCACACGCTGGACCCCGCAGGCGCTTAACGACATCCGTGCGTTCGCCGAGACATTCGACCTTCCGGTCGGATGCCAGTTCCGCCGCCAGATGCTGTTCGATTCCACCCATCCGAACTATGCCGGCGACGTCGGCATCGGTCCCAATCCGGCGCTCGCCAGGCGCGTCCGCGAGGCCGACCTCCTGCTTCTCGTCGGCGGACGGATGAGCGAGATGCCGTCCTCCTCCTATACGCTGATCGACATACCGACGCCGGCGCAGACCCTCGTTCACGTCCACGCCAGCGCCGAGGAGCTGGGCCGCGTCTATGCGCCCGCGCTCGGCATCCACGCCGACGCGGCCTCGTTCGCCGCCGCCGCCGCGGCGCTTCCAGCTCCGGCGCGCAGTCCGTGGTCTGAGGAGACGCGGGCGGCCAATGCCGCCTATCACGCCTGGAGCGGCACCCCGCCGCCGCTGCCGGGCGCCTGCGACTATGGCGCCATCGTCGCCTGGCTGCGCGACAGGCTGCCCGCCGATGCCGTCATCTGCAACGGGGCCGGCAACTACGCGACCTGGCTGCACCGCTACCTGCGCTACCGCGGGTTCGGCACCCAACTCGCCCCCACCTCGGGTTCGATGGGATACGGCGTGCCGGCCGCCGTTGCGGCAAAGCGACTCGATCCGGACAGGATGGTTCTGGCGTTTGCCGGCGACGGCTGCTTCCTGATGAACGGGCAGGAGTTCGCCACCGCCGTCCAGTACGCGCTGCCGATCCTCGCCATCGTCGTCGACAACGGCATGTACGGCACCATCCGCATGCATCAGGAGCGGGAATATCCCGGCCGCGTCATCGCCACGCCGCTCGACAACCCGGATTTCGCCGCGCTGGCCCGCGCCTATGGCGGCCATGGCGAGACCGTCGAGGAAACCGCGGCCTTCGCGCCCGCCTTCGAGCGGGCGGTGGCCTCGGGCAAGCCCGCGTTGATCCACCTGAAGGTCGACCCGGAGGCGATCCTGCCGACGACGACGATCTCGGAGATCCGTGAAAGGGCGCTGGCGGGATAGGCTAGGGCTCCGCCCGCTTTCGCCCGCCCCTTTGCGCGGGCTTCTTTGCCTCGCGGATCTCCACGGGAACCGGATTCTCCACGATGAGATGGCGGTGCGGGAAGGGAAACTTGATGCCGTTCTGGTGGAAGGCGTCCCACAGGGCGAGCATCACCGCGCCACGGATATTGGTTAGCCCCTTCTCCGGATCGGCGATCCAGAACCGCAGCAGGAAATCGAGGGACGAGTCCCCGAACGCGGTCAGGTGGCAGACCGGAAGCGGATCGACCGAGACGCGATCGACATTCTTGCAGGCGTCGACCGCGATCCGGCGCACGACATGCGGATCGCTGCCGTAGCTGACGCCGAAGGGCACGTCGAGCCGAACCAGCCGGTCGGTGAACGACCAGTTCACCACCTGACCGGTTATGAAATCGTCGTTGGGGATCAGGTACTCGCGGCCGTCGCGGGTAACGACCGAGACATAGCGGCCCCTGAGGAGGCGAATCCAGCCGAACGTCTCGCCGAGCGAAATGACGTCGCCGGGCTTTATCGACTTGTCCATCAGGATGATGATGCCGCTGACGAAGTTCGACACGACCTTCTGCAGGCCGAAGCCGATGCCGACGCCGACCGCGCCGGAGAATACCGTGAGCGCGGTCAGGTCTATGCCGATCGAGCCGAGCACCGCGAGCAGCGCGACCGTGACGAGCATGATCCGCACGAACTTCGACAGCAGAACCTGCAACGAAGGCGTCAGGTCCTCGTTGCTTTCGATCCATCGCTCGGCCTGACCGGCCGCGAGTTTGGCCGCCCACAGGAACAGCCCGAGCAGCATCGCCGCCTTGACCAGCGACAGCAGCGTCAGTCTGAGGTCGCCGATCGAGATGCCGACGGAATCGAGAAACGTCGTCGTCTCGTCGAACAGCCCCAGGATCAGGATCGTCGCCAGCGCCAATCCGAACGCGGTCGTCACCCGCGCCAGGAAGCGGTTGCGGATCGTCCGTCCGGCGACGGCGATCACGATCCAGGCGGTGGCCAGCGTCGCGATAAGACCGATCAGATAGCTACGGCTCGGCCAGGTGACGACCCGCAGCACCGCGAATTCGATCCAAAGAAACACCGGGAACAGCAGCCACGTCAGCCGCCGCAGCAGGATGGCCAGGAACCGCAGAAGCCCGCGTCGTTCGCGCACCTGCCGAAGCCTGTCTTCCAGTCGCGGCTCAAGAAGGCGCCCGCCCAGGAAGGCCAGAACGAACGCGGCGGCGATCAGACCGGCCTGGAACAGCGTCGATGGCCGCGCGACGAGCTGTGCGACCTGATCGTACCAGGCAAGTGCGGTATCGATGGGCTGGTCGAACGGATCCAGTGCCGCCTCCCCGTTGCTGATGTGGCAAAATGATTGCGCGTTCGGCCGGCGACGGCAATTCCCCTAAATGCTGCCCCGGCAGGCCGGGACTACCGGCTCGGCGCTACCTATGGCTGCCCGGCGCTTTTTCGGGCCGGCGCGGCCTCAGTACAGGAACGAGCGGGCTGCCAGGTTGAGGCCGATCAACAGCATGCCGACGAGAAAGATCCGCTTGAACAGCGGCGGATCTATCCGGCCTCTGAGCTTCCGGCCGAGGACCATGCCGACGATCGCGGGGATGACGGCCATGGCCGACATTCCGAGCGTTAGCGTAGGCAGCAGGCCATGCACGAGCAGGATGCTGGTCAGGGTGACCGTGGCGAAGGTAAACAGGAGCCCGATCGACTGGACGAATTCGTCGCGGTCGAGATCGAGCGCCTGCATGTAGGGCATCGAGGGCATGGTGAAGATGCCGGTCGCGCCGACGACCATGCCCATGGTCAGGCCCACCAGCGGCGATAGCCAGGTCTCCGCCCGTTTCGAGATATGGATCCTGGGATTCGTCAGGCCGAACACCGCGTAGATCGACAGCAGGATGCCGAGGATGCCGGCGGCGAGCCCGGAACTCTCGTTGGTGAGGATCCCGGCCGTGATCCACGACCCCGCGAACAGGGCCAGGTAGAGCGACCAGAACCGCTTCAGCAGGGTCCTGAGATAGGGGCCGTGCCAGGCCTGCCAGATATTCGTGACATAGGCCGGGATCACCATATAGGCCGCCGCTTGCGCCGGCGCGATGAACAGGCTCAAGACGCCGATCGAGATGGTGGGCAGCCCGACGCCGATGACACCCTTGATGATGCCGCCGCCGAGATAGGCGAGCGCGATGGCGATGACCAGGGTCGTCGTATCGAGCATGAAATGTGGTCCCCGGTCGGGTCGTCAGCGCTTCCAGGCGATCAGTAGCACGCCGAGCGTGACGAAGGCGATGCCGAGCCAGCCCCGCCCGGTCAGCCTTTCGCCGAGGAAGATGACGCCGAACACCGCGACCAGCACGACGCTCAGCTTATCGACCGGGGCGACCTGCGCCGCGTCGCCGAGCTGCAGGGCGCGGAAGTAGCAAAGCCACGACGCGCCGGTCGCCAGCGCCGACAGCGTCAGGAACAGGTAGGTCCGTCCGGAGACCGATGCGAGCGACGGGATCTGGCCGGTCGCGACGACGAGAATGGCGAGCGTCGGCAGGATGACGGCGGTGCGGAACAGGGTGGCGAAGTCGGAATTGACGTTGGCAACGCCGACCTTGGCGAAGATCGCCGTCAGCGCCGCAAACGCCGCCGACAGCAGCGCCCAGAACTGCCAAGCCTGCACTTCCGGCCGCGCCATCGCGTCATCCTCGTCCGATCTGAACCGACAGGGTCTCCCATGCGGCGGGCATAATCAAGCGGTCCGCCCGGGGTCAGTCGAGCGACAGCGTCACCGTGACCAGGTCGGGATCGGCGGCCGTCAGGACTTCGGCGAAGCCGAGCTGGCGACACATCGACAGCATCGAGCGGTTGCCGACGAGAACGTCGCCATGGATCGTCTTGAGCCCGTCTTCGCGGGCATAGTCGATGATGAGCTGCATCAGCGCCCAGCCCAGGCCCTGGCCTTTCAGGTCCGAGCGCACCAGGATCGCGTATTCCGCCTTTTCGTGGTCCGGATCGGCATGGATGCGGACGACGCCCAGGAGTTCGCCGGTGTCCGGATCGAGCGCCACGAAGGCCATGGCGCGGGCGTAGTCGATCTGCGTCAGCCGGGCGAGGAAGCGGTGCGACAGATCGGGCTTCGGCGTGAAGAAGCGCAGGCGCAGGTCTTCCTTTTCCACCTTGGCGAAGAAGGCGTTGTAGAGCGCCTCGTCCTCAGGACGCACGGGGCGGGCGAGCACCGACGTGCCGTCGTTGAGGGTGAGTTCGCGCTCCCATTCCTTGGGGTAGGGGCGGATGGCGAAGCGCGGGTTGAGGCCGTGCCGGTCGGTCCCGGTTTCCGCTTCGATACGGATGCGCGCGTCCACGGCCACGACGCCATCCTTGTCGGCGAGCAGCGGATTGAGGTCGAGCTCGCGGATCTCCGGAATGTCGGCGGCCATCTGGGCGATCTTGACGAGCGTCAGCGCGACCTCGTCGATGTCGGCGGCCGGCTCGTTGCGGAAGGCTTTCAGAAGGCGCGAGATGCGGGTGCGCCCGATCAGGTCGTGGGCGAGCGTCAGGTCCAGCGGCGGCAGCGCCAGCGCCTTGTCGCGGATCACCTCGACCGCCGTGCCGCCCTGTCCGAACAGAACAACCGGGCCGAACAGCTTGTCGTCGGCGAGACCGAGGATCAGCTCGCGGGCGCCCGGCCGTCGGATCATCGGCTCGACGGTCACGCCGAGGATCCTGGCGTCCGGCACCGCAGCGCGCGCGGCGGCGATGACCTCCCGGGCCGCCTCCTCGGCGGCGTGCGGCGTCTCGATATTGAGGCGCACGCCGCCGATGTCGCTCTTGTGCTGGATGTCGGGCGAATTGATCTTCACCGCGCAGGCCCCGAACTCCGGCAGCAGGCGCGCGGCGATCTCGCGCGCGCCCGCGGCCGTTTCCGCCGTTTCCGGCGCGACGGCGGGAATGCCATAGGCGGTCAGCATCTTCGCGATTTCGGGCCGGTCGAGCCAGGTCTTGCCGGCGGCAAGGCCGTCGGCGACGACGGCGCGGGCGGCCTCGACGTCCGGCGTGAAATCCGCCGGCAGGCTCGGCGGCGTCTGCATCAGCATGTCCTGCGCTTCCGAGTAGCGGACCAGATGGCTGACGCCGCGCACCGCCGCGGTCGGCGTCGAGAACACCGGAACCTCGACCGGATCGAACACCTTGCGCGCGTCCGCAGCCTTGGCGCCGCCGAGCCAGGCGGCGAAGACCGGCTTGCACGGCCAGACCTTGCTCTCGTGATTGCGGACTGTCTCGGCGACGCTTGCCGCCGCCGCGTCGCTCGAGGACAGCGCGGTCGGGCAGTTCATCACCAGCACCGCGTCCGTGGTCTCGTCGTCGAGCAGCGCTTCCAGCGCCGCCGAATACCGCTCCGGCGGGGCATCGCCGATGATGTCGACCGGGTTGCTCTTCGACCACGTCGGCGGCAGGCTCTGGTCGAGCCGGACGAAGGTCTGCTCCGACAGCGGTGCCAGCGACCCGTCGAGGTCGATCAGCCGGTCGACGGCGAGCACGCCCAGGCCGCCGCCATTGGTCAGGACCGACAGCCGCCGGCCGCGGAACGGCTTGACGCGGCTCAGCGTTTCGACGGAGTCGAACAGCTCGTCGAGGTCGTAGACCCGGAGCAGTCCGGCGCGGCGGAAGGCGGCGTCATAGACCGCGTCGACGCCGGCCAGCGCCCCAGTATGCGAGGCCGCCGCCTTGGCGGCTTCGGCGTGGCGGCCGGATTTTACCACGACGACGGGTTTGACCCGCGCCGCCGCGCGCGCCGCCGACATGAACTTCTTCGGGTTGGTGATGCCCTCGACATAGAGCAGGATCGCGCGGGTGTGGACGTCGGCCGCGAACCAGTCGAGCAGGTCGCCGAAATCGACGTCGGCCATGTCGCCGAGCGACACCATCGACGAGAACCCGATGCCGCGGTCGTTCGCCCAGTCGATCATGGTGACGATCACCGCGCCGGACTGCGACAGAAGCGCCAGATCGCCCTTCAGGGGCGAGGCGTGCGCGAAGCTGCCGTTCAGCCCGATGCCGGGCACCAGCAGGCCGACGGTGTTGGGGCCGAAGACCCGCAGCGTGTGCGGCCGGGCGGCGTCGAGCGTCTGCTGGCGCAGCGACCCGGGACCGTTGCCGAAGCCCGCCGTGATGACGACGACGGCGCGGGCGCCGTGGGCGCCGAGCTCCGCGACGAGGCCCGGCACCGTTTGCGGCGGCGTCGCGAGGATCGCGAGATCGACCGGCCCGGGCAGGGCGGCGGCGCTGGGGTAGCAGGGCTGGCCGTCGATTTCGGTGTATTTCGGGTTGACCAGGTAGACCGGTCCCGCAAATCCCGCATCCCGCATGTTGCGCAGGACGACGTGTGCCACGGATCCGTCGCGCGGGCTCGCGCCGATCAGGGCGATCGATTTCGGCGAGAAAGCGGCTTCGAGATTACGAACGGTCATGGCGGTACCCCGGGTTTTTGCGGGTGCGAAGAGGTCCCTATTCCTATCGTACCCGCGGCGACGGGGCCATGACCGGGCGGCCACATGTCGCAGCCGCCCGAGACGACCCTGGGGTCAGTGCGCCATGAGCACCGGAATTGTCATGCTTTCGAGGATCGAGTTCGTTGTTCCGCCGAACATGAACTCGCGGAAACGGGAATGGCCATAGCCACCCATGACGAGCAGGTCGGCTTCGGAATCCGCGGCATGCGACAGGAGCGCGTTGCCGACGTCGATACCGGCGCTGCCGATGCGCTTGACGTCGACGCTCAGTCCGTGACGGGCGAGATGCAGCGCCAGATCGGCGCCCGGCTCGCCGCCATGGGCGGACGGCACGCTGTCGCCGACGATCACGACCGAGACGGCTTCCGCCGTCTTCAATACCGGCATCGCCTCGTTGGCGGCGCGGCTTGCCTGGCGGCGGCCATCCCAGGCGACCATGACGCGGTCGAGCTTCGCCTCGTTCGGGCCGATATAGGGCACGACCAGGGTCGCGCGGCCGGATTCGAACAGGGCGGCCTCGACCAGCAGTTCGCGGATCGCGAGAACGTCGTCGGGCTCGGGCTGGCCGACGAGGATCAGATCCGAGGTGCGCCCGTGCATGGCAAGCGTGGGCCCAGCCGCCGCTTCCGTGCAGTTGACGATGCGCACTTCCGACTTGATGCCGGCGCGGTTCGCCGCTTCGGTGAACGTGTCGGCGGACGCCTGCGCCGCCTCGAGGGCGCGGGTGCGCTGGGATTCGAGCAGCGAACCGGGAACCTCGCCCATAATCATCGGCGGGATCGTCGGTTCCAGGGCGAAGATGAGACCGGTCAGGTGCGCGTCATGGGTAGCCGCCAGCGAAATCGCGAAGGCCTGCCTTCGCGCGCCGGCGCCGCTGCCCGCCTCGGAATCGAGGTGCACCAGAATATCCTTGAATGCCATGACGTTACTCCGTTTTCCCTTCCTCGCCCGTGCATCGGACGACCGTTCGTTTAAGGCCCCATACCGTTAAGGAATAGTGCCGGTTAAGGCTAGACCGCCAACACGTCGGCCAGATGGCTTTCGACGTCCTTCTCGGTTGATCTCACCAGATTCCGCGGGATTTCCGCCGTCACCTTTGCGGCGAGTCCTTTGGGCAGGAGGTCGCGCAGATCGCCGAGTGCCTGCGGCGCGGCGATCAGCACGAGCCGGTCGAACTGCTCTTCCTGAGGCTTGGCCGCGATCCAGTCGACGACGCCTCGCAGAAACTCGCGCTCCTGATGCTTCTGGGGGTCGGTCCGCGGTTCCATTGCGTGGCGGCCCTGGCCATGGCTATCGAAGGCGCGCCCCGGCTTGTCGGCCTGGATATCGCGATCGCGCAGCCTGTCTCCCAGGAATGCACGGTCGTCGATTTCGCTCACGCCCTTGCCCACGCCGTTATTGACGAAAACGCGGGCATGCGCCCCGTCTGCCACGAGGATCCAGGTCACCTGTTTGCGAACCATTGAAACGTCTCCCGATATTCTGGCCCCGGCCGCCGGTATTTTGCGGTTGAGAGTGCGCCGGAACCTTGATCGCGGTCAACGTCTTGAACGAATGGGGGGCATGCCGGCCCGTAGGATCAAGCATGCCGGGGACTTGCACGAAATGTCGTCATGGCCGCTTTATGAGAGGCCGTCGTCGTCGTATCGACTGGCAGGGATCGAATCCCTGATCGCGGCGTCAACCTGGGAGCGAAAGCAACATCTTGAGCGCATTTTTCGAGGAACTGGACTTTCGCCCGACCCCGATCGGTACGCTCAGCCTCAGGCGGCGGCGGGACTTGCGGCTGGGCGTCGACGTCATCGAGATCAAGCTCGGCGACGAGTACCTGATGTCGAGCATGTTCACAGCTTCCGAGATCGCGCTGGCGACGCTCGGCCTCGCCGAAGTGGACTCGGACCGCGTGGAAAACGGTCTCGATGTCGTCGTCGGCGGCCTGGGCCTCGGCTACACGGCGAAGGCCGTGCTGGAGGACGAGCGGGTTTCGTCTCTCGTCGTCGTCGATGCGCTGCAGGCGGTAATCGACTGGCACGAGGAAGGGCTGGTGCCGCTGGGGGCGGACCTGACCGCCGATCCGCGCTGCCGCTTCGTGCACGGTGACTTCTTCGCGCTCGCCGCGTCTAAGGACGGCTTCGATCCCGACGCCCCCGGCCGGGCATTTGACGCTGTCCTGCTGGACATCGATCATTCGCCGGATTTTCTGCTCGATCCGGACAACGCCGCGTTTTACCGCGAGGAGGGACTTGCCCGTTGCGCCGCCCATCTGCGGCCGGGCGGCGTCTTCGGCCTGTGGTCTAACGACCGGCCGGACGCGGCGTTCACCGCACGAGTGGCGCAGGTCTTCGAAAACGCCCGCGCCGAGGAAGTGACCTTCGACAATCCGCTGCAGGACGAGCCGTTCACGCAGACGGTCTATCTGGCGAAAAAGGGTTAGGGCTCAGGCCGACCGCAGGGTTTCGCGGGCGATGATCAGCCGCTGGATCTCCGAGGTGCCCTCGTAGATCGTGGTGATGCGGGCGTCGCGGACGAGCCGCTCCAGCCCCGTTTCCCGAATATAGCCGGCCCCGCCATGCAGCTGCAGTGCCGTGTAGGTTGCCCGCTGCGCCGCCTCGCTGGCATAGAGCTTGGCCATCGAGGCTTCCCGGGCATAGGGCTTGCCCGCCGCCTTGAGGCTGGCTGCCTGCAGGATCAGCAGACGGGCGGCCTCCAGTTCGGTCTCCCGGTCGGCGATCATCCATTGGATGCCCTGGTTGTCGGCGATCTTGCGGCCGAACTGCTCGCGCTCCTGAACGTAGCGATTGGCGAGGTCCATGGCGCCGCGCGCGATGCCCAGCGCGGTCGCGGCGATGCCGATGCGCCCGCCGGCGAGCTCGCCGACGGCGATGCGGAACCCGCCGTTCACGTCGCCGAGCACGGCCGAAGCGGGGATCCGGCAGTTCTCGAAGGTGACGGGATTGGTGGCCGAGCCGGTCTGGCCCATCTTCTTTTCCGCCGGGCCGACGATCAGTCCCTCGGCATCCGCCTCGACCAGGAAGCAGGTGATGCCCTTGCCCTTCGGCGCGTCGGGGTCCGTCACCGCCCAGACCACGAACAGCCCGGCATACTCGGCTGACGTGATGTAGAGCTTGGAGCCGTTCAGCACCCATTCGTTGCCGTCTATGCGTGCGGACGTGCGCATGCCGGCGGGATCGGAACCGGCGCCGGCCTCGGTCAGACAGAAGCCGGCGGCCGGATAGGTGCCGTCGCAGATTTTCGGCAGGTAGGCCGCGCGGTGCTCCTCGCTGCCGCACACCTCGACGATCTCGGCGACCATGTTGGTGACCGATGTCGTCACCGCCGTGGAGGCGCAGCCGCGCGCGATCTCCTCGAGCGCCAGCGCGAAGCCGACCGGTCCGGCTTCGCTGCCGCCGTAATGACCGGAAACGTTCAGCCCCATGAAGCCGTTCTCGGCGAGAACCTTCAGGTTTTCCAGGAACGGCGCCCGCCCGCCGCCATCGTCCAGCGTCCCGGCGAGCGGGGCCAGGCGGTCCGTCGCGATACGCCGCGCCGTGTCGCGGATCAGACGGTGTTCTTCGCTCGGCTCGAAGTCCATGGCACACGCCCTCTGAATGGCATGGTGCCTTGATAATACCCGGCGCGCCGGCCTGCAATCACGGGCCGGCAATCTCCGGCGGTCAGTCCTCGTGATCCGGCGCCGGCTGGGTGATCGACGGCGGGTCGCTCGCGGGGAAGGAGTCGTCGAGCTCGCGGTCGAGCTCGCGATTTTCCTTGCGCTTCTCCTGGGATTTCGGCGCGTTCTCGTCCGTCTTCGGATCGGTCCTGCCGTGCTTCGCTTTGTGTGGCATCGCGTATCTCCATCGAAACGCCTTGCGGTCGCGCCGGTTGCAAGAACCGGGTGGCCGGGCGCGGGGCCTGGAAGTACTCGGGCTCCTATTTTTGAAAACGCACATCGCGCCTTGGGGTTCATCTCGATATGCAAGCACCGTCGCCGCGCATGGGGGGCACCGAATGGTCGCTGCTCCTGATCCTCTCGCTGCTCTGGGGCGGATCCTTCCTGTTCGCCAAGGTTGCCGTCGGCGAACTGCCGCCTTTGACGGTCGCCTTCCTGCGCGTCTCCATCGCCGCGCTGACGCTCTATGTCCTGGTTCGCGCCATGGGGCTAACGATGCCGCGCGGCGCCGAATGGGGGGCGTTCCTCGTCCTGGGCGCGGTCAACAATGCCGTGCCGTTCTCGCTGATCTTCTGGGGTCTGACCGAAGTTTCGAGCGGGCTCGCCGCGATCCTCAACGCGGCGACGCCGCTCTTCACCGTCCTGCTCGCCCATGTCCTGACGCGCGACGAGCGGCTGACGGCGGCGAAGCTCTTCGGCGTGCTGATCGGACTGGCCGGCGTCGCCGTGCTGATCGGCGTCGATGCCCTCGACGGGGTCGGTCTCGCCGTGTTCGCCCAGCTCGCCTGTGTTGCCGCCGCCGTCTCCTACGCCTTCGCCGGCATCTGGGGGCGGCGCTTCTCCGGGCAGCCGCCGATGGTGGTGGCCGCCGGGCAAGTGACGGCCTCGTCGGTGCTGCTGTTGCCGATCGTCGTGGCCGTCGACATGCCATGGCGACTGGCGATGCCGTCGGGCATGGCCGTCGCGTCGATCCTCGGCCTCGCTGTCGTCTCGACTGCGCTCGCCTACGTGATCTATTTCCGTATCCTGCGTGCCGCCGGCGCCACTAATCTCCTGCTCGTGACTTTCCTGATCCCGATCAGCGCGCTCGCCTTCGGTGCCACGCTGCTGGGCGAGACCGTCCGGCCCGACGACTTCCTCGGCATGGCTCTCATCGGCATCGGCCTGGCGGCGATCGACGGTCGCCCCGCTGCCCGCCTGTCCCGTCTGCTCGGGATCAGCGGCTGAATTCTTGTCCAAATCCGGCAGATCGGATTAGCTTTTGTTTAGGCACTCGGTGGTCAGATGCCAGCTTGGCAATAGCGCGGGGTTTGTCGCCCCCGCACCGAAACGACGGACTTTTCCCATTGGCAGGTCGACTTCTCGAAGATTTCGCGGAACTCGCATCCGACTGGTTCTGGGAAATGGACGAGACCTATCGGTTTTCTTACTTCTCCGGCAGCCTGGAGCAGGCTACCGGCGTTTCGCCGCAACAGGAGATCGGCAAGAGCCGCGTCGAGATTTCCGCCAATGCCGAGATCGAGGCATTCTGGCAGCCGCACGTCGACGATCTCCTGAACCGGCGGACGTTTCGCAACTTCGTCTATCCCTATAAACGCAAGGACGGTCAGGTCCGCTGGTTTTCGACCAGTGGCCAGCCGGTGTTCGACGACGCGGGCGCGTTCAAGGGATACCGCGGTGTCGGCTCGGATATCACCGCCGAACGGAACGCGCGCGACCAGCTCTCCGAGGCGCTTGAGGCGCTGCGCGCCACCAACGCCCGGCTTGCCGAACAGAACCGGCTGTTCGAGACGGCGATCGACAATATCTCCCAGGGTATCTGCATGTTCGACGATGACCGCCGGCTCATCGTCTGCAACAGGCGCTATGCCGAGATGTACGGCCTGCCGGAGGCGTTGATGCGGCCCGGCACGCCGCTCGAGACGATCCTCGACCATCGCATCGCCACCGGACGATATGCGGGCGCCGACCCGACCGAATTCGCGCGAAACCGCTTGAAGATGGTCGAAGCCGATACGCGTTCGCAGATGCTCGACGAACTTCGGGACGGCAGCATCTATTTGATCGCCCATGCGCGGATGCCGGGCGGTGGGTCGGTCGCGATCCACGAGGACATCACGGAGCGCAAGAGGGCCGAGGCGAAGATCGCCCATATGGCCCGCCACGATGCGCTCACCGGCCTGCCGAACCGGCTCTTCCTGCGTGACAAGATGGAAGAGGGGCTCGCCCGTGTCAGGGACGGCGATGGTTTTGCGGTGCTGTGCCTCGATCTCGATAACTTCAAGACCGTGAACGACTCCCTCGGGCATCCCGCCGGTGACGCGCTGTTGCAGGCGGTCACACGCCGGCTACAGGTCTGCGTGCGCGAGACCGATACGGTGGCGCGGCTTGGCGGCGACGAGTTCGCCATCCTGCAGCCCGGCCCGAGCGCGCCGGAACGCGCGGCGACGCTTGCCCGGCGGATCATCGAGGTGCTCTCGGCCGCCTTCACCATCGAGGGGCAGCAGGTGGTGGTCGGTACCAGCATCGGTATCGCGCTGGCCCCGCAGGATGGCGCTGAGCCGGACCTGCTGCTGAAGAACGCCGACCTCGCGCTTTACCGCGCCAAGGACGACGGCCGCCGGACTTACCGTTTCTTCGAACCGGAGATGGATGTTCACCAGCAGTCGCGCCGGGCGCTGGAAATCGACCTGCGCCAGGCGCTCGTGACGGGCGAGTTCGAGTTGTTCTATCAGCCCATCGTCGGCCTCTCGTCGGGCCAGATCGTGGGCCTGGAAGCCCTGCTGCGATGGTGCCATCCCGAGCGCGGGCTGCTGTCGCCGGGCGAGTTCGTGCCGATGTGCGAGGAGACGGGGCTGATCGTTCCGCTCGGGGATTGGGTGCTAAGGACCGCATGCTGCGAGGTGGCGCGGATGTCCGACGACATTTCCGTCGCCGTGAACCTGTCGCCGGTCCAGTTCAAGGCTCCCGGCATCGTCTCGTCGGTCATGCAGGCGCTGTCGCAGGCGCGCCTCGATCCGGGCCGGCTGGAGGTGGAGATCACCGAATCCGTACTTCTGCTGGAAAGCGAGGACACGCTGGCAGCTTTGCATCGGCTGCGCGATCTCGGCGTCCGCATCTCGATGGACGATTTCGGCACCGGATACTCGTCGCTCAGCTATCTCAGGCGCTTCCCCTTCGATCGCATCAAGATCGACCGCTCCTTCATCGCCGACCTGGAAACCAAGGACGATTGCCGGGCGATCATCCGCGCCGTGGCGAGCCTCGGGTCGGATCTCGGGATCGATACGACGGCGGAGGGCGTCGAGACGGAATCCCAGCTCAAGACGCTGCGTGCCGAAGGGCTGACGGAGGTCCAGGGCTATCTGTTTTCGCCGCCCGTCCCGCGCGACGAAATCGTCGAGGTCCTCGCCAGGGCCAAGGCGGCCGTCTCCGCGGCTTAAGGGGGCGCGCTCGGGTGCCAGCGCGGCCGGTAACCCGAATTTAGCGCCGCGATGACGAGCGGCGGGGTCAGCACCGATACCGTCGCTGCCTTCGGTATCTGAATTGCGCCGGCATATCCTGCCGCTTCCCAGGCAAGCAGCCGGTTGCCGCGAACCGCGAAGGCCTGTCCGTCCAACGCGATCATCGCCCCGTCTGGCAGGCTTGCGAAGCCGGCGACATGGCAGCGCTTCGTTCTGCCGTCGAGCCGTTCCGCGTGCAACTGCCGGTCCATCGCCGTTGCGCGCGGTGGCGCCGGCCAACCGAGCCCGTGCGCCACGGCCCCGGCGAACGCCACGGCGTCTTGCCGGCGGCATTCGAAACAGGGCCGATGCCCCGCCGCCAGCGCGGTCACCTCGTCGAGGAAGAACAGCTCGGTGTAACCGTCGCCCCAGACCCGCCGATGGCGGCCCTTGAAGTCGAGAACACAGGCGATCCACTGCCGGGAAGCCCATCGGCGGCGCCCGAGGCGCTGCGTCTCCGGGTCATGGAACCTGCCGCCCCGATTGCCGAGCAGCGTTCCGCGCGCCGGCGTAGCGACCAGCGCGCCGAATGGCGTCACCCGGTTCTGCAGCGGAGCCCCTACCAGAGATCGACCTCGACGCCCTGTTCGCGCATCGTCTCGGCCTTTTCCTGCAGGAACCGCTGGAAGGGCAGCTCGTCGTAACGGCCGCTTTCGACGAACTGGAACATCGACAGGAAATGGAACGGCTTGAAGTAGCCGGGCAGTCGGGCGGACTCCACGGTGTTGCCCGGCTTGCCGTCGACGTCCGCGTCCGCGGCGAAGAACACCAGCGTCGGCGTGAAGTTGACGCCCCATTTGCGCGCCAGGGCCCGTTCCTCCATGGCCTCGCCGTCGAAATCCGTAACCTCCCGGGATCCCCACATGTCGAGCTGGATGACGTTGAAGTGCTCCGTCACGAAGTCGACGATCTCGGGCACGGCGAAATTCACCCGGTGCATCTCCCGGCAGTAGGGACAGCCGCGCTGTTCGAAGATGAGCACGAGCCCCTTGCCGTCGGCCGCCGCCTCGGCGTGGTCGTCGCCGAAGTTCAGGAACGTGTCGACGAAGAACGGTTGCGTATAGAGACCGTTGTCGGCGACCGCCGGTTCTTCCTGCGTGGCGAAGGCGCTCCGGGGCGCGAGACTGGCTGCACCGAGCAGTGCGGTGCCAGTGAGTAGACCTCTGCGTGATACGGTCATGGCACTCCTCCCTAGCGTGTGCCGTTTTATTGTCGTGATCAAATAGTGCAGCCGAGAACCAAGGGAAACAAGCCGCGCGTGCAGTAAATTTCGGCCTCGCGAATTGTTGAGGCGGTGAAATCCTCTGCCGATTCGCGCTAGACTGTTCTTGCGGCCAGTCCGGTGCGACATCGGCGAGGCAATCGGGAGTAGTCTATGGCGATCGCGAGAAAGCTCGTTTTGTGGATGTTCGTCGTCGTTGCGTTCGCTGTCGCGGCGCCGATGGCCGGCGCGCAGCAGCCCAAGCTGGTCGCCGAGGAGATTGCCCGGATTGTCCGCGACGGACAGGTGCCGTTCGGCAACGACATCGACGAAGAACGGCTGTTCCAGGTCTACGCCTATTATCACCGGCGGTCCTTTACCCCGATCTGGGTACGTGACAGCGGGCCGAAAACGAAGGGTCGCGAGCTGCTGGCGGTTCTGCGCAACGCCAATGCCGACGGCCTGGAGCCGACCGACTACTACGTCGATCGGCTATCGGAACTGATGGATCAGGCCGGCATCTATAGCCTGGCGCGGCTCGACCTCCTGCTCACGCGCGCCTTTCTCGACTACGGCCGCGATCTGTCGGCGGGACGAGTGGCGCCGGAATCTGTCGATTCCGAGATTAATCTCAATCCGACCCCGATCGACGCGAGCGAGTTGATCCACGGTGCCGAAGGGGCCGACAATATCGGTCCCTACGCGCTGTCCCTGGCCCCGAAGACCGACGAGTATGCACGGCTGGCCACGATGCTCGCCGAGTATCGCGAGATCGCTGCCGAAGGCGGCTGGCCAACCGTTCCTGACGGCGAGGCGCTGCAGTCCGGTATGGACGATCCGCGCGTTCTCGCGCTGCGCGCCTATCTGGTCGCCGTCGGCGACTACGCGGGCGATCCGGACGATCCCTCCATGCTGTTCGACGAGGAACTGACCGAGGCGGTCGAGCGGTTCCAGGAGCGTCACGGTCTCGACGTCGACGGTGCTGTCGGCAAGGAGACGCTCACCGCGATCAACACCCCGATCGACGACCGTATCGCCACCATGGAGCTCAATCTGGAGCGACGCCGCTGGATGAAGGACGATCCCGGCGAGCGCTATGTCTTTGTCAATATCGCCGACCAGTATCTCAAGGTTGTCGATCGCGGACGCACCATTCACACCGCCAGGCTCATCGTCGGCAAGCCGTACGCCCGCACCCCCGTCTTCGACGAGACGATGAAATTCGTGGTCATCAATCCCGACTGGACCGTGCCGGCTTCGATCGCCCGCAACGAGTACCTGCCGAAACTGAAGAAGTCGCCGGAGGCGCTGTCCAGGCAGAACATCCGGATCTACGCTGGCAGCACCGCGATCAGTCCCATGTCGATCAACTGGTCGACCATTACGAAATCGGATTTCCGCTACACGCTGCGCCAGGATCCGGGCCCAGACAATGCTCTCGGCGTCATCAAGTTCATGTTTCCAAACGCCTATAACGTATATCTCCACGACACCCCCTCGAAGGGCCTGTTCGCTCGTCCGCACCGCACGTTCAGCCGCGGCTGCATGCGCGTGGAGAATCCGATCGAACTGGGCGAGGTGATCCTTGGTACGCAGGGCTGGAGTGGCGACCGCATCCGCAAGGTCGTTGCCTCGGGAGAGAAGACCGTGGTCAATCTGGAGACGCCGGTTCCGGTGCACGTCACCTATCTCACCGCCTGGGTTAACAAGGACGGAACCGTGCACTTCCGCAGGGATCTCTACGGCCGCGACAAGCGCCTGCGCGAGGGGATCAAAACCACCCACCGGGTGCAGAAAAGCTAGGAGGCCGCATCGACCGGTCGCCCCCTTCGGCAAGTCCAATTTGACAACATCCTGTCAATATGACTATATGTTGCCTATGAAGGATGCCCGATATCCCGCCCACACCCAAGCCGGTGCCGAACTGACGGCGCTGATGCTCGACGTCTTCCGCGTCAACGGCGCGCTGCTCGCTGCGGGAGACAGGCTGGTCGCGCCGCTCGGCCTGACCAGTGCGCGCTGGCAGGTACTCGGGTCCATCGCCCTGTCCGACAGGCCGCTGCCGGTCGCCCATCTCGCGCGCGTCATGGGACTGACGCGCCAGGCGGTACAGAGGGTCGTCAACGATCTGGAAGGGCAGGGCTACGTGCGGTTCGAAACCAACCCGCACCACAAACGCGCGCATCTCGTCGTTCTGACACCCAAGGGTGAGACGGCCTACGCAGACGCCTCGGCGCGGGAAGCGCCCTGGTCGAACGCGCTGGCCGAAGGGGTGTCGCCCACCGAGATCGCCGCCGCCCGCCGCGTGCTGGCCGCGCTGGCACAGCGGCTCGAAGGACAGTCGTCGTAAAGCACAAGGAAGATTCCATGCTTCGCCGAATTCATCCCGCCGCCGGCTTTGTCGGCTTCCTCACGATCCTCGCCTTCTGGACATCGACGGTTGCCGTCGAAGTCATCGGATCGGCATCCGCGATCGCAACGGTGAAGACCGGCATCCTGTGGGGCATGATCGTGCTGATCCCCTCGCTGGCGATCGCCGGGGCGAGCGGCTTCCGGCTCGCCGGGCCGAACCCGCGGGGACTCGTCGCCGCCAAGAAACGGCGGATGCCGTTCATCGCCGGCAACGGTATCGTCATTCTGATCCCCTGCGCCGTCTATCTGCAGCGGCTGGCCGCCGCCGGCGACTTCGGCACGGCGTTCTATGCCGTGCAGGCGATCGAACTCGTTGTCGGCGCCGTCAACATGACGCTGATGGGGCTAAACATCCGAGACGGCGTCCGCATGACCCGCGGCCGCCGGGTCGCTAGTAGGCCACTTCCATCAACGCGGTGACGGAGGCCTCGTCGAGCGGGCGCGGATTTGTGGGACCGGAATGGTCCTCGAGCGCGCCCGCGACGATCGGTGGGATGAGCTGCCGTTCGAAACCCATCTCCGACAGCGACTTCGGCATGCCGATCTCGCCGTTGAGGTCGTCGAACCACGTGGCGAGATCGGTGTCTTCGGCGACGCCGATCGCCTTGCGCATCACCGCGTATTTCTCACCTGCAGCCGGCTCGTTGAATCGCAGCACGTGCGGCAGCAGCACCGCGTTCAGCGTGCCGTGATGCAGCGAGACCTCCTTCAGTCCGCCGAGCGGATGCGAGATCGCGTGGATCGCGCCCAGCCCCTTCTGGAAGGTGAGACCGCCATGCAACGCCGCGATCATCATTTCGCGGCGGGCCTCCACGTCGGCGCCGTCTTCAACGGCGCGCCGAAGAAACCGGACCGCGCGCGTCAGCCCATCGAGTGCGATCGCGTCGGCCGGCGGATTGAAGCGCGGCGACAGGTAGGTCTCGATGCAGTGGCTGATCGCGTCCATGCCGGTCGCCGCCGTCAGCTTTGTCGGCATGCCGTAGGTCAGTTCGGGATCGCAGACGGCGCGTTTGGGGAACAGGTGAGGCGAGATGAAGCCGAGCTTGCGCCCGTCCTTGAGCGTCACCAGCGCGGCGCGGCCGACCTCCGATCCGGTGCCGGCCGTCGTCGGCACGGCGATCACCGGAGCGACCGCGTCGGTGATCTTCGGGATGCCGCCGAGGATCGCGGCGTAGGACTCCAACGGCCCTTCGTGCGTCGCCATCAGCGCCACCGCCTTGGCCAGATCGATGGGGGACCCGCCGCCGACCGCGATCAGCCCGTCCGCGCCACACGCGCGATAAAGTTCGAGCGCGGCCTCCGCGGCCCCCTCGGTCGGGTTCGACGGTGTCTCGTCGAAGACCGCGGCGATCCGATCCCCGCCTGCCGCCGCCATAACCGTTTCGGTTAGTCCGGCGGCGGTGACGCCCTTGTCGGTGACGACGAGCGCCCGTTCGATACCGAGCTGCGCCAGGTCCTCGCCGATCTCGCCGACGCAGCCTTCGCCGAACCGGATCGTGGTGAGATACGTGATCAGTGCCGACACGTCGGACCCTCCTGTTTGTTTCCGGATCCGGATGAATCGATCGCGCTACCCGCGTCCCCTGTCCGCCTCGCGTGTCCGATTCTCTCCGTTCCTGTGGACCGCCTTTCGCCCCCCCGACCGGTCTACGGCTGGTCGTACCTGTAGAGGTTGTCGCGCGACAGCTCGCTCACCGTGCGCTCGCCGCACAGGGCCATCGTCGTGTCGAGCTCCTTGGCGATGATGTCGAGCGCCTGTTTGACGCCGGCCTGTCCCATCGCGCCGAGCCCGAAGATGAACGCGCGGCCGATATAGGTGCCTTTCGCGCCGAGGCACAGCGCCTTGAGCACGTCCTGACCCGAGCGGATGCCGCCGTCCAGATGCACCTCGATCTTGTCGCCGACCGCCTCGACGATCTCCGGCAGGGCCGCGATGGAAGAAGGCGCCCCGTCCAGCTGCCGCCCGCCATGATTGGAGACGATGATCGCGTCGGCGCCGGTCTTGGCCGCCATCTTGGCGTCTTCGGCGTCGAGGATGCCCTTCAGGATCAGCGGGCCGCCCCAGCGCTCCTTGATCCAGTCTATGTCGCTCCAGCTGAGGCGCGGATCGAACTGCTCGTTCGTCCAGGCGCTGAGCGACGACAGGTCCCCGACCCCCTTCGCGTGGCCGACGATATTGCCGAAGGTGCGGTTCTTGGTGCCGAGCATGTTGAGGCACCAGCCCGGCCGGGTGGCCATCTGCCAGATGTGCTTCGGCGTGAACTTCGGCGGCGCCGACAGGCCGTTGCGCAGGTCCTTGTGGCGCTGGCCGAGGATCTGCAGGTCGAGGGTCAGCACCAGCGCCGAGCAACCGGCCGCCTTGGCCCGCTCGATCAGCGCGTTGATGAAGTCGCGGTCGCGCATCACGTAGAGCTGGAACCAGAACGGCTTCTTTGTGGCTTCCGCCACGGCCTCGAGCGAGCAGATGCTCATGGTCGACAGCGTGAAGGGAATGCCGAACTCCGCTGCCGCCTTCGCCGCCAGGATCTCCCCGTCGGCATGCTGCATTCCAGTCAGGCCGACGGGCGCGAGCGCCACCGGCATCGCCACCTTCTGACCGATCATGGTCGTCTCCAGCGACCGGTTGGTCATGTCGACGGCGACGCGCTGGCGCAGCTTGATCTTGCCGAAGTCCTCGCTGTTGGCGCGGTAGGTGCTCTCGGTCCACGCCCCGGAATCGGCATAGTCGAAAAACATCTTCGGCACCCTGCGCCGCGCCAGTCGCTCGAGATCGGCAATTTCAACAACGGGTCCCATCGCGTTCGCTCCCCCGGGATTTGATGCCCCGCCGATACCCGACTGGGCGTGCGTTTTCGCACCGACGTAGATACCCGCAAGTGTGATCCACTGGAACCCGGGATTTTGCCGGTGTCGATCCAGGCCCGGTGTCTGCGTTGGCCAGTATCCGCGTTGCCCCGCGTTTGCGTTGCTTGTTGCCGTCACGGGAGCGTCACGAATTAGGGAAGCAATGCTGACCTGATAAGGAATATTTCTCGTTCGGAAAAGGCGATGTTCTCCGATTTTCGTTGCTAAATGCGAATACGTTGCGTTCAAATGAATAATCCGAGCGCTGATCCCGTACAAAATGAGGATCGACGACAAAATATGGCGGTCGGCACGACACCGTCGTGCGAGACAAAGCTTAAGAACGCGCTGCGGTTTTCGCGACTTAGGTCGCTTGGGGAAACGACCTTTAGGAGGGTTGTCTATGTCCAGCAAATCAGAAGATGCCAAATCGGTAGCCAAATCCGACGCGCCGAAAAACGCGAGCCGTCGCAAGTTCCTCGCCGGTGCTGCCACGGTCGCCGGCGGTGCTGCCGCCACCGTCGCGATGCCTCAGGTATCGCGAGCCCAGACCAAGACGCTCAAGATGCAGAGTTCTTGGAGTGCGTCCGACATTTTCCAGGAAATGGCGCAGCAATACGCCGACCGCGTCGAGAAGATGTCCGGCGGACGCCTCAAGGTGGACCTGCTGCCGTCCGGAGCGGTTGTCCAGGCCTTTCAGGTGCAGGACGCCTGCCACGACGGTGTGCTCGACGGCGCCCATACCGTGACGGCCTATTGGTACGGCAAGGACAAGGCCGCGTCGCTGTTCGGTACCGGTCCGGTGTTCGGCGCCAACGCCTCGCAGATCCTGGCCTGGATCCATTTCGGCGGCGGCAAGGACATGTACCGCGAATTGGTGCAGGACAAGCTCGGCCTGAACGTGGTCGGGTTCTTCGCCATGCCGATGCCCACCCAGCCGCTCGGTTGGTTCAAGACGCAGATCAAGTCGGCCGACGACATGAAGGGCCTCAAGTACCGGACCGTCGGTCTGGCCACGGACATCATGCAGGGCATGGGACTGAGCGTTACGCAGCTTCCCGGCGGCGAAATCGTGCCGGCGCTGGAACGTGGCGTCATCGAGGCGTTCGAGTTCAACAATCCGACCTCGGACAGTCGTTTCGGCGCTCAGGACGTCTCGAAGGTCTACATGATGGGCTCATACCATCAGGCCGCCGAGTTCTTCGAGATCATCTTCAACAAGGACCTGTACGAGTCGCTGCCGGCCGAGCAGCAGGCGATTCTCGAATATGGTGCCGAGGCGGCCAACACCGCCAACTACGGTCTCGCGATGGACAACTATTCGCGCGACCTGCAGAAGCTGATCAACGAGGATGGCGTCAACGTCTACCGCACGCCGACCTCGGTCATGGAAGCCCAGCTGGTATCCTGGGACACGGTTCTCGATACCCTGATGCAGGACGAGTTCTTCAAGAAGGTCGTCGACAGCCAGCGCGCCTGGTCGGAGCGCGTCGCCTTCTACGATCTGATGAACACGGCCGACTACAAGCTTGCCTACGAACACTACTTCCCGGGCAAGCTCGGCTTCTGATGGATTGTTCGATCCGTGTTTGATGACCGGGGGCGGCGCGCCGCGCCGCCCCTTCGGCCGCGCGGCCAGGGGCATAGATGGAACGCTTCATTTTCTTCATTGACAAGTTCACGGCCTGGTTCGGCAAGGCGTTCGCCTGGCTGATCCTCGTCATGACGTTCGGCGTCGGTTACGAGGTTTTCGTGCGCTACGTGCTGCGCGATCCCACGCCCTGGGCCTTCGACGTCAGCTACATGGGCTACGGCGCGCTGTTCATGATGGCCGGTGCCTACGCGCTGTCGCGCGATAGCCATGTGCGCGGCGACTTCCTCTACCGCCTGTGGAAGCCGCAGACCCAGGCCAAGGTCGAACTCGTTCTGTATTTGATTTTCTTCTTCCCGGCCGTGCTTGCCCTGATCTTCTCGGGATGGCGCTATGCCAGCCGCTCCTGGCGCTACCTGGAGGTCAGCGTCATGAGCCCGGCGAACATCCCGGTCTTCCAGTTCAAGACCATCATCATCGCCGCGGGTCTGCTTCTGTTCATCCAGGGGCTCGCCCAGGTATGTCGCTGCATTCTGTGCATGCGCACCGGCGTCTGGCCCAAGCATCTCGAGGACGTCGAGGAGCTGGAGCAGGTTCTCTTGCGCGAATACGAACGCAACGAACTGCGCCACTATTCCGAAGCCGTCGACGTCGTCACCCCACGTGAAAACGACGCGGACGCCGACAACAGAACCCGAACCGACGGTGACCGGCCATGACTGACCCGCAAGTCGCCGTTTTCATGCTGGGCGCTTTCATCTTCGTGATTCTGCTCGGCTACCCGATCGCGTTCACGCTGATGGGCATGGGCCTGGGCTTTGGCTACTACGCCTATTACGACCCGGAACGGATGCGGACGATCTTCGACAACCGCGTCTTCGACCTGTTCGTCAATCAGACCTATTCGGTCATGTCGAACGACGTTCTGACGGCGGTGCCGCTGTTCCTGTTCATGGGCTACATCGTCGAACGCGCGAATATCGTCGACCGATTATTCCAGACCCTCAATATCGCCGCCCGCCGCCTGCCGGGCTCGATGGCGATCGCCGCGCTGGTGACGTGCTCCCTGTTCGCAACGGCCACCGGTATCGTCGGCGCGGTTGTCACGCTGATGGGCCTGCTGGCGTTTCCGGCGATGCTGAAGGCCCGCTACGACACCAGCTTCGCCTCGGGCGTCATCTGCGCCGGCGGCTGTCTCGGCATCCTGATCCCGCCCTCGATCATGCTGATCGTCTACGCGGCGACGTCCGGCGTGTCGATCGTCAAGCTCTATGCCGGCGCGCTGTTCCCGGGGTTCATGCTGGCCGGTCTGTATCTCCTCTACGTGATGGGCCGCGCGGCCTTCAATCCGAAGATCGCGCCGAAACCAACCGAGGATGAAATCGGCGATGTCTCGGCGGGGCAGGTCGTGATCATGCTGCTGACTTCGTTCTTTCCGCTCGCCTTTCTGATCCTGTCGGTGCTCGGGGCTATCCTGTTCGGGCTGGCGACGCCGTCGGAAGCCGCATCCATCGGCGCCCTCGGCGGCCTTGTCCTGGCCATCGCCTACCGGGCGCTCACCTGGCAGCGATTGCGCGAGGCGGTCTATCTAACCGTGCGGACGTCGGCCATGGTGTGCTGGCTGTTCGTCGGGTCGTGGACCTTCTCCTCGGTGTTCTCGTATCTCGGCGGCGAGCAGCTGATCAGCGAATTCGTGCTCGGCCTCGACCTGTCGCCGATCACGTTCCTGATTATCGCCCAGCTGATCATCTTTCTGCTCGGCTGGCCGCTCGAGTGGAGCGAGATCATCATCATCTTCGTGCCGATCTTCCTGCCGCTGCTGCCGCACTTCGGCATCGATCCGTTGATGTTCGGCATCCTGATCGCGCTCAACCTGCAGACCTCGTTCCTGACACCACCGATGGCGATGGCGGCTTACTACCTGAAAGGCATAGCCCCGCCACACGTGCGTCTGACGCAGATCTTCGCCGGCGTGATGCCGTACCTGGTGATGATCTTCACCGCGATGGCGCTGCTGTACATATTCCCGGAAATCGCCCTCTGGCTTCCGGAGCAGGTCTATGGCCGTTAGCGGGGCGCGGGCGATGAACGAGATGCCGGGAACCGGATTGGCTGACCTTGGGATTGTCGAGCTCGCGGGCCTCGTGGCCGCCGGCACGGTCAAGGCGGAGGAGGTCACGCAAGCCTGCCTTGCCCGCATCGCCAATCGCGAGCCGGAGGTCTGCGCCTGGGCCCACCTCGACGCGGACTATGCCCTGGCGCAGGCGCGGGCCCTGGACGCGCACCGGGCCAGCGGGCGGCCGCTCGGTCCCCTGCACGGCGTGCCCATCGGCATCAAGGACATCATCGATGTGCGCGGCCTGCCGTGCGAACGGGGCACGGTTCTCGATCAGGGGCGCCGCCCCGGCGACGATGCCGCGGTGGTGGCCCGGTTGCGCGCCGCCGGAGCCGTGATCCTGGGCAAGACGGTCACAACCGAGCTCGCGGTCTATGCCCCCGGCAAGACGCGCAATCCCCACGACCCCGCCCGCACGCCGGGCGGCTCGTCGTCCGGCTCAGCGGCCGCCGTCGCCGCCGGCATGGTGCCCGGTGCGCTCGGTACCCAGACCAACGGCTCGGTGATCCGCCCGGCGTCCTTCTGCGGCGTCTACGGCTTCAAGCCGAGCCACGATCTCGTCTCGCGCCGCGGCGTGCTGACCGAGTCGCCGGTTTTCGATTCCCTCGGCACCATGGCCCGATCGATCGAGGACGCCGCGCTGCTTGCCGATGTCATCGCCGGATACGATCCCGCCGACCCGTGGATGCGGACGACCGGGTCGCCGAAGCTCCACGAGACCGCGACGACCGAGCCGCCGGTGCGCCCGACCCTCGCCTTCGTGCGCACGCCGGTGTGGGACCGGACCGACGAAGACACCCGCGCCGGCTTCGCCGAACTCTGCGACGCGTTGGGCGATTCGATCGACGAGGTTGCGCTGCCCGAGCCTTTCGACCGGGCGATCGAGCTGCATCGCACCGTCATGAATGCCGACATCGCCCGCCATTTCGCCCGGTACTACGATACCGGCCACGATCGATTGAGCGCGCGCCTTCGCGAGATCATCGAGGATGGGAGGGGCGTTCTCGCGGTCGACTACATTCTCGCGAAGGAATGGATCGACATCCTGAACGCCGCGCTCGACCAGATCTTCGATCGCTACGACGCGATCGTGACACCGGCAGCCCCGGGCGAGGCGCCCGGGCTGGCGTCGACCGGCGACCCCGCGTTCTGCACGATCTGGACCTATTGCCAGGTGCCTGCGGTCACCGTGCCGCTGATGGTCGGCGATGACGGTCTGCCGATCGGCGTTCAGCTCGTCGGTCGTCGCGGGCAGGACGGACGGCTGTTGCGCACCGCGCGCTGGCTGGTGGGGGAGCTGGCGACACATGCGTGATGCGACGAAGATGGGAGTGCCGGACAATGTGGACTGACAGGCTCTTCGCTTCCCTGGCGCTGATCTCGCTTGTGGCATTCCTGGGCGTGCTCGTCGTCTACGTGAAGCGCATCGATCTCGCCGTCGTGGTGGGGATCGTTATTATTCTGGCGGCCTACGATTTTTATCGCGAGCTGACGGCCTGAGTTCGCGGCGATACGGCCGAGGAATCGAGGCTGAACCGGCCGGCTGCGCCGCCGCCCGCGACGCATGTGCCCAAAATTTCGGCAAGTAAACGGCGTTCCGAAACGCTTTGCCACCAATGGATGACTAGTCTCCGCTCGTGTGTTCGGTCTATTTTTAGTCGGCGAAGGCGAAATACGCCGTATGTTTGCGGAGCGACGCAAAACTCGGAACGCAGAATCCGGGGGCGTCGTTCAACAGGGAGGGACTTCAACAGATGAAGAAACTACTCGCCGTATCGGCTCTGGCTCTTGGTGTTGGCTTTGCGGGCGCTGCGAAAGCCGAGCAGTGGAATTTGCAGTCGACCTATCCGGGCTCGCTGACCCAGCTTGGAACGCTCGGCAAGCACATTGCGGAGCAACTGAAGGCGGTCACCGATGGTGATATCGAGCTCGTCTTCCAGGAACCAGGCGCTCTGGTTCCCGCTCTTGAGGTGTTCGACGCGGTTGCGTCGGGTGCCGTCGAAGCCGGCTGGTCCACGCCGGGCTACTGGGCCGGCAAGGTGCCATCCCTGCAGCTCTTCGCGGCGGTGCCGTTCGGACCGCAGGCCGGCGAATACATCGCCTGGATGAAGTTCGGCGGCGGCAAGGAGCTGTTCGACGAGATCTACGAGAAGTACGGCATCCACTCGGTCACTTGCGGCGTCATCGCGCCCGAGGCGTCCGGCTGGTTCAAGAACGAGATCAAGTCGGTTGACGATCTCAAGGGCCTGAAGATGCGCTTCTTCGGCCTCGGCGCCAAGGTCATGGAGAAGATGGGCGTTTCGACCCAGCTTCTGGCCGGCGGCGACATCTTCCCGGCGCTCGAGCTGGGCACGATCGACGCCACCGAATTCTCCATGCCGGCGATCGACCTGAACCTCGGCTTCTACCAGGTCGCCAAGCACTACTACTTCCCGGGCTGGCATCAGCAGGCGACGCTGTTCGACCTGATGATCAACCTCGACCTGTGGGAGAGCCTGTCCGACACCCAGAAGGTACAGATCGAGACCGTGTGCGATGCCGCCATCGCCTATGGCCTGGCCGAGGGCGAGGCGATCCAGTTCAAGGCGCTTCAGGAACTTGAGAAGAACGGCGTGCAGATTCACCGCTGGCCGCCGGAGGTCCTGGACCAGCTGAAGGCTGCGTGGGACGAGGTCGTGGCCGAGCAGGTTGCCGCGGATGCCGACTTCGCCCGCGTCTGGGAATCGCTGGCGACGTTCCGCGAGAACTACAAGAAGTGGAAGGACCTCGGTTACCTCGACTGAGCCGTATTAGAAGAACCTGATGCACGGTCCGGCGCGTCCGGGCCGTGCACTTACGGACGGTTTCGGTTCGATGGGCACCCTGAGCGCTTTAGTGGCCGTGATCTCGGCCTTCGCCGTCGTGATGGCGCCGTTCGGTCTTCACTGGATCGCGCTTGTCATCGGTTTTTTCGCCCTTTTCGTTGCCGCCGTGAAGGTAACCCGGCCGGGCTACTTCCTCACCGCAGCGACACTGATGGCGGTTTCCGTCCCCGTTGACGATGCCTTCGAGATGTCGCGTGCGGACTTGCGGCTGATTACCAAGGCGGCGGAGGACGGTGACGCGTTTTCTTCAGCGGTCCTGTCCATTCACGAAGTCACGACGAACGTATCCGGCCCGCTCGTGGTGGCCACCCTGGTGCTTGTTGCGATCGCCATCTGGATCGCCGCGCGCCGGGCCAGCCCCGACGGCTGGTCGTTCTATCTGCGTGAGAGCGACGCGCTTGGCGAGATGACCGTCCGGATCGGCAAGGCCGCGTCGTTCCTCTACGTGCCGATGATCTTCATCATCGTCTACGACGTCAGCCAGCGCAAAATGCTCGAGTTCTGGCCGACCTTCGCCGAGACCGGCTGGTATCACACCTTTACCTCGACCAAGCTGCAGGAAGCCGAATGGCATCTGCACGCGGTCCTGTTCCTGCTGTGCTTCGGCTATGCCTACATCAAGGACGCGCATGTGCGCATCGAGCTCGTCCGCGACAAGCTCGCCCCGCGCACCCGCGTCTGGATCGAGCTCCTGGGCTGCATCTTCTTCCTCGTCGCCTATTGCTACGTGGTCATCCGCTTCGGCTACGACTTCGCCCAGAATTCGTTCAAGCTCCTAGAGCAGTCGTCGGCCCAGACCGGGCTGCCGCTGCGCTTCATCATCAAGTCGTTCCTGCCGCTCGGCTTCCTGATCCTCGGGCTCGCCGGCGTCGCGGTCGCTGTGAAGTGCGTCGTCTATCTGTTCGGACCGGAGGCCCTGCGGTCCGCGTCCGGCTACTACGCGGGAACCCATCACGCGGATATCCCCGAAGACGCCGTTGAACCGATAGCCGCGGAACGCTGAGGGCGGGAACTATGGACATATTCATCGAGTTCCTGCCGCTCTGGATGTTCTTCGTCCTGGCGCTGCTGTTGTTCACCGGATATCCGGTGGCGTTCGTGCTTGGCGGTGTCGGGCTGGCCTTTGCCCTGATCGGTGACCTTGCCGGCGTCTTCCGTCTCCAGCAGCTCTCCCTGATACCGCTGCGGATCTACGGCGGCACCATGGAGAGCCCGGTCCTCGTGGCCATCCCGATGTTCATCTTCATGGGGACGATGCTTGAGAAGTCCGGCGTCGCCAAGGACCTACTGCACGCATTGCAGGTGCTGTTGCGCCGCGTTCCCGGCGGCCTGGCCCTGTCAGTCACGCTGATGGGCACCATCATGGCCGCGACCACAGGCATCATCGGCGCCTCGGTGGTGATGATGACGCTGTTGGCGCTGCCCGTCATGCTGGAGCGGCAGTACCATCTGCCGCTCGCAACGGGCACCATCGCCGCGTCCGGAACCCTCGGCATCCTCATCCCGCCATCGATCATGCTCGTGATCATGGCCGACCTGCTGTCGGTTCCCGTCGGCACGGTGTTCATCGGGGCCATCATTCCCGGATTGCTGCTTTCGCTGCTCTACGCGGTCTACATCTGGACCTTGTGCCACGTTAAGCCGCAGCTCGCACCGCCGCTGCCGGACGATATCGGCCCGGCCGACCGCGGCGAGTTCTGGGTGATGATCCTGCGCAGCTTCGTTCCGCCCGTGTTACTGATCGTGCTGGTGCTCGGCTCGATTTTCGCCGGTTTTGCCACGCCGACCGAAGCCGCCGGCGTCGGTGCGGGCGGCTCGATACTGCTTGCCGTTTTCAATCGGACCTTGACCTGGAATGTCTTCGTGGAGGTTTGCCAGCGATCGGCGCTGACCGGCGGCATGCTGTTCGGCATCTTCGTCGGCGCGACCTGCTTTTCCTTCGTCTTCCGCACGCTCGGCGGCGAGCATCTGATCATCGAGTTCATCCAGGCCACCGGCGTCGGCCCGTGGAGCATCCTGTCCGTGCTGATGCTGATGATCTTCCTGCTCGGCTTCTTCTTCGACTGGATCGAGATCACGCTGATCGTGCTGCCGGTGTTCGCGCCGATCGTTGGCCTGCTCGATTTCGGCGGTCATGTCGGCGATTGGGAGGGGGTCACCCAGGCGAACGTTATCTGGTTCCTGGTCCTTGCGGCGGTGAACCTGCAGACGTCGTTCCTGACACCGCCGTTCGGTTTCGCGCTGTTCTATATGAAGGGCGTGGCCCCGCCCGAGGTGACGATCCAGCACATCTATCGCGGCATCATTCCCTTCGTCGCGCTGCAGGTCATCGGCCTGCTCCTGTGCATGGCCTTCCCGGCGCTGGTGCTCTGGCTGCCGAGCTACCTGCTGCAATAGCCCCTCAAAAAGGCTTGCCTCGCCGAGCCGCTCGTTTAGGGTCGCCGCCGATTTTTCGTCACCCGACGGCGACCGCACATGGACGACGCACATGGACGACACTGCGCAACAGAACGGCTCGCAGCAGCCAACGAAGGCCCAGGCGCTGTTTGAAATCCATCCTTTGCGCGATGCGCTGGTGGGGGAGGTGCATGCACGCCCCTTCCGGCCGCTCGATACGCCGCGCGTACTCCATCACATGGCCTTCCTGTCGGACGTGGAAGCGACCGAGGAGCTCGAAGCGCTTGGCCGCTTCTGCACGGCGCACGGCGCCCTGCCGCCGGGCCCCGGCGCGCGGCACCATGTAGTCACCCTCGGTGGCGCCGAGCTGCGCTGGGAACGGCACACCGAATTCACCACCATGACGCTGGCCGTCGCCCCGCCGCCCAACGATGCTTTCGCCGCCCCGAACATCGCCTCCCTGTCCGCCTTCCTGCCGAAACCGCCCGGGCCTCTGATCGCCGCGACCCGTCTGGCGCTGGCGCCACTGGAAGACGACCTGCCGGATCTCGGCATATTCGATTCCTCGAGCCTGTGCGTAGCGCGCGCCGATAGCGGTGGCGCCGTCGTCGCCACCGATTTCAGGCCCGATCCGTCCGGCTTCACGCGCATCCTGGTCGCGAACGCGCGGCTGACGCCGGCGCGCGCCGGCGCGCTGGTGCAGCGTCTGCTGGAGATCGAGACCTATCGCACCCTCGCCATTCTCGGCCTTCCCGAAGCCCAGCGCATCGGCCCGATCGTCGACCGCATCGAGAACGAACTCGCCGCCCTTACGCTGCGCATGAAGGATGAGGTCGGTCTGCAGCTCTCCCGCGACCTGCTCGAAAAGCTGGTGGGGCTCGCGGCCGAGGTGGAATCCGAAGCGGCCGGGGCGACCTACCGCTTCGGTGCGACGCGCGCCTACTGGGAACTGGTGACGCAGCGGTTCGTTTCTATCCGCGAGGAGCGCATTCCCGGATACGGGTCGATCGAAGGATTTCTATCCCGGCGCATGAAGCCGGCGCTGCGCACCTGCGACAGTGTCGAACGGCGGCTTACTGATCTGTCGCAGAAGCTCGCACGGACATCCAACCTGTTGCGAACCCGCGTCGACATCGAGCTGGAAAGCCAGAACCGCGATCTGCTGCAGTCGATGAACCGCCGCGCCCGCCTGCAGCTGCGCCTGCAGCGGACCGTCGAGGGCCTGTCGGTTGCCGCCGTCAGCTACTATATCGTCGGCCTGATAGGCTACCTCGCTAAGGGCGGCGAGAAGGTGCTCGGTATCGCCTTCGATCCGTCGTTGGCGACCGCGGCAGCCGTGCCTGTCGCGGTGCTCCTCGTCTGGCTCCTCGTGCGCCGTATCCGCGGCGGTCACATCGACGAGTGAGGCTGGCGAGTAAAGCAGGCGAGCGAGCCGGCGGGCGGTCCTATTTCAGGATTTTCGTTTCGGCGGGGCCGTCGAACTTGAGCGTCTTCAGAAAAGCGATCAGGTCCTCGCGGGCGACGTCATCGTGCAAGCCGGCATAGGCCATGCGCGTGCCGCGCACGTAGTTGCGCGGATTGGCGAGGTAGGCATCGAGCGTCGCTTCGGTCCACACCAGGCCGTCGGCGCCCTTTTCCTTCATGGCCCGCGAATAGACGAAGCCGTCGCGGCTCGCCGCACGTCGTCCGATGATATTGTTGAGCACGGGGCCGACGTCGTTTCTCGCCCCGTTGCCGATCTGGTGACAGGCCGCGCAGGTATGAAACAGGTCCTGGCCCTTGCCGGCATTGCCGCCGGCGTGAGCGAGGTTGCCGCTGATACCACTGCCGATAACCAGTGAAAATACAGCGAAAATTGCCAGTCGAATGATCATTTCCCGAATCACTATCAGCTTTGCGCACTATATTGGCGACTAACCTAATCGTAGGGTAGAGGGGATGGCCAGCCAATGCGAGGCGCTCGCACCCGCGTCGGCGAAACACCGTGAATCGTTGCGAAAGATAGCGAAGACCATGGCCGCGCGCGTCAGGCCGCCGCCTCGCGGTCGGGCCCCGCCTTGGGATCGAGGAACGTCAGGTCCAGTCCCTCGTCCCAGTAGGGCTCCGGCCCGAACAGCTCGGCCAGGAAATCGATGAACACCCTGACCCGCGCGGGCAAGAAGCGACGGCTGGGATAGACCGCGTAGACGGCGACGCGCCGCGACTCCCGGAAGTCCGGCAGGATGATCTTCAGTTCGCCGCGCTGCAGCGCCGGACCGACGTCCCAGGTCGATCGCAGCGCGATGCCGAGGCCGGCGATCACCGTTTCGCGCACCACTTCGCTCGAATTGGTTTGCAGGTTCCCTGATACGCGAACCGAAGTCGGCCCGTCCGGTCCTTCGAGCTGCCAAAGGTCCTGGTGGGTGGCGAACACGCAATTGTGGCGGACCAGCTCCGCCAAAGTCTCGGGTTCGCCCTCGCGTTCGAGATAGGCCGGCGAGGCGCAGATCACGCGGTGGTTCGGCGCGAGCCTGCGTGCGATCAGACTCGAGTTCTCGAGCGCCGCGATACGCACCGCCAGATCGTAACCCTCGCCGACGATGTCGACGAAGCTGTCCGACAGCATCAGGCTCAGCGTCAGGTCGGGATAGAGTTCGGCGAATCTGCCGAGGTTGGGCGCGAGATGCATGCGCCCGAACGACGTCGGGGCGGTTATTTTAAGCGTCCCCCGCGGCGCCGCGTTGCGTCGGGTGACGTAGGACTCGGCTTCCTCGATCGAGGCGAGGATGCCGATAACCCGCTCGTAGTAGCCCTGTCCGTCCTCGGTCAGGGCGATCTGTCGCGTCGTGCGCTGCAGCAGTCGGGCCCCGAGCCGTTCCTCCAGGCGCCGGACCCGCTTGGAGATGACCGCCGGCGAAAGCCCCATTTCGCGCCCTGCCGCCGACATGCTCCCAGCCGTCACAACCCTGGCAAAGATTTCCATATCCGTCAGGTCGGCCATGTCCTCCCCCAGTGTTATTTTCCCTCAGGGAAACAATTCTTGTAGACTTTTGTTCATGAGAGTAACGGATACGTTGGCAAACTGCATCAAGGAAAAAAACCGGCCGCCACTGGAACGAGGGGCCGGTTGAAGGAGAAACCCTATGTCTTCCCTGGCTTTACCGGCCGTCGACGCGGGCATTCTGGCCAAGCGCGCGCGCATAGTCGAGCGACTCGGGGAGGTCGTCGGTGCCCGTTGGGTGATCTCCGACGAGGACGAGTTACGCGCCTATGAGACCGATGCCCTGACGGCCTATCGGCAGATTCCGCTCGCCGTGGCGTTGCCCGCCACGACCGACGAGGTATCGCGGGTTCTCGCGGTCCTGAACGAGGAGGGCGTGAAGGTGATCGGCCGCGGTGCCGGCACGTCGCTGGCCGGCGGCGCCCTGCCGCTCGCCGATTCCGTGGTGGTCGGCGTCTCGCGCATGAGCCGGGTGCTCGACATCGACACCGCCAACCGCGCGATCAGGGTCGAGGCGGGCGTCACCAATCTCGCCGTGTCGGGCGCCGTCGATCATCTCGGGTTCTTCTACGCTCCGGATCCCTCGAGCCAGCTTGCCTGCACCATCGCCGGCAATGTGGCGATGAATTCGGGGGGCGCCCACTGCCTGAAATACGGTGTCACCACCAACAATGTGCTCGGTCTCACCGTTGTCCTGATGGACGGCACCGTGATCGAGCTCGGTGGCACGCATATGGACAGCCCCGGGTACGACCTGCTCGGGCTGATGACCGGCTCCGAAGGCCAGCTCGGCATCGTCACCGAGGCCGTGCTCCGCATCCTGCCCAAGGCGGAGGGCGCGCGCCCAGTGCTCCTCGGCTTCAATTCGAACACCGATGCCGGCACCTGCGTTTCCGATATCATCGGTCAGGGGATGCTGCCGGTCGCGATCGAGTTCATGGACAGGCCCGCGATCCGCATCTGCGAGGATTTCGCACACGCCGGCTATCCGCTCGACGTCGAGGCGATGCTGATCATCGAGGTCGAGGGCTCGGAAGAGGAAATCGTCGAGCAGCTCGCCAAGATCGTCGCCGTCGCCAGGGACAACGGCGCGGTGCATGTGCGCGAGGCGAAGACGCCGGCCGAGAGCGCCGCGATCTGGAAGGGCCGCAAGTCGGCCTTCGGCGCCATGGGCCGTATCTCCGACTACATGTGCATGGACGGCACGATCCCGACCGGGCGCCTGCCCGAAGTGCTGGTGAAGATCTCCGAGATCTGCGAAGGCTACGGCCTCGGCGTCGCCAACATTTTCCATGCCGGCGACGGCAACCTGCACCCCCTCGTTTTGTATGACGTCAACGATCCCGAGCAGCTCGAAAAGGCCGAAGCCTGCGGTGCCGACATCCTCGAGCTCTGCGTCGAGGTCGGCGGCTGCCTCACCGGCGAGCACGGCGTCGGCATCGAGAAAAGGGAATTGATGACAAGCCAGTTCAACGCGATCGACCTCGACCAGCAGATGCGCATCAAGACCATGCTCGACCCCCAATGGCTGCTCAATCCGGCCAAGGTGTTCCCGCTTGCCGGGCGGCCCGAACCGGTCCGGCTCAAGACGAACGAGGCAGCCTGAGCCCGGCTATGGCGCAGTACACACCTGATAGCGAAGCGGCGGTCGAGGAGATCGTCCGCGCGGCCCGGGCCAGGTCCGAGCCATTGGAAATCGCCGGCGGTGGCGGCAAGCTGGCGCTTGGCAGGCCCGTACAGGCCGCCGCCACCCTGTCGCTCGGCAAGCTCGCCGGCATCACGCTCTACGAGCCGAGCGAGCTGGTGATCGCGGCAAGAGCCGGCACGCCGCTCGCCGAAATCGAGGCGAGACTGAAGCAGCAGGGCCAGCGATTGCCCTTCGACCCGCCGCGTCTGCACCGGCTCTACGGTGGCGACCCCGACAAGGCATCCATCGGCGCGGTCGTGGCGTGCAACCTGTCCGGTCCGCGCCGCGTCCATGCCGGGGCGGCCCGCGACTCGTTGATCGGCGTGCGGTTCGTCAACGGCGCTGGCGAGACGGTGAAGTCGGGCGGCCGCGTGATGAAGAACGTCACCGGCCTGGACCTGGTCAAGCTCATGAGCGGTGCCTTCGGCACGCTGGGCGTCCTCACCGAAGTGACGTTCAAGGCGCTGCCCGCGCCGGAGACCGAGGCGACGCTGGTCTTCGAGGGACTGGAAGACCATCAGGCTGTCGCCTGCCTTTCGGCCGGGCTGGGCAGCCCGTGGGAAGTCACCGGCGCGGCGCATCTGCCCGCCGTCGCCGGCGCGCCGGCGCGCACGCTCCTGCGTCTGGAGGGCTTCGAGACCCAGATGGCCTATCGTGGCAAGGCGCTCGGCGATGCACTCGCCGGCTTCGGCGGCTGCGAGATCCTGCGCGGGGCCGACAGCGCGGCGCGCTGGGCCGCGATCGGCGAGCTGGAACCGCTCGCCGCGCATGACGACGAGGCCGTCTGGAAGATCTCGACCACCCCGGACAAGGCCCCGGAGGTTGCCGCCGCGATCCGCGACGCGACCGGTGCGCGCCTGTATTACGACTGGGGCGGCGGCCTGATCTGGGGCGCCGTGCCGGCCGAGGGCGATGCGGGCGGCTCTGCGATCCGCGCGGCCCTGTCGGATGCCGGCGGTCATGCCACGTGCATGCGTGCGCCCGGCGAGATCCGCGCCGCGATAGCCGTCTTCGAGCCGCGGCCCGAACCGGTCATGGCGTTGACGCGGAAGCTGAAAGAAACCTTCGATCCCGACCGGGTGCTCAATCCCGGTCGTATGTACGCGGGCGTGTGAGCCGATGCAGACCAATTTCTCCCTGGCCCAGCTCGCCGATCCGCATATGGCGTCGTCGGAAAAGATCCTGCGAACCTGCGTCCATTGCGGGTTCTGCACGGCCACCTGTCCGACTTATCTCGAACTCGGCGATGAGCTCGATAGCCCGCGCGGGCGCATCTACATGATCAAGGACATGCTCGAGGGCGGCAAGCCGGCTTCGGCGCAGGTCGTGCGCCACGTCGACCGCTGCCTGTCGTGCCTGTCGTGCATGACGACCTGTCCCTCCGGCGTCCACTACATGCATCTGGTCGACCACGCCCGCGCCTATATCGAGGACACCTATACCCGTCCCTGGCACGACCGGGCGATGCGGTCGCTGCTGGCGGCGATCCTGCCCTATCCCGGCCGCTTCCGGCTGGCGCTCGGTGGCGCGCTGCTCGGCCGACTGATGTTGCCGGTCTTCAAGGCGACCCCCGGGCTGCAGCGTGTCGCCGCGATGCTGTCGCTGGCCCCGTCCGCCCTGCCGTCCCGCGGCGAGATGGAGGGGCCGGCCGTGTTTGCGCCGAAGCGGAAGCGGCGCGGGCGCGTCGCGCTGCTTTCCGGCTGCGCCCAGCCGGTGCTCGATCCCGGCATCAACGCGGCCACCATCCGTCTTCTGAACCGGCTCGATATCGAGGTCGTGCTGCCGAAGGGGGAGGGCTGCTGCGGGGCTCTCGTCCATCACATGGGCAAGGAAGCGCCGGCGCTGGATTTCGCCCGGGCCAATGTCGACGCATGGACCGCCGAGATCGAAGGCGACGGCATCGACGCCATCCTGATCACCGCGTCCGGCTGCGGCACCACGGTCAAGGATTACGGCTTCATGCTGCGCGAGGACCCGACCTATGCCGACAAGGCGGCGACGGTGTCGGCTCTGGCGAAGGACATCACCGAGTATCTCGCGACCCTCGACTTGCCGGCGCCGTCCGGGGCCCCCGGCCTGACGGTCGCCTACCATTCGGCCTGCTCGATGCAGCACGGCCAGCAGATCCGCGAGGAACCGAAGGCGCTCCTGACGGCGGCGGGCTTCACCGTCAAGGACGTGCCCGAAGGCCATATCTGCTGCGGCTCGGCGGGCACCTACAACATCCTGCAGCCGAGGCTCGCCGAGCGTCTGCGCGACCGCAAGGTGCGCAACATCGAGAGCACCGTGCCGGACCTGATCGCCGCGGGCAATATCGGGTGCATGACGCAGATCGGCAGCGGCACGGGCCTGCCTATCATCCACACGGTGGAACTGCTCGATTGGGCCTATGGCGGAACGATGCCGGATGGCCTCGCCGGGCGGATCGACAACCCGGCGGCTTAGGCGGTTTCGCCCTCGGCGAGCCATGCCGCCGCGCACAGGTTGGCTTCGGTCTCCGACAGGATCCAACCGTCGACGCTGACCATGCGGCCGTCGGCGAAGTCGGCGCTGCACTGGTCCTGAACGAGCCGCTTTCGCGTCGTTGGACAGTCGGTCGACAGGGCGGTTCGGATCAGCGGCCGCTGCGAAATGAGGGCGGCGAGGCGGTCGAAGTCGGCTGGCGCGTGCCCCGCCGCGACGATGGCCCGGCCGATGCGGCGTGCGGCTGCGTTGTCTGGAACGGCATTGAGCAGCGCGAAGAAATCAGGGTGCTTGCGCGGCACGAACCGGCAGGCGAACAGCGACCCGCCATAGGCCACGGCACCGATGCCGACGATACCCGTCAGCCCGATTGCCAGTCTGCGTGTGATCTTGCCCATGCTCAGCTCTTTCCGATCGACCGTGCACCCGTGGCCGTGACCGGGACCGTGACTATGCCTGCCAGGTGGTCGGCGAGACGCGCGGCGAGTGCGACGATCGTGAGTGTCGGGTTGGCCGTGCCCGCGGTCGTGAAGACCGAGCTGCCGGCCATGTATAGGTTCTTCACCGAATGGACGCGGCAGTTCCTGTCGACGACGCCCGTCTTGGGGGCGTCGCTCATCCGCGTCGTGCCGATGTGATGGTAACCGGTATAGACGACGTCGAGATCCGGCGGTTCGGTGATGCCGACATTGACCCGTCCGAGGCCGGCCGCCCCGATCGCTGCACCGATCAGTTCATGGGTCCGGCGCAGACTGAGCAGGTCGGACGGCGCGATACGCCAGTCGAGAGCGATCCGCCGCCAGCCGAAGGGATCGGTATCCTCGACCAGATAGACGCGGCTCGCCGGATTGGGCGACTGCTCGGCATCCTGCCGGAGCTTGGCCGCCAGCGCCAGGCCCTTGGCGGCGAACGGGCGCATCACATGGCGATAGATGCCGACCGCGATGGTGTCGGCGTCCTCTACAGCATTGCAGTAGTTTTCGGCGAAACGGTCGGGCTTTTGCCCGTGCGCGAAGGCCTTGACGATCGCGGAGAACGAAACCCAGCCGTGACCGCGGAAGTCGTTGCTGAACGTGGTGTTTTCGTACTGCGGCACCAGGAAGGCGGTGTTGTTCAGCAGTTGCTCTCGCCGCATGATGTCGAACGGCAGTTTCAGCCCGACCTGCATCGCCGTTCCGTCGGCTTCGACCACCTCGTTGTAGAGCGAAAGGTCGATGGTTTCGTCGGCGAACAGGACCGTGCCGACCTCGCAGTTGAGATGGTCCATGAAGTAACGGCCGACGAGGTCGTTCTCGTTGCCGATGCCGCCGGCCCGCTGCGTGTCGCAATTCAGCAGGATGCGGGCGTTCTCGATGCCGCCGCAGGCGATGACATAGGTCTCGGCGCGAACGCGCAGCGTGCCGCCCTCCAGCGTCGAGAACTCGCAATGGTCGACCGCGTCGTCCTTCAACGCGATGTCGATGAGATTGGCATGCAGGAAGCAGCGGATATGCGGGTTTTCCTCGATCGGATCCCAGTAGGTCTCCGCGAACCGGGTCGGCGGGCTTTGCTGGTAGACGGCATCGCCGACCATTGCCGGATCGAGCGGCAGCGCCGGCTCGTCGAGCCGGGCCTTCCAGTCGGCGAAGGTGTAGTCGAAGGGACCAAGCTGAAGATAGGGTTGCGCCTTGGCGTAGTAGGGATCGAGATCGGTCCGCGAGATCGGCCAGCCGGAATGGGGGACGCCGGGGCGCGCTTCGAAATCGATCGGGTCGAGCGGTGCGCACAGCCCGGTCCAATGGCCGGACGTGCCGCCGAATTCGCGCAGGCGCGAGGAGGCGACGTCCGTGTTCGCGTCGCCCACCACGTCTCCTTCGTAAAGGGCCTGCGTGTCGGACTCGTAGCCATGGCCGCCGGATTCTAGCAGGACGACATCGATGCCCTTGCCGGCCAGTTCGAGCGCCAGCGCGATGCCGGCCGGTCCGGCCCCAGCGACGCAGACCGAAGCCGCTACCGGCTCATGGGACGAGTAGTGCCGCAGATCGATGATCATTCCGTGGGTCCTCAGCGGCACGATGGCGCCGAGGGGGGCTTCTAGGGCAACGAAGTTAATTTGGTTCCAATGCGCCCAAACTTGGGAACCGGCCTACTGGGCCGAGGACGATCCGCCTATCGCATCAGGACGAAGAAAGACGGGCCACCCGTCAACGGGCGGCCCGCCTCGATAGGTTCGGCTGTCGCGGACGTCAGGCGGCCGCGACGTCGGCCAGAAACCGGTCGATCGACTGGCGCAGCCGTTCGGTCTCCGCGACGGCCGAAGACGTGACGGTCTCGACCTGCGCGGCCGACTGAGAGGTCTCCCCCGCGGCGGCATCCAGGCCGGCGACATTTTCCACGACCGCCTGCGTTCCGGATGCCGCAACGGCTACGTTGCGGCTGATTTCCGCGGTCGCCGAGCCCTGCTCCTCGATCGCCGCGGCGATGGCGGAAGCGTGGTCGTTTACCTCCTCGATCGTCTTGGCGATCGCCTGGATCGCCGTGACGGCGTCTCCGGTCGATTGCTGGATCGCCGTGATCTGCTCGGAGATGTCCTCCGTCGCCTTCGCGGTCTGGCCGGCCAGCGTCTTGACTTCGCTGGCGACCACGGCGAAGCCACGGCCGGCCTCGCCTGCGCGGGCCGCCTCGATCGTGGCGTTCAGGGCCAGCAGGTTGGTTTGCTCTGCGATGTCGGAGATCAGGCCGACCACGTCGCCGATGCGCTGTGCCGCGGATGCGAGGCCGGAGATCTGGTCGTTCGACCGCCGTGCCGCCTCGGTCGCCTGATGCACGGTCGAGTTGGTCTCGCTGATCTGACGCCCGATCTCGGTGATCGAGCTGGCGAGTTCCTCGGCCGCGGCGGCCACGGTCTGCACATTGGAGGATGCCTCCGCGGATGCCGACGAAACGCTCGAGGCGCGACCGGCGGTGCTGCCGGCGATCCCGGTGAGAACCTGCGCCGTCTCGCGCATCTGGTCCATGTTCGCCGAGACCGCTTGCAGGGCTTCGGTCACGTCGCTTCGGAAGCCGTTGATGAGGCTCTCGACCCGACGCCGCCGTTCGGCGTCCCGCTCCTGCTCGCCGGCCGCTTTCTGCTCGAGCCGGGCCCGTTCGATGGCGTTGGCGCGGAACACCTCGACGGTCTTCGCCATGGCGCCGATCTCGTCGCTGCGGTCGACGCCCTGGACCGCAAGCGCGGTATCGCCATTGGCCAGTTCGCTCATCTGCGCGGTCAGCGTCAGCACCGGGCGGGTCACGGTGCGCTGCACCCAGATGCCCAGTCCGATCGCCGCGGCAACGACCGCCGCCACCCCAAGCAGGATCACGGTTCGCGTAAGGCTCACCGCGGCGGCAACCGTCGCGGTGCCCGCCGCAGTCATCTGTTCCGCGATGCGCGTGGCGTTCAGAAGGCCGGCCCGGATGACACCGATCTGGGCCTCGTTCTGCCCCGAGGCCTCGTAGAGCCGGGCTTCGTCCACGGTCAGCGGGTGCCGCATGAGCGCGATCTGCGGATCGCGGATCTCAGCGCCCCATTTCGACATCTGGCCGAAGACGCCGTCGAGTTCGGCCGCAAGCTCCGAGCCGGGGGTGACGACATCACGGGCCAGCGCCGTGGCTTCGGCGCGGCGCTGCTGCGCCGCATTGGCGGAATCGAGGAAGGAGCGGTCACCCGACATCACGAAGCCGCGGATCGTTCCCTGCTCGGCCTCGAAGGAGGTGGAGATGCCGGCGATCGCGCCGGCGATGCTCGCGACCCGGGCGGCCTCGGTGTTGGCGTTGCTGATGCGGTTGCCGGCCGTCCAGATCAGGACGCCGACAAGGATGTTCAGGAAAACGATGACACCGAAGCTGACGACGAGTTTCTTGGCGATTGTCATGGTCGGACTCCGGATCAGGAATTGAGGCCCAGCAGCCGGCGGCGCTGCAGTTCCGTGAGATTGATTTCAACCGTCGCCGCGCCGATGGACCGTCCGTCCGGATCGACGATTGTCACGTTGACCTGCGCGCGCCAGGTGCCGGTCGTGTCGTTGAATTCGGCCTCGTCGACGAAGATCGCCTCCGGCCCGACGGGATAGGTTTTCTGGAACTTGGCTTCGTCGCCCTGCCAGTAGTCCGACGTCGTGGCGCTTTGGCCGACGTTCAGCCCGGCCGCGTCCATGACGAAGATTTCGCTGTACAGGCCCAGGTTGCCGGCCTGGATGCGTGTCAGATAGCTCGAGAGCGGGCTGGTCAGCACGCTGGCGATGATCGGCTGGTCGGCGACCTCGCGCTCGGCCCGCCACTGCTTGTCGAGCGTGTCGATGTCGGCGTCGGAGAGGCCGGCGGTGACCTTGTTGCGTGCCGTGACCGAACGCCAGACCACCGGCGCGTCCAGGAAATCCCGGATGTTGGCGATCACGCGTTCGTCGATCAGTGAAGTCGTCGGGGTCGGCACGTCTTGCGTGGCGCCTATGCCGACAGACGCCAGCAAGGCCGCGGCCCCGATTGCGATGGTTTTGATGATCATTGTTGCCCCGAAGGTGTTCTGCATTTCTCCCATGAAGTTGCATGGGTAAACGGTGAACTCTTGTGGTTTGGTTACGAAACGCCCGTTTTTTCAGGCTTTTCGTCGCGTCGGCAGGCACCCGCTACTTGGATTGCCTGAATGGAGAAGGCGGGGTCAGATTATTTCCAATTTGGAAAAAGAGCCGGTTTGCGACGATTGTTTCACCGCGCCGCGCCATATGTGACACTGCCCGGCACCAGCAAGAAAACGCAAACGGGCAAATGCAATGAGGAGCGGCGTTATGGGCGCAACCGCACACGTGGCCGGCGTGGAAATTCGCGGCGCTTTGAAGGAGCGCTACGACGAGGTCTTGAACGACGAGGCGCTTGCCTTCGTCGCTGACCTGCACCGTCGCTTCGACGAGCAGCGTCGCCGTCTTCTGAAGATGCGCCTGGAGCGCCAGAAGCGGTTCGACGCCGGGGAACTGCCGGATTTCCTGGAGGAGACCCGTCACGTCCGTGAGAGCGACTGGACCGTCGCCCGGATCCCGGAGCCGCTGCTTGATCGCCGTGTCGAGATCACCGGTCCCGTCGACCGCAAGATGGTGATCAACGCGCTGAATTCCGGCGCCAAGGTTTTCATGGCCGACTTCGAGGACGCGACGGCGCCGACCTGGGACAACCAGGTGGAAGGCCAGATCAACCTGAAGGACCGATGGGACGGCAAGATCGATTTCGTCGATCCCGATAGCGGCAAGGAATACAAGTTGCGGTCCGACCCGGCCGTGCTGCTGGTGCGCCCGCGTGGCTGGCACCTGCCAGAGGACCATGTGCTGGTCGATGGCGAGCCGGTGTCCGGCGCCCTGTTCGACTTCGGGCTCTACATGGTTCACAGCGCCAAGAAGGCGCTCGCCGCCGGCGCCGGGCCCTATTTCTATCTACCCAAGCTGGAAAGCCATCTCGAGGCCCGGCTGTGGAACGATGTCTTCGTTCATACGCAGGATGCCCTCGGTCTCCCGCACGGAACGATCAAGGCGACGATCCTGATCGAGACGCTGCCGGCCGCTTTCGAGATGGACGAGATTCTCTGGGAGCTGAAGGACCATATTGTCGGCCTCAATTGCGGCCGATGGGACTACATCTTCTCCTTCATCAAACGGCTCCGGAACAACCCGGCCTTCCTGCTGCCGGACCGCGGTCAGGTGGTGATGGGCAAGGCCTTCCTGCGCGCCTACTCGCTGCTCTTGATCAAGACCTGCCATCGCCGCGGCGCCTTCGCCATGGGCGGAATGGCCGCGCAGATCCCCAACCGGCGCGATCCGCAAGCCAACGAGATCGCGCTCGCCAAGGTGAAGGCGGACAAGGAACGCGAAGCCGGAGACGGTCACGACGGGACATGGGTCGCTCATCCCGACCTGGTGCCGGTCGCGATGGAGGTGTTCGACCGGCTGATGCCGGGCCAGAACCAGCTCGACAACAAGCGCGAGGACGTTGCGCTCGGCCAGGCCGAACTGCTGGAAATCCACGAGGGCACGCGCACCGAAGCGGGCTTGCGCGAAAACATCCGCGTGGGTGTCCAGTACATCGAGGCGTGGCTTCGCGGGCGCGGTGCCGTGCCGCTCTACAACCTCATGGAAGATGCCGCGACGGCGGAGATCAGCCGGGCCCAGATCTGGCAGCAGCTCCGTCACAGCGCCGCGCTCGAGGACGGGCGGACCGTTTCCACGGAATTGTTCCTGAAAACGCTCGACGACGAGATGGCAGGGGTTCGCGAAGACCTGACCGCCGCCGTCTACGACGCGGGCCGCTTCCCGGACGCGATTGCTCTGTTTCGCGACATGTCGACCTCGGAAACGTTTGAGGAGTTCCTGACGCTGCCGGCCTACGAGCTGATTGTGTGAGAGGAAGGCGGGGCGCGCTGTTGCGGGAGCCGCGAGGCCCGAGATGCTTCGTGGACCGGAAGCCTGTCAGAAGCAGCTGGTGATCGCAGCCAGGATGCGCTCGACATAGACCGCCTCGCCGAAGCGCGCCCAGAGCAAACCGCCACCGAATAGCAGGACGGCAAGTGCGGCTGCGCCGATCGCCACCAGAGGCGGTTGTGACGGCGGCGTCACTCCGGTTCTCCGCTGTGATACACCGCTGGTTGTCATTGAATGCGCCTGCCGTGGAAGCCGATTACCCCATGTATACCACGGCCCGGACCCGGTTGGCATCTCGATCCGCGAGGGGTGGCATGCAACACAGGGTGTATGTGTTGTCGGCTGATAAACCATTGGTTTATAAGCCGTTTTCGGAGTACTCGTGCCGTGCTCATTTCATCTTTCGTTAAGGTGCGAACTTCTAGGGTCGGTCCTATTCGCAACGAAACGTCTCGTTGCGCCCATAACATCCCTCTTGGGGGAGCGACCGACAAAAATGCTTCAACGGACTCCTGCGGCTCGCCGGGGTAAAGCCCCTCGTGCGCCAAGCCGCAAGCTTACCCGCACCGTCAAGCCGACCGGACGCGAGCGGACTTTCCTGGAAGACGAGCTTATCGTCACCAAGACAGACCTGAAGGGTCGTATCACCTACGCCAACGACGTGTTTCTTCGCCTGTCCGCGATGACCGAAGCGGAGGCGCTGGGCGCGCCGCATTCTGTCATCCGCCACCCGGACATGCCGCGTGCGATCTTCTGGCTGCTCTGGGAAACGCTTCAGGCGGGCAAGGAGATCTTCGCCTATGTCGTCAACCTGGCGGCCGATGGCGACCACTACTGGGTCTTCGCCCATGTTACGCCGAGCTTCGGACCGGACGGCTCGATTATCGGCTACCACTCGAGCCGGCGCACGCCGGAACGGCGTGTGCTTCCTGTCATCTCCGGGATCTACGCCGACCTGAAGGCCGAGGAAGCCCGGCATGAAAACCGGGCGCACGGCCTGGAGGCTTCTGTCGGGCTGCTCCAAGCCCTGCTCAAAGAAAAAGGCATGCCGTATGACGAGCTCGTCTTCTCTCTCTAGCGCACGGTTCCTGGCAGTCACGGCGAGCGTCCTGTCGATAGCGATCGTTGCGGCAACCTGGTTCAGCCCGGTAGCGACTGCGGTGCTCGCCGCGGCGATGCTCGTCGCCACGGGGCTGCTGCTCGGTAAGCTGGGCCGCCTCGGGCAGCGACTCGACATGGTCGCCGGCGTTTGCGAGCGCGCCGCCCGCGGCGATCTCGAGGCGCGGATCATCGGCATCCGCGAAGGCGAGCGCGACAGCCTGGGAAGGCTGATGCGGGCGATCAATCACCAGCTCGACATCGTCGATGCCTTCGCCCGTGAATCGACGGCTTCGCTCGCCCATGTGCGTGATGGCCGCTTCTTCCGCCGGGTATTGCGGCGTGGCCTCTCCGGCTCGTTCCGTCATGCCGCCGACGTGATGAACGCGGCGACCCGTTCGATGGGCGAGAAGTTCGGCCATTTCGAGCAGGTGACGGACCACTTCGAAAAGGAACTGTCCGACCTGATGCGCGAGGTTCGCGGCTCCACTCAGGAAATGGGGGCCACGGCCGACCAGATGGCATCGGCGACGCACGACAGCGGCGCCAAGACCGCGGAGATCGGCCAGCAGGCGGAGATCATGAACCGCGAGGTATCCGCCGCGGCCGAGGCGGTCGCGCGTTTGGCCGGGGCGGTCGACGAGGTTGGAGGACAGGTCCTGACAGCCAAGCAGATCAGCGACCGGGCGGTCATGGAGTCGCGGGCCTCTCAGGAAACGGTCGAAGGTCTCGAGCGGGCCGCCGCGGCGATCGGCGAGATCGTCGAGCTGATCCGCGCGATTGCCGAGCAGACCAACCTGCTCGCCCTCAACGCGACCATCGAGGCGGCCCGTGCCGGTGAGGCCGGCAAAGGGTTCGCTGTCGTCGCCGCTGAGGTGAAGGCGCTCGCCAGCCAGTCCGCCCAGGCGACCGACCGTATCGAGGAGCAGATTGCCCTGATCCGCGGGGAAACCGACCGTGCGGTCTCCGCGATCGGCGGCGTGTCGTCGATCATCGGCGAGATCGCCGGCATTTCCGACGCCATTGCCACGGCCGTTCACGCGCAGACGGAGGCGACGCAGGGAATTTCCGAGTCCATGGTGCTGGCGCGTACTGGAACCGACACGGTGTCGGGCAACATCGCCGTCGTCACCCGCTCGGTCGAGGAAACAGGTTCGGCATCCAAGGCCTTGCAGACGGCCGCCGAAAGGCTTCAGGGGCGTGCCAACCATCTCGAAAGCGAGATCGAGGACTTCTTCGTCAAGGCCCGCACGCTTCTACGGCAATAGGGTTTCGCCGCCGAAGGCGGACTGTCGACAAGTCAGTGGCATCGAAAGAGAAGGCGGGCGGCCCGTTGATCGGACCGCCCGCCTTTGACGTCTTCCCCCTGTAAATCCTGTCGCCGGTCCGTCCGGCTTTGAGTTAGATCACCTTGACCGCGGTGCCGACGCCGACCCGCTCGTAAAGGTCGATCACGTCCTCGTTGCGCATCCGGATGCAGCCCGAGGATACCGCGCGGCCGATGGTCCAGGGTTCGTTGGAGCCGTGGATACGGTAGAGCGTCGAGCCCAGATACATGGCGCGCGCGCCGAGCGGGTTGTTGGGACCGCCGGGCATGTGATCCGGTAGGCCGGGCTGGCGCTTCTTCATCGCTGCTGGCGGGGTCCAGCCGGGCCATTCGGCCTTGCGGGTGATCTTGTGGGTGCCGGCCCACTCGAAGCCGGGCCGACCGACGCCGACGCCGTAGCGCATCGCCTTGCCGTCGTTCTGGACGAGGTACAGAAACCGCTCGTTCGTGTTGATCACGATGGTGCCGGGCTTCTCCGGACCGTTATACGAGACGACTTTCGGAGCGAAGGCCGGATTGAATTGCGGCAGTTGACGCCTGGCGTCCGCGCGCGTGCGCGGGGGCGGCTGAATCGCGGAGACGTTTCGGCTTCCCCTGGACGTCGTGGTCATGCCCGAATAGCTCGGCAGCCGTTGGCCGGGCTGCACGAATCCGGAAGGCTGGCTGGCCGTGCGCGATCCCTGGGCGGGCACGCCGGGCTGTCTGTAGGATCTTTTTGGCTGAGCGGATTGCGGCTGCTGGTAGGTCGGACGCGAAGGATCCAGGCGCCGGTCGGTCGACGCGGATGCGGTCTGCTCGCCGAACAGGGCGTTCATCAGGGCGGGAAACGGCATCCTGCTGTTGTCGTACTGGCTGGCGACGGCGGGGCTGGCCGCTCCGGCGGCGACAAGGGCGGTCGCGAAGAGAAGGCGTTTCATCGACGTACTCGCTCTACATTTCGTCGTGATGCGGGGAGATACACACGTTCCCCGTCAGTGAGGCGAGGGTAGGCGGCGACCGGCGAGCGAATGGTAAACCGGACTTCACGTTGACGCGGCATCTGCCGAAGTGGTTGACGCGGCGTTAATGCAGCAGAGACGGGCACGGTGATGGACACCGTGCCCGCCGGCAGCCTGGCGGCCGCATGGGAGCGGGGAAGCTAGTTGCGGACCATTGCCAGGCCGATCGGGTGATAGCCGGCGACCGTCGGATAGTAGGTGCAGTCGAGACGGCCAGCTGGAATGGCGACGCGCGGATGCCGCGGGGCCGGTGCGCGCGGCACGGCAACCTCGGGGCGGTGGCCGCGTGTCCCGTATTGCCCGTACCCGCCGTTGCCATAACCGGTGCCCCAATTGCCGACGCCGCGGCCGCCAATACCGCGGCAGACCAGGTAGTCGGCGCTCCAGTCGGTGCGCCCGTTGCAGCGGCTGCGGCTCAACCGCACGGTGGCGGTGCCGTCGCGCCCGGGGCTGACGGTCACGCTGCCGTCGCAGGCCAGCCCGCCGCCGCGCACCTGGTAACTGCCATAGCGTCCGTTGTTGCAGAACGAGAAGGCATAGGGGCCGTAGATCAGTCGCTGCGAGGACCAGCATCCGGCTATGCCGGCACCCCCGCCGGGGGCGGGAACATGCGGGACGGCGACGCGCGGGGTGGCGACCTCGGACTGCGCCTGGCCGGCGGCCGCGGTCAGTGGCAAGGTCATCAGGATGGCTGCGCCGACGGCGAACCGGGCGATGCGGCGGAGGGTAGTCTTGGCGGTCATGTCGCTCTCCTTCGAACTGCGCCGACGGCGGGTCTGTCGCCGTTCGTCGAGGCAAAGAATGAGAGCGTGCTGCTGAACCCGCATTGAACCTCTGGTTCATCGCCCGTTCAGCAATCCGGCTTCGGATCCCGTCGCGGAACCCGGGAACGGTTCATTAAGGCGCGAAGGGCAAATTGCGCACTCGGATTTAGGTTGAGACGAGGCAGTGAAATGGCTTCCGCGGCGCGACGCTTTCGCATCGAAATGGCCCAGGAACAGGGCGAGAGAAGTGGCGACGGCGGTAGCACCGTGGGTGGCGCCGGGGGGGACGGCGACGGAGCCAGATTCCGCGAAATCATGGACGCGCTCGCCGACATCCGCGCTTCGATCGGCGATGCCGACCAGATGGTTTCCAAGGAAATCGTGGAGGATTATCGCGGCCGGGCCGACGAGGCCCGCCAATTGCGCATCGAGATGGAGTCGGTCCAGCACGCGATCAACACGACCAAGCTCGAGCTCGCCGCGCTCCATGCCGGCCCGGGTGGCAGGGACATCCACAGCGTCACCGACCAGTTGGATGCCGTCGTCAAGGGCACGGAGCAGGCCACCGAGCAACTGCTTCTGGCCGCCGAGCAAATCGACAACGATGCAAATGACCTCAGCGCCCGCCTGAAGGACAGCGAGAGTGTCGATCTGCTCAACGACATCCGCGATCACACCGTCAAGATTTTCGAAGCCTGCAACTTCCAGGATCTGACCGGCCAGCGCATTACCAAGGTCGTGAATACTCTGCGTTTCATCGAGGAGCGCGTCGACACGATGATGTCGCTGTGGAGCGATCTGGAGGCGTTCGTCCTTCCGCAAAGCACGCGGGACGAAGGCACGATCATGCATGGCCCCGCGCTCAAAGACGATACTGGCGTCGCCTCCCAGGACGATATCGACGCCCTGTTCGACTGACGGCGGTGCCGCCGGTATTCGGTGCTCCGCCTTGCCGTATCGGCGGCGATGATCTAGGTAGGGCCGGCCTGCGTGTTAGCGGGCGTTTCTCCTAGTGTTTCACGGCGTTTATCGATGGCTAAGACCGACAAGGCGGATCGCCTGAAGCCGCGGCTTCCGCGCGGTTTCCAGGACCAAGACACCGGCACGCTGCGCGCTACCCGCGCCATGCTGGAGACGATCGGCCATGTCTTCGAGCGCTACGGCTTCGATCCGGTCGAGACCCCGGCGATCGAATATACCGAGGCGTTGGGCAAGTTCCTGCCTGACCAGGACCGGCCGAACGAAGGCGTGTTCTCCTTCCAGGATGACGACGAGCAATGGCTGAGCCTGCGCTACGATCTGACGGCGCCGCTCGCCCGCTATGTCGCCGAGAACTTCGACCGCCTGCCCAAACCCTATCGCAGCTATCGCTACGGCTACGTTTTCCGGAATGAGAAGCCGGGGCCGGGGCGTTTCCGGCAGTTCATGCAGTTCGACGCCGACACTGTCGGCTCCGCGTCGGTCGCCGCCGATGCCGAGATCTGCATGATGGCCGCCGACGTCATGGAGGAGCTGGGCATCCCGCGTGGCGACTACGTCGTCCGCGTGAACAACCGCAAGGTGCTCGACGGCGTGATGGAAACGGCAAAGATCCCCGAGAACTTGCGGGTTCCGACCTTGCGCGCCATAGATAAGCTTGACCGATTGGGAATGAAGGCGGTTGAACTTCTGCTTGGACCAAGCGGTCGTCGGGACGCGAGCGGCGATCTTACTCCCGGTGTTGGACTGGCGCCGGAACAGATTTCGCTCATTAAATGGTTTCTTAGGCTCAGGAGGCCGCTCGGGACTGATACTCAGCCTAACGTCCTGAATCCGGTCCACGAGTTCACCTCAGAAACGGCTCCGGTCGGTCAGTCGGTCAAATTGAAAGATATGCTGACCGCAATGAAAGAAAGTCAGTATGGAGCTAATTCAACATTTGCTGAAGGCGTAGAAGAGTTTCAGGCAATAGCCTCACTTGTAGCTGCCGCTGGTTATGATGATGGCCGCATCATCATCGACCCTTCCGTCGTCCGCGGCCTGGAATACTACACGGGCCCGGTCTACGAGGTGGAGCTGACCTTCGAGACGGTCAACGAGAAGGGCGAGAAGGCCCGCTTCGGGTCCGTCGCAGGCGGCGGACGCTATGACGGTCTCGTCGGCCGTTTCCGTCCCGAGGACACCCCGGCGACCGGGTTTTCGATCGGTGTCAGCCGTCTCCTCGCCGCGCTGTCGGCGCTCGGCCGTGTCGAGACCAGGGAGACGCTCGGCCCCGTCGTCGTCCTCGTCATGGATCGCGACCGCATCGCCGACTACCAGAGGATGGTGGCCGGCCTGCGCGCCGCCGGTATCCGCGCCGAAATGTATGTGGGGACCTCGGGCATGAAGGCGCAGATGAAATACGCCGACCGCCGCAACGCCCCCTGCGTGATCATCCAGGGCTCGGACGAGCGCGAACGCGGCGTCGTCCAAATCAAGGACCTGATCGAGGGCGCCCGTCTGGCCGAGGCGATCGAGGATCATGCCGAGTGGAAAGAGGCGCGGCCCGCCCAGGTCGAGGCGGCGGTCGCCGACCTCGTCGACACCGTCCGCGAAATCGTCGGCCGACACCGCTGAGCCGAAGGCGACGGGCCAGCCTGTCGCCTTCCGCGCGCTTGCCTGTTAAAAGGCAGCGACTCTTTCGTGTTCGCTGAGATAACCCCCGCGCAAACGGACCAAGATCGATGATCCGGCCCGCCGACAAAGACTCAAGCCTGAACGCGCTGCTCGCGTTTTTCGCCGAGCGCGGGCTCAATCGCGTCGATCCGCCGATCCTGCAGCCGGCCTCGGTATTCCTGGAGTTGTCGGGCGAGGATATTCGCCGCCGCCTCTATCTCGTGCAGGACCCCTCCGGCCGCGAGCTGTGCCTGAGGCCCGATTACACGATCCCCGTCAGCCTCGATCATCTCGCCGGTCCGGCGGCCGACAAGGCCGCCGGCTACTCCTATCTCGGGCCGGTGTTCCGTTACCGTCCCCAGCAAGGCACCCCGGGCGAATTCGCCCAGGCCGGCATCGAACTCTATGGCATCGAAGACCGCGATCACGCCGACGCCGAGATCATTGCCCTGTCGCTCGATGCGGTCAGCCGTTTCGGCCTGAGCGATCCCGAGATCAGGCTGGGCGATCCGGGCCTGTTCATGGCCTTCGTCGCCGCCCTCGGGCTGCCCGAGCCGTGGCCGCGCCGCCTGCGCGCCGCCTTCGGCCGGCCCGGCGGTCTTGCCGAAGTCCTGTCGGGCAAGCCGGCGCCGTTGGCTGCGGACGACAAGCGCCACGCCTTCCTCGCAGGTCTCGCGCGCACCGACCCGGAGGCGGCCCGTGCGGCGGTCGAGGAGATGGTGGCGGTTGCCGGCATCGCCCCGATCGGCGGCCGCAGTCCGCAGGAGATCGCCGAGCGCCTGCTGGAACAGGCCGAGATTGCCGGCGGACGCGGGCTCGACGAAACGGCCCGGGACGTGCTGACCCGTGTTGCCGCCGTGCGCGGCGAGCCGGAAACGGCGTTGAAGGAATTTACCGAGATTGCCGATGGCGCCGGTCTCGACGTGAACGAAAATCTGGTCGGTCTCGCCCGCCGGTTCCTGACCATGGTCGAGCGCGGTGTCTCGCTGGACCGCGTCACCTTTTCCGCCGAGTTCGGCCGCCGGCTCGATTACTACACGGGCTTCGTCTTCGAGATCTACGATCCGGCCCACCGCGAAGCGGGCCAGGTCATCGGCGGCGGTCGCTACGACAAGCTGTTGAGTCTCCTGGGCGCGCCGCGGGAGATCCCTGCCGTGGGATGCGCCATCTGGATAGACCGTCTCGTCGGGGAGGAGCCGGCATGAGCGAAACGCTGCTGATCGCCGTGCCTTCGAAGGGGCGCTTGCAGGAAAACGCCGACAAGTTCTTCGCCCGCGCCGGTCTTGCCGTTAAGCGCTCTCGCGGCGCCCGCGACTATCGCGGTGTCATCGACGGCGTGCCCGGCGTCGAGGTGCTGTTTCTTTCAGCCTCCGAAATCACCCGCGAGATCGGCGCCGGCGCCGTTCATCTGGGCATTACCGGAGAGGATCTCGTTCGCGAAGTGATCCCCGATGCCGACAAGGCCGTCGCGCTCGTCACCCCGCTCGGATTCGGCGGTGCCAACGTCGTCGTCGCCGTGCCGCAGATGTGGATCGACGTGCGCACCATGGCGGACCTCGACGACGTGGCGCAGGGATTCCATGCCCGCCACGGCCGCAGACTGCGCGTCGCGACCAAATACGTGAACCTGACCCGCGCCTTCTTCGCCGAGCATTCGGTCGGTGACTATCTGATCGTCGAAAGCCTGGGCGCCACGGAAGGCACGCCGGCGTCCGGCGCGGCCGATCTGATCGTCGACATCACGACGACGGGCGCGACGCTGGCCGCCAACGCGCTGAAGATCCTCGATGACGGCGTCATCCTGAAGAGCGAGGCCAATCTGGTCGCGTCCCTGAGGGCGGCATGGAACGGCCGGCAGCGCCGTGCGCTGAAGAGCCTTCTCGACCGGATCGCCGCCGAAGAGCGCGCTCGCACCATCCGCGAGGTCCGTGCCGTCGTGCCGGGAGACGCGCGCAAGATCGCGGACGGCGTGATCGGTCGCTTCGGCTGCGAGGCGCCCTACGGTGTCGAGAAGAACGGGCCGCTCGTGCTTCACTGCCCGGTCGGCGCGATCCACCCCCTGGCCGAGTACCTGCGCGAGCAGGGCGCCGACACGGTCGGCGTCGCGCAGGCTGAGTATGTGTTCCAGGCCCGCAACTCGCTCTACGACAGCGTGATGCAGCGCCTGGGAGCCTAGCCCGGGGGACTAGTCGGTGCCGTGACCGGTTTCGTAGGCCCACGTCCTTTTGGCAATCCAGACGGTCGCGATGAGGGCGCAGGTCATCGGGATGGCGCCGAGCGGCAGGTAGATCTCCGGCGGTAGGTGCAAAAGGCCGGCTGCCGACCAGTCCAGCGCGAGCGCGACGAAACCGATTTCGGAGCCGAACAGGATCGTCATGCCGATCGTGTTCAGGATTGCGATCGCGAGGATGGCCGAAGCCGGACGCGGCGACGCGACAGGTTCCAACGGGGTAGACATCCGAGTAGGTCTTCCTTCGGGGATCCACGGGCCTTTCGGGCCTCGGGGCGGGCGCAACGGCGCCGGCGCGCTTATGATATCTGTCGAAAGCGCTCGGTTTGAAAGAGGCGGCGGATTTTATTTTTGTGACCCCATGGACGGACTTGCGAAAGCCGGAACCCGGGAGCACTATCTGACCCGTCGGACGGAGCGTCCGGCCTGGAAAGTGCCCCCGGCAGGCGTGATATCCCGCAGCCGGGCAGCGCCTTACGAAAGCCGAGAACTCCGCCGCGAGCCATGCGCGAGGGCGTCTCGCGCAGCAGGGACGGTCGTCCCCTTTGGGGGGGGGGTATCGATGGTCTTCCTTCTCTCGGTTGTCGTGCTCGCCGTGGTGGTCGTGATGTTCATGACCGTCCAGCGGGTCTACCGTTCGCCAGCCAGGCCGAAATGGCTCGACGACGAGCCGGTGGTCATGCCGGTCAGCGTGACGTTTACCGGCGTATTCGCCGGTTCGATCGGTGCCATCGTCGCCACGTCCCTCGATCTGCCCCTCGGCGTGTGGGGCGATATCGGCGTCTCGCTGGCGGCGATCGTCATGATAGTGCTGATCGCGCGGACGGGATTTCTGCTGGTGGCTGGTCGCGGTCCGGCCGTTCCAGGCTGAGAGCCGATCGCGATCATTTCCACATCTTGACCTGCACGGCGACATAGGGGCCGTCGGCGTTCGGCTCGACCGCCCAGCCGCCTCCGGCCTTGATCTGTATGGCGCGCGACGGCCGGTAGCCGATCAGCAGGCCGTAGCGCTGCTGGTCGTAGCCCGGCTCGCCAAAGGCCGCGATTTCCGGTTCGAGACTGATGTTCGCCGCGATGTCGACACTCATCGCGATCCTGGCGCAATAGGTCTCCGCGGCGGTGGCGTAGCAGGCTGAACCGTTGAGGAACGTGCTGTCCGTCAGCCGCAGCCAGCCCTCGACAAGCGCCTTGGCGCCCAGGCGCGTGCCCTGCGGCGACTTGCCCGGATCGTAGGGCTCGGTCGTTTGATCCTGGACCGTCGGGCCGCCATAGACCGTCAGTCCCATGTTGCCGCCGATCCACTGGAATCCCGGCATCACCTCCGCCGAAAGCAGGCGGCCGGTGATATCGACGGTTCCTGCGAGGTAGTTGAACTGCCCGCCGTTGACGCTGGCCCTGAGCCGCCAGCCGGTATGGTCGAGATCGCCGACCGGCGCCCAGACCAGGCCACCGTGTCCGAAGAAGGAGTCCTCGGCGCCGTCGAGACCGAAAAACAGGTGCCAGCGCGGAGAGTGGGTTTCGGAAGCGGCCGCAGACGTCGTGACGAGCGCGAACGCAAACGCGGCAGCGATCGTCAGCCGCCGGTGCGATCGCGCCCTCATCGGTCCGCACCCCGGTCCATTGCACTTCCCCCAAGGGAAATTCAACCAGAGTTAGAAACCGGGCGCAACGATGTGTGTTCGCGGGAAGGGCATACGGCAAAACAAAAGGGGCGGCCCGGAGGCCGCCCCTCGTATCTGCGAATAGGCGGGAGACTTCTTAGAAGTCCATGCCGCCCATGCCGCCGCCGGGCATGGCCGGAGCCGCGGATTCCTTCTTGGGAAGCTCGGCCACCATCGCCTCGGTGGTGATCAGCAGGCCGGCAACCGAAGCGGCGTCCTGCAGGGCGGTGCGAACGACCTTGGTCGGGTCGATGATGCCCTGGGCAACCATGTCGCCATACTCTTCGGTCTGGGCGTTGAAGCCGAAGGTATCGCCCTTCGTCTCCAGCACCTTGCCGACCACGATCGAGCCTTCGACACCGGCGTTCTCGACGATCTGCCGGATCGGGGACTCGAGCGCCTTCAGGACGATGTTGATACCGGCCTGGATGTCGGCGTTGTCCGAGGAGAGCTTGGTAACCGCGGTCTTTGCGCGCAGCAGAGCGATGCCGCCGCCGGGAACGATGCCTTCCTCGACCGCCGCGCGGGTGGCGTTGAGGGCGTCGTCGACGCGATCCTTCTTCTCCTTCACCTCGATCTCGGTGGCGCCGCCGACACGGATCACCGCAACGCCGCCGGCGAGCTTCGCCAGCCGCTCCTGCAGCTTTTCGCGATCGTAGTCGGAGGTCGTCTCCTCGATCTGGGCCTTGATCTGACCGACCCGGCCCTCGATGTCCTTCTTCTTGCCGGAGCCGTCGACGATCGTGGTCTCTTCCTTGGTGATGTTGACCTTCTTCGCCTTGCCCAGCATGTCGAGGGTGACGTTCTCGAGCTTGATGCCGAGGTCCTCGGAGATCACCTGGCCGCCAGTCAGGGTGGCGATGTCCTCGAGCATGGCCTTGCGACGGTCACCGAAGCCCGGCGCCTTCACGGCCGCGACCTTCAGACCACCGCGCAGCTTGTTGACGACGAGCGTGGCCAGGGCCTCGCCCTCGACGTCCTCGGCGATGATCAGCAGCGGACGACCGGACTGGACGACCGCCTCGAGAACGGGAAGCATCGCCTGGAGGTTCGACAGCTTCTTCTCGTGCAGGAGGATGTAGGGATCCTCGAGGTCGCAGATCATCTTCTCGGCGTTGGTGATGAAGTACGGCGAGAGATAGCCACGATCGAACTGCATGCCTTCGACGACCTCGAGTTCGGTCTCGAGCGACTTGGCTTCCTCGACCGTGATCACGCCCTCGTTGCCGACGCGCTGCATGGCCTCGGAGATCATGTCGCCGATCTCGCGATCGCCGTTCGCCGAGATCGTGCCGACCTGGGCGACTTCCTCGGAGGTCTTGATCTTCTTCGAACGCTTCTGGAGGTTCGCGACGGCTTCTTCGACGGCCATGTCGACGCCGCGCTTCAGATCCATCGGGTTCATGCCGGCGGCGACGGCCTTGGCGCCTTCGCGTACGATCGCCTGGGCGAGAACGGTCGCGGTGGTGGTGCCGTCACCGGCGATGTCGTTGGTCTTCGACGCCACCTCGCGCACCATCTGGGCGCCCATGTTCTCGAACTTGTCCTCGAGCTCGATCTCCTTGGCGACCGTCACACCGTCCTTGGTGATGCGCGGCGCGCCGAACGACTTCTCGAGAACGACGTTGCGGCCCTTCGGACCCAGCGTCACCTTCACCGCATTGGCGAGGATGTCGACGCCGTTGAGCATGCGCTCACGGGCGTCGCGGGAAAATTTGACTTCTTTCGCAGCCATTTCTTGCTACCTCTGTTAAGTGCTTGCGCAGAAATAAAAAAACCGCAGAGACCCGTCAGGTCACGCGGCTTTCTTCTTCGCAGCCTTGGTTTCGATGACGCCCATGATGTCGGACTCTTTCATGATCAGGTAATCCTGACCGTCGACCTTCACCTCGGTGCCAGACCACTTGCCGAACAGGATCCGGTCGCCTGCCTTGACATCCATCGTGATACGCTTGCCGGCCTCATCCCTGCCGCCCGGGCCGACGGCGACGACTTCGCCTTCGCTCGGCTTTTCCTTGGCGGTGTCCGGGATGATGATGCCGCCCGCGGTCTTCTCTTCTTCGCTGATGCGCTTCACAAGCACACGGTCGTGCAGAGGACGAAAGTGCATGTAAAGTACCCTCCAAATTATGCGGCTCTCTTCGCGGAGCCACGGGTTCACAGAGTGTTTGGGACGGCTGTTAGCACTCTCGATTGATGAGTGCCAGCAGTCGCTGAACGAGATAAGTTGGGGTGGTGGGACTGTCAAGGGGCGGAGCGGTCGGCGCGGGCGATTCGGGCTCAGTCGCCGGAGGCCGTGTAGCGTCGCCGCGGGAAGATCGGCCAGCCCGGGCGGGTGGCGATCAGGCAGGCGAGAATGATCAGCGCCGCGCCGAGATAGGTGGCCGGACCGGGCCGTTCCTGGAAGAACAGCATCGCGAACGCGGTCGCCCAGAGCAGGTTGGTGTATTCCAGCGGCGCCAGCCGGCCGGCCGCCGCATGTTTGAACCCCCAGGCGATCAGCAGGTGCCCAGTGGTGCCGAGCAGTCCGACCACGGTGAACGCGATCAGGTCGTTCATCCCGATCCCGTTCCAGGTCGCGATCCCGACCGGCGTCAGGATGATGGCCGCCAGGATCGCCTGCAGGAAGATCAGCACGGGAATGGCGTCGTGGGCGGAGTGCTTGCGCAGAAGCACGATGCCGAGCGCATAGGCGATCGCCGACAACAGCGCCGCCGCGATCCCGGTCGGCGTCAGCGACTGACCCGAGCCGATGTCCCCGGCCACGACGACGACAATCCCGACGAAACCGAGGCCGACGGCCCCGATCGCGCGGACGGTGACCGGCTCGCCGAGGATCAGCCGGGCAATCAGGATCATGAAGATCGGCGCGGTGAAAGACAGCGTCACCGCTTCGACCAGGGGCATCCGGGTGATGGCGTAGAAGAACGATCCGGCGGCGACGATCATCACCGACGCGCGCAGGCCGTTGGACTTGAGCGATTGCCGGGTGATCCGGTGCGGTCCCGTCGCCAGGAAGACGACGAACGCGAACAGCGCGCCCATCACGTAGCGCAACCAGACGATCTGCAGGATCGAGGATTCCGGACCGAACCCCTTTACGATGGCGTCCATTCCCGACAGCAGAAAGATCGACAGCGCCACCACGAGGGCAGGGCGCATGGACGCGGCGTTGTCCGCCGTGCGGCCGGTCGCGTCGGACATGATCGGGGACCTTCGAAGACGTTCCTCACCGCCCATAGCACGGCGCTTGCCGGCCGCCTATCGCCCACGGCGCATGCCAGCCCTGCCGCTACGTGAACCCGGCCGGGAGATTTAGGGAAGGGGAAACTCGCTGACCGTGCCCGCCTCGTTGTCGATCAGCATGAACAGGTCGAAATAGGCGAAGGTCGGCTCCGTGCCCGTGCGGTCCTTGAACCGGGCGATCCAGGCGGCGTCATGCGCCTTGAGCGCGGCCTCCTTGTTCGGCCAGACATAGATCCCGGCGAGCTTTCCGTCCGCAGCGCGCACGAAATGCTTGCGGACGAGATCGGGATTGGCCTGCCAGTGGGCGACGACGCCGCGCGCGTCCGCGACAATGTCATCGTTGCTCATGCCCTCGGGGGCTTCGAAGCTGACCATCTCGACGATCATGTACCAGGTCTCCTGTTTATGTCCCGCTTTGCGCCGGAGCGACGATGCGGTGTGGCTCGAACACCTCGAGCGGCTCCGCCCGCCCTTTTACCCGAACTTCGCCCCGCGCGGTAAATTCGATATCGCCGGGGCACAGTTCGCGCGTCTGTTTGCTGACCAGGATCTCGGTGCCGAGCTCCTTGTTCAGCCCTTCCAGCCGCGAGGCGACGTTCACGGTATCGCCCATCGCCGTATACTGGAGCCGGTCTTCGGCCCCGACATTGCCGACCACCGCCGGCCCCGTGTGGATGCCGATGCGCGTGATCAGCTCGGACTTTCCCGCGGCGCGCTGGGCGGCGTTGAAGTCCGCCAGCGCCGCCTTCATCTGCAGGGCGCAGCGGCAGGCGTCCAGGGCGTGGTCGGGCGAGGCGATGGGCGCGTTCCACATTGCGTTGATGGAATCGCCCAGAAACTGCACGATTGTCCCGTCATTCGCTTCCACGCAGCCATTCAACAGCTCGAAATAGTCGGACAGCATGGAGACGACGGTCTCCGGGGCGTTCCGTTCCGAGATCGTCGTGAAGTCCTTGATGTCGGTGAACATGACGGTGACGGTTTCCCGCACCGCGGCGCGCCGGTCGAACAGGCCCGAATCGACGATGCGGCGGACGAGTTCCTTTGGCACATACAGCCCGAACGAGCTTATCGCGATGCGCGCGGAGGCGAGTGCGCCGTTCAGCGTAACGATTTCCGAGATCCGCGAGCGCAGGGGCGGTGGCTCCGAGAAATCGAAATCCTTCAGCCGCAGGGCCTGGCCGGTGAGCGTCATCAGCGAGCGGCTGATCAGCCGCGAAATGATGATGGTGATGACGATGCCGACGCCCAGAACGGCCGCGCCGATCGCTAGCCCCTGATGCAGCCCCCTGTCGACTTCGGCCGTGAAGTCGCTCCGCGGTGCGGCGACCGCGATGGTGTAGCCCGCGAACGCCGAGACGAAGTCGATCGGCGCGAGCAGCACCTCGTAGATCTTTCCGGCGTGCGCGAAATGCGTCCGGCCGCTGCCGAGCGTCTTCAGCGCCGCGTCGATCTGAGGCAGCAGCGTGTCGTGCTCGGCCAAGTCGACGTGGTCGTCGCCGCGTTGACCGTCCGCGATCTCGGTGAGTTCGGCCATCAGGACCGGGTTGGAGTGGACGATCAGTTTGCCGTTCGGATCGAAGATGTAGGATTGCGCGTTCGGTGAGACCCGCTCCTCGTCCAGGAATCGCGCCACCGTATCCATGAGAACGTCGGCGGCGATCACCACGCCCGGATCGGTCTTGTGCTTGAGGGCGATGGTCTTCACGTAGGCGCCGCTGAACGGCATGAAATACGGCTCGGTGGCGATCGGCCCTGTCGCCTGGGACGCCTCGCGATACCAGATCCGCGTGCGCGGATCGAAATCCGTCGGCTTGGTCGGAATGAACGAGGTCGGTTCGCCATCGGCGCCGAGAAAGGTCCAGCGCACGGTCGGACCGCCCGCCGCGTCGGGGATGATCATCTCCAGCGCCGCGGCTGCGTCTTCCGGCGCTTTCAGCGGCGCGCGCCAGGGCGATCCTTCGCGCAGGCTCACCAGGCGGAGGAAGCGGCCGTCGGGATACCCGACGAAGATGCCGTCGAGTTCCGGCGCGAGTTCGATCGTCTCGAACAGAAAGCTGCGCTTTTCGTCGAGACTGGCCGGCGGCGACGTCGCCATGTCGTCAAGCGCGGCGGCCAGTTGCGCCATCGCCAGCTTGTCGGCGAACGCGATGCGGTAATGGTCGACGATGCGTTCGGAGATCGATGCCATTTCGAGGTCGATGGCCTCGTAGGCGGCGTCGTGCCCGCGGTCGTAGGAAAGCCAGAGCATCGGCCCGGCGATACCGATCAACAGGACAACGAAGACAAGTCCGAGATGGATGCGAAGGGGCCTGGTCCAGGCGCCGTCTTTCTCGTTTCCCCGCATCGACTGTCTGTTCCCCCATCCCGCGATTCGGTAATCCGCGTTCCCTTCGCAACCCTATCATCGGTTGCGCGCGTTGGGCCAAGCTGTTCGCGAATTGCGGGAATCTGGCGGGCGCCGGATTCGGATTGCACCGCCTGCGGCCTTCGTCTATCGCGAAATTACTTTCGCATGCGAGCCGAAGGCGATGGCAGGCCCACAAACCGATACACGAGCCAATGGCGATCTACCGCTGCCCGCGCTGGCCGCCGTCATGGCGGTGATCGGGGCGTTCGCGCTGTCGGTCGGCTACATCTACCCCGCCATTGCCCTCAATCTCGAGGAACGCGGCGTGTCGACCGTGACGATCGGCGTGCTGGCGGCGATCCAGGGCCTCGGCGTCCTCGTCTGCTCGCTCATGCTGCCGTGGCTTACCGGGCGGTTCGGTGCCTGGCGGATTGCGGTCTGGTCGCTGCTGGGAACCGCCGCGACCATGACGCTTCTGGGACTGACCGAGGATCTCGTTGTCTGGGGCATCCTGCGCTTCCTGCTCGGCATCGGCGCCAATGCTCTGTTCGTCATCTGCGAGGTTTGGATCAACGTCCTCGCGACGGAACGGTTTCGCGGCCGTGTCATCGGCACCTACACCACCGTGATTTCCGGTTTGTTCGCGCTCGGCCCGCTGCTCGTCCCGGTGCTCGGCTATCAGGGCGCCGTCTCGTTCGGTTCGGTCGCGGTGATCTACCTTCTCATGGGCGCGCCCGTGCTCTGGCTCAGGACGGTGGTGCCGGCGATGGAGAAGGTTTCGTTTCGCGAGTTGCCGAGGGTCATGCTGGCGATCCCGGTTTTGCTGCTCGCCGTTGCGGTATTCTCCTTCTTCGACGCCGCGACCTTCGCCCTGTGGGTCGTCTACGCGTTCGGTCGCGGCGAGACCCAGACGGTGACGATCATCACCCTGTCGGTGCTGGTTACCGGCAACGTGATCCTACAGTTTCCGATCGGCTGGCTCGCCGACCGGATGAACCGCCGTGTCCTGCTGGCGCTGCTGTCCGGTGCCGCGTTCGCCGGTGCCATCGTGCTGCCGCTGCTGCCGCTGTCCCATGTCCTGACCTACGTGTTCCTGTTCTTCTGGGGCGCGGCGGCCTTCGGCGTCTATACGATCGCCATAACCCTGATCGGCCAGTATCTGACCGGCATCCGCCTTGTGGCGGCGAACGCCGCGTTCGGCGTGATGTGGGGGATCGGCGCCCTGATCGGCCCCTGGATCACCAGTTTGGCGATGCAGTCGCAGGGACCTGCCGGATTGCCGCTCACCTTCGCCGTGGTTTACGGTGTCCTGACGATCGCCGCCCTCAGCTTGCCGCCGATCCGCGCCGCGCTGGTCGGTCTGGAGCGGGAGGGCAGGGGCTGATCCCCCTCACTGAGTTGTCCGATGGGGAGTATCCGATGAAACTGCCCGGACCCGACCATCCGATCACGATTGCGCCGGCAAGACAGCGTGTCACCGTCCTCGCCGGCGGCCAGGTTGTCGCCGAAAGCGATCGCGCCCTCGTGATGCGGGAGGCGCACTATCCGCCGGTCTACTACCTGCCGCGCGCGGACGCGGCGATGGACCGGCTCGAGCCCAGCGAGCACGCGAGCTACTGCCCGTTCAAGGGAGAGGCTTGCTATTTCTCGATCCCCGCGCTGGGGGAAGCCGGGCGCAACGCGGTGTGGTCCTACGAGACGCCCTACTCGGCGGTCGCGGAGATCGCCGGCTGTCTCGCCTTCTATGCCGACCGCGTCGACGTTCAGGTCATCTAGCCGCGCTTGATCGTGATCGGCAGCGAGAAGGCCGCTGTCTTGCCGTAGACCCGGTCCGTGAGCGTGGTCGTGACCACGTAGTCGCCGGGGCCGAGCCCGCCGAACACGTAGGTCAGCGCCAGGAAAACATCCGCATTGCGGTCCGCTGACGCGATCTGGAACTCCGCGAACGCCTTGTGGCCGACGATGATCTTGCCTTCGGCCGTCGCCACCCTGACGTCGGCGACCATGTCGGTCCGGTAACCTTCGCCGGTGGACATCCAACCGAATGCCACCGGCTCGGCGTAGATGTGGATCTCCTCGTCGACCAAATAGGCGTTGCTGGCGCGCGGCTTTTCGCGGCCGAACGCGGTCGGCGCGGAATCGACCAGCGCGGTCTTGCGGAAGGCGAGGGGGACCATCTGCCATACGGCCTGGGCGAACCGGTCGGCGAGGTCCAGCGCCTCCAGGGTCTGGCCGGCGGCGGCGGCCTGTTCGGCCTCACTCGCCAGCGCCCTCAGGGTCTCGTCGGCGACGGCCGGCGCCACGGCGAGCCACGACACGATGGCGCCGACCAGGGCGCTGCGGAAAAAACGGATCATTTCACCCCCCGAAGCACGGCCTTTTCGTTCAGCCGCCGCATCCGGCCGTCATATTGGCGCATGGAAACGGGCCGCGGCAAGCGGACGCAGCGTTTTTGCGCGCTTAGGCGGCCGAGTTCGCCACCCGGATTTCGGCCGTCCAGCCCTGTTTCTTGCGGTAGATGGTGGAGGCGCTGATCTGCAGGGCGGCGGCGGCCTGGACGACATTGCCGTCGAAGGCCGACAGGGCGTCCTCGATGATGCGCCGCTCCTGCAGCCAGAAAGGCTCGATCGTCCCGGATTGTTTGATCGGGCTGCCGGCGGCTGTGCCGTGGCCGGGTGTGTCGACCCCGGTCTGGCCGGCCCGGGCGAGCGCCATCGCCAGCATCGGGGCGGTGATCTCGTCCCCGTCGTTCATCACGACGGCGCGGCGGATGACGTTCTGCAGCTGGCGCACGTTGCCGGGCCACTCGTAGTGGACGAGCAGGGCGCGGGCCTCCGCGTCGAACCGCGTGAAGCCGCGGCCTTCCTCCGCGGCGAACGCCAGCAGCGTCGCGTCCGCGATCGGCAGGATGTCCTCGCACCGCTCGCGAAGCGGCGGCAGATGAACCGGCAGGACGTGCAGGCGGTAGTAGAGGTCGGCGCGGAACCGGCCGGCGGCGACTTCGGCCTCCGGGTTTCGGTTGGTCGCGCAGACGAAGCGCACGTCGACGGGCCTGGACCGCGTGTCGCCGACCCGGCGCAGCGTGCCTGTTTGGATGAAGCGCAGGAGCTTGGTCTGCAGGTCCGGCGCCATTTCGCAGATTTCGTCGAGGAACAGCGTGCCGCCATTGGCGAGCTCGGCGGCGCCGGCGCGGTCCTCGTTGGCGCTGGTGAAGGCGCCGCGAACGTGGCCGAAAATCTCGCTTTCCATCAGGTCGCGCGGGATCGCGCCGCAATTGAGCGCGACGAAGGCGCCGGTGCGTCCGGACCGGCCATGGACCGCCTCTGCGGTCAGTTCCTTGCCGGTTCCGCTCTCGCCGGTGACGAAAACAGGCGCTTTCGAACTGGCGACCCGCGAAATCAGCTCGAAAACGCCGCGCATCACCTCCGAACGGCCGATGAACCGCTCGAAATCGGAGGACGGGGCGCGGGCCGTCTGCCGCGCCGACCCGGCCGGAACGAGGGTCGGCCTGGGCGTCGGCTCGAGCGTCCGCTCGATCGCCTCGGCGACGGCTTCGGGTCGGGTCGGCCGCACCAGGAAGTCGGCGGCGCCAGCCCGCATGGCGGCAACCGCCAGGCCGAGCGATCCGGTGCCGCTGATCGCGATGACGGGCGCCTCGGCGGCGGCGGCGGCGAGATCGGCGCTCCGCTCGCCGTTGGCGCCGTCGATCCCGAGCAGTATGGCGTCGACCGGCGCATCGTCGGCCGCCCGCGCCTCGCTCCAGCTCTCGGCTTCGAGGATGACGAGCGCCAGGCCCGAGCGCGATGCTGCCTCCTCGCGCACGAAGCGCCGGAAGACCGGATCGCGGTCGACGACGAGAACCCGACGGACTGGTGAACCTGTTTCGGCCGATGCCATGCCCGGACGAACCCCTCGCTTTCCTGCAGACTGACGACCGCGAACGCCCCGATTAATCCGCAATTAGGGTAAAGAAACGGTTGCCCGCGCCGCCGCGCGGGTGGTTTCCCGACCCGCGGGCCTCTGCTATCGTCCCGCGCGCTGCACCAACGAGAACCAAATCCGTTCAAGGAGCACATCTATGTCGGTCGCGCATGACATCGACACATCGGCGGAATTGTCGCCCAACGATCTCGAAGCATTCTGGATGCCGTTCACGCCGAATCGGGCGTTCAAGAAGAACCCGCGCCTGATCTCGCGCGCCAAGGACGTCCATTATTATACCCCGGACGGGCGCGCGGTCCTCGATGCGACCGCCGGGCTGTGGTGCTGCAACGCCGGCCATGGCCGCGCGCCGATCGTCGAGGCGATCCAGAAGCAGGCCGCCGAGCTCGACTACGCGCCGGCCTTCCAGTTCGCCCATCCCAAGGCCTTCGCGCTGGCCAACCGCCTGGCGATGATGGCGCCGGCCGATCTCGACCACGTCTTCTTCGCCAATTCCGGCTCCGAGGCCGTCGATTCGGCCCTGAAGATCGCGCTGGCCTACTGGAACGTCCAGGGCAAGGGCTCGAAGACCCGCCTGATTGGCCGCGAGCGCGGCTATCACGGCGTCGGTTTCGGCGGCATCTCGGTCGGCGGCATCGTCAACAACCGCAAGTTCTTCGGCGGTCTCCTGACCGGCGTCGACCACCTGCCGCACACCTATAACCGCGCCGAGCAGGCCTTCACCCGCGGCGAGCCGGAATGGGGCGCGCACCTGGCCGACAATCTCGAATCGATCGTCGCCCTGCACGACGCCTCCACCATCGCCGCCGTCGTCGTCGAGCCGATGGCCGGCTCCACCGGCGTGCTGCCGCCGCCCAAGGGCTACCTCAGGAAGCTGCGCGAGATCTGCGACAAGCACGGCATCCTGCTGATCTTCGACGAGGTCATCACCGCCTTCGGCCGTCTCGGCTTCGCCACAGCCGCCGAGCGCTACGGTGTCGTCCCCGACATGATCACCTTCGCCAAGGGCGTCACCTCCGGCACCGTTCCGATGGGTGGCGTGATCGTGCGCAAGCCCATCTACGACGCCTTCATGAACGGCCCCGAGCACGTGATCGAGCTGTTCCACGGCTACACCTACTCGGCCCATCCGATCGCGGTGGCCGCCGGTCTGGCGACCCTCGACGTCTATCTCGACGAGGGCCTGTTCGATCGGGCCAGGGAACTGGAGACCGAGTGGGCCGACGCGGCCATGAGCCTGAGGGGCAAGCCGAACGTCGTCGACATCCGCACCATCGGCCTGGTGGCGGCCATAGACCTGGAGTCGCGGCCCGGCGCCGTCGGCGCCCGTGCCTACGAGGCGATGGACAGGGGCTTCCACGAGTATGACATGATGATGCGCGTCACCGGCGACACCATCGCGCTGTCGCCGCCGCTGACCATCTCCCGCGACCAGATCGGCGGTTTGTTCGACGGGCTCGGCAAGCTGCTCGGCGAGCTGAGCTGACCGCACGGCGGTAATTGGATCGGAACCGATGTCGATAAAGAGCATGTTGGTCATAGGCGTCGCCGTGCTGATCGCGGCCGGCGCCGCCTATGTGTTGGTCGTTCCCGACGCCCTTGACCTGGTGGGCGTCGAGAGGGTGGAGGAGCCCGCGCCGGCGCAGCCGGCCAAGGACTCGTCCCGGATCAGCACCTCGACGCCGGTTCCCGCCGGCCAGGGATCGTCCGACGAGATGCCCAATGTCGGCGTCCTCGATCTGGCCGCACTTCCGTTCGAAAGCGGGTGCGGCCTGTTCCTCAGCCGCGAGGGCGAGGAGGAAATCGTCTTCGTCGACGCCATGCCCGGCGGCGGCAGTGACGACGCCAACGGCCCGATGCCGGCGGTGATGATGATCGACGGCACGCTCGTCACCTTCTCGCGCACCACCGCCGACGGCGAGCCGATCGGCTTCGGCCAGTACCCGCGCCAGGTGTTCGACAGCGCCGACAACACGGTCAGGGTCGTCGTCGAGGTCGATTTCGGCGAGGAGACCGATCCCGAGGACGTTCCCGTCTCCGCCGGCGAGGTGACGGTCATGAAGGCCGGCCGGCCGACGCTGAAGTTCCAGGTATCGGGCGGCGCGGGCTGCTGACGGGCAGGTACACGATTTGTTAAGCGCCGCGCTACTTGGCGGCGAGAATCACCTAGTATCCGCCGCATGTCAGTGTCGTCACCGGTCGAAGCGGACACCTTGAGAGGCCTGGACGAGCCGCGCTCTGTCCTGCCGTCGCCGTCGCCGTGGTTCGTCGCCTTCTGCATGGTGGTGATCGCGGGATCGCTGGCGACGATCCTCTATGCCCGCGTCGGCATGAGCGTGGCCGAGGCCGGCTGGATCGGCTTCGCCGCGCTTCTGATCATGGTGCTGGCCGAATTCTATTCCGCCCGCGCCCGCGAGCGCTCCGCCGTCGAGGCCGAGCTGCGGGAGGTGGTGCGCGTCTCCGGCCGGTTCCAGGACGAGATCGCGGCGCTGAACGAACGGATCGCCGACATCGAGGCGACGCTGACGGTCCGCGTCGACGACATGATCGAGGAACGGGTGGAGACCATCGTCGCCGACATGCGCCAGATCGAGGACCGGATAGAGGGTCTCGCCGAGACCGTTTCGACGCTTGAGGGCGCGGCTCCGGCCACCCGGGGGGCGCTGGCCGCCGCGGAGATCGGCGGGCAGGCCGCCGGTGCGTCGGATACTCTTGAGGAGACCCCGGCGTTCCCGGGCATGTCGGATGCGGAGGCCGCGGCGATCCTGCGGCGCTCGGTCGAGGAACACGGGCCGCTCATCCATCTGCAGTCGATCGTCACCTTGCCGCAGCGGCGGGTGCGGTACTACGAGGCCTTCGCGCGGCTGCGCACCGACGAGGGCCGCTCGCTGATGCCGCGGCAGTTCATCCCGCTCGCCGAGCGGACCGGCATCATGCCGATCATCGACAACGCCGTGCTGTTCCGCACGGTTCAGATCCTGCGCAAGATCGCCCGCAAGAACAACGACGTCGGCGTCTTCTGCAACATCTCGGCCCGGTCCCTGGGGGATGGCGAGTTCTTCCAGCAGTTCGTGGATTTCATGGGCGAGAACCGCAATCTCTCCGGCGCCATCGTCTTCGAGTTCACGCAGGCCGCCTTCGACGATCTCGGTCCCATCGAGCTCGCCAATCTCGACGCGCTCGCCGAACTGGGCTTCCGCTTTTCGCTGGACAACGTGACCCGGCTCGATATCGACGGCGCGCGCCTGGCCAAGCACGGTGTCCGCTACATCAAGATCGACGCGGAGACGCTGATGCAGCCGCCGCTTTCGGCGAGCGCCCACATTCACGCCGCCGACCTGGCCAAGCTGCTCGCCCGGTACGGTATCACGCTGATTGCCACCCGCGTGGAGTCGGAATCCCAGGTGGTCGACATCCTCGACTACGATGTCAGGTTCGCCCAGGGAAACCTGTTCTCGCCGCCGCGCATCGTCCGCGCCGAGGCCGCGCAGGCCGCCCGCAACCCCACGATAAACTGAATGTCAGACACCAGCCCGGCGAACGGGCCGCACCCGCAAATCCTGTTGCGGTTCCGCGATCTCGCGGAACGCTATGATGGTATCCTCTGCGACATCTGGGGCGTCGTCCACAACGGCGTCCGCGCCTGGCCGGACGCCTGCGATGCGCTACACCGGTTCCGCGAGGCCGGCGGCCGGGTGGTCCTGATCACCAACGCGCCGCGTCCCTCTGCGCCGATCCGCGAGATGCTCGACGGCCTGAAGGTGCCGCACCATGCCTATGACGACATCGTCTCCTCGGGCGACCTGACGCACGCGATGCTGGCCGAGCGGGCCGGCCGCAAGGCCTTCCATCTGGGGCCGGAGCGCGACCTCGGGGTGTTCGAGGGGATCGACATGCCGCTCACCGGCGCCGCCGATGCCGAGCTGGTGGTCAATACCGGCCTGTTCGACGACACCACCGAGACCCCCGATGACTATGCCGACATGCTCGCCGCGTTCCGCGCGCGCGACGTCGAGATGGTGTGCGCCAATCCCGATGTTGTGGTCGAGCGCGGCGACGAACTGCTCTACTGCGCCGGCGCGCTCGCCGATGCCTACGAAGCGTTGGGCGGCAGGGTGCTCTGGGCCGGCAAGCCGCACCCGCCGATCTACGACGAGGCCCTGGCCCGCCTGGCGACGGCGGCCGGCCGTCCGGTCGAGCGCGCGCGCGTGCTGGCGATCGGCGACAGCCTGCGCACGGATCTCGCCGGCGCGGCGCGGTCGGGCGTGGATGCCCTGTTCATCGCGTCGGGCATTCACGGCGGCGAACTGATCCGCGAGGATGCACTCGACCTGCCGGGACTGGAGCAGTCCTTCCGGCAGGCCGATGTCTGGCCGCGCGCGGTGATGTCGCGGCTGGTCTGGTAGCGGCGGGTCAGGTAACGGCGCGTCTGGTGACGCCGGCCGGTTGACGGGCGCGCGTCAGGCAGCGGAAAACAGGTCGTCGACCTCGTCCTGGCTGACGCCCTCGCCCCTGGCCTGGGGCCCGTCCAGCAGCAGGTCTTTCCTGCGCCGCACGCGGCTCGCCTCGTCCTCGTTGGCATGGCCCTCGGAGTCCTCGACCCGCATGCGCTGGGCGAAGCGGCTGACGCGGTCGTCGATCATCCGCAACGTCTCGACCACCTTGGTGATGCGCTGGCCGGTGATGTCCTGGAACGAGCAGGCTTCGAAGATCTTCATGACGTTCTCGTCGACCAGCGCCTTGTAGGCGTCATGGTCGGCGTCGTCGGCGTTCATGATGGCCTCGGCGCACTCCATGATCGTGTTCGTGGCCTCTTCCGTGGCCTCGACAACGGCGTCGAGTTCCTTGCCCGCCGTCGGCAGGTGCGTCTGCTTCAGGTCGTTGGCCTGCAGCCCGGCGATATCCGTCTTCATCGCCTCGATATACGAGGCGATCTCGCGGAACTCGCGCTGGATCGAGGCGTCGACGGCGCGATAGACGCTCGACAGCGACGACGACATCGTCTGCGCCAGAGACAGGATCTCGTTGACGGTGATATCGCCGTTCGTGCCGATGCCGATTTCCTCGAGGACCTGCGAAACCCGTGCGGCGCCCGATTCCGTGTTGGCCATGGTGTGATCCCCTCTTGACCAGCCGATTGTTGCGGAGGGGCGGGTGTCCCGCCGCTCCGGCGGGATCAGGCGCCGAAGACGGCGTCGATCTTGGACTTCAACGTCGCGGCGTTGAACGGCTTGACGATGTAGTTGTTCACGCCGGCCTTCTTGGCGGCGATCACGTTCTCGGTCTTGGATTCGGCGGTGACCATGATGAAGGGCATGCCGCACAGACGTTCGTCGCCGCGCACCTGCTTCAACAGCTCGTAGCCGGTCATCGGCTCCATGTTCCAGTCGGAGATGACGAGACCATATTGCTTGGCCCGCAGCTTCTGCAGCGCCTCGGTCCCGTCCGTCGCCTCGTCGACGTCGTTGAACCCGAGTTGCTTCAAAAGATTGCGGATAATACGGATCATCGTCTTGTAGTCGTCGACGACGAGAATCGGCATCGCGGTGTCGATCGCCATCCTAGCTCTCCATTCTTTTCCGGGCTCCTGTCCGCCGCCAGCCGCGTCCTGCGACATGGCGCCTGCCCGTCTCGTTGAGGCCGCCGACCGTAGGAACGCGCGCTGAAAAATAGGTTAAGGTGGTCCCAGCCCGTTTTGGTTGGTAAACCGCTGGTTTGCGGAATTTGGCGGATTGCGCCTGTCGGCGCTCCCGCCTAGTTTGCGCGGCTAGTCATCGCCCGTGCTGGAAAGGGGCCCGTACTGGAAAGGGGCCCGTACTGGAAAGAGGACCGACGATGAACATGGCGCCGGCCGGTTTCGGCTATTTTTTCGAGGATCTGCGCGTCGGCATGACCGAAGTGCTGATGAAGACCGTCATGGCCGACGACGTCATCGGTTTCGCCAAGCTGTCCGGCGACAACAACCCGGTGCATCTCAGCGATCACTTCGCCGCCCAGACCCCGTTCCGCGAGCGGATCGCCCACGGCCTCTATACCGCCAGCCTGATCTCCGCCGTGCTCGGAACCCGGCTGCCGGGCCCCGGCGCCGTCTATATCTCCCAGAGCCTGAACTTCCGCGCGCCGGTGCGCATCGGCGACGTGGTCAAGGCGCACGTCGAGGTCGTCGAGCTCGACGCCGACAAGCGCCGCGTCCGCCTGCATTGCGAATGCACGGTCGACGCCAAGACCGTGCTCGACGGCGAGGCGATCGTGATGGTTCCCTCCCGCGACAGCCTGCGCAAGCGCGGCTGACCGTCACCACCACGCCGCCAGCCGATCCGATGCCCGACCACCGCTTCGCCATCATCACCAATGCCGATCCGGTGCCCGCGGCCCTGCGCGGCGGCGTCGTCGCGATAGGCAACTTCGACGGTGTCCATCGTGGCCACCAGGCCGTCCTCAGCCGTGTGATCGAAATGGCGCGCGCCCGCGGCGTGGCCGCGCTGGCGCTGACCTTCGAGCCGCATCCGCGCACCTTCTTCCGCCCCGAGGCCCCGGTGTTCCGGCTGACGCCCGCGGCCGTCAAGGCGGAACTGTTCGAGGCCCTCGGTCTCGACGGCGTCGTCGAGGTCGGCTTCGACGCGGCGCTGGCGGCGACGCCGGCCGAGAGCTTCGTCGACTGGCTTCTGGTCGAGCGGCTCGGCGTCGGCGCCGCCGTGGTCGGCTACGACTTCCATTTCGGCAAGGGCCGCGCCGGCTCGCCGGACGTCCTCAAGGCGCTGGGCCGGGCGCGCGGCTTCGACGTCGAGATCGTCGGCAAGGCCGGCGATTCCGAGACCGTCTGGTCGGCGAGCGCGGCGCGCGCGGCGCTGGCCGGGGGCGATGTCGCGGCGGCGGCGCGCATCCTCGGCTACCGCTGGTTCGTGCGCGGCGAGGTCGTCCACGGCGCCAAGCGCGGCCGCGACCTGGGCTTCCCGACCGCCAATATCGGCCTCGCCCCGGAAACCGGCCTCGCCCACGGCGTCTACGCGGTGCGGATGCGGGTCGACGGCGCGGTCCATGACGGCGCCGCCAGCTTCGGCCGCCGGCCGCAGTTCGACAACGGCGCGCCGCTGCTCGAGGTCCATCTGCTCGACGTCTCGCCCGATCTCTACGGCAAGACGGTGGAGGTCGAGTTCGTCGGTTTCATCCGCCCCGAGGCGCGCTTCGACGGCGTCGAGGCGCTGGTCGCGCGGATGAAGGTCGACGTCGCCGAGGCCCGCCGCCTGCTGGCCAGGGCCGACGCCGAGGGCACGGCCGGACTGTCCGTGCCCGCCCGTCACGCCGCGCGCTGAGCCTTTCGGTGTCGAGTCCGTCCGCGCGCCCCGCAGGTGAATCCGTCATCGGAGAGCGCGAAGTCGTCGCCGGCGTCCTCTTGATGCTGCTGGCCGCCACCCTGCAACCGATGCAGGACGCCATCATGAAGTATCTCGGCGGTGCCGTGCCGGCGGTGCAGGTCGCCTGGGCGCGCATGGTCTTCCAGATGCTGTTCACGCTGCCCTTCGTGCTGATCGGGCCGGGCATCGCCGGCCTGCTGCCCAGGCCCTACGGCCTGCAGATCCTCCGCGGCCTGTTCATCGGCTGCACCAATGTCGCCTTCGTCTCCGCGATCGTGGTGATGCCGCTCGCCGACGCGATCGCGCTGGTCTTCGTCGCCCCGCTGGTCGTGACCGCGCTGTCGGCGCTGGTGCTCGGCGAGACGGTCGGCCCGCGCCGCTGGACGGCGGTCGTCATCGGCCTGGCCGGCGCGGTCATCATCATCCGCCCGGGCTCCGGCCTGTTCGGCGTCGTCGCCCTGCTGCCGATCACGGCGGCGGTCTCCTACGCCTGCTATCTGATCGTCACCCGCCGCCTCAAGACCTCGGCGCCGCCGATTTCGACGCATTTTTTCACCGCCGTCGTCAGCGCGGTGGCGATCAGCATCCCGCTCGCCGTCGGCATGGCCACCGGATTCCCGCTGATCACGCCGGTCGCGCCGAGCCCGGGCGAATGGGGCCTTCTGGCGGTGGTCGGGCTCATTTCCACTGTCTCGCATTTCCTGATCATCCTGGCCTATAACCGCGCCCCCGCCTCGACGCTGGCGCCGATGACCTATTTCGAGATCGTCGGGGCGACGATCCTCGGCTATCTGGTCTTCGGCGACTTCCCCGATTTCTGGACCTGGGTCGGCATCGCGGTGATCGTCTCCAGCGGCCTCTACGTGGTGTTCCGCGCCCGCAGGAGGCACGCGCAGGTGCCGATCAGCGGGTCCGACGCGGGCCTGTGAGCCGAAACCGCCTCTTTATCCGGGCTCCAGTGCCTGATAGAAGGCCCGCCAAGCATTCGGATGTCCTGGTCATGGAGAGCAAGCCCGTGAGCGAGACCGCGAGCGAATCCGTGAGCAGACCCGTCCGGGGGCTCATAGCCGCGCGGCGAATTATCGGCCCGGTTTTCGCCTGAGGCGGGAGATCGATCCCGACGGGCGGAAAGCCGGGAAACCCGACCACGTGTCCGAAACCATCGAGCGACCGCCCCGAAAGCCAGTCTGAAGACCATGACAAACGGATCCGATTCCGCCGCCAAGCGCGACTATTCCGAAACCCTGTTCCTGCCCAAGACTGAATTCCCGATGCGCGCGGGCCTGCCCAAGCGCGAGCCCGAGTTCATCGAGCGCTGGGACCGCCTCGAGGTCTACAAGCGCCAGCGCGAGATCGCCAAGGGCCGCGAGAAATACGTCCTCCACGACGGCCCGCCCTACGCCAACGGCAACATCCACATCGGCACCGGCCTCAACAAGATCCTCAAGGACGTCGTCACCCGCTCGCACCAGATGCTGGGCTACGATTCCAACTACGTGCCCGGCTGGGACTGCCACGGCCTGCCGATCGAATGGAAAATCGAGGAGCAGTATCGCGCCTCGGGCCGCAACAAGGACGACGTCCCGGTCATCGAGTTCCGCAGGGAATGCCGTCAGTTCGCCGAGCACTGGATCGGCGTCCAGAAGGAAGAGTTCCGCCGTCTCGGCGTCGAGGGCGACTGGGAGAACCCCTACACGACCATGACCTTTGCCGCCGAGGCGCAGATCGCCCGCGAGCTGATGAAGTTCGCCATGAACGGCGGCCTCTATCGCGGCTCCAAGCCGGTGATGTGGTCGGTGGTCGAGAAGACGGCGCTGGCCGAGGCCGAGGTCGAGTATCACGACTATACGTCGGACACGATCTTCGTGAAGTTTCCGATCGTCGAGGGCCCCGAGGCCGGCAGCGCCGCGGTGGTAATCTGGACGACCACGCCGTGGACGATCCCCGGCAACCGCGCGATCTCGTTCAGCCCGCGCATCGAATACGGCCTCTACAAGGTGGTCGAGGCACCGGAAGAAAACTGGGCAAAGCCGGGCGACCTCTACGTTCTCGCCGACAAGCTCGCCGAGGAGGTGATGAAGGCTGCCCGGGTCGAGCACTACAAGCGGGTCCGCGACATCGACTATGCCGAGCCCGGCCAGATGGTTTGTGCCCATCCGCTGAAAGGTCTCGACGGCGGCTATGAGTTCGCGGTGCCGCTGCTCGCCGGCGACCACGTCACCGACGACGCCGGCACCGGCTTCGTGCACACCGCGCCCGGCCACGGCGCGGAGGACTTCGAGGTCTGGACCGACAACAGGGTCGCGCTCGAAAGCCGCGGCATCGACCCGACCATCCCCTACACGGTCGACGCCGACGGCTTCTTCACCAGGGACGCGCCGGGCTTCTCGGGCAAGCGGGTGATCACCGACAAGGGCGACAAGGGCGATGCCAACCAGGCCGTCATCGACGCGCTGGCCGCCGCCGGCAACGTGGTCGGCCGCGGCCGGCTCAAGCACCAGTACCCGCATTCCTGGCGCTCCAAGAAGCCGGTCATCTTCCGCAATACGCCGCAATGGTTCATCTCGATGGAGGACGGCAGGGGCGACGAGGGCCTGCGGGGCAAGGCGCTGAAGGCCATCGCCGAGACCCGTTTCGTGCCGGACGCCGGACAGAACCGCCTGCGCAGCATGATCGCCGAGCGCCCGGACTGGGTGATCTCGCGCCAGCGCGCCTGGGGCGTGCCGATCACCGTGTTCGTCCATCGCGAGACGGGCCAGGTGATCCCGAATGCCGGTTTCGCCGAATCCGACGCGCTCGGCCGCCGCATCGCCGATGCCTTCGAGGCCGAAGGCGCCGATGCCTGGTTCGCCGACGGCGCACGCGAGCGCTTCCTGTCGGGCCTCGTCGACGATCCGGCCGAATGGGACAAGGTCGACGACATCCTCGACGTCTGGTTCGACTCCGGCTCGACCCATTCCTTCGTCCTGGAAGTGCGTCCGGACCTGAAATGGCCGGCCTCGCTCTATCTGGAAGGCTCGGACCAGCATCGCGGCTGGTTCCATTCCTCGCTGCTGGAATCCTGCGGCACGCGCGGGCGCGCGCCATACGACGCGGTGCTGACGCATGGCTTCGTCATGGCTGAGGATGGCCGCAAGATGTCGAAGTCGCTGAACAACCAGGTCTTCCCGCAGGACGTCATCAAGCAGTCCGGCGCCGACATCCTGCGCCTGTGGGTGGTGACGTCCGACTATTCGGAAGACCTGCGCATCGGCCCGGAGATCCTGAAGAACACGGTCGAGGCCTATCGCAAGCTGCGCAACACCGTGCGCTGGACGCTCGGCTCGCTCGCCCACTACACCGGCGAGGACGTGCCCGAGGCCGAGATGCCGGAGCTGGAACGCTACATGCTGCACCGGCTCGCCGAGCTCGACCGGCTGGTGCGGCGCGCCTACCAGGACTTCGACTACAAGCGCATCTCGCACGCGCTGTTCAATTTCGCGACCGTCGACCTGTCGGCCTTTTATTTCGACATCCGCAAGGACGCGCTCTACTGCGATCCCATCTCCAGCACGAAGCGCAAGGCCTGCCTGACGGTTCTCGACCGCGTCTTCAAGTGCCTGATCGGCTGGTGGGCGCCGATGCTGCCCTTCACCATGGACGAGGCGTGGCTGTCGCGGTTCCCCTCTGAGGACGGCTCGGTGCATTTCGAGACGTTCCCGGAGGTTCCCGAGAGCTGGTACGACGAGCGCCTGGCCGAGAAGTGGCGGCGGGTGCGCCGGGTGCGCCGCGTCATCACCGGCGCGATCGAGATCGAGCGCGCGGCCAAGCGCATCGGCTCCAGCCTCGAGGCCGCGCCCGAGGTCTGGTTCACCGATGCCGATCTGATCGCGGCTGTCGCCGACGTCGACCTGGCCGAGGTCTCGATCACCAGCCAGATCGTCCTGAAGGAAGGCGAAGGTCCCGCCGACGCGCACCGCATCGACGAGGTTTCCGGCGTCGCCGTCGTCCCGGCGCTGGCCGAGGGCAGGAAGTGCGCCCGCTCGTGGAAGATCCTCCCCGACGTCGGCTCCGATCCGGCGTGGCCGGATCTGTCGCCGCGCGACGCCCTGGCGATGCGTGAGTTCGACGCGGGCAGCGCGGCGGCGGAATAGGACGCCGGCCGTTGGACAGCGGGACACAGCAATGACGATGAGCCTCCGCCGCACCCTCTGGGGCCCGCTGACCGGCCTTGGCGCCTCGGTCGCGCTCGCCGTCTTCCTGCTCGACCGGTTGCACAAGTGGGCGATGCTCGGCCCGATCGACATCGCCGCGCGGGGGCGAATCGAGGTCGCGCCGTTCTTCGATCTCATCCTCGTCTGGAATCGCGGCGTCAGCTACGGCCTGTTCCAGCAGGATACCGATGCGGGGCGGTGGTTCCTCGTGGCGGTCAAGATCGTCGCGAGCCTCGCCCTGTGGATCTGGCTCGCGCGGGTTCATTCCAGGCTGACGGCGGTCTCGATCGGCCTTGTTATCGGCGGGGCGATCGGAAATGCCGTCGATCGGGCGGTTTACGGCGCCGTTGCGGACTTTTTCCACTTCAGCGCCTTCGGCTGGTCCTGGTACGTGTTCAACCTCGCCGACGTCGCGATTGTTGCGGGTGTCGTCGGGCTTCTGTATGAATCCCTGACGGATAGTCACAAAAGAGCCCCAAAGCCCGATTAGCGGGCTAGTCTCGAACGAGACACAACACGTGCTGGTATTGCGTATGGCGCTTGGGCGATGGGCCCGAACGGGGCTCGACGCCAGCAGGCACGGGAACGGGTAACCGCATGAAACGAGATGGTCGGTTCGGTGCGAGGCTGACGAACGGCTTCGCGATCTGCGTGGCGGGCGGGCTTCTGGCAGCCTGCTCCGGATCCAGCAGTGGCTTCAACGATCCCGTGGAGGACATGCTCGGCGATCCGCTCGTCGCGATGGGCCTGAAGGTCGATCCCAGTGAGGAGACGATCGAGTACGGCCCGCGCTCGCCGCTGGTGATGCCGTCGGCCGACCAGGCCGCTCGGGACCTGCCGCCGCCGGTCGCCGCCAGCGAATCCTACGGCGCCGAGTGGCCGACCGACCCCGACGCGGAACGCCGCCGGAAGGAGGCGGAGATGCGCCAGGCCGCCCTCAAGGAGAAGCCGCGCGACGTCGAGTACGCCTCCGAGCCGATGACGCCGGGCGAACTCGAGGAGTGGGGCCGCATGTACGGCCGCAGCAACGGCTCCGGTGTCGCGCTCGGCCCGAAGAAGCCGGGTGGCAAGGAAGTAGCCAAGACGGTCAGTCCGCGCGAACTCCTGGATCGGCGCAAGGATCCCAACCAGCCGCTCCGGTCGGAGCCGCCCCGCCAGTCCCTGAACGAGCCGCCGGCCGGCTACCGGACGCCGGCGCCGTCGGTGGAGGGCACCGGGGAGCCGGAGAAGAAGGGCTTCTTCTCGCGGCTGTGGGGCAACAGTTAATACCTGGACGTCAGAGGAGGTCCGGCCGATCACGACTTCGGGAGCGTGGTGGCGCCGGACGGGGCACCCGTCTATATCGTTTGGCAGCGTCGCGCCGGTCGATCGGACCGGGGTGGCCAACTATGTGAGGGTAGCCCGATGCGAGCAGTCGCAGCGATACGTCTGGTTTTTCCGGCACTGGTTTCAATGATGGCCTACGGCTTTGCTTTCAGCGCGCCGGCGGGCGCGGCCTCCGCCGACGCGGTGACGACCTTCGAACTCGACAACGGCCTCAAGGTCGTCGTCATCGAGGATCACCGCACCCCGGTGGTCACGCACATGGTTTGGTACAAGGTCGGCGCGTCCGACGAGCCGCCGACCAAGTCCGGCATCGCCCATTTCCTCGAGCATCTGATGTTCAAGGGAACCGAGGCGCATCCCGCCGGCGAGTTCTCCAAGGTCGTCGCCGACATCGGCGGCCAGGAGAATGCCTTCACCTCCTCCGACTACACCGCCTATTTCCAGAAGGTCGCCAAGGACCATCTCGGCCTGATGATGGAATACGAGGCCGACCGGATGACCGGCCTGGTGCTGGCGCCCGAGGACGTCACGTCCGAGCTGCAGGTCGTTCTCGAGGAGCGCTCCAGCCGCACCGACAACGACCCCTCCGCCCAGCTCGGCGAGGAGCTCGACGCCACCCTCTACATGTCGCATCCCTATTCGCGCCCGATCATCGGCTGGAAGCACGAGGTCGAGGCGCTGACCCGCGACGACGCGCTGAACTTCTATAAGCGCTACTACACTCCCAACAACGCCATCCTGGTCGTCGCCGGCGACGTGACGCCGGACGAGGTCCGCGCGCTTGCCGAGGAGACCTATGGCAAGGTGGCGCGCCGCGCCGAGCCGGGCGAGCGCCTGCGCCCGCGCGAGCCGGAGCCGCGGGCCGCCCGCACCGTGTCGATGTCGAGCCCGCGGGTGCAGCAGGAAAGCGTGCGGATCGCATGGCTGGCGCCGAGCTACCGCACCGCCGAGCCGGGCGAGGCTGAGGCGCTCGACGTGCTCGCCGGCATCCTCGGCGGCGGCGCCAACTCGCGGCTCTACAAGGCGCTCGTCGTCAATGGCGGCGAGGCGGCCGCGGCCGGCGGCTTCTACCAGGGATCCGCCCTCGATGATTCCCGCTTCATGGTCTACGGCGTGCCCAAGCCCGACGTCGATCTCGACACGTTGGCCCAGGCTGCGGACGGCGTCATCGCCGATCTCGTCGCCGGCGGCGTCACCGAGGCCGAGCTGAGCCGCGTCAAGAACGCGCTGATCGCCGAATCGGTCTACGCCCAGGACAGCCAGTCCTCGCTCGCCCGCATCTACGGCACCGCGCTGACCACCGGCGGCACCGTCGCCGACATCGCCGCGTGGCCGGACAAGGTTCGCGCCGTCACCGCCGACCAGGTGGTCGACGTCGCGCGCAAGTACCTGACGCCGGAGCGATCGGTGACCGCCTATCTGCGCGCCGAGCCGCAGGAGCAGGCGTCCGTCCCGCAGGGCGGCGCGACCGGCGCGGCAGACCCCGCCGGCGCCAGCGCCGTCCAGTAAGCGCCCTGTCAGCACCCAGTAAGCACCCAGTAAGCACCCAGTAAGCACCCAGTAAGCACATTGCGCTGTCGCCCGATCATTCGAAAGCGGAGGTTCCCTCCCCATGCTGAAGTCCCTGGTGTGGAAGTTCATGACTGACGCGATTGTCCCGGCCCTTGCCGTCGCCACGGTCGCGACCGTGGCTGGCACCGCGGCCGTTCGCCCGGCCTCGGCGATCGAGATCGACAAGGTGGTCTCGCCCGGCGGGATCGAGGCCTGGCTGGTGTCCGAATCCGCCGTGCCGCTGGTGTCCGTGCAGTTCGCCTTCGACGGCGGCGCCGCGCAGGATCCGCCCGACAGGCCCGGCGTCGCCAACCTGGTGAGCGTGCTGCTCGACGAGGGCGCCGGCGACATCGACTCCGCCGCCTTCCAGGAGAAGCTGGAGAGCCTGGCGATCGAGATGTCGTTCGACGCCGGCCGCGACACCTTCTACGGCGCGATGCAGACGCTGACGGAGAACCTGGACGAGGCCTCCAACCTGCTGCGCCTGGCCATCACCGAGCCGCGCTTCGACGCCGACGCGATCGAGCGCATGCGCGTCCAGACCGAATCCGGCCTGCGCCGCGAGCTGACCGATCCCAACGCCGTCGCCGGCCGGCTGTGGTCCGACACCGTGTTCGGCAGCCACCCCTACGGCCGCCCGGTCAAGGGCACGCTGGAGACGGTGGCCGCGATCACCGTCGACGACCTGCGCGCCTATCACGAGCGCATCTTCGCCCGCGACACGCTCAAGATCGCCGTCGTCGGCGATATCACCGCCGAGCGTCTCGGCCCGCTGCTCGACGAGATCTTCGGCGGCCTGCCGCAGACCGCCGACCTCGCCCCGGTCGCCGAGGCGAAGCTGCCGGACGGCGGCATGCGGAAGGTCGTCGAGATGGAGATCCCGCAGACGGTGATCCAGTTCGGCCGGCCGGGCCTGAAGCGCGACGATCCCGATTTCGTCCCCGCTTACGTGGTCAACCACATCCTCGGCGGCGGCGCGTTTTCCTCGCGCCTCTATCAGGAGGTGCGCGAGAAGCGCGGCCTGTCCTATTCGGTCTACAGCTTCCTCTATCCCCTCGACCGCGCCGGCCTGATCGCCGGCGGGGCGGCGACCCGCAACGACCGCGCCGCGGAGTCGCTGGCCATCATCGACGAGGAGATCAAGCGCATGGCCGACGAGGGCCCGACCGCGGAGGAACTGGACAAGGCCAAGCGCTATCTCAAGGGCTCCTATCCGCTGCGGTTCGACACCTCGACCAAGATCGCTCGCCAGCTCGTCGAGATCCAGCGCGACAAGCTCGGCATCGATTACATCAACGAGCGCAACGACCTGATCGATGCGGTCACGATCGAGGACGCCAGGCGCGTCGCCCAGAGGCTCTATGGCGACGGCAGCCTCTACGTGACCATGGTCGGCCGTCCCGACGGCATCGCCGCCGACGCCAAGGGTGGCTGACGCGACCACGCCGGCGTTGCCGCCGCGCCACGGTCGGCCGTCCCGTTCGGGCTAGCGTACGGTAAGCCTTTCGCCTAAAGGTGGAAACGTGGCCCGCTGCGGGCCGCCAGTCGCCGGGCGAGGGAGGGGCCATGCCGCTCAAGCAGACGATCGATACCTGTTTCGATGTCGAGGTCGGTGATACCGGTCTCGCGCGCGCCGAATTCGAGGCCGTCCTGGCCCGCACCGCGCCGGTGCTGGTGTGGCTGCGCGAAGCCAGGGAATCCGGCGCTCTCCCGCTCTTGTCGCTGCCCGGGAAAACCGACGATCTCGCCGCGATCCGCGAGGCCGCCGACTGGCTCGCCGACGGCAGCACCGACGTCCTGGTGCTCGGCACCGGCGGATCCAGCCTCGGAGGCCAGACGCTGGCCCAGGTCGCCGGCTGGCGCCTCCCGGTCTCCGGCGATTTCCGTCCCGCCCCGCGCCTGCACTTCCTCGACAATCTCGATCCGCACGGCCTCGCCGAGGCGCTTGCCGTCCTTCCGCTCGCCACCACCAGGGCAATCGTCGTGTCCAAGTCCGGCGGCACCGGCGAGACGCTGATCCAGGCGATGGTGCTGCTCGCGGCCTACGAGGACGCCGGGCTCAAGGGGGCGATCGGCGAGCGCCTGCTGGGCCTCAGCGAACCGGCGGCCTCCGGCAAGCTCAACAAGCTTCGCAAGCTGCTTGAGCCCTTCGGTGTCCGCTTCCTGGAGCACGATCCGGGCGTCGGCGGCCGCTTCGCCGCGCTCACCAATGTAGGCCTGATCCCCGCCGCGCTTGCCGGCCTCGACATCGCCGCGGTGCGCGCCGGCGCGGCGCGCGCGCTGGCGCCGGTGCTCGACAAGGCGGCGCCCGGTGCCGTCCCGGCCGCGGTAGGCGCCGCGCTGGCTGTCGCCTATGCGGAGGCGCGCGGCATCACCCAGAACGTGCTCCTGGCCTACGGCGACCGCACCGAGCGGCTGACCCGCTGGTACGTGCAGCTCTGGGCCGAAAGCCTCGGCAAGCAGGGCAGGGGCATGACCCCGATCCCGGCCGTCGGCCCGGTCGACCAGCATTCGCAGCTCCAGCTCTTCCTCGACGGTCCCGCCGACAAGCTGTTCACCGTCGTCACCACCGACGTCGCCGACAAGGGCCCGCGCATCGATCCCGCGCTCGCCGCCGAAGCCGGCCAGGCCGAGTTCGGCGGCCGCACCGTCGGCGATTTCGTCGCCAGCCAGCAGCGCGCCACCGTCGAGACGCTCGCCCGCAACGCCCGCCCCGTGCGCGTGCTCCACGCCTCGGCGCTCGATGCCGAGCGGATCGGCGAGCTGATGATGCATTTCATGCTGGAGACCATCATCGCCGCCCACCTGATCGGCGTCGACGCCTTCGACCAGCCCGCGGTGGAAGAGGGCAAGGTGCTGGCGCGGACCTATCTGGAAGGGATGTAGACATAATCCCGCTCATTCCCGCAAAAGCGGGAATCGGGTCCGTATGGCATGGCCCAGCCCGATGCAGGCCGGTTCCCGCTTTTGCGGGAACGAGCGGAAATTAGCAGCGGCTGTGCCCCTGCCGGGAGATCCCCGGGTCAAGCCCGGGGATGACGGCTGCGGGGGCCGCAAGGCGTCAGGGACGCATGGTCGTGGCAAAGGCAACAGACCGCGCGCCCTGGACGTGATCCAGGGCCCAATCGGCCGTGCCCATTCACCGGTCGTCCGTTTTGATCACGAACCGCGTCGCAGCGATCCCCACTTCGCCGCAGCCGCTGTATGGGCCCTGGATCAAGTCCAGGGCACGAGGCCTGGCATATCGGCTGCCCGCATTCCAATCCGTCACGCTGTCTCGCTCCCTCTTACGTCATTGCCGGGCTTGACCCGGCAATCTCGTTCGGCAAGGGCGTCAGGGGCGCACAATCGTGGCAAAGGCAACAGACCGGACGCCCTGGACGTGATCCAGGGCCCAATCGGCGATGCCCTTTTCGCCGCCGGTCGGTGTTGGGCAAGGCCCGCGGCGCCGGCCGGCGCTTCGTCGCAGCCGCTGTATGGGCCCTGGATCAAGTCCAGGGCACGAGGCCTCGCGTATCGGCCGGCCGTATCTTACGTCGTCGACCCGTTTCACTCCTTTGCACGTCATTGCCGGGTGGGGGAATTGCGTCCGGCCGCTGAATTGCGCGACACTGGCGCGTCCCACGAAACCGACGAATCGCGCGAGACTCCATGGCCGTCCGCCGCCTGCCCGATACGATTGTCGACCGCATCGCCGCCGGCGAGGTGATCGAGCGCCCGGCCAGCGTCGTCAAGGAGCTGGTCGAGAATGCCATCGATGCCGGGGCGAAGCGCATCGACGTGGTGGTGGAGGGCGGCGGCCGCCGGCTGATCCGCGTCGACGACGACGGCGCCGGCATGTCGCCGCAGGACCTGACGCTTGCCGTCGAGCGTCACGCGACCTCGAAGCTTCCCGAGGGCGATCTGGTCGATATCCGAACCCTCGGCTTCCGCGGCGAGGCACTGCCCTCGATCGGCTCGGTGGCGCGTCTGACCATCGTCAGCCGCACCGCCGAGGATGACCACGCCAGCCGCATCGTCGTCGATTCCGGCGTGCGCGACGGCCCGATGCCCGGCGCGCGGGGGCGCGGCACCCGCGTCGAGGTGAGCGAGCTGTTCCACGCCACGCCCGCCCGCCTGCGGTTCCTGAAATCCGAGAGCGCCGAGAACCAGGCCGTCACCGACGTGGTCCGCCGGCTGGCGCTCGCCCATCCGGAAGTCGGATTTTCGCTGACCGTCGGCGAGCGCAACGTGCTGGCGGTCGCCCCGGCCGGCGCGCTGCTCGACGAGGCCAACGCGTTTGCCGACCGGATCGCCGAGGTGCTCGGCGGCGAGTTTCGCGACAACGGCATCGTCCTCGACGTCGAGCGCGGCGGCGTGCGGCTCACCGGCCTCGCCGGCCACCCGACCTGGCACCGGCCGAATTCCCGTCATCTCTACCTCTTCGTAAACGGCCGTCCGGTGAAGGACCGCTCGCTGGTCGGCGCGGTCAAGGCGGGCTATGGCGACGTGCTCGCCCGCGACCGCTGGCCGGCCTGCGCCCTGTTCCTGTCGCTCGATCCGCGCGAGGTCGACGTCAACGTCCATCCCGCCAAGGCCGAGGTGCGGTTCCGCGACGCTGGCCTGGTGCGCGGCCTCGTCGTCAGCGCGCTGAAGTCCGTTCTCGCCGGCACCGGGCCGAAGCCCTCGGCGGCGATGGCGGCGGAGACGCTGTCGAACTTCCGCGGCGGTGGGGCAGGGCAGGCGCCCTATCGATCCGGGGGATACGCGACGGGCGGACCGGCGGCCTACGCCGTCTCGGCGGCGGTTGCCGGAGCCATGCCAGCCGATACCCATCCCGCCGAAACCGGCTTCGCCGAGGCCCCGGCGGCCTTCGAGGGCTTTGCCGCCCCCTCGGCCGCGCCCGCCGCCGATTTTCGCGCCACGGTCGAGCCGGATGCCCCGGAGGCCGGCGCGCATCCGCTGGGTGCCGCCCGCGCGCAGGTGCACGAGACCTTCATCGTCGCCCAGACCGCCGACGGCATCGTCATCGTCGACCAGCACGCCGCCCACGAGCGCCTCGTCTACGAGCGGCTGAAGACGGCGATCGCCGAGAACGGCGTCGCCCGGCAGGCGCTGCTGATCCCCGAGATCGTCGACCTGCCTCCGGCAGACGCCGCCCGGCTCGCCGACAACGCCGAGGAACTGGCCGCGCTCGGCCTGGTGCTCGAGGCGTTCGGCCCGGGCGCGGTGGCGGTCAGCGAGACGCCGGCGATGCTCGGCGATTTCGACGTGAAGGGGCTGGTGCGCGACCTCGCCGACGATATCGCCGAGGCGGGCACCTCGACCCGGCTCCTGGACCGGCTCGAGGCCATCGCCTCCCGCATGGCCTGTCACGGCTCCGTGCGGGCCGGCCGCCGGCTCAACGCGCAGGAGATGAACGCGCTGCTGCGCGAGATGGAGGCGACGCCCAATTCCGGCCAGTGCAACCATGGCCGGCCGACCTTCGTGGAACTGAAGCTGTCGGATATCGAGCGGCTGTTCGGGCGGCGCTAGGCCGGTGCGGCGGACGGACTGCCGCGACCGCCGCGACCGCCTCGCCTGCCGCCTGTGGGTCCCGGATCACGTCCGGGACACGCGGTCCGTGTTTGTCGCTCGCCCTTGTTTGTCTCTCTGGTGGGGCCTCGAAAACAAAGGCGTGCCCTGGACTTGATCCAGGGCCCATAGGGAGGTCGTGGCGCTGCCCAGGCCGCTGTTGTCGACGACACCTGAGTGCATCACGCATCAGGCGGACGGCTGGTTTCAGCGGCGGAACCCGGCGCTAGGCGTCGATTACTTTGACCCATCGGCGGGCGAGCTCCCGGCCCAGCGCGTCGGCGACGGTTCCGTTGGTCTCCAGCTCCGCGGGCATCCGCGCCTCCCAGTCGGGCACAAGGTCGCGGACATACTCCGCCGACTTGCTGGACCAGTCGGCGACGACCGCGCGCGAAGCCTCGAAGTGGAACTGCGCGGCATAGACCTTGGCGCCGATCTTCCAGGCCTGGTTCGGCGTCATGGCGCTTTCGGCGAGCCGGATCGCGCCGGCGGGCAGCCGCACCGTGTCCTTGTGCCAGTGGAAGGCCGGGGTCGGTGCGGTCAGGCCGGACAGCACCGGATCGTCGGCGGCCTCCGGCAGCGGCGAGACCGGTAGGTAGCCGAATTCGAGCGGCCGGTTCAGGACGTTCTCGCCGTTGTAGGCGCGCGCGATGATCTGCGAGCCGAGGCAGATGCCGAGCACGGCGCGGCCGGAATCGCCGAAGGCGCGCGTCAGCCGGCACAGCGCCGGCAGAAAGGGGTAGTCGTCGTCGTCGAGGGCGCTCTGGGGCCCGCCCAGCATGATCAGCGCGTCGTGGTCGTCGGGCGTTTCGGGCAGCGGCTCGCCGCCATGCGCGGCGACGGTATCGATGTCCGCGCCGACGTCGGCCAGCGCCTGGCCGACATTGCCGAGCGGCGAGTTCGGGTAGCTCTCGACGACCAGGATCTTCATGCCGGGATTCTCACGCCAGGAGTGTCAGGTGGGGCTTCTCAGGATTGTCTGTAGCTCAGGATCGCGATCTCGGTTTCGCCGTAGGCACGGCGTTCGCGCTCGGTATAGCCCGCCGGCAGGTCGAGTTCGACCCCCGCCCGTTCCTCGACGACGACAAGCGCGCCGCCGGCCAGCCAACCGCCTTTGGCGAGGCTCGAAAGCGCCTTGTCGGCGAGACCCTGGCCGTAGGGCGGGTCGAGCAACACGAGGGTGAAGCCGCCCTGCGCGCCGGCCGGTCCCAGATGGGCGACGTCGCGCTTGGAGATGCGGGCAAGCCCCATGATGCCGGCGGCCTCGAGGTTGCGGCGGATCAGAGCGCGGGCATCCGCCGAGATGTCAACGAAGAGGGCCGAGCGCGCCCCGCGCGACAGGGCCTCGATGCCCAGCGCCCCGGTGCCCGCGCACAGGTCGAGCACGCGCGCGCCCTCGACCGGATCGTCATAGGCATGGGCGAGAATGTTGAACACGGATTCGCGCAGGCGATCCGACGTCGGCCGGATCGCCTGGCCCTTCGGCGCGGCCAGCGCCAGCCCCTTAAACCGGCCGCCGACGACGCGCATGCTGCTTGCCCGCGGGCTTTGCCGGCCCGCCCGTCTTCGCGGCCGCCGGGCGCGGCCCCCTTCCAGGTTTGGCACCAGGTTTGGCGCCCGGTTTCGGGCCAGGCTTCCCGCCCGGCTTGGGTGCCCCCTGCTTGCTGTCCCTGCCGCGCTGCGGCGCCGCCGCCTTGGTCGGCTCGGGCAGGGTGATGTTGGCCGCGCGGGCGAGCTTGACGCCGAGCTGGTCGCGCAGCACCCGCGGCTTCACCTCCTCGACCGCGCCGACGGCGAGATCGCGCAGCATGAACGGGCCGAACGACACCCTGATCAGCCGGTTCACCTTCAGCCCCAGCGCCTCGAGGATGGTCTTGACCTCGCGGTACTTGCCCTCGCGCAGACCCATCGTCAGCCACACATTGCCGCCCTGCGTGCGGTCGAGCGTCGCCTCGATCGGCCCGTAGCGCACGCCCTCGATGGTGATGCCGTCCTTCAGCGCGTCGAGCTTGTCCTGGGTGACGCCGCCATGCGCGCGCACCCGGTAGCGGCGCAGCCAGCCGGTCGCCGGCAGTTCCAGCACCCGGGCGAGCCCGCCGTCATTGGTGAGCAGCAGCAGCCCCTCGGTGTTGATGTCGAGCCGGCCGATCGTCATCACCCGCGGCAGGTCCCTGGGCAGCCGCTCGAAGATCGTGGCGCGGCCCTGCGGATCGCGCGTGGTGGTCACCAGCCCCGCCGGCTTGTGATAGAGCCACAGCCGGGTCGGCTCGACCTCCGCCAGCGGCGCGCCGTTGACGGTGATCGTGTCGCCGGGCGCGACGGTGAAGGCGGGGGTGTCGAGCACCTTGCCGTTCACCGCAACGCGGCCCTCCGCGACCAGCCTCTCGGCGTCGCGGCGCGAGCACAGGCCGGAGCGCGCGATGCGCTTGGCAATGCGCTCGCGCTCGGGGGCGGCGGGTGTCGGTTGGTGGGTGGTCTTGCCGGGCATGGCGTCCTGATAGCAGAGTGCGGCGGATAGGATAAGGAAGAAGATGGTCGGCAGGAGCAATATGGCCGAGGCGCTGGCGGAGGCTCGTGCCGCCGCGACGCGCGGCGAGGTGCCCGTCGGCGCCGTGATCGTGAAGGCCGGCGAGATCATCGCCCGCGCCGGCAACCGGACGCTGGAGCTGAAGGACCCGACCGCCCACGCCGAATTGCTGGCGATTCGCGACGCGGCGCAAAGGCTCGGCTCCGAACGCCTGGTCGACTGCGACCTGTGGGTGACGCTGGAGCCCTGCGCCATGTGCGCGGCGGCGATCTCGTTCGCCCGCATCCGCCGACTCTATTTCGGCGCCGCCGACGAGAAGATGGGCGCGGTCGAGCATGGCCCCCGCTTCTTCGCCCAGCCGACCTGCCACCACGCCCCCGAGGTCTATTCGGGCATCGCCGAGCGCGAGGCGGCGGACCTGTTGAAGGGCTTTTTCGAGGGAAAGCGGAACTAGCGGACGCGCCTTGGGACGTCATCCCCGGGCCTGACCCGGGGATCTCCCGGCAACGACGCAGGCGGGGTTGGGACGCAGGCCGGGTTGGCGTGTCGCTCCCGAGGATAGCCGCTAGGCCACGGCGCCGTAGACCAGGCCCGCGACCAGCGCGCCGGACAGGGCGAAGCCGACATAGGCCGCGAACACGGGCGGGCGGGCCAGCGCGAACACGGCGATCGCGGCCGGGATCGAGGTGACGCCGCCGGCGACCAGGAAGGCCATGCCGACGCCGGGCGCCATCCCCTGGTCGATCAGCCCGCCGACCAGCGGCAGCGCCGCGTAGCCGTTGAGATAGGCGGGAATGCCGACCACCGTCGCCAGCGCCACCGTGCCGACGCCGCCGGAGCCGAGCACATGCGCGATCATCTCGGCGGGAACATAGGCCAGCATCAGCGATTCGAGCAGGAAGGCGAGTGTCAGCCATTTGCCGAGGAACAGGGTGTTCCTGAGGCCGTTCTTCGTGAACGTTTCGCGGCGGTCGGCGTCGTCCCAGAAGGCCCAGACGACCGGCTTCGGCGCGCGCACCTTGCCGCCGCCGCACCCGCCGTCGCCGATCCCCGGCCGCAGCGGCGACTCGAACAGCGGCAGCTTCATCAGCGCCCACATGCCGAAGCCGCCGAGGAGCCCCATGCCGATCGCCGCGATCGTCTTGGCGATGGCGAATTCCATGCCGAGCGTTCCGGCGGTCAGCGCGAACATGGAAGGGTCCATGATCGGCGAGGCGAGCCAGAACGCCATGACGGGCGCGAGCGGCACGCCCATCGCGAGCAGCGCCGCGATCAGCGGGATGACGCCGCACGAGCAGAACGGCGACAGGGCCCCGATCAGCGCCGCCATCGCCACCATGCCCGCCGTGTGTCCCCGGAACGCCCTGGCGATCAGGTTGTCGGCACCCGACGCCGCCGCATAGGCGGCAAGCCCGATCGAGGCGGCGAGGTAGGGCAGGATCGAGATCAGGCTGTCGACCGTGAAGATCGCCGAGGCGCGGGCCTGCGCCGGCGCGGCGGCGGCGAGTGCCACCAGGACGATCAGGATCGCGGCGACTGCCGGGTCGATCGTCGCGGCGCGTCGTCTCAACAGGGCGATGGCGGTGGTCATGTCGGGCTCCGGTATTTCCAGAAATATCGAATAATTCGGGCGAAAAAATCAGCCCGCGGCTTTTCCGGCCTCCGCCGGCGGGCAGCACTCCGGCCCGCAACAGCCTTCCTCGCAGCAGGGATCGGCCCCAGGATCGCCGCCAGAATCGGGGCCCGGCCCGCCATTATCGTTCTTCGCCGCCGCCTTTTCCTCGATGCAGCATTCGGCGATCAGGTAGTCGGCCGTTTCCTTCATGGTGTCGAACTCCGCTCGGCAGATCAGGGTCGTTCCCTGCCGTTCCTGGCTGACGAGCCCGACCACGACGAGCTTCGCCAGATGGTGCGACAGGGTGGAGGCGGCGATGTCGAGGCGTTGCCGCAGATCACCCACCGGCAGGCCGCGATTGCCCGTCCGCACCAGCGTGCGGACGATGTCGAGCCGTGTCGGATTGCCCAGTGCCTCGAGCCGTGCGGCAACATCGTCGCGTTTCATGGGGCGACTCTGACGAAACAGCGGCTACAGGTCAATCAGTATTTCCAGAATTATCGAAATTATAATTTCCGGATGCAGTCTGACGGCGCCGATTCACCGCGGGTTCAAGGATCTGCGGTAGGTTGGACACCGAACGCGCGGGATTGCGGGCCGTCGAGGCCGGCTTTCGATCCGGCGCGGGGGAGGCATGCGGAAGGAGCTGCGATGGCTGCGAAACGGATCGTCCGCGGCGTTGTGACGGGTGCGTTGGCGGCCGTGACCTCTGCCGCCGTCGTGGCGTCGGTGTCGGTGTCGGTCGCGCAGGAGTGGCGCGCCGGCGGCGTATCGGCGCGCCCCTGGAATCCCGGACTGCACCCCGATCCCGTCTTCCGCAACGATGCCGCCGCGGCCGCGGCCGGCGCGGCGGCCGGAATCGTCGCCGGCCAGGCCATCGGCAACGCGCTCGGCCAGCCGCAAGCGCAGCCCCAGCCTACTTCGCCGCCGTCGTCCGTCACCATCGTGCCGCCGTCGCGCCCCGTCGCCAATCCGGCGATGCCGGCGCCGAGCTTCCCGGTCACGGCCGGCGTCTATCCGCCGGAATGGCATGCCTACTGCGCGTCGAAATATCCAAACTACGACGCCCAGACGGGCACCTATGTCGACGCCGAGGGCTTCAGGCAGTACTGCCAGTAGGCCGAGACCGCCGGGGCGATAGTCAGAACCGCCTGAGCGTCGTCTCCAGCGCCCGCTTCATCTCGTCCTTCGCCGGCTCCGCCGCCCTGACGATGGCGCGGGCCTTGAGGAAATCGAGCACGCGGAACAGGGTGATGTTGGGGCGGATCAGGATGTCCGGTCCCTTGTGCGTGAGCCGGTCGGCGATCACGCTCTGCATCAGGATCTGCGTCGACCCGAAGATCGCCTCGTAGGGGGTGGGCACGCGGCCGGCATCGCCCCTGGGCATATTGATCACATCGACCGCCGCGACCACGTCGATGTCCTTGCCGAAGAACCCGAACGGCAGTGGCTCGGTGACGCCGCCGTCGACCATCACCCGTTTGTCGACGACGACCGGGCGGAACACCATCGGTATCGCCATCGAGGCGGACACGGCGAGGCGGAGGTCGCCGGACGACAGCGCGACCGCCTTGCCGGAATAGAAGTCGGTCGCCACCGCCGAGAGCGGGATCTCCAGATCCTTGAAGTCGGTCGCCACACCGTCGGGCAGGAACAGGTCGAGGAGCTTCTGCGCGTTGAGCTGCACCGGATTGCCGAGGCTCGGCGTCAGCAGGTCGCTGAAGCGCTCGCGCCGCAGCTTCCACAGCCGCGACAGCACCTCGCCGCGGTGCTTGAAGACGGAGAGCGTATAGTCGCGCAGATCGGCGGCCGGGATGCCGGAGCAATAGGCCGCGCCGACGATCGCCCCGATCGAGGTGCCGACGACGCGGTACGGCCTGATGCCGAGCTCGTCGAAGGCTTCCAGCACCGGGATATGCGCGAGCCCCCGTGCCCCGCCGCCGCCGAGCGCCAGCCCGATCCTTGGGCCCCCGATCCTCGGCCCCCCAATCGTTGAATCACCATGATGGGGCCGGGGATGGGGCCGGGGATGGGGCGGGCGGGCCATGCTCAGCGCGCGCCCGCGCGCTCGGCGAAGCCCCAGGCGGTCTCGGCGAGCGGTCTCACCTGGCTTGCCATCGCCGCCGCGTTCTCGTTGGTCGCCGTGCCGTCGCGCACCCGCCCGACAATGCCCTGCAGGATCGCCGCCAGGCGGAAGAAATTGTAGGCGAAGTAGAAATCGAGGTTCGGAATGCCGTTCCGGCCGGTGCGCTCGCAGTAACGGCCGACATAGTCCTCGAGCGTCGGGATGCCGAGCGAGGGCAGGTCGAGATCGACCAGGCTGCCGGTCCCCGAGCCGAAGCGCGACTTCGGCATGTGCCATTGCATCAGGTGGTAGGTGAAGTCGCCGATCGGGTCGCCGAGCGTGGCGAGCTCCCAGTCGAGCACGGCCAGCACCTTCGGGGACTCCGGCGCCAGGATCATGTTGTCGAGCCGGAAATCGCCGTGGACGATGGCGGCGCCGGTATCCGGCGGCGTCGCGCCGGGCAGCCAGTCGATCAGCCGCTCCATCTCGGCGATCTCCTGGGTCTCGGAGGCGCGGTACTGGTCGGACCAGCGCTTGATCTGGCGCGACACGTAGCCGGCCGGCTTGCCGAAATCGCCGAGGCCCACCGCCTCGTAGTCGATCGTGTGCAGCTGCGCGATCGTCGCGTTCATCGCGTCGTAGATCGCCGCGCGTTCGGCATTGTCGCAGTCGGGCAGGTTCGGTACCCAGTAGACGCAGCCGCCGACGAAATCCATCAGGTAGAACATCGTGCCGACGACCTCGTCGTCGTCGCACAGGATCAGCGGCCGGGCGACGGGGAAGCCGACGCTGTGCAGCGCACTCAGCACCCGGTATTCGCGGTCGACGGCGTGCGCCGACGGCAACAGCTTGCCCGGCGGCTTGCGCCGCAGCACGTACCGCCCTGAGGCAGCCTCGATCATGTAGGTCGGGTTCGACTGCCCGCCCTTGAACTGCTTCGCCGTCAGGGGCCCCTTGAACTCCGGCACATGGGCTTCGAGCCAGGCCGCCAGCCGCTTTTCATCGAAGGCCAGGGCCTCGGTGACGTCCTTGGTACCGCTGAAGGCGGTCTGCCGGTCGATCGTCTGTTCGCTCATGATCCTCCCCGGAAAAAGTCGAGCAGTGCTTTGGTCGCCGCGTCCGGATTTTCTTCGCAGGCGAAGTGGCCGGAGTCGATGCCGATACCGGTAACCTCGTCGGCCCAGTCGCGCCAGATGTCGAGCGGTCCGCGCGTCTCTCCGGGAATGCCGGCGCTTCCCCACAGGGCGAGCAGCGGCGCGGCGATCTTCCTGCCCGCGGCGACGTCGGCCTCGTCGGCGGCGAGGTCGCAGGTCTGGCCGGCGCGGTAGTCCTCGCAGCAGGCGTGAATTCGGTCGGACTGCGAGAAGGAGGCGCGGTAGTGCGCCATCGCCCTGGGATCGAAGGCCTCGAGCGAATTTGCCTTCGTCCAGCTCGCGATCGTGTAGTCGAGATAGTCGGCCGGCGCCTTGGTGATCAGCATCTCCGGCAGCGGCTTCGGCTGGGCCAGGAACAGCCAGTGATAGACCTTCATCGCCATGGCGACCGTGAATTCGTGCCACATCGCGTGGGTCGGCACGATGTCGAGCACCGCGAGCCTGTCGAGGACCTGCGGGTGGTCGAGTGCCAGCCGGTAGGAGACGCGCCCGCCGCGATCGTGGCCGGCCAGATGGAACCGGTCGTGTCCGAGCGCCGCCATCACCGCGACCAAGTCCCTGGCCATCGCCCGCTTCGAATAGGTCGCGTGGTCCGGCACCGTCGCCGGCACCGAACTCTGGCCGTAGCCGCGCAGGTCCGGGATCACCAGCGTGAAGTGTTCGGCGAGCGCCGGCGCCACCCGGTGCCACATCACGTGCGTCTGCGGATAGCCGTGCACGAGCAGCAGCGGCGGCCCGTCGCCGCCGGTGCGCAGGAAGATCTCCGCGCCGTCCCCGGTCACCGTGCGGGCCTCGAAGCCCGGGAACAGGTCGGCGAGCGGTTCGCTCATGTCACGGGTGTCTCCCTCTCGACGGCGCGCCAGCCGATGTCGCGGCGGCAGAAGCCATCCGGCCAGTCTATCAGGTCGACGGCGGCATAGGCGCGCATCTGCGCCTCGCGGATGTCGCGGCCGAGCGCCGTGACGTTGAGCACGCGCCCGCCGGTCGCCGTCAGCACATCGCCGTCGCGCGCCGTGCCGGCATGGAAGACCTCGACGGAGTCCATCGCCGCGGCTTCCTCGATATTGCCGATGACCGTGCCCTTTTCGTAGGCGCCGGGATAGCCGCGGCTCGCCATCACCACGGTGAGCGCCGGCTCGGAGCGCCAGTGGATGCTGCGACTGTCGAGCGACTGGTCGAGCGCGCCGAGGATGAGCAGCAGCAGATCGTCCTGGAGCCGCATCATCAGGACCTGTGCTTCCGGATCGCCGAAGCGCACATTGTATTCGAGCAGGCGCAGTCCCTTCCCGGTGATCATCAGCCCGGCGTAGAGGATGCCCGAAAACGGCATGCCCTCGGTGCGCATCGCCGTCATCGTCGGCGTGACGATCTCGTCCATCGCGCGGCGGCACAGGTCCTCGGTCATCACCGGGGCAGGCGAATAGGCGCCCATGCCGCCGGTGTTCGGGCCGGTGTCGCCGTCATGGGCGCGCTTGTGGTCCTGCGCCGTTGCCAGCGGCAGGGCGGTGCGGCCGTCGCAGATGGCGAAGAAGCTGGCTTCCTCGCCTTCCATGAATTCCTCGATGACGACGCGCGCGCCCGCCTCGCCGAAGGCGCCGGCCAGCATGTCGTCGATCGCCGCCTCGGCTTCGGCCACCGTCTGGGCGATGATCACGCCCTTGCCGGCGGCGAGCCCGTCGGCCTTGACCACGATCGGCGCGCCCTCGGTGCGCACGAAGGATTTCGCCGCCTCCGCGTCGGTGAACACGCCGTAGGCGGCGGTGGCAATGCCGTAGCGGCTGCACAGGTCCTTCATGAAGGCCTTGGAGCCTTCGAGCTGGGCGGCCGCCGCGGTCGGTCCGAAGGCGCGGATGCCGGCCTTGTCGAGATCGTCGACCATGCCGGCGACCAGCGGCGCTTCCGGGCCGACGACGACGAGGCCAATGTCGTTGGCCTTGCAGAAGGCGATGACGGCGGCATGGTCCGTCACGTCCAGGGGCACGCATTCGGCGATCGCGGCGACCCCCGCGTTGCCAGGCGCGGCCCACAGTTTCTTGAGCAGGGAACTCTTGGAAAGCGCCCAGGCCAGCGCGTGCTCGCGCCCGCCCGATCCGATGAGTAGGACGTTCATTTCGCCTCGTCTTGTAGTCGACCGTCGGGATAGTCCGACTAGCACGCGGTTCCGCGGTCGTCACCCTCGCTTGCCGTTCTCCCCCGCGTCATCGCCGGGCGCGGCCCGACGATTCCCGCAAGGCGGCACAAGGTGTCGGGGCCTGCCGTTCGGCTCTCGCGCCCCGCCGCGCTTTCGCGTAAACAGGACGGATGGCCGACCCCGCCCAAGGCAATATCCCGGAGCTCAGCGTATCCGACCTCGCCTTCGCCGTGAAACGCACGGTCGAGGACGCGTTTCCCTATGTGCGGCTGCGCGGCGAGGTGTCCGGCTATCGCGGGCCCCATTCCTCCGGCCACTGCTATTTCGCCCTGAAGGACGAGAAGGCGCGCATCGACGCGATCATCTGGAAGGGCGTGTTCGGCAGGCTGCGCTTCAAGCCGGAAGAGGGGATGGAGGTCATCGCCACCGGCAAGGTGACCACCTATCCGGGCCGCTCGAGCTACCAGATCGTCATCGAATCGCTGGAGCCGGCCGGCGTCGGCGCACTGATGGCGCTTCTGGAGGAGCGCCGCAGGAAGCTCGCCGCCGAAGGCCTGTTCGACGAGTCCCGCAAGGTGCCGCTGCCCTACCTGCCGCGCGTCATCGGCGTCGTCACCTCGCCGACGGGCGCGGTGATCCGCGACATCCTGCATCGCATCTCCGACCGGTTCCCGGTCCGCGTGCTGGTCTGGCCGGCGCGGGTGCAGGGCGAGGGCGCGGAAGACGAGATCGCCGCCGGCATCCGCGGCTTCAACGCCCTTGCGGACGGTGGCCCGATCCCGCGGCCCGACGTGATTATCGCCGCGCGCGGCGGCGGCAGCCTCGAGGACCTGTGGTGCTTCAACGAGGAAATCGTGGTGCGCGCCGCTGCCGAAAGCCGCATCCCGATCGTCTCGGCGGTCGGCCACGAAACCGACTGGACGCTGATCGACCACGTAGCCGACATTCGCGCGCCGACGCCGACGGCGGCCGCCGAAATGGCGGTTCCGGTACGCACCGAGCTGATCGCCGTTGTCGCCGATCGCGGCCAGCGGCTGAAGACCGGGCTCATGCGCCTCGTCCAGGAGCGCAAGGCGCATCTGCGCGCCGCGACCCGCGGTCTGCCGCGCCTGACCGACCTTCTGGCGCTGCCGCGCCAGCGTTTCGACGAGGCCGCGGGCCGTCTCGGCCGCGCGCTGATGGCCAACACGCATGCCCACGGAACCCGGCTCGTCCGCGCCTCGGGACGGCTGTCGCCCGGCCGCATCACCGACCGGATCGTGCGCGGGCAGGAGCGGGTGGCCACGCTGCAGAGCCGCGTCGGCCGGGCGATGTCGGTCCTGGTGGAGCGGCGCAAGGACCGGCTTGCCCGGGTGGCGACCCTGCTCGATGCGCTGAGCTACGAACAGACGCTGAAGCGCGGCTATGCGCTGGTGCGCGATGCCGCCGGCGAGATGGTCCGCACCGCCAAGGGGCATGCGACCGGCGACCGGCTGGAGATCCGGTTCGCGGACGGCACCCTGCCCGTCGCCGTCGACGGTTCGACGCCACGACCGGGCAGGTCGGGCGCGGATGTAAAGACAGCCGATGCACAGAAAAAGGCCGGGCAGAAGCCCGGCCGTCAGGCGAGCCTTTTCGACGACTAGCGCCGATCCGGCCCGGGAGGGAAGCGTGTCCCGGGGCTCGCGCTCCCCGGGTTATTCGCGCGCGTTAGCTTAGGCGAACGCGTTGCCCGGCTTGAGGCCCACCTTCTTCAGGATCATGGCCAGCGGACAGAAACCGGTGAAGGCGGCCTGGAACATGTTGAGGCCGACAAAGGCCGTCAGCACGAACCACCAGATATTGGCCCAGATGCCCAGCGCCAGCGAGCCGAGGATCACGGCGCCGGCGAAAGCGAAAACGAAGCGATCGATATTCATAGTGGTCACCCGTTCATATTCGTATTCTTGAATATATAGTGGGCTGACCCCGCCGCGCAAGGGAAATGTCGCGGACAATTCCGAGAGTCCCGGGATCCGATCAGCGGGGGTCGTCTACGCAGTCG
>NZ_JBPODT010000003.1:462146-848301 GCF_051390635.1 Microbaculum mangrovi
CGCCCTGGCCTGGAAAAGCAAACGGCCGCGATTGTTTCCTCAGTCGCGCCCTGGCCTGGAAAAGCAAACGGCCGCGATTGTTTCCTCAGTCGCGCCCTGGCCTGGAAAAGCAAACGGCCGCGACTGTTTTCTCAGTCGCGGCCGTCGGGCGGCCAAATCGGTTGCGTTTTGGCCGGTGTCCGGCGCATCCACCGCTCAGCGGCCGCGCCGATGACGGGAAAGCGCGATCCGATCGGACGGATTGACCCAGAACGGGGACGACAGCGCGCTGTCGACCTGGGACCGGCTCAAGCCGATATCGGCCAACAGGTGATCGCTGGCGCCGCTCAGGGACTTGAAGTCGCGGCGTGCCCGGCGCGCACGGGCGAGGCGGACGAACAGGTGGGTGAGCCGGTCACGGAACGTGCGCGGCGGCTGGAGGGCACCGGCGGCATGGCCGGCATAGGTGATCATATCCATGGCATTGCCTTTCGAATAACCGACCGTTGAGGGCACAAACGCCGCGACGGAGGTCCGGCGCGACGTTCGTTGTGCACTGCAACAGGTAGGTATTGATTAAGGCTTAATTGTGCTATGCGGATTTCTAAAACCAGCTATGCCTCAGTGGCTTAGCAGGATTGCACCTGTTGATTTTGCGACTGCGAATATAACGTTTGCGACCAGCGCCTAGGAGCGGCGGCGAGGCCGGCTGCTCATCCGTTCCGCCCGCGCCTGGATCAAGTGATGCGAGGGGTCGGCATCCGCCGGCACCTGAAGCGAGCCGATGACGTCGGAACGCGTCAGCCCGATGTCGGCCAGCATACGGTCGTCGGCCTCCAGCAGGGTCATGACTTGCCTGCGGGCGATCAGAGCGCGCCACAGCTGCCACGCCTTGGCGACCAGCCGGTTGCCGGCCTCGACGAAAAGCCTTCTCCTGCCCAGCGAAACGGATGTCGTTGTCATCTCCGCCTCCTTTCTTGCGGAACGCATGGTCCCCGTCCGGAGGCCCGGCCCGATCCGGCCCGGCCGCCACCAGGTCGGCGACGATTTCGAATGAGTGCAAAATGATGGATAGGGATTGATTATTCCAGCGAATGTTTCTTATCTTTTCCATCAGAAACGTTGATGGGGATGTCCATGGCGAATCTGATCGATGTCGAGCTCCTGCGTACCCTTCTGGCGATCGCGGAGACCGGCAGTTTCACCCGGGCCGCCGACGAGGTGCATCGTACCCAGTCCGCGGTCTCCATGCAGATGAAGAAGCTCGAGGATATGGTTGGCAAGGCGTTGTTCGAGCGCGGCGCCCGCTCGGTCCGCCTGACGCCGGACGGGCTGCGGCTTCTCGACTACGCCCAGCGCATCGTCTCGCTGAGCGAAGAGGCGGTGTCCATCTTCGCCGAACCGGATCTGCAAGGCGTCGTCACCCTCGGTGTACCGGACGATTACGCCGACCGGTTGCTGCCGAGGGTGTTGTCGGCCTTCGCGCGCAGCCACCCGCAGGTCGAGTTGGTGGTGAATTGCCACGGCTCCTTGGCGCTCGCGAACTATGTAAAAAAGGGTGATCTGGATCTGGCGATCATTACCCACGGCGATGCCATGGACGCCGAGCTGATCCGTCGCGAGGCGCTGAACTTCGTCGGCGCCGAGGAACATGCCACGCACCTGGCCGATCCGCTGCCGCTGGCCGTCGGGCCGCGGACCTGCTCGTGGCGCCATTCGGCGCAGGCCGCGCTCGACTCGATCGGCCGTCGCTACCGCGTCGCCTACACCAGCTCGGCCGCGGCACCGCTCGTCAGCGCGGTTCTGGCGGGGCTCGCCGTCACGATCCTGCCTGAAAGCGCCATGCGCTCGGGGATGCGCATCCTCTCCGGACGCGACGGCTTTCCCGCGCTGCCGCCCTGCGACATCGGTTTCATGCGTGCCAGGCATGCCCGTTCGGCGATCCACGATGCGCTGGCGCAGCATATCGTCACCCGTATCGGCAACCTGCAGACGCCGGTCGCCGAGGCGGCGGAGTGATCGGGGCCTAGGTCTCCCAAGGCTCGGTCTCCCGAGGCGCGGAAGCCCCGGTGGGCTGGTTCCGCTATCGCCCGGTGGGCTGGTTCCGCTATCGGCAGAACCGTTCGACGGTCGTGACCGCCGCTTGCGAGCCGAGCAGTCCGAAGCTGATCTCCTGCGGCGCGATATGGCTGACGACGGCGCCTTCGAGCCGTGCCTCGGTGCCGGACTTCAGCGCCGCCCGAAGCGCTGGCGAGGTGTCGGGATTACCGCCCGCGCTGGTGGCATCCGATAAGACGATCCTGTCGCCCGAACCGTGCTGGCGGACGGGAAAGGCCGTGCCGTCGACGACGAGGTCCAGCGTCGCTTCGCGGTCGAACGGCCAGGATTTCTCGTAGACGGCGAGCACCAGCCCATCGCCGAGGCATTCGGCGGCAAGCGACGCGGTGCCCGAGCGCGCCTCGCCGACGGCGATGCCGGGACCGACGACGCGCCAGGCGGCGCTTGCCGGACCGCCAAGCACCAAAGCGGCAACCACCGCCAGCACCGCCATTCGTGTTGTCATGGAATTCGCCCCCCGAATGACGGGAACGCGTCCCGTCTGCGTCTCAGCGCGAACGGGGCTTTCTCAGGACGAACAGGTTGCCCAGCAGCGCAAGCGCCAGCCCCGCGAGCGCGACCATCGTCCACTCGTATCCCTCGAAAAGCCATGAGATGACAAGGGCGCCGATCGGGAACATGACGGTCGCGTAGCCGGCCCGCCCCGGTCCGATGCGGCGCATCAGGGTCAGGTAGCTCGCCATCGGCACGACGGTGGAGACCGTCGCCAGCAGCAGAAGCGGCACCACATAGGTGGGATCGGGATCGAATTTCAGCGGCGCGCCGATCCCCGCCACGATCAGCGCCAGCAGAACGACGCCATAGAGGTTCGCCCAGGCGTTGGCCGAGATCACCGGAAAGCCGCGCCGGTACACGCCGGAGGCGACCATGTTGCCGAGCGAGAAGCACATCGCGCCCGTCCCGGCGGCCGCCAGCCCGAACAGCGCCGTGTTGCCGGATTCGGGACGGGTCACCTCGGGCCAGAAGATCAGGGCGATGCCGGTCACCCCGATCAGCGCGCCGACCAGCACGCGCGGCTCGATGCGGTCGCGCAGGACGATCGCGGCGTTGATCGGATTGAGGATTGTCACCAGCGAGAAGACGACGGCCAGCAGGCCGGAAGTCAGCCACTGGGCGGCGAGATAGAACAGCGCGAAGTTCATCGAGAACATCAGCGCGCCCATCAGCATCAGGCGCGGGTGCAGCGCGGCGGGGAACCGGATGCGCCGGCCCGACAGCACCACCCAGGCAAACATCACCACCACCGCGATCGAGAAACGGTAGAGCACCGATTGCCAGATCGACACCGGGCCGACCTGAAACTTGATCAGGATCCAGCTCGTCGACCAGGTGACGACGGTGAGGGCGTAGAGGACGAATTCGGTGGTTCCGAACGTACCCGACCCTTCGAGGGCCGCGACGCGTCGGGCCTCCGTCGTCAATACGCGTATTCCTCGAAGGCGTGGTCGATGTCGCCCTTCCAGGGGCCCTGGAATTCCTCGAGCATGCGTTCGGCGGGCGTGACGCCGCTCTCGGCGATCTCGCAAAGCTCCTCGAGGAAGCGGGTCTCGTCGTTCTCGCCGCCGTAGCCGGCAGCCCGCCGCTTGAGCCCGTCATGGGCGATCGCCATCACCTCCTTGGCGATGTCCTGGACCGTCCTGTTGCGGAAGGGGGTCTTCAGCGCCGTCGTCGGTACGGCGTCGCGCAGCGTCTCGCGTTCCTCTGCGCTCCAGTCCTTGACGATATCCCAGGCCGCGTCGAGCGCGGTGCCGTCGTACATCAGGCCGACCCAGAGCGCGGGCAGGGCGCACAGCCGGCCCCACGGGCCGCCGTCGGCGCCGCGCATCTCGATGAATTTCTTCAGCCGGACCTCGGGGAATATCGTGGTCAGGTGATTGACCCAGTCCGATTGCGTCGCCCGCACGCCGGGCAGCTTGGCGAGCTTGCCGTCCATGAGGTCGCGGAAGGAGTCGCCGGCGACGTCGTGGTAGGTTTCGCCGCGCTTGACGAAATAGAGCGGTACGTTCAGCGCGTAGTCGGCATAGGCCTCGAAGCCGAAGCCGTCGTCGAAAACGAAGGGCAGCATGCCCGTGCGGTCGGCGTCGGTGTGCTTCCACACCTCGCTTCTGAGCGACAGGAAGCCGTTCGGCTCGCCCTCCTTGAACGGAGAATTGGCGAAGAGCGAGGTCGCGATCGGCTGCAACGCCAGGCCGACCCGCATCTTCTTGATCATGTCGGCTTCGGAGGCGAAGTCGAGGTTCACCTGTACCGTGCAGGTCCGGTACATCATGTCGAGGCCCATCGTGCCGACCTTCTGCATGTAGGCCGTCATGATATTGTAGCGCTGCTTGGGCATGCGCGGCGTTTCGGCGCGCGTCCATTTCGGCGAGAAGCCGAGACCGAGGAAGCCGATGCCGAGCGGCTCCGCGACCTCGCGCAGCTGCGCCAGATGCGAGTTCACCTCGCGGCAGGTCTGGTGGATCGAGTGCAGCGGCGCGCCGGACAGTTCGAACTGTCCGCCGGGCTCGAGCGATATCGCCCCGCCGTGGGTCGGATCGACGAGGCCGATGATGTCCTCGCCGTCCATCACCGGCTCCCAGCCGAGCAGCACCTGCATGTTGTGCAGCAGGGCGCCGATACCGCGTTCGCCTTCGTAGGGCACCGGCGAGCAATCGGCCTCGTAGAAGCCGAATTTCTCGTGCTCGGTACCGATACGGAACGCCGAGGCCGGTTTGCAGCCGCTTTCGAGATAGGCGATCAGTTCGTCGCGGGTCTCGAGCGGCGTGGAGTCATCAAGGTCTCGGGCCATGCTGGAAGCTCAAGGGATAGGATCGGATCGGCACAATACATAGGGTGGGCTCACAAGCAATCATACCTTTCTAATGGTTGCCATTCTCTCAGCGAATGGCAGACGGGCTCAGCGCCAGTCGCCCCTGACCGCCTGCAGCAGCGTCAGCGCCGCGATTCCCGCCGTATCGGCCCGCATGACACGCGGTCCCAGCGAGATCGGCACGACATTTTCGCCGCGCAGGAGCAACTCCCGTTCCTCCTCGGCAAAGCCGCCCTCCGGACCGATCATGACGGCGAAAGCCCCCTCCGGTGCCGTTTTCAGGGCCTCGATCGGGTCGGAAACCGGGGCGGCCTCGTCACAGAAGACCAGGGTTCGGGCCGGGTCGCGGTCGGCGAGATAGCGCTCGAACGACACCGGCTCGGCGATTTCCGGCACCCACAGGATGCCGCACTGCTCGGCCGCCTCGACCGCGTTGGCGGCGAGCCTCTCGGTCTTCACCCGCTCGGCCACCGTGAACCGGGTCACGATTGGTTGAAGTCGGGCGACGCCGAGTTCCGTCGCCTTCTGCGCGATGAAATCGAGCCGCGCCCGCTTGATCGGCGCGAAACAGTAGTGGATGTCGCGCGGCGCGGACTGTTCGCGCGTCTTCTCGGCGATTTCCACCTCGACACTGCGCTTTCCGGTCTTCCGGATCGCGCCGAGCCATTCCCCGTCGCGGCCGTTGAACAGGGCGACCGGATCGCCGTCGCCGCGCCGCATGACGTTGAGGAGATAGTGCGCCTGGTCGTTCGGCAGCGCGACGCGCGCGCCCTGCGACAGGGGGGCCTCGACGAAAAGCCGTTGCGGTTTGCTCATGACGGTCCCGGCCCGGCATCGGGCCGCCTCGATTTTTCGATCGCTCTCGTCTACCGTCCGCCGCGACTCAACGGAACCCCACCGGCGGAACCCCACCGGCGGAACCCCGCGCGACGAGCGGACCATGGCGACGATCAACGCGACCCCGACGAATTCTACCGACGCGGACCGGGGTGTCCCGGATCATGGCTGAAGCGCTGATGCGGGCAGGGAGCCGCCAGGCGAAATGAGCGATCCGACGGCCACCATAGATGCGGTCCGCGACCACTGGGTCGCCCGCATCGCGCCCGACTGGGCCAAGCCCTACCTGCGCATGGCGCGCATGGACCGGCCGATCGGCTGGCGGCTGCTCCTGGCGCCATGCTGGTGGTCGACGGCGCTCGCTGCGGTCGCGGCAGGTGCCGCCTATCCGAACCCGTGGCACATCGTCCTGTTCCTGATCGGCGCGATCTCCATGCGCGGGGCCGGCTGCGTCTGGAACGACATCGTCGACCGCGACATCGACGCCAAGGTCGAGCGCACCCGCAAACGGCCGATCCCGTCGGGCCAGGTGACGGTGCTGCAGGCGGGAGCCTTCATGGCCGGCCTGTGCCTCATCGGGCTTCTGGTGCTGCTGCAGTTCAACTGGTTCGCGGTCGCCGTCGGCTTCGCGTCCGTGGCGATCGTGCTGATCTATCCGCTGATGAAGCGGGTGACCTGGTGGCCGCAATTCGTCCTTGGCCTGGCCTTCAACTGGGGCGCGCTGATGGGCTGGGCGGCGACGTTCGGCTCGCTCTCCTGGGCGCCGCTCGCCCTCTATGTCGGCGGCATCGCCTGGACCATCGGCTACGACACCATCTACGCCCACCAGGACATCGCCGACGACGAATTGATCGGCGTCCATTCCACCGCCCGCCTGTTCGGCGACAGGACACGGGAGATGATCGCGGTGTTCTACGCGGTCGCGACGGCGTTCTTCGGCGTGGCGTTCTTCCTCGCCGGCGCCGGCTGGCCGGCCTGGCTGGGGCTGGCGGCGGGCGCCGGCCACATGGCCTGGCAGGTCGTCACCTTCCGCTACGACGATCCCGCCCGCTGCCTGATGCTGTTCCGCGCCAACCGCGGCTACGGCTGGATCCTGTTCCTGGGACTCGTCGCCGACGCGGCGTTCCGGGCGATGGGGTGGGCGTGACGCCTTAGGCCCGAGGCCTACCGCATCCCGAACTCCATGTTCTTGAACACGCCCGTGGCCCTGCGTTCCAGCGAGCGCCAGTACTGCTTCGCCGTGCGCACCTGACCACCGAGCGCGGCGGCGGCGTGCCAGGGCCAGCGGGGCTCCCAGAGAAGGCCGCGTCCCAGACCGATGAGATCGGCGTCGCCGTCCGTGATGATCGCTTCGGCCTGCTGCGCCTCGGTGATCAGTCCGACGGCAAGCGTCGCGATTCCCGTCTCCGCGCGGATCTGGCGGGCGAACGGCACCTGGTAGCCGGGGCCGAGCGTGATCTTCTGCTGCGGCGAGACGCCCGCCGACGACGCGTCGATCCAGTCGCAGCCGCGCGCCTTCAGGGCGTGGACGAAGGCCACCGACTGCTCCAGGTCCCACCCGCCCTCGACCCAGTCGGTGGCGGAGATGCGCACGCCGAGCGGCCGGTCGGCCGGCCACGCGGCGCGGACCGCCTCGAAGATCTCGAGCGGCAGCCGCATCCGGTTTTCGAGCGCGCCGCCGTAGCGATCGTCGCGATGGTTGGAAAGCGGCGAGAGGAATTCGTGCAGCAGGTAGCCATGGGCGCAGTGCAGTTCGAGTGCGTCGAGACCGAGCGCCGCCGCCCGCCGCGCGCTGGCGACGAAGGCGTCGCGGATGCGCTCGATCCCGGCGACGTCGAGGGCAAGCGGGGCCGGTTCCTGCGGATACATCGGCACCGCCGAGGGCGCGACCGGCGGCCAGCCGCCCTGATCGGCCGGTATCAATTGCCCGCCCCGCCAGGGCGGCTCGCTCGATGCCTTGCGGCCGGCATGGCCGATCTGGATACCGATCGGCATGTCGGACTGGCCGCGCACCGCCTCCAGGACGCGGCGCAAGGCGGCCTCGTTGTCGTCCGAATAGAGCCCGAGGCAGCCAGGCGTGATGCGTCCCTGCGCCTCCACCGCCGTGGCCTCGACGATCAGCAGGGCGGCGCCCGACAGCGCCATGTTGCCGAGGTGGATCAGGTGCCAGTCGGTGGCGCTGCCGTCGACCGCCGAATACTGGCACATCGGGCTGACGACGATGCGGTTCTCGAGCCGCAGGGAACCGAGTTCGAAGGGGGAAAAGAGCTGGCTGGTCATGGAGGGGTCTCTTTGACGGGGATCCCGCGCCACTTAGCACGCCATGGCGGGAAGGCCAGCCCCCGCGTCGGAATGGCTCCGCTTGGCGATGCAAGGCTCTAGTCGATCTGCGGCTTGCCGCGTGCCTTCTTGACCTGCGCCCGCTTGCTCTTGGTTTCGAGCCGCCGCTTCTTCGAACCGAGCGTCGGCTTCGTGGGGCGGCGCGGTGTCGGCCGCTCGGCGGCCTCGCGAATCAGGTCGATCAGCCGTTCGCGCGCGTCCTCGCGGTTGCGGTCCTGGGTGCGGAAGCGGCGGGCGTCGATGACCAGCACGCCGTCGCGGGTCATTCGCTTGCCCGCCAGCGTCTTCAGCCGCGTCCGGACATATTCGGTGAGCGACTGCGAGTTGGCGACGTCGAACCGGAGCTGGACGGCGGTCGCGACCTTGTTGACGTTCTGCCCACCCGGGCCGGAGGCCTGGACGAAGCGTTCCTCAAGCTCGCTCTCATCGATTGCGATATGGGGCGTTACGACAATCCGGTCCATCTCGTCACCGCCGGGCCGCGTGAATCGCGTCTGCTGAACTGCGTCTGGCGGCGACTATAGCCGTCATGTTCGTGCAGGGAAGTAGCCGGCGGGGCGGGGGCCGGATACGGCCCGGACCATCGCCGCGCCGGGTTGGGGGCACCGGCGAGACGATGGCCGGCCGCAGCGATGCCCGATAGGGTGCAAAGGCTGCCCTTTCCCCGGATCATTCCAGTTTGTCCGGAGCGTCCAGGTTGCCTGTCCGGGCATCGCCAACGACTCGCTGTGTCGCGAATGTGTGATTCGCTCACGCGGTCTGAACGGGTACAGTGGTGCGACACGGCCTGCAGGCAATGTCAAAGATTGATCGCATTGGGGGCGTCGCGTCATGTTGGAAACGGAATCGGACGTCTCGTCGGCCGTTTCCGCCACCATGCGATCAAAGCCGGGCGGCACCACCGGATACCCCACACCCGAGGACGTCGGGCGGTTGCGTCGCCACCCCCGTTTCGGTGAGGCGTCGCTCCATGCAGCCGCCGGCATCACCCGGCAGTACGAGGGAAACTGGGTTCTCAACCGCCTCCTCGGCGATCGTGGCCGCACGATCATGGGCCTTGCCATCCTGGACCTGCACTACAACCGTGCCGACGAGGGCGGTCTGACCGCGACCGCGCTGAAGCACCACTGCACGGAACTCGGCATCTGCAGTCCGGGGCGCGTTACCGCCATGCTCGGCGCATTGAAGATGCTGGGTCTTCTGGCCGAGGTCCACGGCACGGATCGCCGCGTCCGCCGGCTGCGCCCCACCGATAGGTTTCTTGCGCTTCATCGCGACCGCCGCCGCTGTTTCTTCGAGGCGCTGGCGAAGGTGATGCCGGAAGGGGAGCTGGCATTGCAGCGGGAGGGCGATCCCGACTTCGTCGCCGCGCACATGGCCGCCTTCGCGCGGATGTTCATGTCCGGGATGCGGCTCGTCGACTACGTTCCCGAACTGGAAACCGTTTTCCGGCGCGACGCGGGCATGTTGATCCTGATGATGCTGGCGGTCGAGGCGCGCCGTGAGGGGCGAGATCCCTTCGCGTCGCTTGCCGTGACGATCACCGGACTGGCGAAACGCGCGTCGGCGTCGCGCGGCCATGTGCTCTCGGTTCTGCGCGACGCGGAAGAGCAGGCCATGGTCGTCCGCAGCGGGGAGCGCGGCGACGGTATCGCCGTAACCGGGTCGCTGCTCGAAGCGGTGGACCGCTTCGTCGCGGCGATCCTGTCGCTGCATCTGGTCGCGATCCGCGAGGTGCCGGCGCTGAAAGGCCCCGATCCGTTCGCCTGACCGATCGATAGACGCTGATGCGGCCGGCCTATCCGAAGTGCGTTCGCCCTGTCCGGAGATGTCCTAGCTGGCGATGTCGCGGGCGATGATCTCGTCCTCGCGATAGACGATGCCGGTCAGCCGCCCGCCGGTGCCGCGCTGGCACAGGAACTTCGGTCGACGCTCGGCGAAGAACCGGTTGGCGCGCCGCGCCACCGGACGCTTGACGATGACGCCGCCGAGCCGCTCCTGGGGCTCGCACACCGTGCCGTCGGCGTTGCGGATCAGCAGCGGCCGGGAAAGCGTGCGCGACCAGACCTGCCAGTCGGCGATCACGTCGTCGGTGTTGTCCGCCTCGAACAGCGGCACCTCGAGGTCGCCGTTCCTGTGGTGCAGGGTCAATCCGACGATCCGGCCTTCCGGCCCGTCATGGACCGAAAGCAGGACGCCCGCATAGGCCGAGAGCGGAACGGTCACGTAGAGTGGCACGCCGGCGTTGGTCTCGCGGCGGATCATCACGCTGTCGCGACCGACGATAGCCACGTGCTGTCCCGGAGCGTGGCCGCCGGCGCGGGACACGCCTTTGTAGACGACCCGCGCCGGCAATTCGAAGGGGTCGAGCCGCACACGACAGCTCGCACCCCGGTGCACCTCGGCGGTGCACGCGATTTGACGCCTCATGAAAGTCTCCCTGCCGGGCCCGTTTGTTTGTTTGGTGCCCGTCGTTATCCAGGAGTGTGCCCGCCAAACCTTGGGAACGGCTTAAGAGGTTCGGTTAAAAGGGAGTCACCAGGTCGTGTCGACTTGAACAGTTTGTAAGGGAGCACTACACAAAGCCCGGCTCATCAACGATTTCCGTCGCCGCCGGCCGAAGTGTTCGCAACCCCACCGGCCGCCGTCTACCGATTGGATCGCCACTTTTGTCCGACATCGACCGCAAGGACCTCGACATGATCTCGGCCGTCGCCCGCGAGGCCGGCGAGATCGCCCTCGAATATTTTCGTGGCGACCCGAGGCGATGGAACAAGCACGACCAGTCGGTCGTCACCGAGGCAGACATCGCCCTCGACGACCTTCTGCACGAACGGCTGACCGGATATCGGCCCGACTACGGCTGGCTGTCGGAAGAGCGCCCGGACGACGGTTCGCGCCACGAGGCCGCCCGCGTCATCATTGTCGATCCGATCGACGGCACCCGCGCCTTCGTCGAACGGACCGACGAATGGGTGGTGTCCATCGGGGTCGTCGAGAACGGTGCGTCGGTCGCCGGCGTGCTCTATAACCCCGTCCGCGACGAGCTTTGGGCGGCAAGGGCCGGCGCCGGAGCCACGCTGAACGGAGAAAATCTGACCGTGAGCGGCTGTTCGTCGCTCGAAGCGGCGAAAATCGCCGCCTCGAAGAAGGCGATCGCCCGGGCCGGCCTCGAAAATACGCGGTTTGTCGAGGATCGCCGTTTTCTGAAGTCGCTCGCCCATCGCCTGGCCCGGGTTGGCAGCGGCGATGTCGATGCGGCGTTGGCGACGCCGGGGAGTGCGGACTGGGACCTTGCCGCCGCGCTCGTGATCGTGCAGGAAGCGGGCGGTATCGTCACCGACCTGGAAGGTGCCCCGATCCGCCTGAACGGTGCATCGGCGCGGCATCCGGCCTTCTTTGCGGCGGGACGGCGGCTGCATGACGCGATTCTCGCGACCATCGGCCACGAAAACACATGACTTCGAATGCAGGAGTGAGGCATATGGCCGAGACCCGGACCGGGAAACAGCTTCTCCATCTCGTCTTCGGCGGCGAGCTGCGGGACGTCGAGACGCTGGAGTTCAGCGATCTCGACAAACTGGATATCGTCGGCATCTACCCTAACTACGCGACGGCGTATGACGCGTGGAAGGATGCCGCGCAGCGCACCGTGGACAATGCCCAGATGCGCTATTTCATTGTGCACATGCACCGATTGCTCGATCCTGAGGCGGTGGGCAAGGACGGCGCGACGGATTGACCGGTGCGTCTTCGGCCTTCGTCACAGGTGACGGCGGGCCGAAGACGGGATAGAACGCACGCGGATCATCCCGCGCTCGAGGAAAGAACGCGTGGTTTCGAACGTATTTACCGACAGCACGTCCATCGACCGGGCGGACGACAGCCTGCACACGACGAATCTGTCGACGTGGCAGGTGGTTGGCCGGCTGTCGCGCGACCATCTTTTGCCGCGCAAGAAGCTGCTGCTCGGCTGCTTCGGGGCGATGCTGTTCTCGGCGATCACCACCGGCTCGCTGCCGTTCCTGATGCAGCAGGCCGCCGACGAGGTGTTTCTCGGCAAGAACGAGACGATGCTCTACGTGCTGCCGGTGCTCGTCATCGTCATGGTCGCCATCAAGGCGACGTCGGAATATTTCGCCACCGTCGGTCAGGCCTATGTCGGCAACTCGATCGTCGCCGACCTGCGGGTCGAGATGTTCGAGCGGCTGACCCAGGCCGATCTCGGCTGGTTGCAGCGGACCCATTCCGGTCGTTTCGTCTCCAGCTTCATGAACGACGTGCTGGCGATCCGCGAGGCCGCGAGCCTGACCATCGTCGCGCTCGGCCAGAACATCCTGAAGGTCCTGCTGCTCACCGGCTCGATGTTCTACATGGATTGGCGCCTGTCGATTTTCGCCGTGATCGCCATTCCCTTGTCGCTCAGGGTGCTCGGCCGCCAGCGCCGCCGGGTTCACGTCTCGGCCACGAAGACCTTCCAGGAGACCGGTGACCTCGGCATTCTCGTCTCTCAGACGCTGACCGGCATTCGCGTCGTCAAGGCCTATGACCGCGAGGCGCACGAGACCGAGCGGGCGCGGCGCATCATCGACCGCACGCTCGAATTCATCATGCGTTCGGTGCGCACCAAGGCCTCGTCGGGCCCGGTCGTCGAGGCGCTGACCGGCGTCGGCTTCGCGCTGGCCATCCTGTATGGCGGCTATCAGGGCATCCACGGTTCGCTGACGGCCGGCCAGTTCATGGGCTTCGTCACCGCCGCCATGCTGATGTACCAACCGATGAAGACGGTCGCCTCGCTGCAGACCATGCTGCAGGAAGGCGTGGTCGCGGCGAACCGCGTGTTCGGCATCATCGACCTCGACTCGAAGGTGGCGGAGAAGCCGGGCGCGCTGCCGCTCAAGGTCACCGCCGGCGAGATCACCTTCGACGATGTCTCCTTCCACTACCGCGACGGCGAGCCGGTGCTGCGCGACTTCTCGCTGACGGTCCCCGCCGGCAAGCGGATCGCCCTGGTGGGGCCGAGCGGGTCGGGCAAGAGCACCGTTCTCAACCTGTTGCTGCGCTTCTACGACCCGCAGTCCGGGCATGTCAGCATCGACGGGCAGGTCATCACCGACTGCACCATTTCCTCCGTCCGCCTCGCCAGCGCGCTGGTCACCCAGGAGCCGGTGCTGTTCGACGACACCATCCGCGCCAACATCATGTACGGCTCGGAAGGGGCGAGCGAGGAACAGGTGGTCGCCGCGGCCAAGGCCGCAGTCGCGCACGATTTCATCATGGCCTTCCCGAAGGGCTACGACACGCCGGTCGGCGAGGCCGGAAACATGCTCTCCGGCGGCCAGCGCCAGCGCATCGCCTTTGCCCGCGCCATGTTGCGCGACGCGCCGATCCTGCTGCTCGACGAGCCGACCTCGTCGCTCGATACCGAGGCCGAGGCGCAGATCCAGGAAGCCCTCGACGTGCTTCTCAAGGGACGCTCGGTGATCATGATCGCCCACCGCCTGTCGACGGTGAAGAAGGCCGACGTCATTCACGTCATGGAAGCCGGCCGGATCGTCGAAAGCGGCCCCCATGACGAACTCGTCGCCAGGAACGGTGTCTACGCACGGCTGCATCGCACCCAGTTCGGCGCCGAAATAGCGAAGTCGGAGCCTTCCAATCCGACCGACCGCGAGCCGCGCGCGCGTGCTGCGGCCAATGCGACAAACGCCTGAGGCGATGCTGAAACGACTGTTCGCCGCCCGCTGGGTGCAGGTCTTTCTCGGCGCGCTCATCGCCGCTTACCTGCGCCTCGTCTACAGGACCAGCCGGGTCACCATCGATCCGCCGGACATCTACGAGCGCATCGATCGCAATCTGCCTTTGATCCTGACCTTCTGGCACGGGCAGCATTTCCTCATGCCGTTCGTCAAGCGGCCCTATCACAGGGCCGCCGTGCTGATTTCCCGTCACCGCGACGGCGAGATCAACGCCCAGGCGGCGGAGCGGCTCGGCGTCGGCACGATCCGCGGCTCCGGCGACACCAAGGGCCGGTTTCACGTCAAGGGCGGCTCCGTCGCCTTCCGCGAGATGGTGGCGACGCTCGGCGAAGGCGTGAACGTGGCGCTGACCGCCGACGTGCCGAAGATCTCGCGGCGCGCCGGCCTCGGCATCGTCAAGCTCGCCCAGCAGTCCGGCCGGCCGATCCTTCCCATCGCCATCGCCTCGAGCCGGCGCATCACCATGAACAGCTGGGACAAGGCCGCGGTGAACCTGCCCTTCAGCCATCTCGCCGCCGTCATCGCCGACGAGATTAGGGTGGCGCCCGATGCCGATCGCGATACGCTGGAGGCAATCCGGCTGCAGGTGGAGGAGTCCATCAATGCCTGCACCCGCCGGGCCTACGAGATCGTCGACGGACCCGCGAATGGCTGAGGCGCCGCGCTCGCTGATACTGGCGACATACAGAACGCTGACCTCGGTGGCCCATCCACTGGCCGGGCTGATCCTGAGCTGGCGGCTCAAGCACGGCAAGGAAGACCCCGAGCACCAGGGCGAGCGCTACGGCGAGGCCAGCCTGCCGCGCCCGGACGGCCCGCTCGTCTGGGTCCATGCCGCAAGTGTCGGCGAGACCATGTCCGTGCTGCCGATGATCGAGCGCATCATCGCCGGCGGCCGCGTCTCGGTGCTGCTGACGACGGGGACGATGACGTCGACGCGGATCGCCAGGGCCCGGCTGGCCGCGGCCGGCCTGAATGGTCGCGCGATCCATCAGTATGTGCCGCTCGACGGGCCACGCTTCGTGCGCCGGTTCCTCGGGCATTGGCGTCCGGGGCTGGCGATCTTCGCCGAGTCCGAGCTCTGGCCCAACCTGATCCTGGAGACCGCGCGCAGCGGGGCGCGGCTGTCGCTCGTCAACGCGCGCATGTCCGACCGCTCGTTCCGCCGCTGGCAGAAGGGGCCGGCGATGATCGGCGCGCTGCTGTCGCGCTTCGACCTGTGTCTGGCGCAATCCGAAGGCGACGCCGAGCGCCTGCGGGCCCTGGGCGCGGAACCGGTAATCTGCTCCGGCAACCTGAAATACGACGTGCCGGCGCCCGAGGCAGACGAAGCCGCTCTGAAGGATGTCCGCGCGGCGATCGGCGAGCGGCCGCGCTGGGCGGCGGCGAGCCTGCATCCCGGCGAGGTCGAGGCGGTCCTCGACGCGCACGCATCGATCGCCGCCGGCCGGCCCGGGGCGCTGACGATCATCGCCCCGCGCCACCCCGAGCGCGGCGCCGAGATGGCCGCCGCCGCCGAGGCCCGGGGCCTGACGGTCGCCGTCCGCTCGAGAGGCGAGACGCCCGCGCCCGACACCGACATCTATCTGTTCGACACGATCGGCGAGATGGGGCTTGTCTACCGGCTCGCCCCGATCGTCTTCATGGGCGGCTCGCTGATCCCGCACGGCGGGCAGAATCCGATCGAGCCGGCCAAGCTGACGACGGCGATCCTGTACGGTCCCCACATCCATAATTTCGCCGACGTCTACGCCGCGCTGCATGGCGCCGGCGGTGCCGAGGAAATTGCCGACGCCGCGGATCTCGCCGGCAAGGTCGAGGTGCTGATGACCGCGCCCGCCGCCGTCGGCCGCCATGCCGAAGCCGCGAACGCGGCGGTCTCCGCCTTCTCAGGCGCGCTCGACCGGTCGATGGCCGCGCTCGATCCGCTTCTGTCCGAGACGGCCGGAGGGCGGTGAGGTGCGCGCGCCCGGCTTCTGGCGAGGGCCCGGGGACGGTCGGCGCGGACCGGGTTGGCAGGCCCTGTGCCTGTGGCCGCTCTCCCTGATCTATGCGCTGATTGCCTGGCTGCGGTTTCGCCGCGCGCCGGCGACGACCGCCGACGTGCCGGTGATCTGCATCGGCAATCCGACGGTGGGCGGATCCGGCAAGACGCCGACGGCGATCCTGATCGCGCGGTTGCTGGCCGCGCTCGGGCACAAGCCGGTGTTCCTCAGCCGCGGCTACGGCGCCCGCGTCTCCGGACCGGTCGCGGTCGACCCGGCCGCCCATACCGCCGCCGACGTCGGCGACGAGCCGCTGCTGCTCGCCCGCACCGCGCCGACCGTCGTTTCGCCCGACCGCGCCGCCGGTGCCCGGCTTGCGCAGACCCTGGGCGACGTCATCGTCATGGATGACGGCTTCCAGAACGCGGCGCTGGCCAAGGATCTGTCCTTGCTGGTGATCGACGGCGGCTATGGGATCGGCAACGGCTATTGTCTGCCCGCCGGCCCGTTGCGCCTGCCGCTCGACCCGCAGCTTGCCCGCGCCGCCGCCGTCGTGGTGATCGGCGAGGGCGAGGCCGGCGAGGCGGTCGCGACCCTGGCCGGCGACAACGGAATGCTGGTCTTGCGCGGCCGGCTGGCACCCGCGCCGGCGATGACCACGGCACTGGCCGGGCGTCCCGCCATCGCCTTCGCCGGCATCGGCCGGCCCGACAAGTTCTTCCAGACCGTCGCCGCGATCGGCATGCAGGTCATGGAGGCGCGCGGCTTTCCGGATCATCACGTCTATACGGAAGCGGACGCGCGCGGCCTGATGGCGTTGCAGAAGCGCAGCGGCGCCATTCCTGTGACGACGGAAAAGGACATCGTGCGCATCGGCGCGCCGAAGGGCGGCACCTTGAAGGCACTCGCGGAGGCGTCTGTGGCCCTGCCGGTGACGCTGGCGCTCGACGAGGCGAGCGCCCTGGACCTTCGGACGCTGCTGGTGGGCGCGCTGCCGAAGGAATAAAGCCGGACGGAACAGGGCAGGGCGGTCTCGCGCCCCAATCCGTCATCCGCGCTTTACGTCAGCCGCGCTTGCGGAATTTTTCTTCGTAGACCTGCATGGCGACTTCGTGGTCGGCGTAGGCTTCCTGACGCTCGACACTCCAGTAGCGAAGTTCGCTCAGCGGAATCTCGCGGCCCGTGACCGCGCAGAGGACGTGGCTCCCGGGCTTGAGGATCCGGAAGTCGCCGTCGAGATACTGGATGACCGCTTCGCCTTGCGCGGCCGGGCGTTCGTAGCGGTTCATGATGAATTCCGTCGGGACCGGTTATCGCTGTCCGATAGATAACGCCTATGGGCGCGGAATTCCATAACCTGAGGATAATCCCCGACGCGTCCGTCAGATTCCGGTGAGGCTCTTGCCCGTCGAGAACGGCGACAGGGCGATGCGCCACAACGGAACCGGCGGCTCGCCCGGTGGCCGGCGGTGCAGGTGGGTGACGAGCCGGTATCCGACGATCCCGGCGATCGCGCCGAACAGGACGCTGCCGATGGCCTGTCCCCACAGGACGCCCGGCGCGCCCAGCCAATGCGAGCCGACCCATACGAACGGGATCGTGCCGAGTGTCGCCCGCCCCCAGTTGAACAGGGTCGAGATGAAGGGATAGCCGAGCGTGTTGAAGGCCGCGTTGGAAACGAACAGGATGCCGACGAACACGAAGCTGGCGGAGATGACCCCGCAGAACAGCAGGACGAGTTCGGCGCCATCGCCGCTGGCCGAGAACACCGCGACGAGGAGGTGCCGGATCGAGAACAGGATCGCCCAGACGATACCGACATAGAAGAGGACGAAGACCATCGCGTCGATATAGGTCTGGCGGACCCGATCTTGCTGACCGGCGCCGTAGTTCTGGCCTATGATCGGACCCACCGCGCCCGACAGCGCGAAGATGCCGCCGAAGGCGACCGGAAGGATGCGGCCGACGATCGCCCAGCCGGCCACCGCCGACACGCCGTACTTGGCGATCGCCCATGTCATGTAGGCATTGCCGACCGGCGTGGCGACATTTGTCAGCATGGCCGGAATGGCGATCGCGGAGATGGACCGGACGTCGGCGGCGAAGCCCTTGAGCCTCGGCGCCGCCAGCAGGTCATGGACCCTCACAAGGCCGTAGAAGCCGACGACGACGAAGGCGACGCGCGCCAGCACCGAGGCGATCGCGGCCCCGTCGACGCCGAGCCCGGCGCCGAAGATGAGTATCGGATCCATCACCGCGTTGACCACCGCGCCGGCCAGCGTGACGTACATCGCCCGGCGCGGATCGCCGCGGGCCCTGAGCAGCCCGCCCGCGCACATGCCCATTCCCAGCAGAGGCGTCGCCGGAAGCACGATCCGCAGGTAGCCGGTGGCAAGGGTGTGCGCGGCGCCGTCCGCGCCCAGGAGGGTCAGGGCTTCCTCGACGAAAACGACGAACGGCAGCGCCACCAGGCCGGTGACGAGCGCGGCGTAGACGAGGCTGGACGTCGCAATGCGGCGTGCCCGCTCGTTGTCGCCGGCGCCGATGGCCCGCGAGACCAGAGCGGAGCCGGCGATCGTTACGCCGACCGAAACCGAAATCATGAAGAACAGCAGCGTGCCCGCGTAGCCGATTGCCGCGGCCACCGCCACTTCGCCGATGAGCGACAGGAAGTAGAGATCGGCCAGGTCGACCAGGAAAACCGACATCAGGCCTAAGGAGGCGGTCGCCGTCATGACCACCACGTGGCGCATGGTGGCGCCGGCGACGAAGTGCTTCGGTATCGGTGCGGACCCGCCCGGAGAGGGATTATCGCTGGGCCCGGTCGCCGCTTCCCCCTCCGAAGGCCCCGTCATGGCGGGAACTCCCTGTCCGGCCCGTCAGGGCAGCGCCGCGTATCCTTCGGTGAAGCCCGCCAGCGACATCGGGATGCCGATCCCCTCCTCCGGGGTCTGGAAGATGATGAAGGTGGCGAGCTGGCCGCCCTCGAGCTTCTTCACCAGCTCCTCGTCTATGATGACCTCCGCGACGCAGCCGTTGGGCAGGCAGCGGATGAACTGGGCGCGGCCGATATCTGCATCGTCGACCTTGAGGCCGAGCCCGGTCGGCAGCAGGACGCCGAGCGGCGCGAGGACGCGCAGGATCTGGTCCTTGCCGTCCGCCGTTTTCAGGACGATCACGGTCAGGCCGACATTCTGCCGGTCCTCGGCGGTGACGCTCTGGACCAGGGCGCACTGTTCGCCCTGGGCGCCTGGCGGCGTGTCGCAGCGGATCTGCCAGTCGCCGTGAGTCGATTTGACCGCGCCCTGCGCGTTGGCGGCCGCCGGAAGCGAGAAACCGGCCAAGACCGTGCCGACAAAGAGGATGCCGGCGGTCAAAACACGCTGTGAAGACCCGGAAAACCGGCTGCGTAGCCGACCGGCCAGCGATTCGGGGCGATTCGCCATGTTGTTACGCCTTTCCCGATATCCGGGCGGCGCCCGGTCTGATTGTCAGTGGCGGTGCTACCAGACCCCTTGGGGCTGTCAAGGGATCGAATGATCGTTCCGGCCCCGAGAACCGTGGTTGTCGTGGCCCTTCCTTCGCGGGACCGAGGCGCATTCCGCCGCGTCATTGGTTCGCCCGGCTGCGGCACATCGCCAGATGCGGAAATTTGTCGCGCCCAAAATAGGTAAAGGTCATTGCCGAGAGCAGCGGAAGTGTGATTTTAAAGCAGGCCCAATAGTGCCGGCGCGCTGGACTGCCGGCAGGCGCGAAGACGGAACACCACGGAAAACGCGTCGGGTCAGGGGCAAGAGGTAAGGGAGCACGCTCAAAATGGCATCGAGATTGCGAATCGCGGCAGCCCTCGCGGTGGCAGCGGTATTCACGGCTGGCGCGATGCCGGCGCTGGCCCAGCAGCCGAAGCCATGGCAGCTGGATTTTCAGGCGGCCGCCACGCCGGTGATGGAATCGATCACCAGTTTTCATAATTTCCTGCTGATCCTGATCACGCTGATCACGCTGTTCGTGGTCGTGCTCCTGGGCATGTGTGTCGTGCGGTTCAATGCCCGCGCGAACCCCAATCCCTCGCGCACCTCGCACCACACCATGCTCGAGGTTGCCTGGACGGTGCTCCCGGTGATCATTCTCGTCGTGATCGCCATTCCCTCCTTCCGGCTCCTCTATTTCCAGCTCGAGGTTCCCGAGCCCGACGTGACCATCAAGGCGACCGGCTATCAGTGGTACTGGGGCTACGAGTACCCCGATCACGACGGCCTGAGCTTCGACGCGATCATGTTGGCCGAAGACGAGTTGCAGCCCGGCCAGCCGCGCCTTCTTGCCACCGACAACGACGTCGTCGTTCCGGTCAACAAGGTGGTGAAGATGCTGATCACCTCCGACCCGCTCGGCGTCATTCATGCCTGGACCATCCCGTCCTTCGGATCGAAGGTCGACGCCGTTCCCGGCCGTATGAACGAGACCTGGTTCAAGGCGACCAAGACCGGCATGTACTACGGCCAATGCTCCGAGCTGTGCGGCCGCGACCATGCCTACATGCCGATTTCGGTGCGTGTCGTGACCCAGGAGGAATACGACGCCTGGGTAGCCGAGCAGACGGCGCATCTCGATCCGCGCGGAGAGACCAAGAAGCTCGCGCAGGTCACCGCCCAGCCGGCCGGCGCCGCGGGCGAGTGACCCGGCCCGCCGCGGCGGAACACGATTTAGAGAGGACGACAGCAAATGGCTTATGCAGCGGCACACGAAGCCCATGACGACCATCCGCACGGATGGCGGCGTTGGCTTCTTTCGACCAACCACAAGGACATCGGGACGCTCTACCTGATCCTGGCCCTGACCGGCGGCCTCATCGGCGGCTTCCTGTCGGTGATGATGCGCGCCGAGCTGATGGAGCCCGGGCTGCAGATCTTCGGCTCCGGCCAGATGTTCAACGTGTTCGTCACCGGCCACGGCCTCATCATGGTGTTCTTCATGGTGATGCCGGCGCTGATGGGCGGCTTCGGCAACTGGTTCGTGCCGCTGATGATCGGCGCGCCGGACATGGCCTTCCCGCGCATGAACAACATCTCGTTTTGGCTGCTGGCCGCCGCGATGTCCCTGCTGGTGATGTCCCTGTTCGTGCCGGGCACGGCGTCGGGCAACGGCGTCGGTGCCGGCTGGACGGTCTATGCGCCGCTGTCGACGACCGGCCACACGGGCCCGGCGATGGATCTTGCGATCTTCGCCCTGCATCTGGCTGGTGCCTCGTCGATCCTCGGCGCCATCAACTTCATCACCACCATCTTCAACATGCGCGCGCCGGGCATGACCCTGCACAAGATGCCGCTGTTCGTGTGGTCGGCGCTGATCACGGCCTTCCTACTGCTGCTGGCGCTGCCGGTTCTGGCGGGCGCCATCACCATGCTGCTGACCGACCGCAACTTCGGCACGACCTTCTTCTCGCCGGAGGGCGGCGGTGACCCGATCCTGTACCAACACCTGTTCTGGTTCTTCGGTCACCCGGAGGTCTACATCATCGTGCTGCCGGCCTTCGGTGTGGTCAGCCAGGTCATCGCGACGTTCTCCCGCAAGCCCGTATTCGGCTATCTCGGCATGGCCTATGCCATGGTCGCCATCGGCGCCGTCGGCTTCATCGTGTGGGCCCACCACATGTACACCGTCGGCATGGACGTCGACACGCAGGCCTACTTCGTCGCCGCGACCATGATCATCGCGGTGCCGACCGGCGTGAAGATCTTCTCCTGGATCGCCACAATGTGGGGCGGGTCCATCGAGTTCCGCACGCCGATGCTCTGGGCGATTGGTTTCGTCTTCCTGTTCACGGTGGGTGGCGTCACCGGCGTGGTGCTGTCGAATGCGGGCGTCGACCGGTCGCTGCACGACACCTATTACGTCGTCGCGCACTTCCACTACACCATGTCGCTGGGCGCCACCTTCGGCATCTTCGCCGCCTGGTACTACTGGTTCCCGAAGATGTCCGGCTATCTCTACAACGAGACGATCGGCAAGCTGCACTTCTGGGTCTCGTTCATCGGCGTGAACCTGATCTTCTTCCCGCAGCACTTCCTCGGCCTTGCCGGAATGCCGCGCCGCTACGTGGACTACCCGGATGCCTTCGCCGGCTGGAACTTCGTTTCCTCGATCGGCTCCTACGTCTCGGCGTTCGGCGTGTTCATCTTCCTGTTTGGCGTGATCCAGGCCTTCATGGCCAAGCGCAAGGCCGCCGACAATCCGTGGGGCGAAGGTGCGACGACGCTGGAGTGGACGCTGTCCTCGCCGCCGCCGTTCCACCAGTTCAACACGCTGCCGAAGATCAACTGACAGCAGTGGAAAACCGCTCCGGCGGCGTCGACGAGACGCCGCCGGACCACGCTTAACGACAGATCAGCGTTACGGATGGGCTCCGGTTTCGTATGAGCGACGCACGCATCGAATTGGAAACGACGGTCGACACGACCCTCGCCGGCAACGGCAGCGTCGGCGACTTCATCGCGCTTCTGAAGCCGCGCGTGATGTCGCTCGTCGTCTTCACCGCGATCGTTGCGCTGGCCCTCGCGCCCGTCCAGCTTCATCCGGTCATCTCCTTCGCGGCGATCCTCTCGATCGCGATCGGCGCCGGCGCGGCCGGCGCGCTGAACATGTGGTACGACGCCGACATCGACCGGGTGATGGCGCGCACGCGCAACCGTCCGATCCCCTCGGGCGCGGTCAATGCGCAAGAGGCGCTCGCCTTCGGCGTGATCCTGTCGGGGTTCTCGGTGGTCGTGCTCGGCCTTGCCACCAACTGGCTGGCCGCCGGACTGCTCGCCTTCACGATCTTCTTCTATTCGGTCATCTATACGATGTGGCTGAAGCGGGCGACGCCCCTGAACATCGTCATCGGCGGCGCGGCCGGCTCCTTCCCGCCGGTGATCGCGTGGGCGGCCGCGACCGGCACCGTGACGCTCGAGCCGATCGTTCTGTTCCTGATCATCTTCTTCTGGACGCCGCCGCACTTCTGGGCGCTGGCGCTGGTGCGATCCGGCGACTATGCGCGCGCCGGCGTGCCGATGCTGCCCGTTGTCTCCGGGATCGGCGAGACGCGCCGCCAGATCTTCCTCTATTCGCTTCTCCTGGTTCCGCTCGGCATCGCGCCTGCGGTGCTTGGCTTCGGCGGCTGGCTCTATCTTGCCGTTTCGCTTGGCCTCGGCGTTGTCTTCCTGGCGCTCGCCTGGCAGCTTTGGCGGGGCAGGGAAGGGGAAATCGGCCCGGTCGCCAAGCGCCTGTTCGGCTTCTCGATTCTCTATCTCTTCGCCCTGTTTGCGGCGCTGCTCGCCGAACGCGTCATCGGCCTTCCGGGGACCGGCATCTCGGCCGTCTCATTCCTGGGGATCTCTGCGTGACCCATGAAGGAAGAAGGCATTGTCTTGACGGAAGAACAGAAGCGGCGTCGGCGCGGACGCTCGATCGCTATCGCGGTGTCGCTCGCTGCATTCGTGGTGCTGATCTATCTCATTACCATCGTCAATTTCGGTCCAAGCGTCATGGACCGGCCGTTGTAGAGGGGATGGCATGAGCACGGACGGGAACAACAGGAACGGGAAGCAGCCGGTGCCGGGACGGCACAAGGCGACTGCGATCTCGTTGTTCGTGCTGGTCTTCGTCATGGTCGGCCTGTCGTTCGCCGCCGTGCCTCTCTACGACCTGTTCTGCCGCGTCACCGGCTATGGCGGCACGACCCAGCGTGCCGATCAGGGCTCGGACCGGGTGCTCGATCAGACGATCACAGTGCGCTTCGATGCGACCGTGGCCGGCGACCTGCCCTGGAAGGTGAAGCCGCAGCAGTCCAAGATCACCCTGAAGATCGGCGAGACGGGACAGATGATCTACGTCGCCCGCAATCTGAGCCACGAGGGCACCGTCGGCACGTCGGCGTTCAACGTTTCGCCCGCGTCGGCCGGCATTTATTTCAACAAGCTCGAGTGCTTCTGCTTCACCGAGCAGCCACTCGGCGCGGACGCCACCGCGGACATGCCGGTCGTCTTCTTTGTCGACCCGGCGATCGTCGACGACGAAGACACCCGGCGGATCGGCGAGATAACGCTCTCCTACGCCTTCTTCCCCGACAAGGACGCGAAGAAGGCCGACGTTAAACCGGTTGCCGCCGCCCCGAGCGGGGCGGACGGACAGCCATTGTGAGGCTATACAGAGGGAACAGGCCGCGCTAAGCGGTACGCGACCTGACGAGGGGACACTTCGAAATGGCAGACGCCCACGCGAAACATCACGACTTTCATCTCGTCGATCCGAGCCCGTGGCCGATCGTGGGAGCCTTCGCCGGCCTGGTGAGCGCCGTCGGCATGGTCATGTTCATGCATGACGCCGGCCCATGGGTGCTGGTTGTCGGCCTGCTTCTGGTCGCCTTTGTGATGCTCTCCTGGTGGCGCGACGTGATCCGCGAAGCCGAGGTGGAGGGCCACCACACCCCGGTCGTCCAGCTTCATCTGCGCTATGGGATGATCCTGTTCATCGCCTCCGAGGTGATGTTCTTCGTCGCCTGGTTCTGGGCCTATTTCGACGCATCCCTGTTCACCGGCGAGGCGATCCAGTACTCGCGCGTCGAGGCGACCGGCGGCGTCTGGCCGCCCAAGGGCATCGAGACCTTCGATCCCTGGCACCTGCCGCTGCTCAACACGCTGATCCTGCTGACGTCCGGCACGACGGTCACCTGGGCCCATCACGCCCTCCTGAACAATGACCGCAACGGCCTGAAGTGGGGTCTGATCACCACCGTGATTCTGGGTCTGCTGTTCACGTGCGTGCAGGCCTTCGAGTATGCCCACGCCGATTTCTCCTTCGCGGGCAACATCTACGGTGCGACCTTCTACATGGCGACCGGCTTCCATGGCGCCCACGTCATCATCGGCACGGTCTTTCTGCTCGTCTGCCTGTTCCGCGCGTTGGCCGGCCACTTCAAGCCGGACCACCATTTCGGCTTCGAGGCCGCCGCCTGGTACTGGCATTTCGTCGACGTGGTGTGGCTGTTCCTGTTCGCCTGCATCTACGTGTGGGGCGCCAGCGCCGCCGAGATCTACTGAGGCCGTTCCGCCTCACGACCACCGTTGGGGGGCGGCCATACGGCCGCCTTCCTGCTTTCTGAGGTCCATTCGTGATGAGTGACGACCACCGATATCCGCCGATTTCGCCTCTGTCCGCGGGCCTGGCTGGCCGCTGTCCGCGCTGCGGCCAGGGCAGGCTGTTCACCCGCTGGCTCGACACCGCGCCGAAATGCGACACCTGCGGGCTCGACTATTCCTTCATCGATTCCGCCGATGGCCCGGCAGTCTTCGTCATTCTCGTCGTCGGGATCGTCGTCGTCGGCCTGGCCTTCTTCGTCGAGTTCACCTACCAGCCGCCCTACTGGCTCCATCTGGTCCTGTGGATCCCCCTGATCCTGATCCTGTCCATCGGCATGCTGCGCCCGCTCAAGGGGCTGTTGATCGCCCAGCAATATGTCCACCAGGCCCAGGAGGGACGGCTCGTCCGGGACGACCAGGACCAAAGCGGCGACTAGCTGAATGGCAACGACCGTCACCCGAAAAGTCGTCCTTGCCGGGCTCGTCTGCGCGCTCGGCGTCGCGATCCTGTGTGGCCTCGGCACCTGGCAGCTCGAGCGGCTGGCCTGGAAAGAGGGCCTGATCGCGATGGTGACGACGCGCATCGAGGCGCCGGCAGGGCCGCTGCCGGCGGAGGCCGACTGGCCCTCGATCGGCTTCAACGATGACGAATACCGCAATGTGACCCTGACCGGCACCTTCGACCACGCCCATGAAGTGGCCGTCTTTACGAGCCTCGAGGACGATCGGTTCGCCGTGTCCGGGCCCGGCTACTGGATCCTGACTCCGCTCGACCTGGCCGACGGGTCGACGGTGATCGTCAATCGCGGATTCGTGCCCCACGACAGGCGCGATCCGGAGAGCCGTTCCGAGGGGCGGATCGAAGGCGAGGTGACCGTGAGCGGCCCGATCCGCATGCCGGAACCGGGCAACCTGTTCACGCCCGATCCCGATCCGGCCCGCGGCGACTGGTATGCGCGCGACCCGGCTCAGATCGCCGAAGCCTTCGGCCTGCAGCGCGTCGCGCCGTTCTTCGTCGACGCGGACGCGACCCCAAACCCCGGCGGCCTGCCGCTCGGCGGCACCACACGGGTCCATTTCAGCAACAGTCACCTGGGCTACGCCATCACCTGGTTCGGCCTCGCGGCCGCGCTCGCCGGCGTCTACACAGCGTGGGCCTTCGGCCAGCTGCGCGGCCGGCAGCTTGCCGAGGATGCGCCCCGGCAATAGGGTCCACTCGAAAACGGCGCTTCACGCGCCTCCTGAACCGGTCTGGAGCCGATTTGAGATACGTGAGCACCCGCGGGCAGGCGCCCGCCCTCGACTTCGCCGACGTCCTGCTGACGGGCCTTGCCGCCGATGGCGGGCTTTATGTGCCCGAATCCTGGCCTGAACTGTCGAAAGCCGACATCGCCGCACTGGCCGGCCTGAGCTATCCACAGGCTGCGGAGCGGATCATCTCGCCGTTCGTCGGCGATGCCATCGCGCCGGCGGCGCTGCGCGCGATGATCGCCGACTCCTACGCCCAGTTCCGTCACCCGGCCGTCGCTCCGCTCGTGCAGACGGGAGCGAACGAGTGGATCCTCGAACTGTTCCACGGGCCGACGCTCGCCTTCAAGGACGTGGCGATGCTGCTGCTGGCGCGGCTGATGGACCATGTGCTCGAGGAACGCGGCGCCCGCGCGACGATCGTCGGCGCGACGTCCGGCGATACCGGCGGCGCGGCGATCGAGGCCTTCCGCGGCCGTGCCCGCACCGACGTCTTCGTCCTGTTCCCGGACGGGCGCGTCAGCGACGTCCAGCGCCGCCAGATGACGACCGCCAGCGAGGACAACGTCCACGCCCTGGCCCTGTCGGGCAACTTCGATGACTGCCAGGCGATCGTGAAGGGGCTGTTCAACGATTCGGGCTTCCGCCGGCGGGTGGCGCTCTCGGGCGTCAATTCGATCAACTGGGCGCGCATCGTCGCCCAGGTCGTCTACTACTTCACCTCGGCCGTCGCGCTTGGCGCGCCGCACCGCCCGGTCAGCTTCACCGTGCCCACCGGCAATTTCGGCGATATCTTCGCGGGCTATGTCGCCGCGCGCATGGGTCTGCCGGTCGACCGGCTGGTGATCGCCACTAACGTCAACGACATCCTCGCCCGCACGCTCGAGACCGGCCGCTACGAGGTGCGCTCGGTGATGCCGACGACGAGCCCGAGCATGGATATCCAGGTCTCGTCCAATTTCGAGCGGCTGCTGTTCGAGACGAGCGGCCGCGACGCCGGCGCCGTCGGCCGTTGGATGGACGGTCTCGCGCAGTCCGGCTCCTTCACCCTCGATGACGGCACGCTCGCCGGGATTAGGCGCCATTTCGTCGCCGCCCGGACCGACGAGGCCGAAGCCGCGGCAACGATCAAGCAGGTCCTCGACGAGGCCGGCTATCTGGCCGATCCGCACACCGCGGTCGGCATCGCCGCCGCGCGAAAGGTCCGGATCGCGGCCGCCGTGCCGATGATCACCCTGTCGACCGCCCATCCCGCGAAGTTCCCCGATGCCGTCGAGGCCGCGGCCGGTATCCGTCCGGCGCTGCCGGCCTGGCTGGCCGACCTGCACGAGCGTCGGGAACGCTTCGAGCGGCTGCCGGCCGATACCGCTGCCGTCGCCGACCATATCCAGAGGTCCACGCGGGTCGTCGCGGAGGGCGTCGAATGAGCGTGCGCACAACCCTGCTCGACAACGGCGTACGGGTCGTCACCGCCGAAATGAGCCATGTCGAGACGGCCGCGCTCGGCGTCTGGGTCAAGGCCGGCGCGCGCGATGAACGCACGGACCAGCACGGCCTGTCGCACCTGCTCGAGCACATGGCCTTCAAGGGGACGAACCGGCGCAACGCGCGGGAGATCGCCGAGACGATCGAATCCGTCGGCGGCGATCTCAATGCGGCCACCTCGCACGAGACGACGGCCTACTACGCGCGCATCCTCAAGGACGATATGCCGCTGGCCCTGGACATCCTGTCCGACATCCTGCGCGACAGCCAGTTCGATGCCGACGAATTGAAGCGCGAGCAGCACGTCATCGTCCAGGAGATCGGCGCCGCGCTCGACGATCCGGACGATCTGGTCCACGACCTGCTGCAGGAAGCCGCGTTCGGCGACCAGCCGATCGGGCGGCCGATCCTCGGCACCACCGAGACCGTCAACGCGCAGAGCCCCGAAAGCCTGCGCGCCTATCTTAGCGAACACTACCGCGCACCCGGGATGATTGTCGGCGCCGCCGGCGCGGTCGACCACGACGCCATGGTCGAGATGGCCGCTCGCATGTTCGGCGACTTCCAGGCCGATCACGGCGAGCAGACGCCCCAGGCCCGCTATACCGGCGGCGAGCTGCGCGCCGAGCGCGACCTGTCCGAGGCGAACCTGCTGTTCGCCTTCCGCGCGCCGGCCTTTGTCGACGACGACTTCTATGCCGCGCGCATCGCCGCGTCCGTGGTCGGCGGCGGCATGTCCTCGCGCCTGTTCCAGCGCGTGCGCGAGGAGCGGGGCCTGTGCTATTCGATCTACGCCTTCAACTGGGCCTTTTCCGATGTCGGCCTGTTCGGCGTGTCGGCAGCCACCGGACCGGACGATCTGGAAGAACTGATCGACGTGACGACGCGCGAGCTCGCCCTGGCGATCGACGACATCGACGAGGCCGAGGTCGCCCGTGCCCGCGCCCAACTCAAGGCGGGGCTGTTGATGAGCCTGGAAAGCTGCGCGGCCCGCGCCGAACAGATCGCCCGCCAGTCGCTGTTCCTCGGCCGTGTCGTGGAGATGGAAGAGCTGATCTCGCGGATCGACGCGGTCGATATGGCGCAGGTCAAACACATCCTCGCGCGGATGGTGTTCGACACGCCGCCGACGCTTGCCGCCGTCGGTCCGGTCGAGAAACTTGAAACCGCGGCCGATTTACAGGAAAGATTGCGTTCGGCCGCCCGTAGCGCGGCGTGAGAGCTGTTGGTAGCGAAAAAATGGTCTTCCTGCGCTCGGTCACCGCGGATACTGGGCCGGCGATCCATGGCGACGGTGTCTTTCTCAGGACGCCGCAGATGGGCGATTTTCCCGCCTGGACGGCTTTGCGCGAGGAAAGTCGCCCGTTCTTGACGCCGTGGGAGCCGACCTGGCCGCTCGACGACCTGACGCGGGCCTCGTTCCGCCGCCGCATCCGCCGCTACATCCAGGATGTTCGCGAGGACAACGCCTATCCGTTCTTCATATTCCGCAGCGACGACAGCGCCTTTTTGGGCGGAATCACCCTGTCGAACGTCCGCCGTGGTGTCACCCAGTCGACGTCGATCGGATACTGGATCGGCGAAGCGTTCGCCCGCCAGGGGTATATGTCGGCCGCGGTCGGCGCGATAATGCCCTTCGTCTTCGATCAGCTTCGGCTTCACCGGCTCGAAGCGGCTTGCCTTCCTTCGAACACGGCGTCTATACGCCTCCTTGAAAAAGTCGGTTTTACGCGCGAGGGCTTCGCGCGTCGGTATTTGCGTATCAATGGTGTCTGGCAGGACCATCTCCTTTACGCGATGCTTAGTGAAGATCCGCGCCCCGCGGTGCGGTAGGTCCTGACATGCCGGCCTTGCCGGGGCCACGATACACGGAAAACCGGATGAACGAGACGCACAGGGGGACATACGGACGGCTGATCGCGGCCCTGTTGGGACTCGCGTTCGTCGTGCTGTCCGGGTTGCCGGCCCGGGCGCTCGAAGCGATTCCAGTCCCGCTCGATGCCGGTGCCGTCGATCTCACCGATTCCGTCGACCTCTACCTGCGCTACGGCGATCGCATCCAGATCTCGACGGCGCCCGATGCCGAGGGATTCGTCCGCCGCATCGAGGTGCGCTCGCGCGAGCCGGGTCGGTCGGCGTCGTGGGCGGTCTTCGCCCTGCGCAACGATTCCGACGAACAGATCGACCGGCTGCTGGTCGCCCCCTATTTCCGCATGGTCGGCTCCGGGATCATCCGCCCAGACCTCGGCGATACCCGGATCGCCGCCATCACGCCGAGCCAGGGCTTCCGGCCCGACCGGGCGGACAGCCACGATTCCGACTCCTACCTGATTACCCTCGATCCCGGTGCCGTGGTCACCTATGTCGTCGAGCTCGAGGGCAATACCTTGCCCCAGCTCAGGCTGTGGCAGCCCGAGACCTACAAGGAGAACGTCAACAGCTTCACGCTGTATCAGGGCATGGTCATCGGCATCGCCGGCCTGCTGGCGCTGTTCCTCACCGTCCTGTTCGTCGTCAAGGGCACGATCATCTTCCCCGCCGCGGCCGCCTTCGCCTGGGCCGTGCTCGCCTATTTGTCGATCGACTTCGGCTTCTGGAACAAGATCTTCGACGTCGCCGTCCGCGGCGATCAGGTCTTCCGCGCCGGCGCCGAGGCGATGCTGTCGGCGACGCTGCTGATCTTCCTGACCTCCTACTTGAGCCTGATGCGCTGGCATGTCCGGCTGATCTATGTCGCCGGCCTGTGGCTGGTGACGCTGTTCGGTGTCGCCTTCATCGCCGTATTCGATGCGCCGCTGGCCGCCGGCATCGCCCGCCTGTCCCTCGGCCTGACCGGTGTCATCGGCCTCGGCCTCATTCTGTTCCTCGCCTTCCGCGGGTTCGACCGGGCGATCCTGCTGATCCCCACCTGGGCGCTGCTGCTCGCCTGGCTTCTTGCCGCCGGCATGACGGCGACGGGACGACTGTCGAACGACCTCGTGGCGCCGGCGCTGGCCGGCGGTCTCGTCGTCCTGGTGCTGCTCGTCGGCTTCACGGTGATGCAGCATGCCTTCGCCGGCGGCGCCATCGGCCAGGGCACGCTCTCCGACTTCCACCGCAAGGCGCTGGCGCTGATCGGTGCAGGCGACCTTGTCTGGGACTGGGAAGTGCCGCGCGACCGCGTCTTCGTCTCGCCGGAACTGGAAGAGAAGCTCGGCCTCAAGCCCGGCACGCTGGAAGGCAGCGCCCGCAAGTGGTTCGACGTCCTGCACGCCGGCGACCGCGACCGCTTCCGCGCCTCCCTGGACGCCGTCGTCGAGCAGCGCCGCGGCCGCATCGCCCAGGACTTCCGCCTGCGCGCCTCCGACGGCCACTACTACTGGTATCGCATGCGCGCCCGGCCGATTCTGGGCGACGACGGCGAGGCCGTCCGCCTCGTCGGCACGCTGGTCGACGTCACCGAGATCAAGAATGCCGAGGAGCGGCTTCTGCACGATGCCGTCCACGACAATCTCACCGGCCTGCCCAATCGCGAACTGTTCCTCGACCGCCTGGAAGCCGCGATCCTGCGCTCGCGCGTCGGCGACGACCCGCGCCCGACCGTCTTCGTCGTCGATGTCGACCGGTTCCGGCAGGTCAATGACGGCTTCGGCATCGCCGTCGGCGATTCGATTCTGCTGACGATGGCGCGGCGGCTGCAGCGCCATCTGAAGCCGTCGGATACGCTCGCCAGGCTGGCGGGCGACCAGTTCGGGATCATTCTCGTCTCCGAACGCGATCCCAAGCGCATCGCCGCCTTCGCCGAGGCCGTGCGCCGCACCATCCGCACCCCGATCACCTTCGGCGACCGCGAGGTGTTCCTCACCGCCTGCGTCGGCATCTCCGTCTACGATGGGTCCGACAAGCGCAAGGAGGACCTGCTCGAGGACGCCGAGATCGCCATGTACCAAGCCAAGCGCTTCGGCCCGGACCGGGTCGAGGCCTTCAAGCCGGTGATGCGTACCATGGGTGGCGACCGTCTCGCGCTCGAGTCTGATCTGCGCAGGGCGCTCGAACGCGAGGAGATCAAGCTGGTGTACCAGCCGATCATGCGGCTCGAGGACAAGCGTATCGCCGGTTTCGAGGCGCTGGTGCGCTGGGATCACCCCCGTCACGGCCGCCTCAACCCGCAGGAATTCATTCAGATTGCCGAGGAGAGCGGCCTGATCGTCGAGATCGGTCTGTTCGTCATGGAGCGAACCGCCCGTCAACTTGGCGCATGGCAGCGCGCCATGGGCGCGAACCTGCCGATCTTCGCCTCCGTCAACGTGTCGAGCCGCCAGATCCTCCGCCACGACCTGATCAACGATATTCGCGCGGTGCTCGCCCGCAACGAGGTCGTCCCCGGCACTCTGAAGCTGGAGGTTACCGAGTCGCTCGTGATGGAGAACCCGGAATACGCCGCGCAGGTTCTGGAGCGGGTTCGCGAACTCGGCGCCGGCCTCTCGCTCGACGATTTCGGCACCGGCTATTCGTCTCTGAGCTACCTGCAGCGCTTCCCCTTCGACACGATCAAGGTCGACCGCTCCTTCGTCCGCCAGAACGGCAGCGGCACGCGTCCGGTGATCCTGCGCTCCATCGTTTCGCTGGCCCACGATCTCGGCATGGAAGTGGTCGCCGAGGGTGCGGAGACCGACGAGGATGCCATCGAGCTCTATGCGCTCGGCTGCGAATACGCCCAGGGATATCTGTTCGGCGAGCCCATGTCGGCGGACGAATGCCGCCATCTGCTTGCCCGCCAGTCGGCGATGATGCGGCACTAGGCCGCCCCGCGTCCCGGGCTGCGGGACCGCTACCGGCTCACCGCCGTCAGGCGCGCCCGGAATCCGGGGCGAGATGACCGGGATCGATGCCCAGCTTCCTGAGCGCCAGGTCGTATTTCGAAGCCTGGTCCGTACCGAACACCAGATCGGGATCGGCGTTGCAGTGCAGCCAGCCGTTCGCCTGGATCTCGCTTTCGAGCTGCCCGGGCGCCCAGCCGGCATAGCCAAGCGCCAGCATCGAGTTTTCCGGCCCGTCGCCGCGTGCGATCGCCTTGAGGATGTCGAGGGTCGCCGTCAGGCAGATGCCGTCGTCGATGGGCAGGGTGGACGTGTCCACGAACCAGTCGGGCGAATGCAGCACGAAGCCGCGGCCTGTCTCCACCGGTCCGCCGATATGGACCCGCATCTGCCCGACCTCCGGCGGAAGACGGATCTCCTCGCCGGCGCCGATGATGTCGAGCTGGCGCAGGAGTTCGGTGAAATTGATGTTGCGGGCCAGCTGGTTGACGATGATGCCCATGGCGCCGTCGTCGGAATGGGCGCACATGTAGACGACGCTGCGCTCGAAACGCGGGTCGTTCATCGTCGGCATGGCGATCAGCATCTGGCCGTCGAGGAAACCGCGACCGCCGCCACCGCCAAATCCTTGGAACTCCTTGAATGCCATATGTGAATGGTAACTTCCCGTTTCGTGTTTGGAAATGGTCCTGATCGGACGGCGTCACGCAGGCTTGAACCGTCTTGATATGGCGGGCGCAAGGCAGCTGCGGCATAGTGTCGGGCGTCGAGCCGGGGCTTTTGTGGCAAGCTCTTGTGAAGAGAAGGACGGTCCGTGTCGCGTTTATCCTATCTTTGCGCAGTGGCGATGGCCGCGATGCTGCTTTCCGGCCCCGGCGCTGCCGGGGAATGGAAGGACAAGGCCAGGGTGCGCCTGATCGACGGCGGGACGATGGCCGACGGCGTGACGCGCCTCGCCGGCCTCGAAATCCTGCTCGATCCGGAATGGAAGACCTATTGGCGCAATCCCGGCGATTCCGGCATTCCGCCCAAGATGGATTTCTCCGGATCCGACAACGTCGCGGAGGTAACGGCCGAGTGGCCGGCGCCGGAACTGTCCTTCGACGGCTACGGCTGGGTTATCGGTTATACCGAAGCGGTGATCTTTCCCTTGCTGGTCAGGCCGGACGAACCGGGCGAGTCGTCGAATCTGAATCTCAAACTCGACTACGCCGTCTGCAACGATATCTGCATTCCCGCCCAGGCCGAGGTCGCCGTCGTCCTCGATGGCGCGAAGCCGCATACCGCCGAGATCGAGTTCTATCGGCGCCGTGTGCCCGCGCCGATCGATACGCCGATGCAGACCGGCGGGGTAGTCTCGGGTGCCGTCGTGCGCAAGGACGACAAGCCGGTGCTCCAGCTGCTCGTCCGGTTTCCGTCGGACGGGGAGGAGGGCTTCGCCCTCGTCGAGGGGCCGGAGGAATGGTATCTGCCGGTACCGGAGCGTACCGGCACCGATGCGGCGGGCAACGCGATCTTCGAGGTGTCGCTCGAGGGGATTGCCGATCAGTCCGGGATCCCCGGCACCAAGATCCGGGTCACCGGCGTTTCGCCCGATTTTTCCTTTGAGCAGCCGCTGACTCTCGACTAGATCGCCGCGCACGTTATTTAGGGAACGGCCGGGGCGGATCGCTCCGGTCTTCCATGTCCGATGAGGAGAGAAGCGGGAATGATTAAGGTCGGAGACAAGCTGCCCGAGGCGACGTTCGGTGTGGTGACGGCATCGGGGCCGTCGACCAAAACGACGAGCGACGTATTTTCCGGACGCAAGGTGGCGCTGTTCGCGGTTCCCGGCGCGTTCACGCCGACATGCCACAACAACCATCTGCCCGGGTTCCTGGCCAATGCCGACAAATTCCGGGAAAAGGGCGTCGATGCCATCGCCTGTCTCGCGGTGAACGATGTCTTCGTCATGGATGCCTGGGCCAAGGCGACGGGGGCCGGGGATACGATCGAGTTCCTGGCCGACGGCAGTGCGTTGTTCAGCAAAGCGGTCGGGCTGGAGCTCGACATTACAGAGCGCGGCATGGGCATCCGCTCGCAGCGCTATGCCATGCTTGTCGACGACGGAGTCGTGACGATCCTCAATATCGGGGATGAGCCGGGGAAGACCGACATCACCGGCGCCGAGGCGTTGCTCGCCGCGATGTGACCGGGCTCGCGGCGATGTGAATGGCCGCGTGCGGGGAGTCAGGTCCCCGCGACGCGCCTTTTGCGCCTGTTCTGCTTGAACGGAGCCATGCCCTGGTTCGCCAGGGCGTCGGCGCGTTCGTTGCCGTCGTTGCCGGCGTGGCCCTTCACCCAGTGCCAGTGCACCTCGTGGCGGGCCATGGCCTCTTCCAGCGCCTGCCAGAGTTCCACATTCTTGACCGGCTTCCTGTCGGCCGTCTTCCAGCCGCGCGCCTTCCACTGCTTCAGCCAGGTGGTGATGCCGTTGCGTAGGTAAGAGGAGTCGGTATGCAGGTCGATGGCGGACGGCCGCTTCAGCGCTTCGAGAGCGCGAATGGCGGCGAGCATTTCCATCCGGTTGTTGGTGGTCTCCGCCTCGCCGCCGCACAGTTCTTTTTCGTGCCCGTTCCAGACGAGCAGCGCACCCCAGCCGCCGGGGCCGGGATTGCCCGAACAGGCGCCGTCGGTCCAGATCTGGATACGGTTTTCCGTCATCAGTCGAGGCCGTACTCGCTGGTGCTCGAAACCGAGCGGTGGAAGCGAATGCGCTTGGCGTATTCAAGCGGATCCTTGGGGCGCACGAACGCGCCGGGCGGGTGGTTCAGCCAGTCGTAGAGCCGGGTCACGAAGAAACGCATCGCGGCGCCGCGGGCAAGCAGCGGCAGCGAGGCGTATTCTGCCTCGGTTAGCCGCCGCCGTCCGGCATAGGCGTTCAGCATGGCGCGCGCCTTGGTGACGTTGAACGACAGGTCGGGCTCGAAGCACCAGGCGTTGAGGCAGACCGCGATATCGTAGGCAAGCGAGTCGCGGCAGGCGAAATAGAAATCGATCAGCCCGGAGACATGATCCTTCAGGAAGAACACGTTGTCGGGGAACAGGTCGGCATGGATCACGCCCTCGGGCAGGTCCGCCGGCCAGTTCGCCTCCAGGTAGGTGAGCTCGGCCTCCATCTCGTCGGCCAGGCCCCACTGCAACGTGTCGGCCCGGTCGGCGACGGCGGCGAAGATGGGGCGCCAGTCCGCGACCGAGAGCGCGTTGCGGCGCTGGCCGTCGAAATCGAGCGCGGCCTTGTGCATGGCCGCCAGCGTATCGCCCAGCGCGCGGCAATGCTCCACGCGCGGTTTGCGGACCCAAAGCCCCTCGAGAAAAGTCATCAGCGCGGCCGGTCGGCCGCAAAGCGTCCGCAGGCTGTTGCCTTCGCGGTCATGCAGCGGCAGGGGGCAGGTGACGCCCTTCTCCGACAGGTGTTCCATCAGTCCGAGGAAGAACGGAAGGTCGGTGGGATCGACGCGTTTTTCGTACAGCGTCAGGATGTAGCTGCCGCGCTCGGCATGGAGGAGATAGTTGGTGTTCTCGACACCTTCGGCGATCCCCTTGAAGGAGAGCAGTGCGCCGACGTCGTAGCCGGCGATGAAGTTGGTGAGCTCCTCGTCGGGAACTTCAGTGTAGACCGCCATGGGTTTACCCGGCCGCGGTTTCGCGGAGGGCCCGCGGCAGGTTGAAGCCGATGGTCTCGTCGGCGGTCGATACCGTCTCGACCTCGATGTCGTAGCGTTTCGCGAAGGCGCCGATCATCTCCTCGACCAGTACTTCCGGCGCCGATGCGCCCGCGGTGATCGCCAGCGTCGCGACGTCGCCGAACGTCGCCCAGTCGATGTCGGAAGCGCGCTGCAGAAGGACTGCCTTAGGACAGCCGGCGCGGCGGGCGACCTCGACCAGGCGCTGCGAGTTGGAGGAGTTGGGGGCGCCGACCACGATTGTCGCGTCGGCGCGCGGCGCGACCGCCTTGACGGCGTCCTGCCGGTTGGTGGTGGCGTAGCAGATATCTTCCTTGTGCGGCCCGATGATCTCCGGGAATCGCGCGCGCAGCACCGAGACGATCTCGGCGGTATCGTCGACGGAAAGCGTTGTCTGGGTGATGAAGGCGAGCGCGTCGGGGCTGCCGGGCGCGAAGGCGCGGGCGTCCTCGACGGTTTCGATCAGGGAGACGGTGCCTGACGGGAGCTGGCCCATGGTGCCGATGACCTCCGGATGGCCGGCATGGCCGATCAGCACGATCTCGCGCCCCTTGCGGAAATGGATTTCCGCCTCCCGGTGCACCTTGGTCACCAGCGGGCAGGTGGCGTCGACGTGAAACAGGTTGCGCGCGGCGGCCTCCTGCGGCACCGATTTGGCCACCCCGTGCGCCGAGAACACCACGGGTGCCTCCGTATCGGGGATCTGGTCGAGTTCATCGACGAAAACGGCGCCTTTCGCCTTCAGGCTGTCGACGACGTAGCGATTGTGGACGATTTCGTGGCGCACATAGACGGGCGGCCCGTAGCGTTTCAGCGCCAGCTCGACGATCTGGATCGCGCGGTCGACCCCGGCGCAGAAGCCGCGCGGCGAGCAAAGTAGGATCTTGAGAGGTGGCTTCATATCTTAGGGGCCGTCTTGAGAAGCGCTATGGATAGCCAGCTTGGGCGGCAACCGGTTGCCATGAGGCTATACAGGGTTTCGGGCCCGTTCTGTCAAGGCGCAGGCCTGTGTCGTGCGGCCCCTTGGGATTTCCGCGGTTGGCCTGCTATAAGGGCCGCCCGTGGGGGGTTCTGACGAAGGTATATGAGCGTATGCGGCTTCTTCGCGATGCTACCGATCGCCGCCGGGCGATCAAACTGGCTTTTGTTCTGGCGTTGGCTGGCGCTGCCGCGGGCTGCGATACGCAGGCCGGGCGCGACGCCAGCGATTCCACGATCGGCGCATTCCGGATGCTGGTCGGCGCGGGCGAGGAGCCCGACGAGCTGCCGGTCGATGCCGGCGCGCCGCCGCCGCCCACCGAGGCCAAGTGCCCGCCCGTCGTCATTCGCGAAGGTACGGAAACCTTTCGTGTCTACGCGCGGGGGCACGAGGGCGATCCCGACTACGTCGTCTATCAGGGCGGCATTACCAAAACCGCGCGCGAATGCGAGTTCGTCGGCACCAACGCGATACGCATCAAGCTAGGCATCGCCGGCAAGGTGGTTACCGGCCCGGCCTGGAACGACACCTCCGTCCAGCTTCCGCTTCGTGCCGCGTTCGTGCGCACGGGCGGCGAGGGCGTATGGTCCCAGCTTTACCCCGTCCAGCCGAACATCCTGCCCGGCGAAACCGTCCAGCAGTTCACCCAGGTGGACGATTCCCTCTATTTCGAGGTTCCGGAAGGCGATCACATCAACAACTACGTGATTTACATCGGCTTCGACGAGATGGGAGGCAAGCCGAAGCGCGGCTGACGTCGACCGAGGTTGACAGTACCGGGGCGCCCCGTAAGATCGCCCTCACATTCGTCGAATCCCGCGGGAGAGACCGGTCGCACTGCGGCCGGCGCCGAAGGAGCAACCGGCCCCGGAAACTCTCAGGCACAAGGGACCGCGGGAGGATGAGACTCTGGAAAGTAGTCGTCGGCGCGCAAATGCCGGCGGCTCACCGAAGGGGGTAAGCCGCGGGCGTTCCGCGGTGAAATCTCTCAGGTCCTGCGACAGAGAGGGGCGCGAGCGGACCCGGCCGGGTCTCCGACTCTACGCCTATGCAGGACCGGTTATGACAGACGATACATCCAGTTCCGATCTTCTTATGACCCCGCTCAACGATCGCCATGTGGCGCTTGACGGGCGCATGGTGCCGTTCGCCGGCTACGCCATGCCCGTCCAGTATGCCCGCGGCATCATTGCTGAGCACAAGTGGACGCGCGAGAACGCGGGCCTGTTCGACGTCTCGCACATGGGCCAGGCCTGGCTCGTCGGCCCAGATTTTGCCGCCACGGCGGCGGCGCTGGAGACCTTGGTCCCCGGCGATATCGCCGGACTGAAGCCCGGCGCGATCCGCTACACCCAGTTCCTGACCGACGAAGGCGGCATCATCGACGATCTCATGGTCACGCGTCCCGCCGACCCCGCCCTCGACGGTCGCCTGTTCCTGATCGTCAACGCGTCGCGCAAGGATGTCGACTACGAGCACATGCGTGCCGGTCTTCCCGGTTCGGTGACGCTCGAGCCGATCGAGGACCGGGCGCTGATGGCGCTGCAGGGGCCGAAGGCGGAGTACGTCATGGCGCGCCACTGCGGCGAGGCGGTCGACCTTGCCTTCATGACCGCCTGCGACGCCACCTTCGACGGCATTCCCTGCCATATCTCACGCTCCGGCTATACCGGTGAGGACGGTTTCGAGATTTCCGTTCCCGCCGGCAGCGCAGGCACCATGTGGGATACGTTCCTGGCGGCTTCCGAGGTCGAGCCGATCGGTCTCGGTGCGCGCGACACGCTGCGGCTCGAGGCGGGCCTGTGTCTCTACGGCCATGATATCGACGAGACCACCTCGCCGGTCGAGGCCGCGCTCACCTGGTCGATCGGCAAGCGCCGGCGCGCGGAGGGCGGTTTCCCGGGCTACGAACGCATCCGCCGCGAACTCGCCGACGGTCCGTTGCGGCGGCGTGTCGGCATCCGTCCGGACGGACGCGCGCCCGCGCGCGAGGGAACCGAGATATCCGTCGGCGGATCGGCGGTCGGAAAGATCACCAGTGGCGGCTTTGGCCCCTCGGTCGGTGGCCCCGTGGCGATGGGATACGTCGAGACAGCCCATTCGGCCGTCGATACGGAGGTGGTCCTGACCGTGCGCGGCCGGGCGGAAGCCGCCCGGGTCGCCGCGATGCCCTTCGTGCCCCACCGTTACAAGAGATAGCCGTTTCGGCCGCAGGCAACGCGGCCGGCACCATGATCTGAAAGAGGGAACAGACCAGATGAGCATGCATTTCACCAAGGAACACGAGTGGATCAGCGTGGAAGGCGACGTCGGCACCATCGGGATCACCGACTACGCGCAGGAGCAGCTTGGCGATGTCGTCTTCGTCGAGCTTCCCGAGGTCGGCAAGACCGTCGCCGTCGGTGACGAGGCGGGTGTCGTCGAATCCGTCAAGGCGGCCAGCGAGATCTATGCGCCGGTGTCCGGCGAGGTGGTCGAGGTCAACCAGGCGCTTGCCGACGAGCCCGCAAAGGTCAACGAGGCGCCCGAGGGCGAGGGCTGGTTCGTCAGGATCAAGCTGTCGGACAAGTCCCAGCTCGACGCGCTGATGGATGCCGACGCCTACAAGACCTACGTCGCCTCGGTGAGCTGAGGCCCCGCGGAAGGACGTACCAATGGTGCACCTCTATCGCGTCACCGTTGCCTGGACCTGCGAGGGCGACTTCGCCGCCAACACCTACAGTCGGGGCCACGAATGGCGCTTCGACGGGATTACCGTGCCGGCGTCGTCTTCGCCGACGGTCGTCAAGCTGCCCTTTTCGAAGGAGGACGCGGTCGATCCCGAGGAAGCCTTCGTCGCCTCGCTGTCGTCGTGCCACATGCTGTGGTTCCTCGATCTCGCCCGCCAGCGCGGCTTCGTCATCGAATCCTACGAGGACGATGCCGTGGGATCGATGGTCCGCATCGAGGCGAGCCGCTATTGGATCGACAAGGTGACGCTGCGTCCCCGGATCCGGTACGCCGAGGGGCGCGCGCCCGATGCGGCCGCCGAGACCGCGCTGCACGACGACGCCCATCACCTGTGCTTTATCGCCAATTCCGTCCGCTCCGAGGTCACCGTCGAGCCGGTGACGGCGGACACCTGAGGAGGGGTATCATGCGTTATCTGCCGCTGAGCGATGCCGACCGCGAGGCGATGTTCGCCCGCATCGGCGTCGATGGCATCGACGATCTGTTCGCTGACGTGCCGCGCGCCGCGTGGCGCGACGAGTTGGTTGATCTGCCGCGGGCCAGGAGCGAGCTCGAGGTCGAACGCCTGTTGTCGCGCATGGCCGGCAGGAACGTCTCCGCCGGCTCGGCGCCTTTTTTCGTCGGCGCCGGCGCCTATCGCCATCACGTCCCGGCAAGCGTTGATCATCTGATCCAGCGGTCCGAGTTCCTGACCTCCTACACGCCCTACCAGCCGGAGATCACCCAGGGCACGCTGCAGATGTTGTTCGAGTTCCAGACCCAGGTCGCCGAACTCACCGGCATGGAGGTGGCCAACGCCTCAATGTACGACGGCTCGACCGGTACCGGCGAGGCGGTTCTGATGGCGCACCGGCTGACGCGGCGCGAAAAGGCGGTCCTCGCCGGCAACCTGCATCCGCAATATCGCGCCGTCGTCGAGAACCTGGCCCATATGGGCGGCCACGAGGTCGTGACCCTGCCGCCGGTTCCCGTCGGCGAGGACGACGTCTTGGCGCTGATCGACGACGATACCTCCTGCGTCGTCGTGCAGACACCGGACGTGTTCGGTCATCTGGTCGACCTGCGGCCCATTGCCGAGAAGGCGCATGCGCACGGCGCGCTGCTGATCGCGGTGTTCACCGAGGCCGTCTCGCTCGGTCTGGTCGAATCGCCAGGCGCCATGGGCGCCGACATCGTCGTCGGCGAGGGCCAGTCGATCGGCAACGGCCTCAATTTCGGCGGGCCCTATGTCGGCCTGTTCGCCACGCGCTCCAAGTTCGTGCGCCAGATGCCCGGACGCCTCGCCGGCCAGACGGTCGACGCGGAAGGGCGTCGGGGCTTCGTGCTGACGCTGTCGACCCGCGAGCAGCACATCCGCCGCGAGAAGGCGACCTCCAACATCTGCACCAATTCCGGCCTCTGCGCCCTGGCGTTCTCGATCCACATGACGCTGCTCGGCGCCGCAGGCCTGAAGAAGCTCGCGCGGATCAACCACGCCAGTGCGGTGAAGCTCGCCAAGGCTCTGGCGGCGGTGCCCGGCGTCGAGATTCTGAATCACGCCTACTTCAACGAGTTCACCATACGGGTTCCGAAGAACGCCGCCGCCGTCGTCGAGGCGCTGGCGCAGAAGGGGGTGCTGGGCGGTGTGCCGGTGGCCCGCCTGTTCCGTCAGAACGGCCACGACGACCTGATGATCGCCGCAGCCACCGAGATCAATACCGACGACGACCGCGCGGCCTATGCCGCCGCCCTGCAGGAGGTGCTGGCATGAGCATGAACACGCAAGGCCGCCCGACAAGCCCCGGCGAAGCGGGAGAGGGCGGACACACGACCTTCACCGGAAACCGCGCGCTGATGATCGAGGAGGCGCTGATCTACGAGACGGGCCGGCTCGACGTGACCGGCGTCGACCTCGCCGACGGGGACGATACGGAGTTCCATCTCGGCGGGCTTGAGCGGTCCGATACGCCGAACCTGCCGGGCATGAGCGAGCCCGAGGCCGTCCGCCACTATGTCCGGCTGTCTCAGAAGAACTACGCGATCGACACCGGGCTCTATCCGCTCGGCTCGTGCACGATGAAGCACAATCCGCGTCTCAACGAGAAGATGGCGCGGCTGCCGGGATTCGGCGACGTGCATCCGCTGCAGCCGGTCTCCACCGTGCAGGGCGCGCTCGAGCTGATCGATCTCGTCGCCAACGCTCTGAAGGAACTGACCGGAATGCCCGCGGTCGCCATGTCGCCCAAGGCCGGCGCCCATGGCGAGCTCTGCGGCATGATGGCGATCAAAGCGGCGCTGGAAGCCCGCGGCGATGCGCGCTCGTTGGTGCTGGTGCCGGAATCGGCCCACGGCACCAATCCGGCCACCGCCGCGTTGCTCGGCTACAGGGTCGAATCGATCCCCGCCCGCGAGGACGGCACAGTCGATGTCGCCGCGGTGAAGGAAAGGCTGTCGCCCGAAGTCGCCGGCATCATGCTGACCAACCCGAACACCTGCGGCCTGTTCGAGCGCGACATCATCGAGATCGCCGACGCGGTGCATGCCGCCGGTGCCTATTTCTACTGCGACGGCGCGAACCTCAACGCTATCCTCGGCCGCGTGCGACCGGGCGATCTCGGCATCGACGCCATGCACATCAACCTGCACAAGACGTTCTCAACGCCGCATGGCGGCGGCGGGCCGGGTGCCGGGCCGGTGGTGCTGTCGGAGGCGCTCGCTCCCTTCGCGCCGCTCCCCTGGGTGGTGTCCGGCAAGGACGGGTTCGAACTGGTCGAGCATGCCGGCCAGGCCGGCCCCGCCAAACCCTTCGGCCGCATGACCGCCTTCCATGGCCAGATGGGCATGTTCGTGCGCGCCGCCGCCTGGATGCTGAGCCACGGCGCCGACGGCATGCGTCAGGCCGCCGAGGATGCGGTGCTCTCGGCGAACTACATCCGCGCCTGCCTGAAGGACGTGATGAGCCTGCCCTTCGGCGACCGTCCGTGCATGCACGAGGTGCTGTTCGACGACCAGTTCCTCAACGGCTCAGGCGTGACGACCCTCGACTTCGCCAAGGCGATGATCGACGAGGGCTATCACCCGATGACCATGTACTTCCCGCTGGTCGTGCACGGTGCGCTGCTGATCGAGCCGACCGAATCGGAATCCAAGGCCAGCCTCGACCTGTTCATTGCCACGCTGCGCGACCTCGCCATGGCCGCAAAGCGCGGCGATACCGAGCGCTTCGCCGGCGCGCCGTGGTACGCGCCGCGCCGCCGCCTCGACGAGACCCGGGCCGCGCGCCAGCCGGTGCTGCGCTGGACGCCCCAGGCGCCGAGCGAGCCGGAACCCAAACGCGACGCGGCGGAGTAGGCGATGACCGGCAATGGCGCGGCGGCACGTACCCTCTATCCGCCGATCGAGCCCTACGACAGCGGGCACCTGGACGTCGGCGACGGGCATTCGGTCTATTGGGAGCTCGTCGGCAATCCGGACGGGATACCGGCGGTCTTCCTCCACGGCGGGCCCGGCGCCGGCTGTTCGGCCGACCATCGGCGGCTCTTCGATCCCGAACGGTACCGCGTCTTGTTGTTCGACCAGCGCGGCTGTGGCCGTTCGAAGCCGCACGCGGGGCTGGAGGCCAACACGACCTGGCATCTCGTCGCCGATATGGAGCGGTTCCGCGAGATGCTGGGCGTCGACCGGTGGCTGGTCTTTGGCGGCTCGTGGGGCAGCTGTCTGGCGCTCGCCTATGCCCAGACCCATCCGCAGCGCGTGTCGCAGCTCGTCCTGCGCGGTATCTTCACGCTGCGCCGCGACGAGCTCCAGTGGTTCTACCAGGAGGGCGCCTCCTGGGTCTTCCCGGAGATCTGGGAGGGCTATCTCGCCCCGATCCCGGCGCAGGAGCGCGGCGACCTGATGGCCGCCTACCGCAAGCGCCTGACCGATCCCGACCGGGCGGTGCAGGTCGCCGCGGCGCGGACCTGGAGCCTGTGGGAAGGCCGCACGCTGACGCTGCTGCCGGACGAGAAGATCGAGGCTCAGCATGGCGACGAGGAATTCGCGCTGGCCTTCGCCCGTATCGAGAACCACTACTTCGTCAACGAAGGGTTCTTCGAGGAGGGTCAGCTGATTCGCGACGCCCATAAACTCAAGGATATGTCCGGCGTGATCGTTCAGGGCCGGTACGACATGTGCACGCCGATGCGCACCGCCTGGGATCTCCACAAGGCCTGGCCCGAAGCGCGGTTCACCGTGGTGCCCGCCGCCGGCCACGCCTTTTCCGAGCCGGGCATCCTGCATGAACTGATCACCGCGACGGACGAATTCGCCGACCGCTTCTGACACGACGGCCGCCATAACGAAAAAGCCCCGGGCACTACCCGGGGCTTTTGTCTTGTCGGTACGGGACTGGCTTACTGCAGCCGGGCCTTCACCTGCGCGATGCTGGCGCTGACCAGATCCTTGGCCGTGTCGCCCTTCACCTTGGCGCCGATGACCGTCTCGGCCGCCGCGATGGCGGCCTCTGCGGCGGCGGCGCGCACGTCGGCGACCGCCTGTTCCTCGGCTTGGGCGATCTTCAGCTCGGCGAGCCTGGAGCGCCGCTCGACCAGCTCGTCCATCTGCTGACGGGCCTCGACCTTGAGGCGACCTGCCTCTTCCTTGGCCAGAGCCACGATTTCCTCGGCTTCCTTCTCGGCTTCGCGCCGCTTGCGCTGATACTCGGCGAGCAGGCCCTGGGCCTCCTCACGCAGTTTCTGCGCTTCCTCGAGCTCGGCGCGGATGCGATCGGCGCGGCCGTCGAGGGCCTTCGTCACCATGCCCGGCACCTTATAGTAGACGAGCAGGGCGACAAAGCCGATGAAGGAAACGGCGACCCAGGTTTCAGGCGCGGTTAGAAGTTCCATCTCTCGCCCCCTCAGGCCGGCCGGGCGGAAACGACGGCTTTGTCGATCTCCGCCTTCGTGGGCTTCAGGCCGGTCAGCGCGGTGACGATCTCGGTCGCCGCGTCGGCTGCCGCCGTATCGACTTCCGCCATCGCCTTCGCCTTGGTGTCGGCGATCCGCATCTCGGCTTCTGCCGTCTTCTTGGCAAGGCCGGCCTCGACCTCCGCGCGTTCCCCGGCAAGCTCGCTATTGAGCTTGTCGCGGGTCTCCGCGGCGATCTGGTGGGCCCGGCCACGCGCTTCGGCGAGTTCGGCCTCGTAAGCCGCGATCACCTCGTCGGTCTCTTCCTTGAGCCGCGCGGCGGCATCGAGGTCGCTGGCGATCCGGTCGCGGCGATGCTCGATCACGGTGGCGATGCGCGGCAGCGCCACCTTGGACATGAGCATGTAAAGCGCCACGAAGGTAATCACCAGCCAGACGATCTGGGGCGCGTACCCCGTAAAGTCGAGCTGCGGCATGCCTGGCGTCCCGCTCGGCTCAAGCCCGGTGTCGGCGATGACCTCCTCGGTCATCCCCTCCGCCGCGCCGTGAGTCGCGTCCTGCGTGGCCTGTGCCAGTACGATACCGTCTATCGAGGTGCGCATGGAGGCGAGCCCCGTTTGAGTGCAGGGTGAATGATCCGGTACGTCAGACGACGAACAGCAGGATCAGCGAAATGACGAGACCGAACAGGCCCGTCGCTTCGGCGAGGGCGAAGCCGAGCAGCAGGTTCGGGAACTGCGCCGGGGCAGCGGACGGGTTGCGCAGCGCGCCGGCGAGGTAGTTGCCGAAGATGTGGCCAATGCCGACACCGGCACCGGCGAGCGCGATGGCGGCGAGACCGGCGCCAATCAGCTTTGCGGCTTCTGGTTCCATGAGAGTGCTCCTTTGAGTTGGATGAGTTCGATTGAGTTAGGGAAAACCGTGACCTGCCTCAGTGATGCATATGAAGGGCATCGTTGAGGTAGATGCAGGAAAGGATGGCGAACACGTACGCCTGCAGGAAGGCGACGAGGATCTCGAGGCCCGTGAAGGCGACCATGAAGGCGAGCGGGGCCCAGCCACCGATGACGCCGAGGCCGACGACGAAGCTGGCGAACACCTTCAGCATCGTGTGGCCGGCCATCATGTTGGCGAACAGTCGCACGGAAAGGCTGATCGGTCGCGTCAGGTAGGAGATCACCTCGATCACCACCAGCAGCGGCAGCAGCGCCGCCGGCACGCCCGACGGCACGAACAGCTTGAGGTAGCCGGCGCCGTGCTTGATGAAGCCGATGATCGTCACGCCGATGAACACCACGGCCGCCAGCGCGAAGGTGACGATGATGTGGCTGGTGACGGTGAACGTGTAGGGGACCATACCCAGCATGTTCGCGAACAGGATGAACATGAACAGGGTGAAGATGAAGGGGAAGTAGCGCATCCCCTCGGTGCCGGTGTTCTCGCGCACCATGTTGGCGACGAACTCGTAGGAGAGTTCGGCCAGCGACTGCATGCGTCCGGGCACCAGCGCGCGGCCGCCCATCGAGGCGATGGTGAACAGGCTCACCAGGGCCACGACGATGACCATGAACAGCGCCGAATTCGTGAAGGATACGTCGAGGCCGCCGATGTTCAGCGGCAGGATGCGCTGGATCTCGAACTGGTGCATCGGGTCGAGCCCGGCCCCGCCGCCATGTCCATTTTCTGCCGCCACGCGTGCGCTCCCAGTAATTCCGTTCCGCCAAACCTGGCCGGCGTCGCCGGCCTCAGTCTTTCCCGTCGGCTCCCGCCTGCATATCCCGGTTCATCCGGTATGCCTGCCGGAACACATTCATAAATCCTGCCGCGGCGCCCAGCGCCAGAAACAGCAGGAAGAGGAACGGCCGCGTTCCCAACCAGTAGTCCAGATACCAGCCGATTCCGCCGCCGACCAGAAGGCCCGCGACGAATTCCGTCGCGATCTTGAAGGCCGTGCCGAGCGCGGATCCGCGCGCGGACGTCTCGGGCGGCGGTTCATGACGTCGCCGTGCACCTTCGAGCGAAGCTCCAAGTGCCTTGCGGCGGCCGTCTAGATCAGCCGGACTGGCTGCTGGTTTAACGGTACCCGGTCCGCTCTCCGGTGCTTCGTTCATCGCCGTGTCCTGACCAGGATTGGCGCGTCTCGGCTCCAAAGGACGGCCGGGGCGGCCCGCCCCCCAAAGCCGGGCGCACCATAGTTTGGCCGCAGTAGGCTGTCAAGGACGGGTAAGATTTCATTAAGCTGTTGATATAAAAGAGGAAAAATCTGTATTGTTGCGGCGCATCATCGGGTCCGGGGCAGGTGTCCGCCCGGTGATCAACCGGCTTCGCGCAGGTCCATCGCGCCGCCGAAGTCGACGGAGACGAGTTGGCTCACGCCACGCTCGGCCATCGTCACCCCGAACAGCCGGTCCATCCGCGCCATGGAGATCGGATTGTGGGTGATCACCAGGAAGCGCGTTTCGGTCGATCGCGCGATTTCCTCGACGAGATCGCAGAAGCGCTCGACATTGGCGTCGTCCAGCGGGGCGTCCACCTCGTCGAGTACGCAGATCGGCGCCGGATTGGTCAGGAAAACCGCGAAGATCAGCGCCGTCGCCGTCAGTGCCTGCTCGCCGCCCGACAGGAGCGTGAGCGAGGAGGGGCGCTTGCCGGGCGGGCGGGCGATGATCTCGAGGCCGGCTTCCAGCGGATCGTCCGATTCGGTCAGCTTCAGTTCGGCCGCGCCGCCGCCGAACAGGCGGGTGAAGAGGCTCTGGAAGTGCCCGTTGACCGTGTCGAAGGCAGCGAGCAGGCGTTCCCGGCCTTCCCTGTTGAGGCCGCCGATGGCGCCGCGCAGGCGATGGATCGCCCCTTCCAGGTCGCTGCGTTCGTTCGCCAGCGCGTCATGCCGGGCCTCGACCTCGCGCATTTCCTCCTCGGCGCGCAGGTTGACGCTGCCGAGCCGGTCGCGGTCGCGCTTGTAACGCTCGTGGTCGGCTTCGAGCCGGTCGACCGGCGGCAGCTCCGATTCGGCGTCGAGACCAGCAACGGAAAGGGCCTGATCGGCGGGGCGTTCCAGCGCCTCCTCGATCGTTTCCTCCAGATCGACCAGCCTTTGGCGCAGGCCTTCGAGGGTCGCCTCCTCGCGCGCCTTGGCCTCGCGGGCGCCGGCGAGGGTCTCGTCGGCTTCCTTGGCGACCTTGTCGGCCTCGGCCAGCCGGGTTTCGCCGGTCGCCAGCGCGTCCGCGGCGGCCTTGCGCGCGGCCTCCGCCGCATCGATCTCGTTGGCGAGCGCGGCACGCCTGGCGTCGAGCCGGGTCGGAACCTCTTCCAGGGAGGCCCATTCTCTGCGGATCTGGTCTTCGCGGGTCGACAGGGTGTTGAGATGCTTGTCACCGTCGGCGATCCGCTCCGACCAGCGTCGCCGCTCGGCCTTGTTGCGCTCGGCGCGGGTCCGGCGCAGGTCCGCCTCCTTGGCCAGCGAATCGACGGCCGAGCGGGCTTCGGCATATTGGCCGCGCGCCGTCGCCGTCTCGGCCTTCAAAAGCTCGATCTGCGCGTCCGGGTCGCCCTCGCCGGCGAGCGCTTCGAGGCCGGCGGTCGCCTCGCGCTGGGCGGCGTGCGATTCGTCGATCGATTGGGTGATCCGCACCTTGGCTTCTTCGAGCGCGCTGGTGCGGGCGGTGTCCTGAGTTGCTTTGCGTTCGGCGGCGGTCCGTCGTTCCGAGACGTCCTTCAGCCGTGCCTGGGCAGCCCGCGAGGCTTCGCGTGCCGAGGTCGCCTGCTCGGCGGCCGTCCGGGCGGCCGCCTCGCTGTCGGAGAGGGCCGTCCGCGCCGTCTCGAGCCGGCCCTGCGCGGCGTCGATCTCGCGGGCGAGCTCGGCGACGCGGTTGCGTTGTTCGAGGCGCTTGGCGGCGGCCGTCGGCGCGTCCGCGGCGGCGGTAAAGCCGTCCCAGCGCCACAGGTCGCCGGATTTGGTCACGAGCCGCTGGCCGGGCTTGAGGTGGGGCTGCAGGCGCACGCCGTCGTCGTGCTCGACCAGACCGACCTGGGACAGGGCCCGCGCCAGCACGTCCGGCGCCTTGACCACCTCGGACATCGGGCGGGCGCCCGCCGGCAGCGCCGGATCGGCGGCGTCGGGAGCGACCATGCGCCAGTGGATGGCGGCGCCGTCCTCGGCCGGATGATCGAGATCCTCGCCGAAGGCCGCGCCGAGCGCGGCTTCGAAGCCCCGCCGCACCGTCACCGCGTCGATCAGCGGCGGCCATAGCGCGCCTTCGTCGACCGCGAGCACGCGCTCCAGCGTCCGGTGCTCGGTTTCGAGGCCCTTGAGATCGCGTTCCGCGTCCGCCGCCGGCGCACGTGCCGCCTCCACGGCGTCACGCGCCGCGGTCAGCGCCTGGTCCGCTTCGACCGTCGCCGCCTCGCGGGACTCCGCCTCCGCCTGGGCCGCGTCGACTGCGGTACCCAGCGCCTCTATCTCGCGGGTGGTGTCGGAGGAGGCGAGCGCGGCGGCTTCCCGCTCGATATCGGCGAGCTGTCTCTCGAGCTTGGCGAAGCGGTCGGTCTCGTCGCGAACGATGCGCTCGAACTGGCGCCGGCGCGCCGTCAGCTCGGCCGCGTTGGCCGTGGCTTCGGCCAGTCGTGCCTCGGCCTCCTGCAAGGTCGTCTCGGTCGCCGACAGCCGGCGCCTCAACTCCTCGCCATTCGCCTCGGCGCGCTCGGCCTCGGCCTTGATCTCGGCCTCTTCCTCGTCCAGTCGCTGGATCGTCTCGTTGGTCGAGGCGATGGTCGCGCGCTCGCGATCGAGGTCGGCGCTGATCTGGGAGAGCCGCCCGCCGAGCTCTTCGCGGCGCTCCAGGACCTGCCGTTTCTCCCGGTCGATGCCGTCGCGGGTCACGGTCAGATGGCGCAGCCGCGCGGCGACCTCGGCTTCCTTCTCGCGCAGGGCGGGCAGGATGGAGGTCGCCTCTGTCCGCGCGGTGGCGGCCGCGGCGGCGGCCTGGGTCAGCCCCGCGACGATCGCGGCGGCCTCGCCGACGGCTGCTTCCCGATCGGTGATCGCCTGCAGCGCCGCCTGACGGCGCAGGTGCCAGAGGATCGCCTCGGTCTTGCGGATCTCCGCCGACAGGGCCTTGTAGCGGGAAGCCTGCCGGGCCTGCCGCTTCAGGCCGTCGAGCTGCTGGCCGAGCTGGGCGATGACGTCGTCGAGGCGCGCCATGTTCTGCTCGGCGGCGCGCAGCCGGAGTTCGGCCTCGTGGCGGCGACTGTGCAATCCGGCGATGCCGGCGGCTTCCTCGAGGATCTTGCGACGGTCGCGCGGCTTCGCCGAGATCAGCTCGCCGATCTGGCCCTGCCGCACCATCGCCGGTGAATGGGCGCCGGTGGACGCGTCGGCGAACAGGAGCTGCACGTCGCGGGCGCGCGTATCCTTGCCGTTGATCTTGTAGACCGAGCCGGCCTCGCGCTCGATGCGGCGCGAGACCTCCAGAACGTCGGCGTCGTTGAACTGTGCCGGCGCGCGCCGGGCGGAATTGTCGATGACGAGCGCGACTTCCGCCGAATTCCGGCTCGGCCGGCTACCGCTGCCCGAAAAGATGACGTCGTCCATGCCGGACGCCCGCAGGCTCTTGTGCGAGCTTTCGCCCATCACCCAGCGCACGGCCTCGACCAGGTTGGACTTGCCGCAGCCGTTAGGGCCGACGATGCCCGTCAGCCCCGGCTCGATGTGGATTTCGGAGGGATCGACGAACGACTTGAACCCGACGATGCGCAGGCGCGTGAGTTTCATGCGCCCGCACTCCGCGGCGGCGAGCGGTCGGCTCTTGTGATTCGGTCGTCAGGACGCATGACGGCGCCCGCCGGGTGGTCAGCTCGGCAGGAGCTGGTCGATCTTTTCCTCGAACTGGTCGAGCGGAAGCGCCCCACGTACGATCTCGCCATTGATGAAAAACGTCGGCGTCGAATTCACGTCGAAACTCTCTACGCCGCGCGTTTTAACCCAGTTCACCCCGTCAAGCAGCTCCTGATTCGTCAAGCACTGCTCGAATTTTTCCTGCGAGAGTCCGGCCTGCTTGGCCATCTTGGTCAGGCCGCCGATCCGGTCGTTGGTGAAAGCCCACAGGTTCTGATTCTTGAACAGCGCCTCGACGAAGGTGAAGTACTGGCTCTCCGGAACGCAGCGCGCCAGCATGAAGGCGGCGGTGGCGACGGGGTCGAGCGGGAACTCCCGGAAAACGAAGTAAACCTTTCCGGTATCGAAGTATTTTTCCTTGAGCGCCGGATAGGTGTCCTCATGGAAGCTGGCGCAATGGCTGCAGGTCATCGAGGCGTACTCGACGATGGTGACCGGCGCGTTGGGATCGCCCAGCGCCTTCTCGCCGAGCGGGCCGGCCTGCATCAGTTCGGCCATATCGACCGAGACGAGCGTCGGCGCCGGCCTGTCCCCCATATCCACAGGGACAGACGGGCGCCCCAGGAGGCGAGCGGTCGCAGCGCCCGCGCCGAGCGTGGCTGCGGCGGCGACGCCTGTGAAAAGAACATGTCTGCGGTTCACGATCATGGTCGTTTCCTTCTGTCACGGCCCCGATCCTGGGAAACCGCGTATGAACCCCTGCTGAACGGTGATGGCAAAGCCGGTGCTATCGGGGTGATGGCCTGCGGATCATGCTTTTTCCGGCAAATATGGCAAGACTGCGCCGAAAACGGTCACGGCTTTGTGTCTCGATCTAGGGCGATCCGCGTTCCCAGCCGGCTGAGGGCGGCGCGCAGGTCCGGGTCTTCGATTTTCGCCAGGCCCGCGTCCTCGGGGTCTGCCCCGGGCTCGGCCGACGCGGCCGGGTCGGATTGCAGCGCGCGCGAACCGGGGTCCACCGGCGCCTGCCGGATCGACAGCCGTTCGACGGCCCGCCAGCCGAAAATGGCGTTGACGCGCGCGACGATGGCGGCGGAGGCGTATTGCAGTTCCATCGCATCGCCACCCTCGGCGCGCACCACCAGCGTCGCGCCGCTGGCGGAAGCGCCCGTTCCGACCTCTCCGTCTCTCCGCGGCGGCCAGCGCAGCTTTTCCGGGCGCGATCGCGCGGCGAGGTCGGGCCCGGCGATTTCCGACCAGGCAGCCAGGATCTGGGTCGAGGAGAAGCCAGCCCTGGAAACCACCGGATCGAGCAGCGTTTCGGCGATGCGGTCGATGCGGACCGGTCCTTTGGCCTTGATTTTTTTGCCCGTCGACATCCTATAAACAGCCTGTGGCGTCATGGTGCGCCGGTGCTTGTGTGCGGGCCGGTGCTTGTGTGCGGATCGCGTCAAGCGCGATCATGACGCGCGAATCTTCTACGTATCCGATCATGTCCGCAACCCGTTCGAAAGTCCGCTCTCCCGACGCCGGCGCATTGCTGGCCTGGTATGACCGACATCGCCGGCGGCTGCCCTGGCGCGCCGGGCCTGGGCAAAGGCCCGATCCCTATCAGGTCTGGCTCAGCGAGATCATGCTGCAGCAGACGACCGTCGCGGCCGTCGGGCCGTATTTTCTGCGCTTCGTCGAGCAGTGGCCGACGGTCGAGGCTCTGGCGGCGGCGCCTCAGGACGACGTTCTGCGCGATTGGGCGGGGCTGGGCTACTATGCCCGTGCCCGCAACCTGCACGCCTGCGCCAGGACGGTTGCCGACGACCTTGGCGGCTGCTTTCCAGACACCGAGGAGGGGCTGCGGGCGTTGCCGGGGATCGGCGCCTATACCGCCGGCGCTATCGCCGCCATAGCCTTCGACCGGCCTGCCGCCGCCGTCGACGGCAATGTCGAGCGGGTCGTCGCCCGGCTTTTCGCCATCGACACGCCGATGCCGGCGGCCAAGACAGAGATCCGCGCCCGTACCGCCGATCTCGTCCCGGCCGACCGTCCGGGCGACTTCGCCCAGGCCGTGATGGACCTTGGCGCGACGATCTGCACGCCGAAACGTCCGGTCTGCGCGCTTTGCCCGTGGAACGATGCGTGCCTCGCCCATGCCGGCGGCATCGCGGAGTCCCTGCCGGTCAAGGCGCCGAAGAAGGATCGCCCCTTAAGACGCGGCGCGGCGTTCTGGGCCGAGCGGGGCAATGGATCGGTGCTGATCGTGAAACGGCCGCCGAAGGGCCTGCTCGGCGGCATGGATGGCGTCTGGCTGACGCCGCTGAAGCAGGATATCGACCCTTCGGATGCGCGCGAGCACGCCCCGTTCAAGGCGCGATGGAACCGCATCGCCGGCGAGGTCGAGCACGTTTTTACGCATTTCCGGCTGCAACTGACCGTCTTCGCCGCGACCGACGTCACCAGTTTCGCGTTGCCGGATACCCGCTGGGTCACCAAGCCGGATTTGCCCGATGTCGGCCTGCCGACGGTGATGCGCAAGGCCGCGGCGCACGCGCTGCGCGCCCTGCACGGGCCGAAGGCGGAAAAGCTGGTGGCGCTCAGGCGGCGGTCGAGAGCCCCGAACTGATCTCGGACCTGACGATCTGGCGCAGCGCGTCGATCGGCTCCAGGCCGCCGTCCCGCTCGAAATGCCAGAAGGTCCAGCCGTTGCAGGCCTCCAGCCCCTGGACGAGCGCGCCGACCTTGTGGATCGACCCGGCCTTTTCGCCCGCGGAAAGCGTTCCATCGACGCGCACCGTCGCGGCATGGCGGCGGCGCGAATCCGTCAGCGTGTCGCCCGGCTGGATCAGGCCGCGTTCCAGCAAGGTGCCGAACGGAATGCGCGGCTCGTCGCGCTTCGCCTTGGTGACGACGAGCGCCTCGTCACCGAGCGGCTCGACCGCGTCGATGCGGTCGCGGGCCGCCCTGGCATAGGTCCTGTCGCGCTCGATGCCGACGAAATGGCGGCCGAGCCGCTTGGCGACCGCGCCGGTGGTGCCGGATCCGAAGAACGGGTCGAGGATGAGGTCGCCGGGCTTGGTCGAGGACAGGATGACGCGCGCGAGCAGGCTTTCCGGTTTCTGGGTCGGATGCATCTTGCGCCCGGTCACGTCCTTCAGCCGTTCCCCGCCGGTGCAGATCGGCAGGAGCCAGTCGGAGCGCATCTGAACGTCGTCGTTGAACGCCTTCATGGCTTCGTAGTTGAAGGTATAGCCCTTCGAGTTGGCGTCGCGCGCCGCCCAGATCATCGTCTCGTGGGCGTTGGTGAAGCGGCGGCCGCGGAAATTCGGCATCGGGTTGGTCTTCCGCCAGACGACGTCGTTCAGCATCCAGTAGCCCAGATCCTGCAGGATCGTGCCGACGCGGAAGATGTTGTGGTACGAGCCGATCACCCAGATCGTCCCGTCCTTCTTCAGCACCCGCCGGCAGGCGAGCAGCCAGGCACGGGTAAAGGCGTCGTAGGCCTGGAAACTGTCGAATTTGTCCCAGTCGTCGTCGACGGCGTCGACCCTGGAATTGTCGGGCCGATGCAGCGCGCCCTCGAGCTGCAGGTTATAGGGCGGATCCGCGAAGATCGCATCGACCGACTTGGCCGGCAACGCTTCCAGCGTTGCGATGCAATCACCGATCAGGATCTCGTCGATATATCCGGCGGAAGCCGGGCCGGGCGTCTGGGACGCCCGGCTCCGTACGCATGAAGGCATTACTCACTCAACCCTTACGCAACTGATGAAGGGAGGATGTCCCAACAGGGTAAAGGTTGACTTAACTGGTAAATAAATCTGATTGCGACAGCGGCCGGAAGGTCATCCGGTGGATCGGGCAGGGGCCGATCCGCCTCAGCGCGTCGAGGTGCTGGGCCGTTCCGTAGCCCCGGTTTCTCTCGAATCCGTAGTCGGGATGGGCGCTGGCGAGCCGGTCCATCATGCGGTCGCGGGTAACTTTCGCCACGATCGAGGCCGCCGCGATCGACAGGCAAAGCGCGTCGCCGTCGACCACCGCTTCGCCGGGGCAGGGGGAACCGGGCAGGTCGCGCCCGTCGACGAGGATGTAGTCGGCCGGTCTGGCAAGCCCGGCGATTGCCCGGCGCATGGCCAGAAGCGTCGCCTGGCGGATGTTGATCTTGTCGATGACCGACGCCGAGGTTCCGGCGGCGCAGACGGTCGCCGTCTTCAGGATTTCGTCGAACAGGGCCTCGCGCCGCGCCGCGCTCAGCGCCTTTGAATCGGCAAGGCCGTCGGGGATGCGCTTCGGATCGAGGATCACGGCGGCGGCGACAACGGGCCCCGCCAGCGGTCCGCGGCCGGCCTCGTCGATGCCCGCCACAAAGCCCGCGCCCGTTTCGAGCGCCCGTTGCTCACGGCTGAAATCCGCTGCTGTTCCCATGGCCGCGATCGTTCCGCGACTCGCGCGAAAAAAGCAATGCTGCCAGTGGGGGCGCCAGAGGGGGACAGCAGAGAGGGGCGAGGGGGGCCGGCCGGCGAGGGGGCTTCGCCGGCCGGCGGACACAGGTCGCTTGAGTGAAAGGGCGGCCACGACCTGCAAGGAAACCGGTAAAGGCGGGTCTCAGCCCGGAAGCTGTACCCGTCCGTCCTGGTCGAGCGGCCAGAACGGGTTGTAGGAGATCTCCCAGAGATGGCCGTCGGGATCGGCGAAATAGCCGGAATAGCCGCCCCAGAAGGTCTCGGCGGCCGGCTTGATCAGCCGCGCCCCGGCGGCTTCCGCCTCTTTCAGCAGGGCATCGACGGCGTCCGTGGAGGCGAGGTTCTGCGCCAGGGTGACGCGGCGAAACCCGTGTCCTTCCGCCGACAGCCCGGCATCCTCGGCAAGCGCCGCGGTGCCGTAGAGGGCGAACACCATGCCGCCGGCATCGAAAAAGGCGACCGCGTCCAGGCTCTGCGAGGACCGCGTCCAGCCGAGCCGTTCATAGAATTCCGCGGCCGCCTGTACGTCCGCGACGCCGAGAGTGATCACGCTGATGCGCTGGTCCAAGGGGCTTCTCCTCAATGTCTGGTTTTCTAGAACAGGCTCATCTGGTCGCCCGCCGCGAGCGGGCGCTCGAACAGATCGGTGCGCAGCTTGAATTTGGCGCGGTTGAGCTTGTTGCGGTCCGCGGCAAGTTCGAAGCGTCGCCCGATGGTCCAGGCGAGCGGGCCCGAGCCGGTCATCCGCTTGCCGAACTCCGACTGGTTGTGCTTGCCGTCGCGCGTCTGGGAAACGAGCGACATGACGCGGGCGGCCCGGTCCGGCGCGTTGTTTTGAAGCCATTCGACGAACAGGTCGCGCACTTCCAGCGGCAGCCGCAGCAGGATGTAGCCCGCTTCCGTGACGCCGGCCGCCGCCGCGGCCGCCAGGATCGACTCGATCTCCGAATCGTTGAGGGCGGGAATGACCGGGGCGACCAGGACGGCGGTCGGGATGCCCGCCTCGGCAAGCCGCATCAGCGCCTCCAGCCGGCGCGACGGCGTCGAAGCGCGCGGCTCCAGCGCCCGCGACAGCTTGCGGTCGAGGCTTGTCACCGACAGCGCCACCTTGACGAGGCCGCGCTCGGCCAAGCGCGACAGGATGTCGATGTCGCGGGTTACCAGCGCGGACTTGGTGACGATGCCGACCGGATGATTGTAGCGGTCGAGCACTTCGAGGACCCGCCGGGTGATGCGCTGCTGCCGCTCGATCGGCTGATACGGGTCGGTGTTCGTCCCCAGCGCGATCATGGCCGGCGCATAGTTCGGGTTGGCGAGCTCCTTTTCCAGCAGCTCGGCCGCGTTCGGCTTGGCGAACAGCTTCGATTCGAAGTCGAGCCCCGGCGACAGCCCCATATAGGCGTGCGTCGGCCGCGCGTAGCAGTAGGCGCAGCCGTGTTCGCAGCCGCGATAGGGATTGATCGAGCGGTCGAAATTCACATCCGGCGAGTCGTTGCGGGTGATGATGCGCTTTGGCTTCTCGATCGTCACCGTCGTCGCGAAGGGCGGCAACTCGTCGAGCGAGCCCCAGCCGTCGTCGAAGATCGACCGCGCCAGCGACTCGTAGCGGCCGGACAGGTTCGAGCCGGCGCCGCGCCCCCGCCGCCGCGTCTCGGCGATGCCGTCGCCGAGACCGCCAGGCCTGTGGTCGGCCGGCCCGGTTCCTGCCAGACCGGGTTCCGCCGGTCCGGCCTCGACCCGTTCAGCAATGGGGAATCGCTCTGCCATGACCCGAACAATAGATCAGGAGCAGGAACATAACAAGAACATAGGGCGGCTTTAGCCCAAATTTCCGTGATCCCGGATGGCGCGGCCGCGCGCCGCGATATAAACCGCCGTAATGCTCACGGTCGTGATCCCCACCCTGGAGTCCGAGCGCACCCTCGTCGGCACGCTGGCGACGCTGATTCCCGCGGCCGTGGCCGGCGTCGTCTCGCAGGTGGTGGTTTCGGACGGCGGATCGCGCGACGATACGCTCGCGATCGCCGACGAGCTGGGCTGCGACATCGTCTCCGCGCCGCGCGGCCGCGGCAGCCAGCTCGCCGAGGGGGCGAGGGCCGCCCGCCAGCCCTGGATTCTGTTCCTGCATTCCGACACCAGGCTCGACGAGGGTTGGCACCGGGAGGCGGCGAGCTTCATCGAGCGGCTCGAATCCAGGAACGAGGCCGACCGTCGCGCCGCCGTGTTCGGGTTCGTGCTGGACGATTACGGCTTTTCGGCGCGCCTGCTGGAGGCGATCGTGCGGGTCCGCTGCGCCCTGTTCGCGTTGCCCTATGGCGACCAGGGCCTGCTGATCTCGCGCCGCCACTACGAACGGCTCGGCGGCTTCAAGTCGATTCCGCTGATGGAGGACGTCGATCTGGTGCGCCGCATCGGCAGGCGGGGCCTCGTCTATCTGCGCGCCCGCGCCGTCACCAGCGCCGCGCGCTACCGCCGCGAGGGTTATCTGCGCCGCATGGCCCGCAATGCCGGCTGCCTCACCTTGTTCTTCCTGCGCGTGCCGCCGCGCCTCATCGCGCGCGTCTACGGCTGATCCCCGTGAACCGCTGGCTCGTGGTGATGGCGAAACAGCCGCGCGCCGGCCGCGTGAAGTCGCGCCTGGCGCGCGATGTCGGCGCGGTCGAGGCGACCCGATTCTATCGCGTCACGCTGCAACGCCTGATCCGCCGGCTCGGTCGCGACCGGCGCTGGACGACCGTGCTCGCCGTTTCCCCCGACAGCGCGGCAGGCGATCCCGTCTGGCCGCGCGGCGTGCCGGTAATCGGCCAGGGCGGAGGAGACCTCGGAGTCCGCATGCAGGGCGTCATGGACCGCCTGCCGCCGGGACCGGCGATCATCGTCGGCAGCGACATTCCCGGCATCGAACCGGCGCATGTCGCCGATGCATTCCACAGTTTGGGGCGACACGACGTGGTGTTCGGGCCGGCGACGGACGGGGGCTACTGGCTCGCGGGCATGAGGCGCCGGCCGCGCGTGCCGCGCCTTTTCGACGCCGTGCGCTGGTCGACGAGGCACGCGCTGAAGGACACGCTTCGAAACTGTGGCGGCCTGTCGGTCGGCTTCGCCGCGACGCTGTCGGATGTCGACGATGTCGGGGACTGGCGGAAATGGCGACGGGGCGACCCGCTCTAGGCCGCCCCGCTCTGTATAGTCGCGATAGTCGCGCCTACAGGCGCAGCTGGTAGCTCACCGGCACCCAGCGGTAGCCGTCGCCGACCTTTTCGACATAGCCGACGGCGGGAAACGGCATGTGATAGCCGGTAACCGGAATCCTGTCGGTCGCCGCCATGTCGAGGACCGCCTTGCGCGTCTTCACCGCCTGGTCCTTGTCGATGTCGAAGGAGACGTGCCAGTCCGGCCGCTGCAGCGACACGATGTAATGGTTGGTGACGTCGCCCCACAACAGGAACGGCTTGCCGGCGCTCTCGATCATGTAGGCGGTGTGGCCCGGCGTATGGCCTGGCGCGCCAACCGCGCGGATGCCGGTGATGACGTCCGCGCCGTCCTTGACGAAGGTGGCCTTCTCCGCGTGCGGCACCACGTTCGCCGCCGTCAGCTTCGCCACGCCCTCGACTGGCGTTCCCATCCGGTCCGGCGATGTCCAGAAGGCGTATTCGGTCTCCGGTATCACGTAGCGCGCGTTGGCGAACAGCGGCTTTCCGTCTTCCATCAGCCCGCCGATGTGGTCGGGATGGAAATGGGTCAGGACCACGATGTCGATCTGGTCGGGCGAATAGCCGGCCGCCGACAGCATCGAGGCGAGCTTGCCCGCGTTCGGCCGCCGGCGCGCGCCGTTGCCGGAATCGAACATCACCAGATCGTTGCCGGTGTTGACGACGACCGGCGTGAACGACATTTCCATCCGGTTCGGCGGCAGGAAATTGTCCTCGGCAATGGCCTGCACGGCCTCCGGCGCCTGGTCGTTGCCGAACATCGGGTGCGGCCCGTCCAGCTGGATCGCGCCGTCGGCGATGGTGGTGATCTCGAAATCCCCGAGCTTGAAGCGGTACACCTCGGGCAACGACGATCCCATCATCGGCGCGTCCGCGCGTGCCGGGGCCGCGAGGCCGCCGGCGAATGCGGGTGCGATCGCCGCGCCCGCCGTGGCGAGCAAGGCGTTGCGTCGGGTCATGCTGAAACGACGTGTCATGAAAAGAAGTCCTCCCCTGCTGGCGCCCCGCGTCACGAGGCCCTCGGTCTACATAACGCGCGAGGCGCCGGCTTCTTCCCGATAGGCGGTGATTTCACGGCATCGTGAAATTTATAGGCGGCAAACGATCGTCCCGTGGCGCGGTTGGGCGAGCCCCGTGCGGTTCAGAATCGAGGCTATGCAAGGAAACCCCGGCACAAGCGCCGGATTTCTCCTAAATCCGGGATAAATGCCGCGAAAAATGGAGTAAATTTTATGTGTCTCCATTGGTGTTTCCTAGACGAATCGTGGGTCAATTTGGGAACCGCGCAGGGATTGGTGGCGTCTTCGCCGACCTCGAGCGCAGGTTACTTTGGCAAGGGCGTTACGGGTCATACTGCCATGAAGGGTTCGTACACGAAGCTGCTGGGCGCCTTTGGCGCGAACGGGTCCCGCAGGTCCCGATCGGCTCTGCCGCAGTCGTGGCTGTCGCAGCTCGGAAAGAGCCGCAGCGACGACGTTGTACTGGGCGAGGTGACGAAGCTTTTTCAGGCCTGCAAGTCTCTCGATGAGGTTTGCAGGGTTGCCCGCAGCCGGTTGCAGGCGATCTCGCCGAACCTCTCAGGCGGCCTCTACTTGGCCAACGCCGCGGGCGATTACCTGGAAAACGTCATGACGTGGGGCGCGATGGAGTCGAGCGATCAGATGTTCGCCCCCGACGATTGCTGGGCGCTGCGGTGCGGCCGTCCCCACCTGGTCGATCACAAGGACAATCTGGTCGCCTGCTCCCACACCCACGTCGAGGACGGCGCGTGGCATCTGTGCCTGCCGCTGATGGCCCAGGGCGAAGCCCTCGGCATCCTCTACTTCCGGGCCCAGCCGGGCGGCGATATGGCGAGGATCAACAAGAACCTGTCCTCGCACGCCAGGATGCTGTTCTACATGAACTTCTCGGAAACGCTGGCGATGGCGTTGGCCAATATCCGGCTCCGCGAATCACTGCAGCACCAGGCGATCCGCGATCCGCTGACCGGCCTTTTCAACCGGCGCTACCTGCAGGAAACCCTGAGCCGCGAACTCAAGCGGGTGATCCGCTCCGAGGAGCCGCTGACCTACGTGGCGATCGATATCGACCACTTCAAGAAATACAACGACACGCACGGCCACGATGCCGGCGACGCGGTGCTCAAGACCGTCGCCGAGATACTCAAGAACCGCACCCGCGGCGAGGACATCGCCTGTCGGCTCGGTGGCGAGGAATTCGCGCTCGTCTACCCGGGGATGCCGACCGAGGTCGCGGTCACCCGCGTACAGTCGATCCTGCACGAGGTGGAAACGCGCGGAATCACCTACCGCGGGCTTCAGCTCGAGCCGGTCACGATCTCGGCGGGCATCTCCGTTTATCCCCACCACGCGGCGGACCTTGAGTCCCTGCTGCTTTCCGCCGACAGGGCGCTCTATCAATCCAAGAACAACGGGCGCAATCGGGCGACACTTGCTGATCTGGCCGGCGAGCGCGAGGCCGAGACGCCGCCGGTGAAGCTGGTGCACAACAACGTCTCGCCCTTTCGTAGGCGCGCTGCCGGCTGACGGCAGAAAGCAGCAGTAACGCGGAGAAGGGGCCCGTTGCGAAACGGGCCCCTCTCGTTTTTGGCGGTGCGGCATCCTACCGCTCGAAATGGAATCGATCGCCGTTCAGGAGCCGCATCCGTTCGCCGGCATGCGTGGTCGCGACATACCCGATTTCGCTGCGGCTGAGACCGATGTCCTTCAGGGTCCGGTCGTCCAGGGCGTGCAGCTCGCGGCTGGTCCGCCACCGCCAGTATCCGCGTGCCAGCATCCGCAGGCCCCGTGCGAAGGCCGATACGATACTGGTCGAGACGGGCATGGCGGCCTGACGCTGCGACAGGGGGATGACGGGATAGTTCAACATAGTGGCTCTCCTTATGTTTTCCGTGAGCGGCGACCCGGTGGTCCGATCGGAAATCCGGTCTGCCGGGCAGCGCGTGTTCGCGTTGGAAAGCACAATGCGTGAGGCCCCCTGACAGCATTCTGTCAGGAGCACTGACAGGCTCCTGACACCGTGCTGTCAGGAGTGCTAGCGTAGGGTCCGCCGCGCCTGCCTGATGGGGTGTCCCCTTCGGGTGGGGTGTCCCTGTCTGGTGGGGTGTCCCTGTCTGGTGGGGTGTCGCGGAAGGGGAGGGCGCTGATGCGCCGGGCCGATCGCCTGTTCGAAATCATCCAGTTCATGCGCCGCAACGCGTCGGGCACGACGCGTGCCCGCGATCTGAGCGAGGCGCTGGAGGTGTCGGAGCGCACGATCTATCGCGATATCCGCGATCTGATGGCCAGCGGCGTGCCGATCGAGGGCGAGGCCGGTGTCGGCTACGTCCTGCGCGCCGGGTTCGACCTGCCGCCGCTCATGTTCAAGGAGCAGGAGATCGAGGCGCTGGTTCTGGGCGCCCGCATCGTCGAATCATGGGGCGACCGCGAGCTCGCCAAGGCCGCCACCGACGTCATCGCCAAGGTCGAGGCGGTGATCCCGGACCGGCTGCGCGACCACATGGCCAACACGGCGCTGCTCGCACCGTCCCAGCATTTCATGGAGCCGGTCACTTTCGACCTCGCCGAGATGCGGCACGCCGTGCGTCATCGCCTGAAGGTGCATTTCCGCTATACGGATGTGGTCGGCAAGGCGTCGGAACGCACCGTTCGGCCTTTGTCGCTCGCCTATTTCGGACCGATCTGGCTGCTGGCGGCCTGGTGCGAGCTGCGCACCGATTTCCGCACCTTCCGGCTCGATCGTATCGAGGACTTTTCCGTCAGCGCCGATCGCTTCGGCAACGAGCCCGGCAAGACGCTGCACGATTTCCTCAGGCGCAAGCAGCCCTGGACCCGCAGCTCGCTCGCCACCATCGGCGACGAGAGCGAGTAGGCGGCGTCAGCCCTTCGTACGCCGCAGGTGCTCGTCTAGGCGCGGCAGGATCTCGACGAAGTTGCACGGCATGTGCCGGTAGTCGAGCTGTTGCTCCAGGATGCCGTCCCAGGCGTCCTTGCAGGCGCCGGGAGAGCCCGGCAGGCAGAAGACATAGGTGGCGTTGGCGACGCCGCCGGTCGCGCGGCTCTGGATCGTCGAGGTGCCGATCTTCTGGAACGAGATCATCTGGAAGACCTGGCCGAAGCCGTCCATGCGCTTCTCGAACAATGGCTCCACCGCCTCAGGCGTCACGTCGCGCCCGGTGAACCCGGTGCCGCCGGTCGTCAGCACCACGTCGATGGTGTCGTCGTCGATCCAGCATCTCACCTTGGCGCGGATTGTCTCGATGTCGTCGGTGACGATCGCCCGGTCGGCGAGCCTGTGGCCGGCCTTCGTCAGCCGGTCGGCAAGCGTCTGGCCGGACTTGTCGTCGTCGAGCGTCCGCGTGTCTGAAACCGTCAGGACAGCGATGGACAGCGGGATGAACTGGCGGGCGGGCGTGTCGATCATGGTCGGGACTATAGCCGTCTGGGGCCCTCAGAAATAGCCGATCAGCCGCCCCAGCGTGATGACGCTCAGCCACAGCGGAATGGACGCGGCGGCGCACAGCCTGACGGCGCCGGGTATGGTGCCGTCGGGCGCCCCGCGGTCGAGACCCAGAGCGATCCCCGCCACGGCCAGGGCCAGCGCCAGAACCGCCATCTTGGCGCCGAAGAAGGGGGACGCGAGATAGTCGCCCGCGCGGGTGATGAACAGCAGCGCCCCCGCCGTGACCGCGAAGATCAGCCCGACGGCCGCCATCGGCAGCAACACGCCGGCCAGCGTCTTCCGATCGATGCGGTGCCAAAGTCCCAGCAGTCTGAGGTCGTAGGGGACGATCGCCCCGAACAGGAGGGCGATGCCGGCGATATGCGCGGTATTGACCAGCGGATAGAGCCAGACCGAATTCTTCAGCGTTACTGCCAGCGGCAGTCGTTCCAGTCCCGCCAGCGCCTCGAACATGCCAATTGCCGCCTGTCCGGCGCTACGAATCCCGATCCGGATACAGGTCGTGCCTGACCCCGGCGATCGTCAGCCATTCCGCCTTCATCAGCCTGGCGTCGGGATCGGCGGACCGGTGCCCGTGGGCGGTGACCTCGGTGCCGGGCGCAAGCATCGCCTCGGTCAGGCCCGCGCGATCGTTGCGCCATGGCTGGCCGATCTCGACGACCCATTCCTCGCCCTCGAACGCGCCTTTGGCGTCGACCGTCATCTCGCCGTGCGGATTGCCGAGCTTCACCGACGTGATCGTGCCGGTCAGCTCGAATTCCTCGCCGGTCGCCCAGCCCCAGCCGTGGTGGGCCAGGGCCGAAGCTGGATAGAGCGCCGGACCGGCGCCCGTCACGGCGGCCAGACCGGTCATCGTGGCCAGAAAGGTTCTTCGGTTCATGGTCATCTCCCGACGCGTCCCTTCCGGCAAGGGAAGATAGGCCGGCTCCGCCTGGAGGAAAGGGCGCCGGCCTGCGTGTCGAGGGCCTACGTGTCGAGGGCCTTCCTGATCGCCAGGAAGTCGCGCCAGGCGAGCCGCTTCTGCGCCGGCTGGCGTAGCAGATAGGCCGGATGAAGCGTCGCGATCGCCTTGATCGTGCGCTTGCCCGTATCGAAGTCGAACCACTTGCCGCGCAGCTTCAGGATGCCTTCCGACCGGTTCAGCATCTCCTTTGCCGCCGCGCCGCCCAGGAACACGACGATGTCCGGATCGGCGAGTTCGATCTGCCGGTCGATGAACGGCCGGCAGATCTGCGTTTCCTGGGGCGTTGGCGTGCGGTTTCCCGGCGGGCGCCAGTAGACCACATTGGTGATGTAGGCCGACGAGCGGTCGAGCCCGATCGCGGTCAGCATCTTGTCGAGCAGCTTTCCGGCCCGGCCGACGAAGGGCTTGCCCTGGATGTCCTCGTCGGCGCCCGGAGCCTCGCCGATGAACATGACGCGCGCCTCCGGATTGCCGTCGGCGAAGCACAGGTTCTTGGCGGTGAAGCGCAGCGGGCAGCCCTCGAAGCCCTCGAGGATGTGAAGCAGGTCAACCAGCGTGCGCGCCTCGCGCGCCTTCGTCCGCGCCGCCATCACCGGATCGGGGGCGGCGACCTCGGTCCGGGCCGCCGTCGCGCCGGCACGGGGGGACTGGCCGCGCGCACCCGCGTCGGGACCGGGTTCGCCCGCTCCCGACTGCTTCGCCACAGACTCCCCGGGGCCCGGCTCCTTCGCCGCCATCCGGTTGACCGGATGGTTGCCGATCGCCTCGTCTGCGCCGGCCTCCGCCTGCCAGGCAAGCAGGGACCGCGCGGCCGCCCGCGAAGCCTCGTCGTTCAGTTTTTCCCGTTCGCTCACGGTGTTTTTCCACTCCGGTAGTGCGCAGGGGCATTTTAGGCCATAGTGCCGCCGGTTTGCACATAGTCCCGCGTTTGCGGAGGAGAAATATGGCTGAAGAGAACGAGACCCTACCCGAACGGGAGTCCATGGAATTCGATGTCGTTATCGTCGGCGCCGGCCCTGCTGGCCTGGCCGCGGCGATCCGGCTGAAACAGCTCGCCGCCGAGGCCGGCGGCGACATTTCCGTGGTCGTGCTCGAGAAGGGCTCGGAGGTCGGCGCTCATATCCTCTCCGGCGCGGTGATCGATCCCGTGGGTATCGACCGGCTGCTTCCCGGCTGGCGCGACGAGGATACCCCGATCAAGACCAAGGTCACCGAGGACCGCTTCCTGTTCCTCGGCCATTCCGGTTCGATTCGCCTGCCCAACTTCATGATGCCGCCGCTGATGAACAATCACGGCAACTACATCGTCTCGCTTGGCAACGTCTGCCGCTGGCTGTCGACCAAGGCCGAGGAGCTCGGCGTCGAGATCTATCCGGGCTTCGCCGCTGCCGAGGTGCTCTACGACGACGATGGCAGGGTCATCGGCGTCGCCACCGGCGACATGGGCGTGGGCCGCGACGGCAAGCCCAAGGACGGCTTCATGCGCGGCATGGCGCTTATGGGCAAGTACGTGCTGATCGGCGAGGGCGCGCGGGGCTCGCTCGCCAAGATGCTGATTTCCAAGTTCGACCTCGACCGCGACGCCCAGCCGCCGAAATTCGGCATCGGCCTCAAGGAACTCTGGGAAGTTGCGCCTGAAAAGCACAAGCCGGGCCTCGTCCAGCATTCCTTCGGCTGGCCGCTGGATTCGAAAACCGGGGGCGGCTCGTTCCTCTATCACCTCGAGGACAATCAGGTCGCGGTCGGCTTCGTCGTCCACCTCAACTACGAGAATCCCTGGCTGTCGCCGTTCGAGGAGTTCCAGCGCTTCAAGCGGCATCCCGCCGTGGTCGACACCTTCGAGGGCGGCAAGCGGCTCTCGTACGGTGCCCGTGCCATCACCGAGGGCGGTTTCCAGTCGCTTCCCAAGCTCGCCTTCCCGGGCGGTCTGCTGTTGGGATGCGCGGCCGGTCTCGTCAACGTGCCGCGCATCAAGGGCTCTCACAACGCCATCCTGTCGGGCATGATGGCGGCCGAGCACGTCCAGACGGCACTTGCCGCCGGCCGGGCCAACGACGAGCTGACGAAATTCGACGCGGCGCTGCGCGCGTCCGAGATCGGCGCGGACCTGAAAAAGGTGCGCAACGTCAAGCCGTTGTGGTCGAAACTCGGCCTCTACGGCGGCATCGCGCTCGGCGGCCTCGACATGTGGACCAACACCTTCGGCTTCTCGCTGTTCGGCACGCTGGGCCACGGCAAGCCGGATTCGGCGACGCTCAAGCCCGCCGCCGAGTGCCCGAAGATCGACTATCCCAAGCCGGACGGAAAAATCTCGTTCGACCGCCTGTCCTCGGTGTTCCTGTCGAACACCAATCACGAAGAGGACCAGCCGATCCACCTCAGGGTGGGCGACATGGCGCTGCAGAAGTCGAGCGAGCACGACGTCTATGCCGGGCCCTCCTATCGCTACTGCCCTGCGGGTGTGTACGAATGGGTGGAGGAGGGCGAGGACGCGCCGCGCTTCCAGATCAACGCGCAGAACTGCGTCCACTGCAAGACCTGCGATATCAAGGACCCGAACGCCAATATCAACTGGACCGTGCCCGAGGGCGGCGGCGGGCCGAACTATCCGAACATGTAGCGGGTCTGCCCGGCAATCAGGCGGCGCGACCTCGTTGTTAAGTATTCTCGTCGTTAAGTATGGTTGCCGGGACGCCCCAATTCGTCCATCATTTTATGAAAGACGAAAAGGCGACCGACAAGCGCACGGCCGCTAACGCCTAAGGGGCTGACCGATTTGATTGTCAACGGCTTCCACGTACCGCGCCGGACGAGGAATGTCCGGCGTTCGCGGGTTGGCGCGGTTTTCGCCGCGCTCGCCTTCCTCGTGCCGGCACTCGCGTCGACGCCTTCACGCGCCGAGTCGAAGGTCGACGACATCGAGGTGCATTCGCTGGCCGGCAGCTATCTGGCCGGCCGGATAGCCGGCGGCATGCGCGATTCCGCCTCCGCCGCCCGTTTCTTCAGCCTCGCCCTGGAGGCCGATCCCGACAACCTGGCGCTGCTCGACCGCAGTTTCGCTCTGTCGCTTGTGGACGGCGACTTCGAGCACGCGATGGCGACCGCGGCCCATATCGTCAAGCTCGACCCGACCCACCGGGTGGCGCAGCTGGCGCTGGCCGTCGAGGCGCTGCGCGGCCGCCAGTACGCGGTGGCCCAGCGCCATCTCGATCAGGCCGGCAACGGTCCGCTCGCCGAACTGACCGTGGCGCTCCTGCGCGCCTGGAGCGAGGCGGGACTGGGCGATATCGAGCAGGCGCTCGACACCATCGCCTCGCTGTCGGGGCCCGAATGGTACGAGGTTTTCAAGCCCTACCACTCCGGTCTGGTGGCCTCGGTCGGCGGTGACGAGAATGCCTCCGGCGCCTATTTCGAGGAGGCCTATTCCGCCGATACCGATGCGATCCGCATCACCCAGGCCTGGTCCCGCCATCTTGCCAAGGTAGGCCGGACAGAGGAGGCGCTCGAGGTTCTGGCGAAGTTCGAGAGCGTGGTTCCCAATCATCCGCTGATCGAGGCCGCCCGCGCGGACATCGAGGCGGGCCGTGTGCCGGCGCCCATCGTCAAGACCGCGCAGGAAGGCGCCGCCGAGGTGCTGTACGGTATCGGCTCGGCGCTTGGCAGCGAGAATGGCGAGGAATACGCCGCCGTCTATCTGCGGCTCGGCCTCTATCTGGCGCCGCTGAAGCCGCTGGCGACCCTGTCGCTGGCCGACTACTACGAGAAGGTCGGCGATTCGCCGAAGGCGATCGACGTCTATGCGTCGATCCCCGAGGGGTCGCCGCTGCGCGCCAACGCCAACATCCATCGTGCCCTCAATCTCGACGACCTGGATCGCACCGACGAGGCGATCGCCGTCCTCGACGAGGTCATCGTCGCGTATCCCGAGGACGTCGAGGCGATCATCGCGCTCGGCAATATCCTGCGCGGGCGCGAGCGGTTTTCCGAGGCCGCCGATGTCTACACGCGGGCCATCGACCGCATCGGCGCGGCCGAACCGCGCGACTGGGCGCTCTTCTACTTCCGCGGCATGTGCTACGAGCGCGCCAAGCGCTGGCCGCTGGCCGAGCTGGACCTGCAGAAGGCGCTGGAGCTCAATCCCGAGCAGCCGCATGTCCTGAACTATCTCGGCTATTCCTGGGTCGACCAGGGCCTGTATCTCGACGACGCGCTCGACATGATTTCACGCGCCGTCGAGCTGCGTCCCAACGACGGCTACATCGTCGACAGCCTCGGCTGGGCCTACTACCGGCTCGGCCAGTACGAGGACGCCGTGCGCGAGCTGGAGCGGGCCGTCGAGCTGAAGCCCGAGGACCCGATCATCAACGATCATCTCGGTGACGCCTACTGGAAGGTCGGCCGCAAGCGCGAGGCGACGTTCCAGTGGAGTCATGCCAGGGATCTCGATCCCGAGCCGGACGATCTGGCCAAGATCCTCGAGAAGCTGGAAAGCGGCCTTGTCGATAAACCGGACCGGGCAGCGATCGAGCTTCGCCGCAACGACGGCTGAGGCCGAGCGTTCCGTTCCGGTGGCGAACGCGATTACCGAGCACGCTCCCGCCAAGGTCAACCTCGCGCTCGCGGTGACCGGCCGAAGGCGCGACGGCTATCACGTCATTGACACGCTTGCGGTGTTCGCCGATATCGGCGACCGGCTGTCGCTCGAGCCCGCGGCCGAGGTGTCACTCGACGTGTCCGGCCCTTTTGCCGGCGATCTGTCTGACCCTGCGGACAATCTCGTTGTGCGCGCGGCGACGATGCTGCGCGACGCCGCGTCCGAAACGACGCCGGTGCCGGGCGCGCGATTGCGCCTCGAAAAGCATCTGCCGGTCGCCTCCGGTATTGGTGGGGGATCGGCCGACGCCGCGGCCGCGCTGCGCGGGCTGAACCGCCTGTGGCGCCTCGACTGGGCCAGGGAGGACCTCGCCGGTCTCGGCGTCCGGCTTGGCGCCGACATCCCCATGTGTCTGACGAGCCGGCCGCTTCGGGCAACCGGCATCGGCGAGGATATCGCGCCGTTGCGCGGCTTCCCGGCGCTCCATCTCGTTCTGGTCAACCCGGGTTTCGCCGTCTCGACGGCCGAGGTGTTCGCCGGCTGTAACGATCGATTTTCGGGCGATCTGCCCGATCCGTCCTGCGTATCCGATCTGGACTCCGCGCTCACGTGGCTCGGGGATACGGCCAACGATCTCGAAGGCCCGGCTATCCGGATCGCTCCGGTCATCGATGCGGTGCTGAACGCGCTGCGTGCCAGCCAGAGCTGCTTGCTCGCGCGGATGTCGGGCTCGGGTGCCACCTGTTTCGGCATTTATCGCGACGACGCCGCCGCGCGTGCCGCCGCGGCGGCAATTCGCGCCGCCCGGCCGGACTGGTGGGCCGTCACGGCGATAACGGGCGCTGGCGGGCCTGCCGGGCCGGCTAGTACGTCCGGCTGACGCAGAAATCGACGACGTCGGTCAGCGCCTGCCGATAGTCGCTCTTCGGGAAGATCTCCAACGCATCGCGCGCCATGGCGCCGTAGTGCCGGGCCCGGGAAATGGTGTCGTCGAGCGCCCGGTGGGTCGCCATCAGCGCGATGGCCCGTTCGAGATCGGACTCGCTGGCCTGCCGGTCGTTGAGGCAGCGCTTCCAGAACGACCGCTCGTCGTCGTCGCCGCGCCGGTAGGCGAGCAGCACGGGCAGGGTGATCTTGCCGTCGCGGAAGTCGTCGCCGACCCGTTTGCCCAGGTTCGCCTGCGCGCCCGAATAGTCGAGCGCGTCGTCGACGAGCTGGAAGGCGAGGCCGAGATTGGTGCCGTAGGAGCGCAGGGCCCCGCGCTCGCCGGAGCCGCGGCCGGCCACGATCGCACCGACCTCGCAGGCCGCCGCGAACAGGGCGGCGGTCTTCGCCCGGATGACGGCGAGATATTCGTCCTCGTTGGTCGTCGTGTTCTGGGCGGTGACGAGCTGCATCACCTCGCCCTCGGCGATCACCGCCGCCGCGTCCGACAGAACGTCCAGCGCGGGAAGAGATCCGACCTCGACCATCATCTTGAAGGCCTGGCCGAGCAGGAAGTCGCCGACGAGGACGCTCGCCTCGTTGCCCCACACCATGCGGGCCGCGGCCTTGCCGCGCCGCATGTCGCTTTCGTCCACGACGTCGTCGTGCAGCAGCGTGGCGGTGTGCATGAACTCGACACTGGCCGCCAGCTTGATGTGCCCTTCGCCGTCGTAGCCGAACATCTGGGCGCCGGCCAGCGTCAGCATCGGCCGAAGCCGCTTGCCCCCGGACTCGATCAGATGCGCGGCGACCTCCGGGATCAGCTGCACGTCCGATCCCGTCCGGGACAGGATCATTTCGTTGACCCGGGCCATATCGCCGGACACAAGTCCAACGAGTCGTTCAATGCCGGCTTCGGATTCCGGCGGTTTCTGGAGTGATACGACGTTCCCCACGCGTTACCTCGTTCCCGCAACGATCCTGAAGGACATTAGGTTCCCCCATCCCGCGGGGCAATAGCCACAGGACGCGACGAATTGCTAGTCCGGGCCGGCCATGCGACTAATTCGCCATGACAGAGTTGCTCAGAACCAACGATATGGTGCTTTTGTCCTTCGTCGAGGCGCTGCTGAAGGATGCCGGCATCGTCTGCGCCGTCTTCGACCAGAACATGAGCGTGGTCGAAGGCTCCCTCGGCGTGTTGCCGCGACGCTTGCTCGTCGACAGCGAGGCGGTCGACGAGGCGCGCCGGCTGCTGATCGACGCCGGACTCGAAAAAGACCTGAAATGACCGGCGAAACAGCCGAATCTACCGGATTTACCGCCGACGATTTCCTTGGCGGTCGGCTTTCGGTCGTCCAGCCGCGCAAGGGGCATCGCTCGGGCATCGAGGCGGTGCTGATCGCGGCCATGGCGCCGCTGAAGCCGGGCGAGACGCTGATCGACATCGGGTCCGGGGTCGGGGTCGCCGGATTGTGTGCGCTGTGCCGCGTGCCCGAAACGCGCGCAGTGCTGGTGGAGGCCGACCCGGCGACCGCCGGTCTCGCCCGCGACAATTTGAAACGCAACGGTTTCGGCGGCCGCGCCGGCGTCGTCGTCGCCGACGTTACCGTGCGCGGTGCCGTCCGCCGCGCCGGGCTGACGGCGGCGGCCGACCATGCCGTGGCCAACCCGCCCTTCTACGATCCGGCGTCGAGCCGCACGTCGCCGGCCAAGGCCACCGCCCACGCCGCGCCCGACGCCGACCTCGACGCCTGGCTGCGGTTTGCCGCCGCCGCGGTGAAGCCGGGCGGCAGCCTGACGCTGGTTCATCGCGCCGCGGCGCTGGCGACGGTACTCGATGTTTTCGGCAAGCGCTTCGGCGGGGCCGTCGTGCTGCCCGTTCATCCGCGGCCCGGCGAAGCGGCCACCCGCATCGTCGTGCAGGGCCGCAAGGGCAGCCGCGCGCCGCTTGCGATCCTGCCGGGTCTCGTCCTGCACGGGGCGCGGGGCCACGGCTTCCGCGCCGATGTCGAGGCGGTGTTGCGCCAGGGCGCGGCGTTCGAATTGTCGTCTTGATCTTGCGCCCGACGCCTGCGCGATACATGTGTTGGGTCTCGGAGAACGCCGTATGATGCTTTTTGAACGACTTCGCGGGCTGTTGCCGGCAAAATGGCACGAAAGCCATCCGCTGGTGCCGGTGCTGCGCCTGACCGGGCCGATCGGCATGGCGACGCCGTTGCGGCCGGGCCTGTCGCTGTCGGCGCTCGCAGGCCCGCTCGAGGCCGCCTTCAAGATCTCGCGCGCCGTCGCCGTTGCCGTGGTCGTCAACTCGCCGGGCGGCTCGCCGGTGCAGAGCCACCTGATCTTCCAGCGCATCCGTGCGCTCGCCGAGGAGCACGGCAAGCCGGTCTTCGTCTTCATCGAGGACGTCGGCGCGTCGGGCGGGTACATGATCGCGGCCGCCGGCGACGAGATCGTCGTCGATCCCAGTTCCATCGTCGGCTCGATCGGCGTCGTCGCCGCCACCTTCGGCTTCGACAAGGCGATCGAGAAGATCGGCGTGGAGCGGCGTGTCTACACCGCCGGCGATCGCAAGGTGGCGCTCGACCCGTTCCAGCCGGAGAAGCCCGAGGACGTCAAGCGGCTGAAGACGCTGCAGAAGGACGTCCACGCGATGTTCATCGACCTGGTGAAGTCGCGGCGCGGTGCGGCGTTGAAGGGCTCCGACAAGCTGCTGTTCTCCGGCGAGTTCTGGTCCGGCACGAAGGCCGTCGAGCTCGGTCTCGCCGACCGCCTGGGTGACCTGAAGGGCGTTATGAAGGAGCGTTACGGCGACAAGGTGCGCCTCGTGCCGATCTCGACGCAACGCGGCGGCCTGCTCGGCCGGCTGCGGCTGTCTGCATCGCCCGAAGCCGGGGCGGTGCCCTTCGCCGACGATATCGTGTCGGCGATAGAGGCGCGCGCCCTGTGGTCCCGTTTCGGCCTCTAGAGGATCGGCGCGAATGGCAAACCCCCTGCTCATCGGTGGCCTGGTCATGGGCGGCGCCGTTGCCGCCTGGCGGCTGATGCGGGAGCACGGCCGGGGACGGTCCATGTTCGCCAAGCTCCTGCGCGAACCGGCCGAACGGGAACCCGGCGAGATAGTCCATCTCGAACGTGATCCCGCAACCGGCGTCTACAGACCGCAAAAGAAGCGCTGACATGGCGGCACGGTCGTATTGACCGTTACCGGGCGCGCCGATACGGTCCGCGCGCCCAACCCCCAGTGCCGTTATGACAGACAAAGCCGACTATCTCGATCCGACCCATTCCTTCCAGGGCCTCCTGCTGGCGCTGCAGCGCTATTGGGCCGCCTATGGCAGCGTGATCCTGCAGCCCTACGACATGGAGGTCGGCGCCGGCACGTTCCATCCAGCCACCACGCTGCGCTCGCTTGGGCCCGGCCACTGGAACGCCGCCTACGTCCAGCCCTCGCGCCGGCCCAAGGACGGCCGCTACGGCGAGAACCCGAACCGGCTGCAGCACTATTACCAGTTCCAGGTGATCCTCAAGCCGTCGCCGCCGGACCTGCAGGAGCTCTATCTGGGCTCGCTCTACGAGATCGGTATCGATCCGAAGAACCACGATATCCGCTTCGTCGAGGACGACTGGGAAAGCCCGACGCTGGGCGCCTGGGGCCTGGGCTGGGAGGTGTGGTGCGACGGCATGGAGGTCTCGCAGTTCACCTATTTCCAGCAGGTCGCCGGATACGACTGCGCGCCGGTCTCCGGCGAGCTGACCTACGGGCTGGAGCGCCTGGCCATGTACGTGCAGGGCGTCGATAACGTCTACGACCTGAATTTCAACGGCCGCGAGGGCGCCGACAAGGTGACCTATGGCGACGTCTTCCTGCAGGCCGAGAAGGAATACTCGAAGCACAACTTCGAGCACGCCGACACCGAGATGCTGTTCCGCCATTTCCGCGACGCCGAGATGGCCTGCCAGACCTACCTGGACGAGGGGTGGGACGGAGACGACCGCAAGCATCATGGTATGGCGCTTCCCGCCTACGATCAGTGCATCAAGGCGAGCCACGTGTTCAATCTGCTGGACGCGCGCGGCGTCATTTCGGTGACCGAGCGCCAGAGCTACATCCTGCGCGTACGCGAGCTCGCCAAGGGCTGCGGCGAGGCCTGGCTGGCGACCGCCGGCGGCGGGCAGGGATAGGCGACGATCATGCCCGACCTTTTGCTGGAACTGTTCTCCGAGGAAATCCCCGCGCGCATGCAGGGCCGCGCCGCCGAGGATCTGCGCAAGCTCGTGACCGACGCGCTGGTCGATGCCGGGCTGACCTATGAATCGGCGTCCGCCTTCGCGACGCCGCGCCGGCTCACCCTGAACGTCACCGGTGTTCCCGCGCGCAGCCCCGACACGCGGGAAGAGCGAAAGGGGCCCCGCGTCGGCGCGCCCGACAAGGCCCTCGAAGGCTTCCTGAAGGCCGCCGGCCTCGCCTCCATCGACGAGGCAAAGGTCGAAAGCGATCCGAAGAAGGGCGAGTTCTACGTCGCCGTGATCGAGAAGCCCGGCCGCGAGGCGACCGCGGTGATCGCCGATATCGTGCCCGACGTCATCCGGCGTTTTCCCTGGCCGAAGTCGATGCGCTGGGGATCGGGCTCGTTGCGTTGGGTGCGGCCGTTGCAGTCGATCCTCTGCGTGTTCGGGCCGGAGACCGAGGATACCGAGGTCGTCGATTTCGAGGTCGACGGTCTGCGTTCCGGCCGCGTGACGCGCGGGCATCGCTTCATGGCGCCGGATACCTTCGAGGTGCGCCGCTTCGACGATTATGTCGAGAAGCTGGAGAAGGCCTTCGTCGTCCTCGACCCCGAGCGCCGCCGCGAGATCATCCGCACCGACGCCCGCACCCTTGCCTTCGCGCAGGGGCTGGAGGTGGTCGAGGACGAAGGGCTGGTCGAGGAGGTCGCCGGCCTCGTCGAGTGGCCGGTCGTGCTGATGGGCGCCTTCGATCCGGACTTCCTGAAGATCCCGCCGGAAGTGGTGCGCCTGACGATCCGCGCCAATCAGAAGTGCTTCGTCGTGCGCGACCCGAAGACCGGGGCGCTGGCTCCGAACTACCTGCTGGTCTCCAACCTGGCGGCCGAGGATGGCGGCGAGAAGATCGTCGCCGGCAACGGCCGCGTCATCGCCGCGCGCCTGTCCGACGCCCGTTTCTTCTTCGACACCGACCGCAAAACCAAGCTCGACGTCCACGCCGAGAAGCTGCGCGACATCGTCTTCCACGAGAAGCTCGGCACCCAGGCCGAGCGCGTCGACCGGATCGCCCGGCTGGCCAGGGAGCTCGCGCCGCTGATCGGCGCCAACCAGGACGAGGCTGAGCGGGCCGCCCGCCTCGCCAAGGCCGATCTGGTCACCGAAATGGTCGGGGAGTTCCCCGAACTGCAGGGCGTCATGGGCCGCTACTACGCCCTCGACCAGCGCGAGGACGAGGCCGTCGCCGACGCGATCCGCGACCACTACAAGCCCGCCGGCGCCGGCGACGCGGTGCCGACCGCGCCCGTCTCGGTCGCGGTGGCGCTGGCCGACCGGCTCGACATCCTGACCGGCTTCTGGGCGATCGACGAGAAGCCGACCGGCTCCAAGGACCCCTATGCGCTGCGCCGCGCCGCGCTCGGCGTGATCCGTATCGTCCTGACCAACGAGCTGCGCCTGCATCTGCGCTCCATCGCCGCGATGCTGGCCTTCCGCATCGAATCCGAGCGCTCGTCCGACAACGCGCTGGCCCAGGCCATTGACGAGGTGATCGCGACGCGCGGGCTCAATCTGAGCCCGGACGTGCACGACGGGATCGCCGCGGAAATCTATCGCGTCCATCAGCCGGATCTGGAAAAGCTGCCCGGCATCGCCGACGATCTCCTCGCCTTCTTCGCCGACCGCCTGAAGGTGCAGTTGCGCGAGGACGGCGCCCGGCACGATCTGGTCGATGCCGTTTTCGCGTTGGGAGAGCAGGCCAGGGGCGCTTCAGGGGGCTCGTCGGAGACAGGCTCCGATGCGGCGGGCGGCCATCTCGTCCAGGACGACCTGCTGATGATCGTGCGCCGCGTCGAGGCGCTCGGCTCCTTCCTCGACACCGAGGACGGCGCGAGCCTGCTCACGGCCTATCGTCGCGCCTCCAACATCCTGCGCATCGAGGAAAAGAAGGACGGCCGCTCGCACGCCGGCTACGCCGATGCCAAGGCCTTTACCCAGGACGAGGAGCGGACGCTGTTCCAGCGCATAGACGAGGTCGCCAGCGAGGCGGAGAAGGCGCTGCGTCGCGAGGATTTCGCCGGCGCGATGCGTGCCTTGGCGAAGCTGCGCGGCCCCGTCGACGTCTTCTTCGACGAGGTGACGGTCAACGCCGACGATCCGGCCCTGCGCGCAAACCGTCTGCGCCTGCTGTCGCAGATCCGCGCCGCGATGGACCGCGTGGCGGACTTCTCCAGGATCGCCGGCTGAGACACCCCTCTCTCCGCCCGTCCCCTCGATAACCGGAGCGAGCGGGAGATCGGGAGACCCTCGTTTATCGACGCGCTCAGTCCCGCGCCCGGTAGACGATCACCGCGAAGACCGCCATCGCCAGGATGGTGAGGATCGAGCCGGCGATGGCGAAGGGCTCGCCGCTTTCCGGATTGCCGGCGTAGACGATGTAGATGCCGATCGCCATGAGGATGACGCCGGCGTTGGCGAGGAGCCACAGGAGCGTAGACAGTCGCCCGTTGCTGGCGGGATGCATCTTCAGGAACGCGCCGTAAAGGAAGATCGTCACCCAGCCGACGAGATTGATGTGCGCGTGCGTCGGCAACTGTTCGTGGTTGCCCGACGCGGCCATGTGGATGCCGAGCGCCATAGCGATCAGCGCATAGATCACGGATGCCCGGAAGAACCAGGCCGGTGTGATGGACATGAGATTTCCCCCCTCGCGAATTTTGTTTTGATTGTCTCCGCCTTCTACGGTGTCTGGCGGGCGGCGCATTACAGCCGATTCTCCGGGGGATGGAACGCCGGTCTGCCGGGCTGTGGGGAGGCCGTTTTCTATCCACAGGCCCGCCCGCCACGGATGACCGGGCGTCGCCGGGCGGCGTATACGATCGCGGTGTCAGACGTGATTCGTCGCCTACCCGCCGGAGACCAGTCCCATGGAAATCAGTATCGCCAATCCGGAACCGCTCATCGCCCTGATCGCGGGCGTCCTGGTTCTCGTCATGCCGCGCCTCCTGAACTACGTCGTGGCGATCTACCTGATCGCGATCGGCATCCTCGGGCTCGTGTCCTGAGGCGAGGGGCCGGAGTGCCGGCGGTCTATCGGCCTGCCGGCTTGACGTAGGCTGTCCTGGCGGCGGCGACCTGGCCTTCGAAGAACGACACGCAGGCCGCCCGGTCGACCGCCGTCTTGAACCCGCGCACGACGCCGCGGGCGCAGGCGAAGTGGTAGTTGGACGGCAGGTCGAAATATTTCGCGCAGGCGCGCTCGTCGAGCCCGTTGCCGAACCCGCCGATCATCCCCGCCGCGCAGAAGCGCAGGGCCGGCGAAGCGTCGAAGACGTCAGATGCCTGCGCGCCGGCCGCAAGCCCTGCGGAGAGCGCCAGCGTCGCCAAGAGCGTTTTCATGGGTCATCTCCCGCCCGTCCGGTCGGGATTCCCGGCTTGCCGATCGCAACGGGCCGATTCTGGAAGCGCATTCTGTGCGCCAAATGACACTCTGCGCTCCTATGGTTAACAAGCGGTTTACGCGAAATCGCACCGGAATCCCTGGGAATTTCGCACGCGCGACAATCAAACTTCCGTCGCAACATTGAAACATGAGCGGAATTGCGCGATGGGAAGGGCGCCGGAAGCGACCGGTCGGAATGCGGGGATGCTGTAGAATGACGAAATGGGTCTACACCTTCGGCGACGGCAAGGCCGAAGGGGCGGCGGAAATGCGGGAGCTGCTCGGCGGCAAGGGCGCGAACCTGGCCGAGATGTCGAGTCTCGGACTGCCCGTCCCACCTGGCTTCACGATCACCACCGAAGTCTGCACCTGGTACTACGCCAACGGGCAGGCCTTTCCCGATGATCTGGCCGATCAGGTCGCCGCCGCGCTGCAGCATATCGGTTGCATCGTCGGACGCCAGTTCGGCGATGCCGGAGATCCGCTGCTGGTTTCGGTGCGCTCCGGTGCGCGCGCCTCGATGCCCGGCATGATGGACACCGTCCTCAATCTCGGCCTCAACGACGACACCGTCGAGGCGGTTGCGACGCGCGCCGGCGACCGGCGCTTCGCCTACGATTCGTACCGCCGTTTCATCCAGATGTATTCCAACGTCGTGCTCGGCATCGATCACCACAATTTCGAGGATATCCTCGAGGTCTTCAAGGAAAGCAACGGCCACGACCTCGACACCGACCTGTCCGCCGAGGACTGGCAGGAGATCGTCGCGCGCTTCAAGGCCCTGGTCGAGGAACACACCGGAATTCCGTTCCCGCAGAGCCCGGAAATGCAGCTTTGGGGCGCTATCGGCGCGGTGTTTTCCTCCTGGATGAACCAGCGCGCCATCACCTACCGTCGCCTGCATTCGATCCCGGAGAGCTGGGGCACCGCCGTCAACATCCAGGCGATGGTGTTCGGCAACATGGGCGAGAGCTCCGCCACCGGCGTCGCCTTCACCCGCAATCCCTCGACCGGCGAGAACGAGCTCTACGGCGAGTTCCTGGTCAACGCCCAGGGCGAGGACGTGGTCGCCGGCATCCGCACGCCGCAGGATCTGACCGAGAAGGCGCGGCTCGCCTCCGGCTCCGACAAGCCCTCGCTCGAAAGCGTGATGCCCAGGGCCTTCTCCGAGTTCGTGCGCATCTGCGACGTCCTGGAGAAGCACTACCGCGACATGCAGGACGTCGAGTTCACGGTCGAGCAGGACAAGCTGTGGATGCTGCAGACGCGCTCCGGCAAGCGGACCGCCAAGGCCGCATTGCGCATCGCCGTTGAATTGGCCGAGGAAGGCCTGCTGACGAAGGAAGAGGCGGTCCAGCGCGTCGATCCCGTCTCTCTCGACCAGCTCCTGCATCCCACCATCGATCCGAAGGCCGAGCGCCAGGCGATCGCCCGCGGCCTGCCGGCCTCGCCGGGCGCCGCACAGGGTGAGATCGTGTTCGATGCCGACGAGGCCGAGACGCTCAAGAACGAGGGCCGGGCCGTCATCCTGGTGCGCGTCGAGACCAGCCCCGAGGACATTCACGGCATGCACGCCGCCGAGGGCATCCTGACGACGCGCGGCGGCATGACCAGCCACGCGGCAGTGGTCGCCCGCGGCATGGGCAAGCCCTGCGTCTCCGGCGCCGGCACGCTGCGCGTCGATTACGCCGCCGGCACCATGACGGCCGGCGGCACGACGCTGAAGCGCGGCGACGTCATCACCATTGACGGCACCAAGGGCGAGGTTCTGCTCGGCAAGGTGGCGATGCTGCAGCCCGAGCTGTCCGGCGAGTTCGCGAGCCTGATGACCTGGGCGGACGCGGCACGGCGCATGAAGGTGCGCACCAATGCCGAGACGCCGGCCGACGCCCGCACCGCGCGCGAGTTCGGTGCCGAGGGCATCGGGTTGTGCCGCACCGAGCACATGTTCTTCGAGGAAGGCCGCATCATCGCGGTGCGCGAGATGATCCTCGCCGACGATGAAGCCGGCCGCCGGGCCGCGCTCGCCAAGATCCTGCCGATGCAGCGGCAGGACTTCGCCGACCTGTTCGAGATCATGGCCGGCCTGCCGGTCACGATCCGTCTGCTCGATCCGCCGCTGCACGAGTTCCTGCCGCACGAGGACGACGAGCTCGCCGAGGTCGCTGGGACCATCGGCGCCGATATCGAGAAGCTGCGCCGCCGGGTGCAGGAGCTGCACGAGTTCAACCCGATGCTCGGTCATCGCGGCTGCCGGCTCGGCATCACCTATCCCGAGATCTACGAGATGCAGGCACGCGCCATTTTCGAGGCCGCCGCCGAAGCGGCCACGAAGACCGGCAGCCCGGTGACGCCCGAGGTGATGATCCCGCTGATCGCCACCAGCGCCGAACTCGACATGCTGAAGGATCGGATCGTCGCCGTCGCCGAGGCGGTGAATCGCGAGAAGGGCGTGGCGGTCGAATATCAGATCGGCACCATGATCGAGCTGCCGCGCGCCGCGCTGCGTGCCGCCGAGATCGCCGAGACCGCGGAATTCTTCTCGTTCGGCACCAACGACCTGACCCAGACGACGTTCGGCATCAGCCGCGACGATTCGGCCCGTTTCCTGGCCGAATACGTGGAGAAGGGCTTGCTGCCCGCCGATCCCTTCGTGACGCTCGATCAGGACGGTGTCGGCGAATTGGTCCAGATCGCCGCCGAGCGTGGCCGCTCCACCCGGGCCGGCATCAAGCTCGGCATCTGCGGCGAGCATGGCGGCGATCCCGCCTCGATCGGCTTCTGCGAGCAGGTCGGGCTCGACTACGTGTCGTGTTCTCCCTATCGGGTGCCGATCGCCCGCCTCGCCGCCGCGCAGGCCGCGCTCGGCGCGGAGATCGAGCGGGACAAGTAGTCCACGCCCAGACCGGCTGTCGCGCGGGAGGGGCGAAAGCCCCGGTCCCGCTCGATTTCAAGGTTAAGCGAACATAAAGACTTTCGGTTCAAATTCCTCCTTCGTCGGGGACGGAGGGGTCTCCGTATTGGTCAGCAGGATCTGAAGATCGCGGCTATCCCGCGTTCTCGGATACGGGACGCGTTCGACTAACGACGGAGCAGGCGTAGTGCGGCGTATCGCAGCGCTTTCGGGGGGACACCGCGTTCGGAGCTTCGCTCCTTACCTCCTGGCATTGGGTGGATTTCTGGCGTCGACGGTGCAGGCGGCCTATCAGGACGCGGCCGCCGTCGTCGATATCGAGGCCGCCTCGTCGCCGCGCTGGATGGCGACGCTCGTCGCGCAGCCCTACGGTTCCGTCCATGCCGCCAAGGTCGCCCTGCCTTTGCGCGACCAGGACGCGGATTTCGACAAGCCCATCGGTATCAGCCTGTCGAGCCTCGGCGTTCCCTCCGAGACGATCGTCGTGGCGCGTCAGTCCAAGGATGGCGATCCGGTCGTAACCGGTTCCATCGGCGATTCCGGGCAGGAAACCCCGAGCTATCCGGAAGTGGTGCGCGAGACCAAGGGCGACCTGATGATGAGCCGCGCCGGCTTCGGCGAGCGTTTCAAGGTCGATCCCGATGCCGGCGGCATGGTCCGCATCCCCCGCTACGTCATCGAACCGCCGGAACCGGCCGACAAGCCGATGATCCAGTCGTTCCTGAAGGTCGATCCGCCGAAGAACGGCAAGCCGGTCATGGTCGCCTCGCTCGATCCGCAGATCGGCCTGAACCACGTCATCGCCTTCCAGCCGCTGCTCGCCTCTCCGCTCGAGGAGGTCTGGCGCGGCCGCATCGAGATCGACGATTTCGAGCGCGACCGCCATTGCCTGGCGACCGCCGTCTATTTCGAGGCCCGCGGTGAATCCGAGGACGGCCAGCGCGCCGTCGCCCAGGTGGTTCTCAACCGCGTGCTCGACAGCCGCTATCCCAGCACCGTCTGCGGCGTGGTGTTCCAGAACCAGTCCTGGCGCAATCGCTGCCAGTTCTCCTTCGCCTGCGACGGCCGGCCCGAGCGCATAGACGACAAGGGCTCCTGGTCGAAAGCCGTCAAGGTCGCCGAGGATGCGCTCGTCGGCGACTATTTCGACGAGGGCATCGGCGAGGCGACGCACTATCACGCCACCTATGTGCGCCCGCGCTGGAGCCGCTATCTCAAGAAGGTCGAGCGGGTCGGCACCCACATCTTCTATCAGCTCCGCCCCGGCCAGCGCTGAGGCCCGTACTGCGGCCACGGTTCGGGACGGGCGCTGTCGCGCCCACCTCACCATGAGGACCGGGGATCGGGAGAGCCAGCCGGGATTGGAAGCCTTATCCTGAGGAGCGCCAGGGGCGCGTCTCGAAGGACGGCCAGGGCCGGTATCCTGCGAGCCGGGCGGGCAGATCGTTCTACAGTTCTATGCCGCCGTAGCAGACCGGGCACGTGGTATCGCACCAGACCGTCGGGGCAGGCGGCATCGCCGCCCCTAGTCGGGAACGTCGCTCGCCTTCGCCGCCACCACAGCGAACCGGTCGGCAAGCGCGGCCAGCGTCGCATCATGCACCGTCTTCGCCGACACCGGCGCCGCGCCCGTCGCCGAGGGCAGGTCGCGGGTGGCGCAGGCCGAGGCGACCACCGTCGAGAACAGGCCGTGATCGACCGCCGCGCGCACCGTGGCGCTGACGCACATATGCGTCATGAACCCGGCCACCACGAGCTGCTTGACGCCAAGCGCGTCGATCGTCTCCTTGAGGTCCGTCCCGGCGAAGGAATTCGGCAGGCTCTTGCCGATGATTGTCTCGCCCGAAAGCGGCGTCAGCAGGTCGACGATCTGGCCGGCGCGGCCCTCCGCGTCGAACAGGCCGCCGGGCCGTCCGAGATGGCGCACGTGGATGACCGGCCGACCCGCCGCGCGCGTCCGTTCCAGGAGCGTGCCGATCTCGTCGAGCGCCGGCTGGATGCCGGGCAGGGCCAGCGTGCCGTCGAGATACTCGTTCTGGGCGTCGACGATGACGAGGGCCGCCTGCGACAGCGGGGCGGGGGTGAGATTGGCGCCGGCGAGGGCGAGCAGGGTCGTGGGAGCGGTCATGGGAGCGTCCTTCTTCGCGTCTCAGGGGTCAGATCAGATTTACCCCAGCCTTACCGGCGGCCTGGCGGAGGGCCTTGTCGAGGCTCGCTAGGGCACACTTCCGACGCAGCGCCAGGTCGAGATAGGCAGCGTCATAGACGGTGAGGCCGCACTCGGCGGCAAGCGCAATGGTATTGCGCCAGGCGCAATACGCGCTTTCTCCATCAATCTCGATCGGCAAGTCGGCGAGAGCCGTAAGCGCGGCTGCGCGGGTAGCGGAATCGATGCGGTTCCGGCGCTCCACCATCAGCAGCCCGTTGGCGACTTCGTGGCGCCACAGCACCGGCACCACCGCGCCACGGGTCGCGACGTCGGTCAGGGCACGGGCGGAGGCCGGATCGAGGTTTTCGTCCAGAACCCAGGCAAGCGTCACCGAGGCATCGAGGACGAACGGGCCGGCACTCACCGGCGGCCCTCGTCGATCCAGGACTTGATTTCCTCGGGTGTGATCCGCGGTCCGGGGATACGCGCGGCGATTTCTCGAAGTCTATCGGCCGCGACGTGCGCCATCGCGACGGCGGCCTCGTCACGGATCGGAACCAGCCGCGCGACCGGTTTCCCCCGATGGGTAATGGTGATTTCCTCCCCGCCGCGCGCCCGCGCGAGAAGCTGGGAGAAATGCGTCTTGGCATCGAACGCGCTGACTTCCGCCATGGCAGCCTCGCATGATCGGAATTTCTAACTGGTCTATAATCTAGTCTATTCGAAATCGAGGCCCAGGTCGAGGACGGGAGCGGAGTGGGTCAGGGCGCCGACGGATATGAGGTCGACGCCGGTCTCGGCGATGGCGCGCACGCTGTCGAGGTCGACCCGGCCGGACGCCTCGGTGATCGCCTTGCCCGCCGAACGGGCGACGGCCTCGCGCATGGTCGCGGCGTCCATGTTGTCGAGCATGATGATGTCGGCGCCGGCCGACAGGGCTTCGTCCAGTTCGGCCAGGCTCGTCACCTCCACCTCGATGCGCACCATGTGGCCGGCATGGGCGCGCGCCGCCGCCACCGCCTTGCCAATGCCGCCGGCGGCGACGACATGGTTGTCCTTGATCAGCACCGCGTCGAACAGGCCGAACCGGTGATTGCGTCCGCCGCCGCATCTGACCGCGTATTTCTGCAGCGCGCGCAGGCCCGGCATGGTCTTGCGGGTGCAGACGATCTGCGCGTTGGTGCCGTCGACCGCATCGACGAAGCGGCGGGTCAGGGTCGCGATGCCGCTGAGGTGGCACAGGAAGTTGAGTGCCACCCGCTCGCCCGACAGGACGGCGCGCGCCGGCCCGTCTATCGCCGCGACCGGCGTCCCGGCCTCCACCCGGTCGCCGTCGGCGACGAGCGCGGTGAAGGCGATCAGCGGGTTCGCCTGGGCGAAGGCTTCGCGGGCGATGTCGAGGCCGGCGATGGTGCCCGGCTTGCGCGCGCCGATCGTGCCCCGGGCAGTGGCGTCGGCGGCAATCGTCGCCGCTGAGGTGATGTCGCCGGCAAGGCCGAAATCCTCGGCGAGCGCGCGGGAAACCGCCTCGACGACGAGGCCGCGCGGCGGCGCGTCGGGGCCAGCCTCGCTTCGCGGGGAAATGTCTTCAGGCATAGGTGCTCTCGCTGGCTGGAACCGCGGTGCGCGCGACCGTCTCGACGGAACGCAGGGTGAAGATGCTGCGTTTCGCCTGGGCCGGATCGGCCTCGGGGAAATCGGAGCGGAAATGCGCGCCGCGGCTTTCGGTGCGCAACAAGGCGGCCCCGGCGATCAGCCGCGCCGTGGTGATCATGTTGCGGAAGCCGTAGGACGGGCCGCCCTGCCGCTCCAGGTCGGCGATGTCGCCGAGCGCCGCCACCAGGCCATCGTGATCGCGCACGACGCCGACATCGTCGCTCATCCTCCGGCGCAGCCGCGCGATCGCGGCGCTCTCCAGGAACAGCCCCGGTCCCTCCGCGTCGGAGACGACCTCGGGCGGCGGCATCGGCTGCGGCGCGGGATAGATGGCGCGGATGTCCTCGGCCACCCGTGCCGCGAAGACGACGGCCTCCAGCAGCGAGTTGGAGGCGAGCCGGTTGGCTCCGTGTGCCCCGGTCGAGGCGGCCTCGCCGCAGGCCCACAGCCCGTCGATGCTGGTGCGCCCGTTGGCGTCGGTCAGGACCCCGCCCATGTGGTAGTGCGCCGCCGGGGCGATCGGGATCGGCGCGCTCGCCGGATCGATGCCCGCCGCCGCGCAGGCCTTGTAGACGTTCGGGAACGCGTCTTCGAACCGCTCGCCGATTGCGCGGCGGCAATCGAGGAAGGCGCCGCGCCCCGCCTGTATCTCCGCGAACACGGCGCGGGCGACGATGTCGCGCGGGGCGAGTTCGGCATCGGGGTGGAGGTCGGCCAGGAACCGCGCGCCGGCCGCGTTGATCAAGCTCGCGCCTTCTCCGCGCAGCGCCTCGGTCGCCAGCGGTGCCGGATCCTGGCCGACATCCATCGCGGTTGGATGGAACTGCACGAACTCGGTATCGGCGATCAGCGCGCCCGCGCGCGCGGCGATCGCAACGCCCTGGCCGCGCGCCTGCAGCGGGTTGGTCGTCACCGCGTAAAGCGCCCCGACGCCGCCGGTCGCCAGCACCACGGCGCGGGCGGCGAGGCGTATTTCCGGCGGTCCCGCGTCCGCGTCCGTGGCGATCGCGATCAGGCCGGCAACGCGGCCACCGTCCCTGGTCAGGTCTTCCACCGAATAGTTCTCGATCACCCGGATCGACGGCGTCTCGCGCACGGCCCGGATGAGGGCGGCCATCATTTCCTGGCCGGCGAGGTCGCCGCGCACGCGCACGATGCGCCGCTCGCCGTGGGCGGCCTCCCGCGACAGGATCGGATTGCCCGCGTTGCCGCGGTCGAAGGGCACGCCGTAGTCGATGAGGTCGTGGATCCGCTCCGGCCCGGCACCGGTCATCAGCCGGGCGATGCGGGCGTCGACGATGCCGTCGCCGGCGGCGATGGTGTCTTCGGCGTGTTTGTCGGGCGTGTCTCCGGGGCCGACGGCGGCGGCGATACCGCCCTGCGCCCAGGCCGACGCCGCGCCTTCGCCGAGCCGCGCGCCGGTGATCAGCGTCACCGGCCGTGGCGCCATCTTCAGCGCGCAGAACAGCCCGGCGAGCCCCCCGCCGACGATGACGACATCGTCAGTGACGGCAATGCCGCTGTCGCTCATGTCGGCTGGCATCGTGATCCGCCCCACACCGCGCGACCTTCTATTCCGGAGGAACGACCATCCGCCGTCTTCAACGTCAGGCCGTCCTTCAACGTCCGGCCGTCATGTCTTCAGATCGATCATCCGCTGCACCGACGCCCGCGCGCGCGTCGCGATCTCCGGATCGATCGTCACTTCCTCGCGCATGTTGACGAGCGAGTCGAGAATCTTCGGCAACGTGATCCGCTTCATGTGTGGACAGAGGTTGCAGGGCCGCACGAAGGTGACGCCCGGCGTCTCCGCGGCGACGTTGTCGGCCATCGAGCATTCGGTGACCATCATCACCTTGTCCGGGCGCTCGGACTTCACCCAGTCGATGAGCTTCGCCGTCGAGCCGGTGAAATCGGCCTCCGCCAGCACGTCCGGCGGGCATTCGGGATGGGCGATGATGCGGATCGCCGGATCGGCGTCGCGATAGGCCTTCAGCTCCGCGCCGGTGAAGCGCTCGTGCACCTCGCAATGGCCCTTCCAGGTGATGATCTCGACGTCCGTCTGCGAGCGCACATAGGCCGCCAGATATTCGTCGGGCAGGAAGATCACGCGGTCCGCGCCCAGCGACTCCACCACCGCGACCGCGTTCGAGGAGGTGCAGCAGATGTCGATCTCCGCCTTCACGTCCGCCGACGTGTTGACATAGGCGACGACCGGTACGCCCGGATAGGTCTCGCGCAGAGCGCGCACGTCCGCGCCGGTGATCGAGGAGGCGAGCGAGCAGCCGGCGCGCAGGTCGGGGATCAGCACCGTCTTCTCGGGATTGAGCAGCTTCGACGTCTCGGCCATGAAGTGCACGCCGCACTGGACGATGATGTCGGCGTCGGCCTTCGTCGCCTCGATGGCGAGCTGCAGCGAGTCGCCGGCGACATCGGCGACGCAATGGAAGATTTCCGGCGTCATGTAGTTGTGCGCCAGGATCACCGCCCCGCGCTCGCGCTTCAGGTCGTTGATCGCCTTGATATAGGGCGCGTGGAAGGGCCACTCGATCGGCGGGATCACGGTGGCGACACGCTCGTAGAGCGCGGCGGTCTCGCGGGCGATCTCAGGCGTGTAGGCGAGGGACGGCATGGATTGTGAAGGCATTGATTTCGAGAGATTTTCTTGCATGGGTTTGACTATAAACGTGTTTCGCGGCACGACCCAAGGGCGAAAAAAGGCGATATCCATGCCCCGGTTGTCGTCGCCCGCCGGCGGCGCACAGACCATACGATGGCGCGCCGGCGTTCGCCCCGCGCTTACGGCTCGAACGTGACCGCGACCCGCCCGAGCGGTCCGTAGTCGCCCGAAACCGTGGTCCCGGCCGCCGCCGGCACGACGCCCAGGCAGGTGCCCGTGGACACCCAGTCGCCGGGCCTCAAGCCATTCCCGCGCAGCGCCAGCGCGTTGGCCAACCAGGCGAGCGCTTTCAGCGGATGGCCGAGGACGTTGCGCCCGTGCCCGGCGTTGGTCTGCTGGCCGTCGACGTGCCCGCGGACCTCGGCCGCGGCGAGATCGGCGTCCTGCCAGTCCATGATCGCCGGTCCGTGCACGAAGGCGACATTGAGGGCGAAATCGGCGATCGCCTCGGTAACCCCCGGAAACGCGTCGCCGCGCGTGCGCCGGCCGACGATCTCCAGCGCGGGATGGCACGACATGACGAGGGCGGCAACGGAGGTCGCGTCGTAGTCGGCCTTGCCCGCGGGCTGTTTCGTGCCGATCCGGAAGGCGAACTCGCATTCGACGCCGAGCGTGCCGGGCGCGTAGGGGATCGTCGCGCCGTCGGCGTGGATGCGCGGGGCGAACAGCGGCCCGAGGAACGGCCCGTCGCAGCCCATGATCGTCTGCGCCTCCGGGCTGGTCGCGCCGATCTTCCAGCCGGCGACCGGCTCGCCCATCGCCTGCGTCGCGATCTCGCCGATGCGCTCTGCGGTCTCGGCGTCCGCCGGCGGCCAGTTGCCGGCCGCCGCCACGGCGCCCGGATCGATCGGCTGCCCCTCCAGGCGCGCGTCCGCCAGCGCCAGACCCAGCGCGGTTTCGCTTTCCGCTGTCATCGGCCAGTCCTTTCGTATGCAGTCCGCCGACTATATTGCAGATACAACTAGTCATCAGCGGATTCGATGGGTGCCATGATAAAAATGCATTGGGCGCGTCATTGGAAGCTGGCTATTTTCGAAAAACCGAAATCCGGGGACAAGTCCGTGACCGCCATGCGGCCGCGGTAGGGGCGAGGCTGCATCGTGAGTCGATTTTCCGCGCAATCCGAAGCGAAGTCCGGCTGGGTCGGTCTCGCGGTCGTCATCGTCTGTGGCGGCCTGATCTCGATGCTCGCCTTCGGGCCGCGCTCCGCGATGGGCCTGTTCCTGGCGCCCTTGTCCGAGACGCGCGGCTGGAGCCGCGAGGTCTTCGCCCTGGCGCTTGCCGTGCAGAACATGGTCTGGGGCCTCGGTCAGCCGCTGTTCGGCGCCATTGCCGACCGTTGGGGCGAGGCGCGCGTCATGGTGGCCGGGGCGCTGCTCTATGCGGCCGGTCTGGCCTTGACCGCGCATGCCGAGACGCCGCTGATGCTCAATCTGGCCGCCGGTGTCCTGATCGGCCTGGGCATTTCCGGCTCGGCCTTCGCGCTGGTCATCTCCGCCTTCGGCAAGCTGGTTCCGGCCGAAAGCCGGTCCTGGGCCTTCGGCATCGGCATGGCGGCGGGGTCGGCCGGCCAGTTCGTCTTCGCGCCGCTCGGCCAGGCCTTCATCGCCTTCTACGGCTGGCAGCAGGCGCTCTACGCCTTCTCCGTCATCATGCTGGTCGTGCCGTTCCTGGCGATCGGCCTGCGCGCGCCTGCCGGCGGCCACAAGGCGGAGGTGTCCGAGCAGACCTTCAAGGCCGCGCTGTCGGAAGCCTTCGGCCACCGCAGCTACGTCCTGCTGACCATCGGCTTCCTGGTCTGCGGCTTCCAGGTGGCCTTCATCACCGTGCATCTGCCCGCCTACCTGAACGACATGGGGCTCGACCCGAGCTGGGGCGGCTGGTCGCTTGCGGTGGTCGGCCTCTTCAACGTCATCGGCGCCTATTCGGCCGGCGTCATGGGCGGCCGCATCAACAAGCGCTCGATCCTGTGCTGGATCTACGTGCTGCGCGCGCTGGCCATCGCCGCCTTCATCCTGATACCCGTCAGCCCGGCGAGCGTGCTGGTCTTCTCCGCCGTCATCGGCGTGCTGTGGCTCTCCACCGTGCCGCCCACCTCGGGCCTCGTCGCCACGATGTTCGGGCCCAAATACATGGGCACGCTGTTCGGCATCGTCTTCCTGTCCCATCAGGTCGGCTCGTTCCTGGGGATCTGGCTCGGCGGCGTCTTCTACGAGGTCTACGGCAGCTACGACGTCTTCTGGTGGCTCGCCATTGTCGCCGGACTCGCCGCCGCGCTGGTGCACTACCCGATTCGCGAGGTCCCGGTGGCCCGCCTACAGCCGGCCGAATGACGGCTCGCCCTTGCCCCGCCGCGCCCCGACGCGCTACTAGGGCTGCATCAACGGCAGGTCAGTAGGGAATTTCCGATATGTCAGACCGGTTTCCGGCGATCCTCGTTTCCAAGGAAGGCGAGAAGGGGCAGAAGGTTGATCAGGTCGAGCTCGGGCTCGACGACCTGATGGACGGCGACGTCGTCGTCGCGGTCGATCACTCGACCGTCAACTACAAGGACGGCCTCGCCGTCACCGGCAAGGCGCCGGTGGTGCGCCGCTGGCCGATGATCCCCGGCATCGACTTCGCCGGCACGGTGGACTCCTCGGAAAATCCCGACTTCAAGCCCGGCGACAAGGTCGTTCTCAACGGCTGGGGCGTCGGCGAGACCCATTATGGCGGCTTTGCCGGCAAGGCCCGGGTGAAGGGCGACTGGCTGATCCATCGGCCCGACGGCATGAGCGGCGCCGAGGCGATGGCGATCGGCACGGCCGGCTACACCGCCATGCTCTGCGTCCTGGCGTTGGAACGCCAGGGCGTGACGCCCGACAAGGGCCCGATCGTGGTGACAGGCGCGGCCGGCGGCGTCGGCTCGGTGGCGGTTTCGATCCTGTCGAAGCTCGGCTACGAGGTCGTCGCCTCGACCGGCCGCCCCCAGGAAGCCGAGTATCTGAAGGGTCTCGGCGCCTCCGAGATCATTCCGCGCGACGAGCTCTCCGGCGATCCGCGCCCGCTGAGCAAGGAGCGCTTCGCCGGCGGCGTCGACGCAGTCGGCTCCAAGACGCTCGCCAACGTGCTGTCGATGACCAGGTACGGCGGCTCGGTCGCCGCCTGCGGCCTTGCCGGCGGCATGGACCTGCCGACCTCCGTCGCCCCCTTCATCCTGCGCGGCGTCAGCCTGATCGGCGTCGACTCGGTGATGGCGCCGAAGGCCCGCCGGGTCGAGGCCTACGACCGCCTCGTCCGCGACCTCGACCACGCCAAGATCGCCGCCATGACCACGACGATCGGTCTCGACGGCGTGCAGGCCGCCGCCGCCGACATCCTCGCCGGCAAGATCCGAGGCCGCGTGGTGGTGAAGATCGGCTGAGGACGCCAGCCACCGACGCAGCCGGCCGCCGGCTAGCCGGCTCCAGCCCAGCCGGTCGCCGGCTAAGCCGGCCAGCAGCGAAACCAGCCAACCGCCCGTCATGCCCGGGCGTGACCCGGGCATCTCGTGCCGGCTTCCTGAGGCCGTCTTCCCGAGGCCGATGCCCTGAGAATGCCGGGCCAAGCCCGGCAATGACGTGAGAAGGGGAGAGACGGGGCTTTACTAGATCCGCTCATTCCCGCGAAAGCGGGAATCTGAGGCGGAACGCTCGACGCTTCCGGCTAAACGCGTCTTACCCGTCTTCATCGGGAAGATGATGCAGGTCTCCGAGCCGTGCGCGAGCAGCTTGCCGCCGGCGTCCTTCAGCGTCGCCTCGGACGTGGCGATGCGCCCGCCGCGATGGACGATGACGCCCTCGCAGGTTACCTCGCCCGTATTCGGCATGATCGGCCGGACCAGGTTCACCTTGAATTCCACCGTCGTGTAGGCCTCGCCCGGCTTCATCGTCGTGTGCACCGCGCAGCCGAGGGCGGAATCGAGCAGGGTGCCGGCCCAGCCGCCGTGCACCGTGCCGAGCGGGTTCATGTAGTCGAACGACGGCATGCCCTTGAACACCGCGCGCCCTTCGTCGACCTCGGTCAGGATGAAGCCGAGCGTCTTGCCGATCGGCGGTGGCGGCAGGTCGCCGTCCAGCATCGCGCGCAGCATCGTGAGCCCGTCCATGTCCTTGACCTCGGCGATCGGCAGCACGTCGAACCGGGGGACCGCTGCGATCCGGCTGTAGACTTCCGACATGTTGGCGCGCTCCTTCGGGACTGAATTCCAAGTGTGGACATCGATGATAGATGCATATACAATAAAATCCTCGTCGACAAGGCTATGATCGAGTGGCACTGGCCATGGCATACCTCACATGACAGACCTCAACTGCACCTTCTTCCGGCTGCGCAAGGCGACGCGGCGCATCACCGCGCTCTATGACGACGCCCTCGGAAAGGCCGGCCTGACCGCGACCCAGTTCTCGGTGCTCGCGATGATCGCCACGACCGGCCCGCTGCCGATGTCGGGCATGGCCGAGGCGCTGGGCATGGACGCTTCCACGCTCACGCGCACGATCAGGCCGCTCGTCGAACGCGGCGATGTTTCCGTGTCGGCAGGAGAGGACAAGCGGGTGAAGCAGGTGGCGCTGACCGACAAGGGCCAGGAGACGGTCGCGCGCGCCGTGCCGCACTGGCGCGCGGCGCAGAAACGCGTGGCTCAGGAGCTGGGCGGCGATATCGCCCAGTTGCACGCGCTGCTGACGACGGTCTCGGGAATTCGCGAACCGGAAGAGGATGAGGTGCCGGCGGCGGGTCGCTGACGGCGGGCGCTGACGGGGCGCGCGGGTCAGTCCTCGCGCGGGCCGATATGCAGCGCGAAGGGCACGCCCTCGTAGGCGAAGTCGCCGCGCCCGATCCGTTTCACGGCCCGGCTCATGCGCCCCTGGCGGCCGAGCAGGGCGTCGCCGATCTCCACCAGCCTGGCGTTCGGCGTCGCGGTCGGAGAGGCCTCGCGGATCTGCAGGGCCAGGTCTTCCTCGTCCATCTTCGGATTGAGCGCGCAGGCGCCGATGAAGGCGGCCGCCGTCGAGCGCGAGATGCCGGCGAAGCAGTGCACCACCATCGGACTGTCGCGCTCCCAGGCCTCGACGAAGTCCAGATAGTCCTCGACGTGCCTCTGCGACGGCAGCACCATGCCCTCCATCGCCTCGGTGATGTCGTGCATGGCCAGGAACAGGTGCCGCTCCGGCGCGATCACGGCCGGCCGCGGTACCTCGGTGCCCTCGGTGATCAGCGTCACCAGATGGCTCGCGCCCGTCTTGTCGACGACGCTGGCGATCTTGGCGAGGGAACAGACGTGGATGGCCGGCATGGTACGGTACTCTGGTTGCGATTTGCCCCCTATATGGGCCCGGACGACCCGAGAATCCAGCGTATGAGGTCGATGCGTGGTCCCGGTGGCGGATTCCCGCCGTCTTCCGGGGACGCTAGCCCGAAAGCTGCTTGAACCGCTCCAGGAACCGTGCCTCGGCCTTGGCGACCGGGCGCGCTTCCAGCGAGAACAGGGTCTCCAGCTTTTCCCCGCCGATCCGGCCCGGCCGGCCGAAGAACTTCGTCGCTTCGGCGTGGGAGAAGCCGGCGAGCTGTGTCGCCTCAAGGAAGGCGGCGGCGATGTCGGCGCGCTTGATCGCTTTCTTGACCGGAGCCGGCAGCACCGCCGGCAGGCCGAAGCGCAGATGCACGGCTTCCTGGATGCGGTGCTCCACCGCCTTGTAGTCGTCGCCGAGCACCGCCTTGAACGGGCTGATCATGTCGCCGATCACGTATTCCGGCGCGTCGTGCAGCAGCGCCGCCAGCCGCCAGCGCCGCTCGGTCGTCGCATTGAGCCGCCCGAACAGGTCCTCGACCAGCAGGCTGTGCTCGGCGACCGAGAACGCATGCTTGCCGACCGTCTGGCCGTTCCAGCGCGCGACGCGGGCCAGGCCCAGCGCGATGTCGGCGATCTCGACGTCGAGGGGGGAGGGGTCGAGCAGGTCGAGCCGCCGGCCCGACAACATGCGCTGCCACGCGCGCGCTGCGTCGGTCATGAGGTCGCGCCGGGACGCGCGCCCGCCTGATGCTCACCGGCCTCTTGGTCCCCCGCCGGCCAGTCGAACCCGGCCCAGTCGGGCTTGCGCGGCGTCAGCGTGGCGTCGCCGGCCGTGATCGCGTTGCCGGCCGCGACCGCATCGCCGATCCGGTCGAGCCGCAGCAGCGCCAGTCCCGTGTCGCCGGCCGAAGAGCCCATGGTGCCGACCGCCTTGCCGCCCGCTTCCACCGTCGTCCCCGCTTCCACCGTCGGCCCCGCATCCGGCGCGGCGCCGCTAATCGCCACCGGCACGAAGCGGCTGCGGGCGGTCCCGCGATGCTGCATGCGCGACACCACCTCCTGGCCGACATAACAGCCCTTCTTGAAGTCGACGCCGCCGAGCTGATCCAGATTGGCCTCGTGCGGGAACGCGGCGCTGCTCGCGTAGTCCGCTCCCAGTTCGGCGACACCGAGCGCGATGCGCCGCGCGTGATAGTCGGCTTCGCTCGCGCTCCCGCCTTGCCCGGCGACGGTCTGCGCCTCGGACGCGGGAAGCAGGGCCCGCCAGCCGAGCGCGGCAAGCCGCGGATCGGCGAAGGCGGAGGGGTGCGGCTGCGCGTCGCTATCCCACAGCGCCACCACCGCCATGTCCGGCTGCGCGGCGATCTCGACCTTCGCCCGCAGCTTGTAGAAGGTCAGGCGCTTGGCAAGCTCCGCCACGCTGTCGGCGGGGCAGTCGAGCAGGAACTGGTCCGCGCCGGCGCGGAAGATCATGAATTCAAACAGGATCTTGCCCTGCGGCGTCAGAAGCGCGGCGTTGCGCGCCGTCCCCTCGGCCAGGGTTTCCACGTCGCTGGTGACGAGGCCCTGCAGGAAATCGCGGGCTTCCGGACCGGAAACCGCGATCACGCTGCGGCCGCCGAGAACGGTCGCCTGATGGTCCGACATGTGAACGTTGCCCCTTGCGCTGGTTTTCCGTTTCGCGTTGATACCGTGTACGCCGGTTTCAATCGGCCGGCATGGACATTAGGTATTTCTCGACGGTGGTCGAGGCAAGCAGGCAGGCGGAGGGCCGGGCGGAAGGCATGGGCGCGACATTCGATGTGATCCTCAAGGGCGGGATCGTGGTCAACCATGATGGCGTCGGCGTGCGCGATATCGGCGTCAGCGACGGCCGCATCATGGAAATCGGCGATCTCGGATCGGCCTCGGCCGACGAGACCATCGACTGTTTCGGCCTCACCATCCTGCCCGGCGTCATCGACACCCAGGTGCATTTCCGCGAGCCGGGCGCCGAGCACAAGGAAGACCTGGAATCGGGCTCCCGCGCCGCCGTCCTCGGCGGCGTCACCGCCGTGTTCGAGATGCCCAACACCGATCCGCAGACTGTCAGCGCCGCCGCGCTCGAGGACAAGCTGGAGCGCGCCCGCGGGCGAATGCATTGCGACCACGCCTTCTTCATGGGCGGCACCCGCGAGAACGCCCGCGAACTCGGCGAACTTGAGATGCTGCCCGGCTGCGCCGGCGTGAAGGTGTTCGTCGGCTCCTCCACCGGCACGCTGCTGCTCGAGGACGACGAGGACATCGACATCGTCCTGCGCCATATCCGCCGACGCGCCGCCTTCCATGCCGAGGACGAGCCGCGCCTGCGCGAGCGCGCCGGCCTGCGCGAGCCCGGCAGGCCTGAGAGCCACCCGGTCTGGCGCGACGAGACCGCGGCGATGCTGGCCACGCAGCGGCTGGTGCGGCTTGCCCGCGCCGCCGGCCGGCGCATCCATATCCTGCACATCTCGACGGCCGAGGAGATGGCCTTCCTCGCCCACCACAAGGACGTCGCCAGCGTCGAGGTCACGCCGCACCATCTGACCCTGACCGCCGACAGCTACGCCAGCCTGGGCACCAAGCTGCAGATGAACCCGCCGGTCCGCGATTCACGCCATCGCATCGGGCTGTGGGCGGGTCTCGCCAACGGCACCGCCGACATTCTCGGCTCCGACCACGCCCCGCACACGCTGGAAGAGAAGGCCAAACCCTATCCCGACTCGCCCTCCGGCATGGCCGGCGTGCAGACGCTGGTGCCGATCATGCTCGATCAGGTCAATGCCGGCCGCCTGTCGATCGAGCGCTTCGTTGACATGACCAGCGCGGGTCCCGCGCGGCTGTTCCAGATCGCCTGCAAGGGCCGCATCGCGGCGGGCTACGACGCCGACTTCACCATCGTCGACATGCGTCGCCGTCAGGAGATCACCGACGACTGGATCGCCTCGCGCTGCGGCTGGACCCCCTATGCCGGCCACACCGTGTCGGCCTGGCCGGTCGGCACGATCGTGCGCGGCCGCGTCGTCATGTGGGAGGGCGACCTGCTCGCCCCCGCCACGGGCGCGCCGGTGCGCTTCCTCGAGACCCTGCCCCGAAGCTAGGGACGCTAGGGCCGTTCATGGCATCGATCCTCGTCCGCCCCGGCCGACGGGCCCGAGTGAGCGGCGGTCAATTCCCGACGCTCACTTGTTGGTCTGGGCGTTCTGCAAGAGGAAGCTGATCGTGTGGAGCGGGTCCCAGGCCTGCCCGAACGGCGGCAGCGGCTGGCTCACCCCCAGCGGAAACGCGTTCTGGTGGCACTGCGCGCAGCTCCAGCCCCGCTGGGTGTAGGACTCCAGCGTGGTGTTGATTAGGTTGGTCGTGTTGGAGACCTGCGCCCCGCGCACGCCCGGCCCGAGATCGGGATTGGGCACGTCGATGTTGCGGTTCTGGGCGCCGATCATCTGGTAGTAGAACCAGACGCTTCCCTTGAGCTGCGACCGCCACTTCGCGTTCACGTCCTGCACCTCGGCCGGGATCGGCACCGCCCGGACAACGTTGGTGAGCTGCGGGGCGCCCGGCAGGGCCTGTCCGTCCTTGATCGGCGCCGGCAGGTTGCCGCCGATGCCCGACTGGCATCCGATTCCCAGCGGGCCGCAGATAGCGTAGCCGTTCGGATAGGCCGGCGGGGTCTCGCCGCCCGGGTTGAGCGAGGCGTGCGGGGGAAGCCCGGCCGCGCCGGGCACCTTGTGAGAACTGTACTCGGGCTGCAGGCTGGTGTTGTCGACCTGTTCGAAGGTGGCGCCGATATGCCCGCCGTTCTTGGTGACGCGGTGGATGTGCAGGCCGACGAGGCCGGCGACATAGGGCCCCGCGCAGCTGCCGTCGGGATTCAGGAAGTACGCCGCGCGGCGGTAGAAGCGCTCCGGAACGTCGTCCGCGCCCAGGATCTTCCAGGCAGCCTTCCATTCGACGATCCCCTGGCGGGCATAGTCGGGCAGGTTCCTCAGATACGCCTCCGTGCCGTTCGGCAGCGGCTGGAAGCGTTTGGCCTTGCGCTTGTTTGACGGCGCCGGGGCCTTCCCGCGCTTCTCCACGAACTTGATGTAGCGCGCGACCGCCTTCACCTGCTTGTTGGCGTTGTAGTAGCGGTAGCGGCCGACATACGTGAAGTAGGCCTGGTTCATGCCGACTTCGTAGCGCAGGTAGTTGCCGTTCTGGTCGGTGACCGGGCCGGTCGGGTAGTTGGCCTGGATGAACGGCTGGTTCAGTCCGTCGGAGAAGTCGGAGTAGTTCGTCGAGAAAGAGTTGACCGTCATCGGCTGGCCGATGCCCGGCGTCGCGCAGAGCGACTGTAGGCTCGGCATGTCGTTCCACTTGATCGGCCACTGCTTGGGCTTCACGAAAACCTCGTTCGGCCTTCGATAGCTCTGCCATACGACCGGGCCTTCGGATTCCAGGCCGGCGCCCCAGTGCGCCAGCGTGGCGTTCCGGTCGGGCTGGGCGCGATTGCCGCCGTTCAGCTGCGGCCAGTTGATGGCGACGAAGCTCTCCCACATGAAATCGTAGACCTGCCGCTGGCTGGTGATCGCCTTCGCGGGGCTGGTCGGCAGCGGCTGTCCGACATCGAACGGCATGATCCACGGCATGCTGCTTTCCAGACGCTGCGCGTCGGCGCGCGGCGCGAATGCGGGAAAGGCGGCTATCAGGCCAAGACAGGCAGCGGCGGCCGCAAATCGCGAACGGCGATGGATCATCTTCATCAGGCTCCTCCTGCCGGCACCAAGTCTTCCCCGCGCGCCGATACCGTGATCTCCATGCGGCAAGGCACAAGCATATAATCGTTGATATCGCTGGGCTTTTGGAAATAAAGCCGCCTATTTTTTAAAGCGTGGCCCAATCGTTCCGGGTTGGCAAGCGGTTCGCCGCCTGGTGGTAAAGGCGTCGCGACCGGGTCACGCACGCCTCAACTATCGGTTGCACACGCGTCGCGCGTAGTGCAGGCTTCCGTTAGGGCGTTTGATTGTCACGGCTCGGATTTGGGGGAAGCACGATGGGCCAGAGCGGCAGTCCCATTGATAATCTTACGGGCGGGCGGAACGAATTAGCGCACAGTATATATTTCGTACCACGACTGAAGAGGAACGATCGGAATTGAGAGTTCACCTAAAACAGTCAAGAAGTATTCGGTTATCTGCTCTCGCAGCGTGGCTGATCTGTCTCTCGGTTGGTGTTTTCTTTGCCCCGCCACTGGCAACTTCCGGCAGCGCGGCCGAACGCGATTGCTCGAAGCTCGATGAGATCACTCCGGCGCAAAAGTACCTGCCACGACCGCCAAGGGGGGCGCTCTCAACCGATTTGGTTCTCCTCCGCATCGCCGGGGTCCGCTATGCGATTCCGGAAAATTATTTCGTCTTTCCCCCGGTTGGCTGCGACGCCGATGCGGAGGATTTCCTCATCCGGGCAACCTATCCAGGTCTGGAGGGCGCGACCCCTGAGACACTCGACCTGTTCAGCGGCAGCCTGAACGATCGCACCCTGCAGATACTGGTCAGCGCGAGCCGGCAGACGGGGCACGTGTCCGGGTTCATGTTGTTCTTCCACGCGAAAGACGATCCGGGGGTGGACGACGGGTCGATCTACGGACTCGAGAGGCGTCGGTACACATCCGAGCCAGACTGGGTGTCCACGGAGCACGTCGCGCTCTATCGGAAAAGCGGAGATGAAGTCACCGATTACATCGCATGCCGCCGACACCGCGAGAGTGGAGAATACAGGACATGCAAAATATTCCTTGTAGAACACAATGCACAAATTCAAACGCTGTTCCCTCCCAAATTCCTGTCGGAGTGGCAGGAGATCAAACAATCGGTCCTTACCCTGCTCGACCGATTCATCCGCTCCGCATCAAAATAAACCGGATCTGACAGGAGCCTTCCGATGCCGCTTGGCGCCGTCGTGCCGCTTTCGCCTTGTCTGGGAAGCGCTGTCCGCCGCCGCTGGGGGGCGGCCTGCAGCCGAGCCTCAACATCCCGTCCGAAACCGAAATTCGCAGAGACGGGGATGCGTCTAGAGCCCGACGGCTGGTGCGTTGCCTCGCGTTCGTCCACGTCATTGCCGGGCGCGACCCGGCAATCGCATGCCGATCTCAGGAGCCGCGAGGACAGCGTCCGGGCAGGAGCGCGGGCTCAGTCGCCGGCGACGAAGAAGTGCCAGGTGCCGTCCGGGCCTATGCCGAGCCGGTAGAACATGTAGGCGCCGAATTCCTCCATGCCCTGGCGGTCCTGCGGAGTGATCAGCTTGTAGAGCTCCACTTCCTGCGACGGCGACAGCGAGTCGAGAGGCAGGGCCTGGAAATAGGGCCACACGTACATTTCGTGCGGCGTGCCCTCGTCGAGACGGACGAAGCCCGCTTCCAGGATCTCGATCATGATCGCCAGGATCTCGCGTCCCTCCGGGTCGCCGCCCGCCCCTTTCCAGTATTCGATCGGATCGGTCTCGCCGCCGAAGGAGACGATCGGCGGCAGTTCGTTGGATTCGAGCACGACGCGCATGCGCTCGAGGTCGCCGCTCTGGGCCGCCTCGATGATCTGCTCGCGCATGCGCCTGACCGGCGGCGGCAGCAGCGACCAGTCGTAGAGGACCTGGGGCAGCGCGCCTCCGTCACCCGGGTCCCCGGCCGGCGCGCTAGCCCCGTCCACGGGGCCGTCTTCGGCCGCGCCGTCCTCGACGGGCGCGACCTGGATCGTTTCCGTCTTCACCTTGTTCTGCGCGAACGCTGTCGTGGCGGCCGCCGGCGCGGCCGCAATCGCGGCAGCGAACAGCATGGTGGCCAGGTTTGTCGTCTGATCGGGATGCATGCCGCCATGATCGCCCAGCGGGCGGCCCGGTCAAGTCGCCTTGTTCGCAAGTCATCTCGTTCACCCGATCGCGGTAAAGCGCCTGCCGGCAAAGAGCCTGTTGTGACGGCGGTGCCGACGCCCTAAGAACGAAGGACCAGAGATTTTTTAGGGCCGCGCCGGTAGTCTCGAGGGATATGAACAGTCTGTTGGTCATCCCGGTCGGACTCCTGATTGGCATCGTCGTCTCGGCGCCGGTCGGACCCGTCAACGTCATCTGCATCGGCCGCGCCTTGCATTTCGGCTTCTGGCCGGCGGTGCTGGCCGGCGTCGGCGCGGCGCTGGGCGACGGGCTTCTGGCGCTGATCGCGGCTTTCGGCATCAGCGCCGCGGCCGATGCGGTCACCAGTCACAGCGAGTTCATCAAGCTTGTCGGCGGCTTCATCCTGATCGTGTTCGGCGGGTTCATCATCGCGACGCCGCCACACGGCTCGCCGCGCGCCGCCGCGCATATGGGCGATTCCGCCGTGCGCATCGTGCCGGCGACCTTCCTGATCACCGTGACGAACCCGGGCGCGCTGCTCGGCTTCGTCGGCATCTTCGGTGGGATGATCGGCAACGATCTGCTGCCGGAGGGCGACTATACGGCGGCGGGACTGATGGTTCTGGCTGTCAGCGGCGGCGCGCTGCTGTGGTGGGCCGGGCTCGCCGCCTTCGTCACCCGCATTCGCCACCTGATCTCTGAAAAGACGCTCCGGCGCATCAACATCGTCTCCGGCATCCTGCTCGCCGCCTTCGGCTGCGCGCTGATCCTCGACGTCCTGCTGACTCACATCATTCCGTAGCCCACTACTGCCCGTAGCGGGTGGCGATGCGCTGGGCGATTTCCGCGCCCTCGGCCATGTAGTTGTTGATCACCCAGACGGCGGTCTCGGTGCAGGTGTGATAGGTCTGCTCGAAGCCGCGATAGCCGCGGTTGAAGCTGTCGACCAGCTTGGCGCGCCGCTCCGTGGACGGATTTTCCGCGTCGATCAGCTGCTGCATCATCGTGCGCCAGGTCTGGCCCTCGTCGGCGTCGCAGAGCTGGCGCAGGTAGTGCACGGCGCCGAGGATCTCGGCGAGCCGGTGCATTTCCTTTTCGTAGGGCGGTGCCGTCGGCAGAGTCTGGGCGGTCGCCGGGCCCGATACGGGCGCGAACGCCAGCACCAGTGCCGCCGCCAGGGCGATCACACCGGCGCGCGCGGCATTGCCGAAGGCGGGCTTCCGTTTCTCCATGGACCATATCTAGTCCGCCGCGCCGCCGATCTCAATCGGCTCTCCCCGTGCGGCTATCCACGCGCCAGCAGGTCCGCCGCCTTGGCGACCACCGCCGGCGTGCCGTCGGTCAGGGTCAGCCCGGACAGGTCGTCGGGATGCCGCCAGGCGATTTCCGCGGCTTCCGGGCTGGTTTCGCCGTTGCCGGAGAGCCAGCGCGCGGCAAACGACACGATGACGTAGTGCCGCGCCACCGCGCCGGCCGCGTCATGCTGGATCACCTCGACCACATCGGCGACGCCGAGGATCTCTGCCCTTACCCCCGTTTCCTCGAAAACCTCGCGCGCGGCGGCCGCGCTGAGGGCCTCGCCCGGCTCGACCAGCCCGCCGGGCAGGCTCCAGATGCCGTCGAGCGGCGCCCGGCTGCGGCGGGCAAGCAGCACCTTGTCCTCGCGAAACACCGAGGCCGATACGGCGACGAGCGGCGTCTTCGGATAGGCGCGGGGGTCGGAATCGGTCGAATGCGTCATCGTCTGCAAGATTAGCACGGCGACACGGGCGTTGATGCCATCCCGTCGACTGTGCTTCAAAGCGGCATCGACATGGAGGCAAGCGCATGTGCGGCCGCTACAGCCTGTCCCTGCCGCCGCAGGAGATACGGGCCTTTTTCGGTTTTCCCGAACAGCCCAACTATCCGCCGCGCTACAACATCGCGCCGACCCAGCCGATCGCCGTGGTCCGTCTCGTCCACGGCCAGCGGTCCTTCGCGCTGATGCGCTGGGGGCTGTTGCCCTCGTGGCTGAAGGATCCCAAGGGGTTCCCGACCCTGATCAACGCGCGCGGCGACACGGTGGCGACCAAGCCGGCCTTTCGCGGCGCCATGCGCCATCACCGCTGCCTGATCCCCGCCGACGGGTTCTACGAGTGGCAGAAGACCGATCTCGGCCGCAAGGTGCCGCACCTGATCCGCCGGCCCGACCGTGGCCCCTTCGCCTTCGCGGGGCTGTGGGAAACCTGGCTCGGCGCCGACGGCAGCGAGCTCGACACCGCCACGATCGTCACCACCGACGCCAACAAGACGCTGATGCCGCTGCACGACCGCATGCCGGTGGTGGTGCAGCCGCGCGATTTCGACCGCTGGCTCGACGCCGAGGCCAATGCGCCGAAGGATGTCGCCGATATCCTCGAGCCGGCGCCGGAGGATTACTTCGAGGCCTTCCCGATCTCGACGCGGGTCAATTCGGTGGCCAACGACGATCCGGCCATCCAGACGCCGCTTGCAGAGGCGACGACACCGCCGGCGGAAACGCGCCAGGCGCCGAAGAAGCCGACGAAGAAGGCCGACAAGGACGACGGCCAGATGAACCTGCTGTGAGGCGCCGCCGCCTTGCCCGGTTTCCAGGCCGCCATGCCCGGGACTAGCCCTGAAATGACGGTCTCCTGACGCGGCGGCCGGATATCACGCCGGTTTCTTCGAGGGATCGAGCCACTTCGCCATGTTGACCCGTTCCTCGACGTCGTAGCCGACCGATTTGTAGAATTCGATCACCCTGGCGTTGTCGGTGCGCACCATCAGGTTGAGCTTCCACACGCCCTGGCCGCGCAGCCAGTCCTCGGCCGCGGCCATGATCTCGCGGCCGAGCCCTTCGCCCTGGCGCCGCGGATCGACGCAGACGTAGTAGACGGTGCCGCGGTGGCCGTCGTGGCCGACCATGGCGCTGGCGGCGATGGCCCCGTCGGCGCGGCCGACGAGGATGGTCGAACTCGGCGCCGCGCGGGCGAAGGCGATGTCCGCGCGCGGATCGTTCCACGGCCGCGTCAGGCCGCAGCGCGCCCACAGGTCGGCCACGGCGTCGACATCGGCGTCGGTGATTTCGGTGACGGAGAGCTTGGGCATGGTCGCCTCCCGACGGAAAGGAAGCCGGCGCTTCTACACGACCTTGCCCGGATTGAGAATGCCCTTGGGATCGAGCGTCGCCTTGATGGCGCGCATCAGATCCAGTTCGACCGGGTCCTTGATGTGCTCCATCAGGCCCCGCTTCATGAAGCCTATGCCGTGTTCCGCCGAGATCGAGCCGTTCAGCGCCAGCACGATGTCGTCGATCGCGTCGGTGACCGCGCCCCATTGCGCCATGAAGTCCTCGCGCGCCATGTCCTCGGGCTGCGAGAAATTGAAGTGCAGGTTGCCGTCGCCGATATGGCCGAAGGGCACGGGCCGCACCCCGGGGATCATCGCGCGCACGGCGGAGATGCCGCGCTCCAGCATCTCCGGCACCTTGCCGACCGGCACCGAGACGTCGTTCTTGATCGAGCCGCCTTCCTTGCGCTGCACCTCCGACAGCATCAGCCGGATCTGCCAGAAGGCCTCGGCCTGCGCGACGGAGGCTGCCACCGCCGCGTCGCGCACCGTGCCGGCCTCGAAGGCGTCCTCGAGGATCGCCTGCATCGTCGCGTCGACATCCGCGCCCTTCAGCGGCGAGGACAGTTCCACGAGCACGTACCAGGGATGGGGCTCGGCCATCGGGTCGCGGGAGCCCTCGGCGTGGCGCAGCACGAAGTCGAGCCCGACGCGCGGCAGGATCTCGCAGGCGGTCAGTTGCGTGCCGGCCTTGGCCCGCGCCGTGGCGAACAGCGCCAGCGCGGCGGCGGGGCTGGCGACGGCGGCGAACGCGGTCGCCACCTCGCGCGGCTTGGGGAACAGCTTGAGCACCGCCGCGGTGACGACGCCGAGCGTGCCTTCGGCGCCGACGAACAGGTCCTTCAGGTCGTAGCCGGTATTGTCCTTGCGAAGGCTCCTGAGCCCGTTCCACACGCGCCCGTCTGCGAGCACCACCTCGAGCCCGAGCACCAGGTCGCGGGTGTTGCCATAGGCCAGTACGGCGGTGCCGCCGGCATTCGTCGACAGGTTGCCGCCGATCTGGCAGGAGCCCTCCGAGCCGAGGCTTAAGGGGAACAGCCGGTCGGCCGCGTCGGCCGCCTTGTGGATGTCGTCGAGCACGACGCCGGCCTCGACCGTCATCGTGTCGTTGTCCGGATCGACCGAGCGGATGGCGTTCAGCCGCGACAGCGACAGCACGATCTCGCCGTCATGCGCGATCTGTCCGCCGACCAGCCCGGTATTGCCGCCCTGCGGCACGATCGCCGTGCCGGTCTCGCTGGCGAGCGTCAGGATCGCCGAGACCTCCGCGACCGAGCCGGGCCGCAGCACCAGCGGCGCGCGCCCGCGATACAGGTCGCGCCGCTCGCGCTGATAGGGCTCGATCTCGTGCGTGTCGGTGACGGCGTATCGGTCGCCGACAAGTGCCGCGAAACGGGCGAGCAGGTCTTGGGAAAGGTCGGCCATGGCGCTTCTTCTTCGGGAACCCCGTGATTAGAGACAATCCCGCGCCGAAGTCCAGTCCGACCCGCGTCCCCGGTCAGCGCATCGAGAACAGCTCCTGATGGAACCGGGCCTCGACGTCGAAGCCGTGGGCGGCCAGGTCCGTGCGCAGCGCCTTGCCGAAGCCCGTCGGCCCGCAGAACCAGATGCTCGCCTCGCGCCAGTCCGGCACGGCCTCGCGAATGCGCGCGCCGCTGAGCCGGCCGTGCCGCGCGTCCACCAGGATGTGCAGCCGAACGTCGGCGGCCTTGGCGTCTTCCGCCAGCCGCGCCAGGGCGTCCTCGTCCACGTCCGCCGTGGTGTGGAACAGGTCGACGATCTGGCCACGGCGGTCCGTTTCCGCCCGCGCGAGATACTTCATCCGGGAGATGAACGGCGTGATGCCGATGCCGCCGCCGACCCAGATCTGCCTCGGCCGGTCGTCGTCGAAGGTGAAGCAGCCGTAGGGCCCTTCGACCTTCACCCGCTGGCCGATGCTGAGCGTGTCCGCGAGCAGGCTGGTGTGGTCCCCGAGCGCCTTGGTGACGAAAGTGATGCGCGGGTCGGCCGGATCCCAGGCCGATGCGATGGTGTAGGGATGCGCGCCTTCGCGCGCGTCCGACGTGGCGAAGGCGAACTGGCCGGTCTTGTGGCCCGGCCATCCCGGTTCCATGGCGATTTCCGATTCCAGCGCGCGCACGCCGGGATAGCGGCGCAACAGGCAGATCGTGCCGTGCACCTGGCGGCCGGCGCCGATCCGGCCCGTCAGCGCGACCAGCGCCGCATAGGTTCCCGGGATCAGAAGCAGCGCCACCACGATCCCGATCGGCGTGGTCCAGTGGGAAAACTGCACCAGCACGACCGAGTGGAATACCAGCACCAGGTAGGCGATCGCGATGAGCTTGTGGGTCTTGTGGAACTGGCGGTAGGGGAATCGCGGAACGAGCGCCAGGACGATCAGCAGCACCGCCGCGTAGAAGGCCCATTCGCCGAGGCCCTCCGCCGTGCCGCGCTGGCTCGACAAGAGCTGTTCCAGCGGATTGGTGATTTCCGGGCGCGGCCCGCGTTCCGGCCGCGACAGCAGGCCGTATCCCACCGCCCATTTCGGCCCCTTGGCCCAGAGCCAGTGGATGACCGCGAGGACGAGCGCGGCGATGCCGAACCACTTGTGCAGGCGGTACATCTTGTCGAGGCCGCCGAACCAGGCTTCCGGCCAGCGCGGCCTCAGCGCCAGCACCATGGCGAAGCTCATGGCGGCAACGGCGAGAACGCCGGTGAGCTGCACCATGTCGCCGCGCAGGGCGAAGAAGCCCCGTGCCTGGAATATCTGGAGGTTGAACGCCGTCCAAAGGACGATGAGGAGCGCCAGGGCGCCCCAGAATACGCGGGATATGGCTTTCACTGTCGTCGACCTGTCTCGAATGCGACCGCCGGACCACTCGGCATGATCCGGCCATCTGTAAAGCCGCCCGCGTAACGACAAAACCAGAAAAACGGGCGGTGCGGTTTGTTTCAGGTCAAATCGCGGGCGGGTTCCGGCCTCTGCAATCGATGGCTTTTGTCGCCCTTCGGCTCTACGCTTCGCGCTACGCCGGGGAGGGAGCCGATGCAACGCCGTCTCGCCGCCATCTTCGCCGCCGATGTCGTCGGCTACGCGCGGCTGGTCCGGGCCGACGAGGAGGCCGTCCTCGCCGCGTTCAAGGCCTTGCGGACGGAGGTCGTCGATCCCGCCTTCGGTGAATTCGGCGGCCGCGTCGTCAAGCTGATGGGCGACGGCATCCTGGCCGAGTTCGCCAGCGCCGTCGGCGCCGTGCGCGCCGCCGCTGCGATTCAGGCCCGCCTGGCCGAGAACAACGCCGCGCTGCCGGCCGACCGGCGTATAGAGCTGCGTTGCGGGGTCAATCTCGGCGACGTGGTGGTCGACGGCGACGACATCCATGGCGACGGGGTCAACGTCGCCGCGCGTCTGGAAAGCCTCGCGCCGCCGGGCGGGCTGTGCATTTCCGATGCCGTCCACGACCAGGTGCGCGACCGCACGGACCTGGCCTTCGAGGACCTGGGCCCCCGCGACCTGAAGAACATCGATCGTCCCCTGCGGGTCTGGCAGTGGCATCCCGGCCGCGTCGGCCCGGCCGGTGATGCCGCCGGCATCGCCGCCGCCGTTGCCGCCGAGATATCGGCGCCGCCGGCCGACACCAGGCCGTCGATCGCGGTCCTGCCGTTCGACAACATGAGCGGTGACAGCGAGCAGGCGTATTTCGCCGACGGTATCACCGAGGACATCATCACCGAGATATCGAAGGTCGCCGGGCTGACGGTCATCGCGCGCAACTCGACCTTCACCTACAAGGGCAAGGCGGTGAAGATCCAGGACGTGTGCCGCGATCTCGGTGTCCGCTACGTGCTGGAGGGCAGCGTCCGCAAGGCCGGCGACCGCGTCCGGATCACCGCGCAGCTCATCGACGGCGCGTCGGGCGGGCATCTGTGGGCCGAACGCTACGATCGCGGCCTCGACGACATCTTCGCCGTCCAGGACGATGTCACGGACAGGATCGTGCGCAGCCTCGAGGTCAAGCTCGCCGGCGCGATGCCGTCCCGCGTCGAAACGGCCATCGCCGAGGCATATGACTGCCTGCTTCGCGGGCGCGAGCAGTATCGGCGCTTCTCGAGGGACGGAAATCTCGCCGCCCGCGCGCTCTACGACAGGGCGATCGCGCTCGACCCGGGCTATGCCGCGGCGCACGCGGCCCTGGCCGAGACCTATCTGCACGAGTGGTTCATGGGCGTTCCCGGCGCGCTCGACCGGGCCGAGGAGCTGGCGCGGAAAGCCAGGGACCTCGATCCGACGCTGCCGCTGGTCTACGAGGCGCTCAGTTCCGTCCATCTCTTCAAGAGGCGGCACGACGCGGCGATCGCCGATGCCGTGCGCTGGGTCGAGGTCGAGCCGGGCAATGCCGAAGCTTACGCCGGGCTTGCCGGCGTGTTGCACTTCGGCGGCCAGCCCGAACGGGTCGCCGGGCTGATCGAGAAGGCCAAGCGGCTCAACCCCTATTATCCCTTCTACTACACGCTCTATGTCGGCCAGGCCCTGTTCACCATGCGCCGCTTCGGCGAAGCCGTGGAGATGATCGCGCGGGCCGTGGCGCACAATCCGGAGTCGCTGCCCTCTCAGTTCTTTCTCGCCGCCGCCTGCGGCCAGCTCGGCGAGACCGGGCGCGCACGCGAGGCGCTGGCCGAGGTCCGCCGGATCAGTCCGGATTTTTCGCTGTCGCAGGCGCGCGCCATCGCCGCGTACCGGCGCGAGGCGGATATGGACCTTCTGCTCGACGGCCTGCGAAAGGCGGGTCTGACGGACTAGGGCGCCGCGCCCCGGTCCGACCTGTCGGCGGCGCGAGGGGCGCCGTGTCTGCGGCAGCGCTCGCGCCGTCACCTTACGCGTGGATTCCTGGATATTGCGCCGGTAAACTTCCGCCATGACGGAGGAAACGCAACGCAGGCTGGCAGCGATCGTAGCGGCCGATGTGGTCGGCTATTCGCGTCTGATGGGGGCGGACGAGATCGGCACGCTCGCCGCGCTGCGCGCCTGTCGGTCCGAACTCGTCGATCCCCTGATCGGCAGGCACGGCGGCCGCATCGTCAAGACGACGGGCGACGGTTTGCTCTTGGAGTTTCCCTCGGTCGTCGCCGCCGTGGAGTGCGCCATCGCCGTCCAGCAGGGGCTCGCCGCGCGCAACCAGGGCGTCGCCGACGACCGGGCCATCCGCCTTCGGGTCGGCGTCCATGTCGGCGACATCATCATCGAGGGCGATGATATCTTCGGCAACGGCGTCAACATCGCCGCGCGCATCGAGCCCCTGTCTGAGCCCGGCGGCATCAGCCTGTCGGACGATGCCTACCGGCAGGTCCGCGACCGTCTCGAGGTCGCGTGGGAAGACGGCGGCGAGCACGAGGCCAAGAACATCGCCAGGCCGATCCGGATCTGGCGCTGGCGGAACGATCGCGGACAACCTGCGGCCCTTGGACAGAGCGCCCCGCCAGTCCCCGCGCCGACCCCCGTATTGGCCCCTGCGTCGAATGGCGCCGAGCCGCTCGAACTGCCGTCGAAACCGTCGGTCGCGGTGCTGCCCTTCGACAACATGTCGGGCGATCCGGAACAGGAGTATTTCGCCGACGGCATGACCGAGGACCTGATCACCGACCTGTCCAAGGTCTCGGGACTGTTCGTGGTGGCCCGCAATTCCTCGTTCGTGTTCAAGGGCAGGTCGGTGGATATCCGCGAGGCGGCGCAGCGGCTGGGGGTGCGCTACGTGGTGGAAGGCAGCGTGCGCAAGGCCGGCGCGCATGTCCGCATCAACGTGCAGCTGATCGACGCGCTCAGCGGCGGCCATCTCTGGGCCGAGCGGTACGACGGCAGCGTCGACAACGTCTTCGAGCTGCAGGACGACGTCGGCGCCAAGGTGGTCTCGGCCCTGTCGGTGCGGCTGCGGGGCGACGAGACCGAACGCCTGCAACGCGTCCACACCCACAATCTGGAAGCCTACGAGCTCTATGTCCGGGCCAAGGCGACGCCGTTTCCCCCGATTCCCGAGCGCATCAGCGCCGCCCGGGAAATGTTCGAGCAGGTCATGGAGATGGCCCCGGACTATGCCGGAGGATACGCCGGGGTCTCCTGGATGCTCGGATTCTCCGCCATTTTCGGCCATGTCGACATGACCGAAACCGCGGCCCGCGCCGAGGCGCTGGCCCGCAAGGCGGTCGACTGCGACGACAGCTTCGGCTGGTCCTATGTGGCGCTTGCCCAGGCGCTGTTGCTGCGGGGGCGCCACGACGACGCGATGGTGGCGATCGACAAGGCCCACGCCCTGCAGCCGAACGATGCCGACACCCACGCCTACCGGGCCTTCTTCCTGGCCCTGTCCGGCCATCCCGAGCTCGGCGTGGAGCCGATCGATCAGGCGCTTCGGCTCAATCCGCAGTTCGTCAACGGGCCGTATCTGAACCTGCGCTGCGTGATCAAGGCGATCGGGCAGGACTACGAAGGCGCCGTCGCGTCCTTCGAGCAGAACATCGCGCGTCATGGCCCGGTCGGCCCGCCCGTGCTGTGCTGGGCGGCGACGGCGTACTGGGCGCTCGGCCGGCGCGAGGAGGCCGCGCGCGTGGCGGCGCGGCTGGCCGAGCGGTTTCCCGCCTTCCGGCTTGAACACTGGAATTTCTTCGAACTCATCCGCTCGCCGGACGATCGCCGCCGCATGCACGATCTGATGCGTGCCGCCGGTCTGCCGGAGTGATGGCTATCGCTCGGGGGTCACCGCGGCGCCGCGGCGCGCCGCAGCCGGTCGTTGATTGCTTCGCCCAGGCCCGTTTCGGGGATCGGCATGACCGCGATGGTTCCGGCGCCGGAGGCGTCCAGTTCGCGCAGATAGGTGAACAGGTTCGCCGCCGCGTCGACGAGGTCGCCGCGCTCCGACAGGTTGAGCACCGCCCTGGCCGCGTCCGCGCCTTGGGGCAGGGCAGGGCCGAAGGCCAGCAGCGCCTCGTCCGCGCCGACGCGGTCGGCGGCGAGACGGACCCTGGCGTGCGGGGCGTAGTGGGACGCGAGCATCCCCGGCGCGGCCGGCGCCTCCGGATCGGACCCTGTATCGCTGGCATGGCGGGTGAGGGGGGCGCCGAGGACGGCCTCGATGTCTCCGGTCGGGATGCCACCCGGTCGCAGCAGGGTCGGTTTGTCGCCCGTACAGGCGACGATGGTCGACTCAAGGCCGACGCGACACGACCCCGCGTCGACGATCAGGGCTACGGAGTCGCCGACTTCCGCGATCGCCGCCTCCGCCGTCGTCGGGCTCACCCGGCCCGACCGGTTGGCGCTCGGCGCGGCGACCGGCCGGCCGAGTTTCTCGATGATCGCGCGGGTCACCGGGCTGTCCGGCCATCGGAGCGCGACCGTGTCGAGCCCGGCGGTGGCGAGATCGGAAATGCCGGAATCCGGGCGTTTCGGCACCACCAGGGTCAGCGGCCCCGGCCAGAACCGGTCGGCCAGTTTCGATGCGGTTTCGTCGAAAACGCCGTGGATTTCGGCCATGTCGCGGCCGCAAACGTGCGAAATCAGCGGGTTGAAGCGCGGCCGGCCCTTGGCGGCGTAGAGCCGCGCGACCGCCTCGCCGTTGGTGGCGTCCGCCGCCAGCCCGTAGACCGTCTCGGTCGGCACCACGACGAGCTGGCCGGCGGCGAGATGACGCGCGGCGGCGCTCGTCCGCTCGTCGTATTCTGCAGGAGAAGTCTCGTTGACGTGCCAGAGTTCCATGTCGTGCCGTTGACGATGCGTCCACCAAGCCTAAAGTGCGCTTCGATCGCTGGGCTCGCTATAGGCCCGGCCGGGAGCGCGCCGTCAAGCGCGCGGAACCGTGGAATTCGATTGTAGAATGTCAGGGAGGTTCGCTTGAGCTATCGCGCCCCGGTGTCCGATATCGCCTTCACCTTGCGCCATATCGCCGGTCTCGACCGCGAACTGGAGCGCGGCACCTTCGGCGATCTCAGCGCCGACCTGGTCGACGCCGTGCTCGAGGAGGCCGGCCGGTTCGCAAGCGAGGAAATCGCCCCGCTGAATGCGCCCGGCGACAAGTTCGGCACGCCGCTGCAGGATGGCGCGGTCACCATGCCGCCCGGCTGGAAAGAGGCCTATGCCAAGTGGATCGAGGGCGGCTGGGCGAGTCTGACGGGCCCGGAGGCGTTCGGCGGCCAGGCGCTGCCGATGGCCCTGTCGATCGCCACCCAGGAGATGTGGAACTCCGGCTCGATGGCCTATGGCATCGGGCCGACGCTGACCTTCGGCGCTATCGAGGCGCTCCATACCCACGCGTCGGATGAGCTGAAGCAAACCTATCTGCCCAAGCTCGTCTCTGGCGAATGGATGGGCACCATGAACCTGACCGAGCCGCAGGCCGGCTCGGATCTCGCCCTCCTGCGCGCCCGCGCCGAACCGCGCGGCGACGGCACCTATTCGATCAAGGGCACCAAGATCTTCATCACCTACGGCGAGCACGACCTGACCGACAATATCGTCCATCTGGTCCTCGCCCGCCTGCCCGACGCCCCGACCGGCACGCGCGGCATCTCGTTGTTCCTGGTGCCGAAGTTCCTGGTCAACGACGACGGCTCGCTCGGCGCGCGCAACGACGTCCGGTGCCAGAGCGTCGAGCACAAGCTCGGCATCCACGCCAGCCCCACCTGCGTCATGGCCTTCGGCGACAACGACGGGGCGGTCGGCTGGCTGGTCGGCGAGGAGAACCGCGGCCTCAATTGCATGTTCACGATGATGAACAACGCCCGCCTTTCCGTCGGAATCCAGGGCGTGGCGATCGCGGAGACGGCCTATCAGCAGGCGCTGGCCTATGCCCACGAGCGCAAGCAGGGCCGGGTGCCCGGCATGAGCCAGGACGAGGCGGTGCCGATCGTTGCCCATCCGGACATCAAGCGCACGCTGATGACCATGCGCGCGCTGACGGCGGCCGCCCGCGCGATCTGCTACGAGACGGCGGTCGCGACCGATCTCGCCCATCGGTCCGCCGACGAGGCCGGGCGCAAGGCCGCGCAGGAGCGCGCCAATCTGCTGACCCCGCTCGCCAAGGCGTTCTCGACCGATATCGGCGTCGAGGTGGCCTCCATGGGCGTGCAGGTTCACGGCGGCATGGGCTTCATCGAGGAGACGGGCGCGGCCCAGCACCTGCGCGATGCCCGCATCGCCCCGATCTACGAGGGCACCAACGGCATCCAGGCGATCGATCTCGTCACGCGCAAACTGTCGATGTCGGGCGGCGCGGCGGTGGCGGCCTATATCGGCGACCTGCGCGATGTCGCCCGTCAGGTGGCCGAGGCCAACCACCCCGCCTTCGGCCGCATGGGCGACCGCCTCGACGCGACCATCGACGCGCTGGAGCGGGCGACGACGTGGATGGTCGCGGCGCTGAAGAGCAATCCCGATCACGCGCTCGCCGGCGCCACGCCCTATCTGCGGCTGATCGCGCTTGCCGGCGGCGGCGCCGCGCTCGCCCGTGGCGCACTGATCGCCCATGGCCTGGAGGCGAGCCCGGCCAATGCCGCGCGCATCGCCACCGCCCGCTTCTTCGCCGAGAATGTCTGCCCGGCGGCGGACGGCCTGGCGGAAACGGTCGTCGGCGGTGCGGACACGGTGCTCGATACGGACGCCGCACTGGCGTCCTAGGCAATTCCCGCGCGCGGGAATTCGCGGAGCAGGTGAAGAACCTGGCAGGAAAAAAACCGGGTCGGGAGGACCGCAATGACGACGCTTCAAGGCAAAACCCTGTTCATCACCGGCGCGAGCCGCGGCATCGGTCTCGCCATCGCCCTGCGCGCGGCGAGGGACGGGGCCAACGTCGCCGTGGTGGCCAAGACGGCCGAGCCGCATCCCAGGCTTCCCGGCACGATCTACTCGGCAGCCGAGGAGATCGAGGCGGCCGGCGGCAAGGCCCTGCCGGTCGTCTGCGACATTCGCGACGAGGACCAGGTGAAGGACGCCGTGGCCAAGACCGTCGATCGCTTCGGCGGCATCGACGTCTGCGTCAACAACGCCAGCGCCATCTCGCTGACCGGCATCCTCGAGACCGACATGAAGCGCTTCGACCTGATGCACCAGATCAACGCGCGCGGCACCTTCATGGTCTCCAAATACTGCGTTCCGCATCTGCAGCAGGCGGAGAACCCGCATATCCTGATGCTGTCGCCGCCGCTCGACATGAAGACGAAGTGGTTCGCCCCGCACACCGCCTATTCGATGGCGAAGTTCGGCATGAGCATGGTGGTGCTGGGGCTCGCCGGGGAGCTGAAGGCCAAGGGCATCGCCGTCAACGCGCTGTGGCCGCGCACCACGATCGCGACCGCCGCCGTCAGGAATCTGCTCGGCGGCGAAGCGCTGATGCAGGCGAGCCGGACGCCGGACATCATGGGCGACGCCGCGCGCGCCATCCTGACGCGGCCCTCCCGCGACTTCTCCGGAAATTTCTGCATCGACGACACGCTGCTCTTCGAGGCGGGCGAGCGCGATTTCGACAAGTACCGCGTCGATCCGTCCGTCGACCTGCAGCAGGACTTCTTCGTGCCCGACGACAGCGTCGCGCCCGTCAGCCTGAAGAAGGTGGGCGCGTAGGCCGCGAACGGCTTTCCACGCCCTTCACCTACGTCCTGCGAAATTCTAGTTTGACCTCTTGATGGTGCCGAGAAAGCAAGCAGCCCCGTGTCGACCCTGTATCTGACCCATCCCGATTGCTTGGACCACGACAACGGCTTCGGCCACCCGGAGCGGCCGGATCGGTTGCGCGCGATCGAACGGGCGCTGGAACACGAGGCGTTCCACAACCTGATTCGCGAGCAGGCCCCGCTCGGCACGCTGGAGCAGGCCGCTCTCGCCCATCCGCGGGCCTATGTGGAGAGGATCGCCGCCGCCGCACCGGCCGACGGCATCGTCCAGCTCGACGCGGACACGTCCATGTCGCCGGGCAGCCTGCAGGCGGCGCTCAGGGCGGTCGGCGCGGCCACGACGGCCGTCGACGAGGTGATGGAGGGCAAGGTCCGCAACGTCTTCTGTGGCGTGCGCCCGCCCGGCCATCACGCCGAGAAGGTGAAGGCCATGGGGTTCTGCCTGTTCGGAAACGCCGCCGTCGCCGCCTACCACGCCAGGCGGAAGCACGGCGCCGAGCGCGTCGCCGTCGTCGATTTCGACGTTCACCACGGCAACGGCACCCAGGACATTTTCTGGGACGACAAGGACATGTTCTACGGCTCCACGCACCAGATGCCGCTGTATCCCGGCACCGGCGCGATTTCGGAGACCGGTGTCGGCAACATCGTCAACGCGCCGCTGCAGCCCGGCGACGGCGGCCCCGAGTTCCGGGAGGCGATGGAGGCCGTGATCCTGCCGGCGCTGGAGCGATTCGCGCCCGATCTCCTGATCGTGTCGGCCGGATTCGATGCCCATGCCCGTGATCCGCTCGCCAACCTCAATCTGGTCGAGCAGGATTTCGCGTGGATAACCAAGCGATTGCTGGAAATCGCCGACAACTCCTGCAACGGCAGGGTCGTCTCGCTGCTCGAAGGCGGCTACGATCTCCAGGGGCTTGCGCTTTCGGCCGCCGCGCACGTGCGCGCACTGATGAGGGCGTGACGGGGCAAGGGTCGATAAGAGTTAGAAGAGGACAAGAATGACGTCGCGAGTAGCCCCGGTACCCCAGGATATCGCCGAATTGTCCTTCGAGGACGCGCTGAAGAAGCTCGAGGAAATCGTCGAGCAGCTCGAAGGCGGCAACGTTCCGCTGGAGAAGTCCATCGAGATGTACACGCGCGGCGACGCGCTGCGGAAGCATTGCGAGGGGCTGCTGAAGTCGGCGGAGGCGAAGGTCGAGAAGATTGTCGTCAAGGATGGCGGCGCCGCCGGCACCGAGCCGCTCGACGTCGACTAGGCGCGCGCCTCCCGGGCGCTCCCGAGCCGGATGCCCTGAGAAATCCGGATCGCAATGCCGCGGCCCATGTCGTTTCCCCGTCAGGCCCGGGTCGGCCGCGGGTATCTTTCGCCAATGTGCCGAGATTGCCGGAACGTGCCCGGCAATGACGTGCATGGGACGAAGGCGCGAACGATTCAGAGCCCCTGCCACTCACGCGTCATGCCCGGGCCCGCCCCGGGCATCTCGTGCCACCTTCCGGATTCTGCCCACTTTCTCAGTTTGTTAGCTGAGACCCGGTGCAGTCTTTGCTTGCCCCGGCGGGAATGGGGCAGACGTGATCCTGTCTCCACCCGCATGGGCCTGCGTCCGCCGGCGCCTTGCGGTATTCCGACCGCCATGCCATAGGAACCGCGCGGCGGCACGATTTTTGACTAGAGGGCAGAGTATGAGCGAATCCCGGGGTTTGATGGCGGGCAAGCGTGGTCTCATCATGGGGATCGCCAACAACCGTTCGATCGCCTGGGGCATCGCCAAGGCGTGCGCGTCGGAAGGTGCGAGCCTGGCGCTGACCTACCAGGGCGAGGCGCTGAAGAAGCGGGTCGATCCGCTCAGCCAGGAGCTCGGCGCGACCGTGGTCGGCCATTGCGACGTCACCGACGAGGCCAGTCTCGATGCCGTTTTCGAGGAATGCCGCAAGCTCTGGGGCGGCCTCGATTTCCTGGTTCACGCCATCGCCTTCTCCGACAAGGAGCAGCTCGACGGCCGCTACGTCGACACCACCGCCGACAATTTCAACAGGACGATGTTCATCTCCTGCTACTCCTTCACCTCGATCGCCCAGCGCGCCGAGAAGCTGATGGACGATGGCGGATCGATGCTGACCTTGACCTATTACGGCGCCGAGAAGGTGATGCCACACTACAACGTCATGGGCGTCGCCAAGGCGGCGCTCGAGGCCAGCGTGCGCTATCTCGCCGTCGACCTCGGCGCCAGGAACATCCGTGTCAACGCCCTGTCCGCCGGCCCGATCAAGACGCTCGCCGCCTCGGGCATCGGCGACTTCCGCTATATTCTCAAGTGGAACGAATACAATGCGCCGCTGAAGCGCACCGTCACCATCGACGAAGTCGGCCAGTCCGCCCTATATCTGTTGTCGGACATGGGCCGCGCGGTGACCGGCGAGGTCCATCACGTCGATTCCGGCTACCACGTCGTCGGCATGAAGTCGGTCGACGCCCCGGATATCTCGGTCGTCAAGGACGAGTAACGCCATGACAACGAACCGCCTCGTCCGGCTGCGGAGCCGTCCCGTCGGGATGGTCAGGCGCGACGATTTCGAGATCGTCGACGAGCCCGCGCGCGACGCGGGCGAGGGCGAGTTCCGCGTCAGGATCGAGTACGTGTCGCTCGATCCGGCCATGCGCGGCTGGATCGCCGCCGGCAAGTCCTACGTGCCGCCCGTCGAGATCGGCGCGGTGATGCGCGGGTTCGCCGCCGGCCGCGTCGATCAGTCCAACCATCCCGACTACAAGGTGGGCGATGCCGTCGCCGGCCTGCTCGGGGTGCAGCATTATGCGGTGTCGAAGGGCGAGCGCTGCTTCAAGGTCGATCCGACCAAGGCGCCGCTGCAGCGCTGGATCGGCGGCTTGGGCATGCCTGGCCAGACCGCCTATTTCGGCCTGCTCGAGGTCGGCAAGCCGAAGCCCGGCGAGACCGTCGTCGTTTCCGCGGCATCGGGCGCGGTCGGTTCGATCGTCGGCCAGATCGCCAAGATCGTCGGCTGCCGCGCCGTCGGGATCGCCGGCGGGCCCGAGAAATGCCGCTACGTGGTCGAGGAGCTCGGCTTCGATGCCTGCGCCGACTACAAGGGCGGCAACCTGGCCGAGGAGTTGAAGGCGGCCTGCCCGGATGGCGTCGACGTCTATTACGAGAACGTCGGCGGCGAGATCCTCGATACCGTGCTGCCGATGATGAACCTGTTCGGCCGCATCCCGGTCTGCGGGCTGATCTCGGCCTATAACGCCACCGAACCGCAGCCCGGTCCGAAGAACCTGCGCTCGATCCTGGTCAACCGCCTGACGATGCGCGGCCTGATCGTCTTCGATTTCCAGGACAGGATGGCCGAGGCCAACGAGAAGCTGGGGCAGTGGCACGCCGAAGGGCGGCTGAAGATGCGAGAGGACGTGCGCGAGGGCGGTATCGACGCCTTTCCGGACGTACTCAACCTGCTCTACACCGGCGGCAATTTCGGAAAGCTGGTCCTCAAGCTGTGAGTGAACTGAAAGCGTCTCTCTACCTGATCCGCCACGGCGAGACGGACTGGAACGTCGAGGGCCGACTGCAGGGCACCAAGGATATCGATCTGAACGCCCGTGGTCGCGCCCAGGCAGCCCGCAATGGTGCGGTGCTCGCCGGGCTGCTGGAGACCGACGGGCTTGCGGAGGCCGATGTCGACTGGGTGGCGAGCCCGCTCAGGCGCGCCCGCGACACCATGGAGATTCTCCGCCGGGAGATGGGCCTCGATCCCGCAGGCTATCGCGCGGATCCGGCCCTGCGCGAGGTGTCCTTCGGCGAATGGGAGGGCGAGACCCTGAAGGAAGTGAAGGTCCGCGACCCGGAAGGCCACGCCGCCCGCAAGGCCGACAAGTGGGCCTATGTGCCCGCCGGCGGCGAGAGCTACGAGATGCTGTCGGCGCGCATACGGCCGTGGCTCTGCGGCCTGAACCGCGACACCGTCTGCGTCGCCCACGGCGGCATCACGCGTGTTGTAAGGGGCATGCTGGAGGGTATCCCGAGCACAGAGATTCCGGTCACCCTCATCCCGCAGGACAAGATCTACGTCTGGCGCGGCGGCCGGGCGGAGTGGATCTGAGCCGTGACCGGGTCGTTTGACGCCGCTGCGGCCGCCTTCTAGAACGTTTCGGCCACTTTCGGACCGCTTTGGCAATGTCACACAATACGTTCGGCCATCTCTTCCGCGTTACCACCTGGGGCGAAAGCCACGGGCCGGCGATCGGCTGCGTGGTCGATGGCTGCCCGCCGCGGATTCCGCTGAGCGAGGCCGATATCCAGCCGTGGCTGGACAAGCGCCGGCCCGGCCAGTCGAAATACACGACCCAGCGCCGCGAACCCGACGCGGTGAAGATCCTGTCGGGCGTCTTCACCGATGCCGACGGCGAGCAGGTGACGACCGGCACGCCGATCTCGCTGATGATCGAGAATGTCGATCAGCGCTCCAAGGACTATTCGGCGATCGCCGAGAGCTACCGGCCCGGCCACGCCGATTTCACCTACGAGGCGAAGTACGGCATCCGCGATCCGCGCGGCGGCGGCCGGTCTTCGGCCCGCGAGACCGCGATGCGGGTCGCCGCCGGCGCCGTTGCGCGCAAGGTCGTGCCGGGGCTGACGGTGCGCGGCGCGCTGGTGCAGGTCGGGCCCCATGCCATCGATCGCGCGCGCTGGGACTGGGACGAGGTCGACAACAACGATTTCTTCTGCCCCGACGCTGGGACCGCCGCGATCTGGGCCGACTATCTCGACGCCGTCCGCAAGGCGGGGTCCTCGACCGGCGCGGTGATCGAGGTCGTCGCCGAGGGCCTGCCGTCCGGCCTAGGCGCGCCGATCTATGCCAAGCTGGACCAGGACATCGCCTCCGCGCTGATGTCGATCAACGCGGTGAAGGGCGTCGAGATCGGCGCGGGCTTCGCCGCCGCCGCGCTGTCAGGCGAGGAGAACGCCGACGAGATGCGGATGGGCAACGACGGATCGGTCCGCTTCATGTCCAACAACGCCGGCGGGATACTGGGTGGCATCGCGACGGGCCAGCCCGTCGTCGCCCGCTTCGCGGTCAAGCCGACCTCGTCGATCCTGACCCCGCGCCGGACCGTGACCCGCTCGGGCGCGAACGCCGAGATTTCCACCAAGGGCCGCCATGACCCGTGCGTCGGCATCCGCGCCGTGCCTGTCGGCGAGGCGATGCTGGCCATAACGATTGCCGACCACTATCTGCGTCACAGGGCGCAGGTCGGCGCCTGAGTTTCGAGGAGCCTCAATGACAGAAGACATGCGCCGCGTCGCCGAAGCGATCCGTGCCATCGAGCATGGCGAGATCGTCGTCGTTACCGACGACAACGACCGCGAGAACGAGGGCGATCTGATCATCGCCGCCTCGCACGCCACGGCCGAGAAGATGGCCTTCATCGTGCGCCATACCTCCGGCATCGTCTGCACCCCGATGACGCGGGAGGACGCCCGGCGGCTGCGGCTCGATCCGATGGTCTCCGACAACGACGCCCCGCACGGCACCGCTTTCACCGTCTCGGTCGACTACCGCTTCGGCACCACCACCGGCATTTCGGCGGAAGACCGCTGCGCCACGGTCCGGGCGCTGGCCAACTCGAATGCCGGCGCCGGCGATTTCGTTCGGCCCGGCCACATCTTCCCGCTGATCGCCAAGGAAGGCGGCGTGCTGATGCGCTCGGGCCATACCGAGGCGGCGGTCGATCTGTGCCGGCTCGCCGGGCTTCCGGCGGTCGGCGTCATCTGCGAACTCGTCAACGATGACGGCTCGGTGACCCGCGGCGAGCAGGTCTCCGCCTTCGCCGAGACGCATGGCCTGAAGCTGGTCTCCGTCGCCGACCTGATCTCCTACCGCCAGCGCCAGGAGCGGCTGGTCGAGCGCATCGAGGAGGTCCATATCGACACCTTCGCGGGCCCGGCAACGGCGATCACCTATGCGACGCCGTGGGATCCGATGCAGCATCTGGCCGTGGTCTTCGGCGATATCCGGGACGGCCGCAGCGTTCCCGTGCGCCTGCATCTGGAAACGGTGCTCGACGACGTGTTCGGTGCCCACTCCCAGTTCGATGGCATGGTCAAGCACATCGCCGAAGGGGGCAGGGGCGTCGTCGTCTACCTGCGCGAGGGATCGGTCGGCGTCGCCCGCGGCCGCAGCCTGCGATCCCGCCACGAGGACGAGGCGCACGCGACCGCCCAGTCCCGCGAGGAGCAGTGGCTTGAAGTCGGGCTCGGCGCGCAGATCCTGCGCGATCTCGGCATCTCCACCATTCGCCTGGTCACTACCACCCGCGCCCGCCACTATGTCGGCCTCGGCGGCTTCGGTATCGAGATCGAGGACACCGAGATCTACGAGGGGTAGGGTCGCGCCCCTAAACGGGCAGCGCCGTCGTGCGCTTGACCTCGCGCAGCGCCAGCGTCGAATTCACCCGCACGACGCCGGGCAGGCGGGTGAGGATGTCCGTGTGGATCCGCTCGAGGTCGGCGGCGTCGCGATAGACGACGCGGACCAGAAAGTCCGACTGGCCGGCGAGCAGGTGGCACTCGGGAATCTCCGGTACGGTCCTGACCGCGGCCTCGAAGGCATCGAGCGCCTGCCGGCCCTGCTGGTCCAGCGTGATGAACACGAAGGCCGTCCCGGGCAGGCCGCAGGCCTTCTGGTCCAGGATCATCGCATAGCCGGCGACGAGGCCGGAGTCCTCGAGAAGGCGCACCCGTCGCAGGCAGGCGGACGGCGACAAGCCGACCCGCTCGGCCAATTCCGCGTTGGTCAGCCGGCCGTTCTCTTGGAGGACGCGCAGGATCGCACGGTCGCGGGCATCGAGCTCGATCATTGGCATATTATTCGAGCCTTCTCTGTAAGCGTGGCGGAACGTTGCGCAAAATAAACAATCCACGGGTGATATTTCAATCACCTTGCGTACCGCCCGTGGCATGCTTTTCTCAATAGCGACGGACAGGCCGCGCGCCCGGTGGGCCGTGAGCTGGCGTCGTGACAACCTGTTCCGGGAGAATCCGCAATGCTGGTCGGTGTGCCGAAGGAGATAAAGAACCACGAGTATCGCGTGGGTCTCGTTCCCTCGTCCGTTCGCGAGCTCGTTCATCATGGTCACGACGTCATCGTCGAGGCCGGTGCCGGCGTCGGCGCCGGCCAGTCCGACGAGGACTATGTCGCCGCGGGCGGAACGATCGTCGGTGCCGCCGACGAGATCTTCGCCAGGGCCGACATGATCGTGAAGGTGAAGGAGCCGCTGGCCGTCGAGCGCAAGAAGCTGCGACCCGGCCAGATCCTGTTCACCTATCTGCATCTGGCGCCCGATGTCGAGCAGACCGAAGACCTGATCGCGTCCGGCGCGATCTGCATCGCCTACGAGACCGTGACCAGCCCGAACCGCACCCTGCCGCTGCTGACCCCGATGTCGGAGGTCGCCGGCCGCATGTCGGTGCAGGTCGGCGCCCGCTGTCTGGAGAAGGAGGCCGGCGGCCGCGGCGTCCTGCTCGGCGGTGTGCCCGGCGTGCCGGCGGGCGACGTGGTGATCCTCGGCGGCGGCGTCGCCGGCACCAACGCCGCGCTGATCGCGCTCGGCATGGGCGCGACGGTGACCGTGGTCGACCGCTCCGCCGACGTGCTGCGCCGTCTGGTCGCCGAGTTCGGCACCTCGATCCGCACCATGTTCTCCACCCGCGACGCCATCGAGACGCTGGTCACCGGCGCCGACCTGGTGATCGGCACGGTGCTGGTGCCCGGCGCCGAGGCGCCGAAGCTGGTGACCCGCGAGATGGTCGCCGGCATGAAGACCGGCTCGGTCATCGTCGATGTCGCGATAGACCAGGGCGGCTGCTGCGAGACCAGCCGGCCGACCACGCATTCCGAGCCGACCTACGTGGTCGACGGCGTGGTGCACTATTGCGTCACCAACATGCCGGGCGCGCTCGCGCGCACCTCGACCTTCGCGCTCAACAACGTGACGCTGCCCTTCGCGCTCGCCATCGCCGACAAGGGCTACCGGGTCGCGCTGGCGGAGGATCAGTACCTGCGCGACGGCCTCAACGTCATCGAGGGCATGGTGACCTGCAAGCCGGTCGCCGATGCCCAAGGCCGCGAATACGTGAAGCCGGAAGCCGCGCTGAAGCTCTGACGGGCTTTTTAAGCGCGGCGATCCGAAGGGCGGCCGACAGGGCCGCCCTTTTCTTAAGTGCGATCAGTTCCGGTCGAGCGTCTTGGCCAGCCGCACGAGGCCGACGAATTCGCTGCGATAGCCGAACGGATCGGCGCCGCGCGCGCCGGCCGCCAGGTCGGCGATCGCGTCGTAGCCGTAGTCGTCGACGAACCGGTCGTGGCGTAGCGTCTGGCCGAAGGCCGCGACGCTCGCCGCGAAGCGATAGTCGTCGGACAGCGCATCGATCGAGTCGTGCTCCATCGCCGTCGTTACCGGCACGGTGATCCGTGTGGAGGTATCTTCGTCCGGCAGCTTGTAGCGCAGCTTCAGGAACGCGTACTCGCCGGAGGTGTCGCCGGACGTGTCGGGCGAGGCGGTCGTCGCCGCGTCCGGGCCGGTCTCGCCGGCCGGGCCATAGCGCAGGTCGTCGACGAGCTGGGCCGGGCTGCCCGTTGGCGTGATCTCGTAGATCGCCGTCACCGTATGACCCGATCCGATGTCGCCGGCGTCGATCCGGTCGTTGTTGAAGTCCTGGGTGGCGAGCGCCCGGGTCTCGTAGCCGATCAGCCGGTACTCGCTGACGGTCGACGGATTGAACTCGATCTGCACCTTGACGTCCTTGGCGACGGTGAACAGTGCCGCCCCGGCTTCCTCGACCAGCACCTTCCGCGCCTCGTTGAGCGTGTCGATATAGGCAGCTACGCCGTTGCCGTTCTGCGCCAGCGCCTGCATCAGGCTGTCCTGGTAGTTGCCCTGGCCGAACCCGAGCACCGACAGGAAGATGCCGCTCTTGCGCTTCTGCGCGATGAAGGTCTTCAGCGCCTCGGGGTCGGACAGGCCGACATTGAAATCGCCGTCGGTGGCCAGAAGCACGCGATTGACGCTGCCCTCGCGCCTGGCCACTTCGGCCAGCCTGTAGGCCGCCTCGATACCGGCCGCGCCGGCCGTCGAGCCGCCCGGTTGCAGCGTGTCGATGGCGTCGAGGATCTTGGTCTTTTCGCTCGCGCGCGTCGGTTCCAGCACCGTCCCGGCCTCGCCGGCATAGGTGACGATCGACACGGTGTCGTTGGCCCCGAGCTGGTCGAGCAGCATGCGGAAGGCGGTCTTGAGCAGCGGCAGCTTGTCCGGCGCGTTCATCGAGCCCGATACGTCGATCAGGAACACCAGGTTGGTGGCCGGCCGCGCCGTCGGCACGACGTCATAGGCCTTCAGCCCGATATGCAGGAGCTTGGTGTTCGCGTTCCAGGGCGAGGGATAGACGGCGACGTTGGTCGAAAACGGCGTCTGCGCGTCGGCCGGCAGCGGATAGTCGTAGGGGAAGTAGTTGATCATTTCCTCGACCCGCACCGCGTCGCGCGGCGGCATCCGTCCCTCGTTCAGCATGCGCCGCACGAACGAATAGGCTGCCGTGTCGACGTCGACGGAGAAGGTCGAGACCGGCTCGGCCTTGACCGATTTCACCGGATTGGACTCGAAGGCCGTGAAGCTGTCGCGCGCGGTGTCCGGCGCGGCGATCACCTGGTCCGCCGGTGCATGCGGCAGGATGCCGGGTGTCCGCTTCTCGGCCTGCACCGATCCGCCGACGGGAGCCGGTTTGCCGGCGAGAGCCGGGTGGGCCGCTTCGTTCGCGGTGACGGCCCGCAGCTGCCCTGGTTCCGGGGCGGGAACGCCGACATCGGCGAGCCGGTCGGTCCTGTCCGGCACCGGCGGCGGGCTCGGCTGCCCGACGGTCGACTCCGACTTGCGTTCCGAGACCCTACCCCCGGCGTCGCGGTCTCCGCTCACGATCGTGCTCGGTTGCGACGGGGTGAAGGGATAATTTTCGAATACCTGATAGGCGAGCAGCGCCGCTGCCGGCAGGATCAGTAGCGAGGCCGCGACGGGCGCGGAAATGCGGGTGTGGTCCATGAGCCATCTCCAAGGGTTGCTCCAAGCCCCACCCTTGAGACGACGCCTGTCGCCCGCGCCTTGGTGCTCGCGCGATTTTTCGTCCGCACTCGAAGCGTCGAATGCGGCAAGACCGGCCTGAAGCGCTGCCGAACGGGCGTCCGCCGACGGCTCCGGCACGGTCACGTGTTTCAGCTTGTCGAGGTCGTCGGTCATTGCAGTTCGCCTTCGAGCAACGTTTTCAGGCGCCCCTTCGCTTTCGAGATGCGCCAGGCGATGGTGCCTTCCGCGCAGCCCAGCACGCCGGCGGCCTCCGCGTGGCTGAGCCCCTCCGAATAGACGAGCAGCACCACGTCGCGCTCCGCGTCCGGCAGCCGGTCCACGGCGTCCCAGAGGGCATCGGCGGGCGCGTTGCAATCGGCGGCTTGCGCCTGGGTCTCGGCCATGACGGCGAAGTCCGCCGCCCGTTTCTCGCGCCTGGCGCGCGACTTCGCGGCATCCCGCACCGTGTTCAGCGTCACCCGGTAGAGCCAGCTCGTGAACGCCGAGCGCCCGTCGAACGAGCGGATCGCCTTGCCGAGCTTGACGCAGACGTCCTGGGCGTGGTCCTCGGCCTCGCCGACATTTCGGCACCACTTGTAGGCGACGCGGAAGATGAACGGATAGTGCCGCGCCAGCAGCGCCGCGAACGCGTCGCGGTCGCCCTGCGCCGCCTGTTCCACCAGAGTCGCGTCGCTCGTTTCGGCCATCTCGACAGTATTAGACGACGGCGTTTGGCAAATCCTTGGCGGGCGGGGTGAATTTATTCGGACGCCGTGGACCGGTCGCGCCTCGCCGCCGCCGGAACGATCGGCCGCGTCCGCCTGAGCGCGACCCCGAGCCGCCGCCCGAACCGCGGCTCGGCGATACGGATCAGCCTGTCGAGGTGGTCCGATCGCCGTCGAACGGATCTGAGCCAGCGCCGCGCCGTCGAGCTGGTCGCGACGAGAAGGGCCAGCCCGAGCGCCATCAGCGGCGCGCCCGTCGGCAGCGGCGTCGGCACGGTGATGACGCCGGCGATAAGCGCCAGGATGGCGAATGGCTTGAGGACGAGCGCGTAGAGCATCGTGTGACCGCGTTCGCCACGTCCGGGCCTGCGATATCGGAGGCTTCGTTGGCGCTTAACGGACTATGCGTTGGCTATGTGAAGGCCGTACGGCCGTTCTGTTACGGCTTCTTGAACGCCATCACCTTCGAGACGAAGGCCGGGGTCGCGGAGACCGGCTCCAGGCCAGCCTCGCCGAACAGGGCGGTGAGGTCTTCCCGCGTATAGCTCTCGTAGAACGGCTCGTGGAAACCGCTCGGGAACATCTCCAGAAGCCCGTCATAGTCAGGCACGTCGCCGAGTTGCAGCGAGTCGATGAAGACCAGCGTGCCGTCGGGCTTGAGCACGCGGGCGAATTCGTGCGCCACGACGCGGCGGACCTTCGGCGGCAGTTCGTGGAACAGGAAAATGGTCGTGACCACGTCCTGGCTGTCGTCGGGCAGCGGCAGCGCCTCGGCGTTGGCGACGGCGAAGCGGGCGCGTCCGCGGCGCCTGAAGTGGCGGCGGGCCTCCTCGACATAGGGCTCCGACAGGTCGAAGCCTGTCGGCCGCACGCCGGGAAAGGCGTCGGTCAGCGCACGCAGGAAGCGTCCGGTGCCGCAGGCCACGTCGGTCAGGGCGACGGTGCGCTGGTCGCGGCCCTTCAGCGCCGCGTGGATCGGCACCAGCGCCTGGCGGCGCATGGCGTTGGCCGTGCCGTTGAACAGCACCTCGACCTGCAGGTCGTAGATCTTCGCCGACCCCTCCGAGAGGTAGCCGCCCGACTGGTAATGGAAGTTCTGCAGGTAGTAGCGCGGGAAGCGGCCGCGGAATTCCTCCGAGAACACTTCCTGATGCGCCTCCTCGCGGCGGCGCGTGAAAATCTCAGGCAGGTCGAGGAAGAACGCGCGGCTGCGGTCGAACCGCTCAGGCAGCGCGCCGTCATGGTCCTTCGGCATCGGATAGATGCCGGCCTCGACATTGGCGAGATCGCGGACCAACAGGGCCGCCAGGTCGCGCCACAGCCGGTCCCGGTTCGGCGTCGGCTTTGTCGCGCCGCGGTGCCGCCGGGCGTCCGGGTGTTTCTCCTCGGCCATCCGCCTGAGCCGCCCCATGGCATAGCCATGGGCCAGATACCAGGCGATGCGCGGGCCCTGACGAAGGCCGTATCCGGCCCGCAGCCCAATCCGTTCGATCGCGGTCGCCATGCCTGTGCTCCTGATCTTCAGGTATCGCGCGACAGTTCTGCTACCGCCTCAATATGGGGTGAGTACAGGAATTGATCCACCGGTGTGATCCGGTCGACCCGATAGCCGCCGTCGACCAGGGTTTTCAGGTCGCGCGCGAGTGTCGCCGGATTGCAGGACACGGCGACGACCTTGGCCACGTTCGCGGCGGCGATCTCGCGCGCCTGCGCGTCGGCGCCGGCCCGCGGCGGGTCGAACACCACCGCGTCGAACGCCGACAGTTCCCCCGCGCTCATCGGCATGCGGGCGAGATCCCGCTTGAGCGTTTCCATCGGCTTCACGCCCCTGGCGCGTCTTGCCGCGTCGGCAAGCGCGTCCAGCGCCGCGCCGTCGCCCTCGACGGCCAGCACGCGCGCCTGCCTTGCCAGCCTGAGCGCGAAGGTGCCGATGCCGGCATAGAGATCGGCGATGCGGCCCGCGCCGGCGACGGCGTCGCTCACCAGCCGGCCCATCACCGTCTCGGCGCTGGCGGCCGCCTGCAGGAAGGCGAGCGGTGGCAGGGCGATCTGCATGCCGTCGACGGCCACCGTCGGTTCGGCGAAGGTCATGACGGGCTCGCCCGCGATGGAGAGCCGCGCGATCCCCAGTTGCTGCAGCAACGGCGCGGCGAGCGGCGCCAGCGCGGGCGGGCGAGGGCGCGGGCCTTCGAAGGCGACGTCCAGGCCGGTATCGGTCGCGGTGACGCCGATGCGGACCTCGCCCTTGAACGGGGTCAGCGGGCCGGCGAGCTTGGCGAGCCCCGGCAGCACATTGGCGATTTCCGGCCGCAGGATCGGGCATTCCTCGATGGCGACGATGCGGTGGCTGTGGCGTGCGTGATAGCCGAAGACCGCCTGCTTGCCGACGCGGCGCGCCGCGAAGACCGCGCGCCGGCGCGATCCGGTCGCCACCGGCACGACCGGATCGACGGAGGCCTCGACGCCGCGCTGGGCCAGCGGCACGCGGAGCTGTTCCCGCTTCCAGGCGAGATAGGCCTCCGGCTTCATGTGCTGCAGGGCGCAGCCGCCGCAGGCGCCGAAATGCTTGCAGGTCGGCGCGGTGCGTGCCGGGCTCGTCTCCAGGAGCTTCAGCAGCCTGCCGCGGTCGCCGGTGCGCTCGATCTCGACGCGCTCGCCGGGCAGCGTGAACGGCACGAAGACCGTGCCGGTCTCCGTCTCGGCGATGCCGTCGCCGAGGTGGCCGAGCCGGGTGATCGTGACGGTTTCGACGGTCGGTTTAACCACGGTCGACCCCCTTCCGCGCGCCGAGCAGGAACTCCCGGTTGCCGTCGCCGCCCGCGATCGGAGAGGCGATCAGGCCGAGGACGGTCCAGCCCTGCGCGGCCAGCCAGTCGGCGATCGCGTGCGCGACCCGCTCGCCCTCGGCCGGATCGCGGACGATTCCGCCCTTGCCGAGCGCCTCGCGGCCGACCTCGAACTGCGGCTTCACCAGCGCCACCAGCATCGCGCCGGGTTCGGCGAGCGCCAGGGCGGGGGGCAGGGCCAGCCGCAGCGAGATGAAACTGACGTCACAGACGACGACGGCGATCGGATCGGCGATGTCGGCGGCCGACAGCACCCGCGCGTTCAGGCCCTCGTGGCTGACCACGCGCGGATCCTCGGCGACCTCGGGGGCGAGCTGGCCATGGCCGACGTCGACGGCGTGGACGCGCGCGGCGCCACGATCGAGCAGGACCTGGGTGAAGCCGCCGGTCGACGCGCCGACGTCGAGGCAGGTCTTGCCGGCGACATCGAAGGCGAAGGCGTCGAGGCCGGCGACGAGCTTCAGCGCGGCGCGCGACACCCATTCGAGCGCGGGGTCGTCGACGTGGATGGCCGCGTCGTCCGGAACAGCCGACCCGGGCTTGACGGCCGGGCGGCCGTCGACGCTGACCCGCCCGCGCAGGATCGCGTCGCGCGCGCGCGCCCGGCTCGGCGCCAGCCCGCGCCGCACCAGAACCTCGTCCAGCCGAACGCGAGGCATCGCGGAGATCCTTTCAGCCGATCAGTAAATCCACGGGACGAGCCGCTTCGTCCGCTCGCTGTAGCGGCGATAGTCGTCGCCGAAGGTTTCCAGCATCATCGCTTCCTCGCGTTTGATGCGGAACAGGTAGAGCGTACCGAATCCGACGAGCCCCGACAGCCCCGCGATCCAGTTGGGCAGCAGGAACGCCTGCGCCAGGGCCCACAGGAAGAAGGCGGTGTACATCGGGTGGCGGACATAGGCGTAGACGCCCTGCGTGATCAGCCGATGCGCCTCGCGCATCTTGAGCGTCACCGACCAGTTGCGGCCGAGATCGCGATGCGTGCGGTAGAACAGATAGAGCGAGCCGGCGAAAAGGGCGGCACCGATCCAGCCCTGCGCCGGGCTGAAGCCGTAGTCCGCGAACCCGCCGAAGCCGAACAGGACGTAGACGAACGGCAGGACGCCGAGGCCCGTCGCCGAGATCGTCATCAACAGAAGCTCGATCCGGTCGGCGCTGTTGCGGCTGACGGCGGTCCGTCGCGAGCGGCGTTCGTGCGGATACCGGATCACGTACCAGCCCACGGCCCCGACCACCCAGATGATCTCGGCGATGTCCGGGGTCACGGCGCCGGCCTCGCTGGCCCGGAATCGACCGTGGGGCTCTCCGCGTCCGGGATATAGCGGCCGTCTTCGGCGAAGTTTTCGATCGAGGCGGTCATGTCGTCGATGCGCGCAGCCTGGGTCATCGGCCCGCAGCAGGCCATGAAGAAGTCATAGTGGTAGCGTGCCCCGTTGCCCATGACGAACTGGCGGTGTAGTCGCAGGAAATTGCCCTTGAACAGCTTGTAGGACGCCTCGCCCAGCATCGATCGGATCCTGGCGGTGCGGATCACCGGCGCGCGCGGCGCTTTCAGCCCCAGCACCCTGCCCGGGTCGGTCCGGTAGAAATTGAGCGGATCGACCAGTGCGGTGTAGTCGATCCAGGCGATATCAACGGTGTCCAGCACGCGCTCGATCGACCGCCGCAGGCCGCGTGCGGCCGGGTGCAGCGCGACCTTCAGAAGCGACGAGCCGACGGTCATCAGCGTGATCGGCGGTCCCGCCTTGGCGAGGTCGGGATCGCGGCGCAGCGTGGCCGACAGCGTCTCCGCAGCCAGCACCGCGCCGAGACTGTGGCCGACGATCAGCACCTCGTCGGCATCCGTCTCGCGGACGGTTCTGTCGAGATCCTCGGCGAAGAGCTTGAGCCGCTCGCGGTAGCTGCGCCGCCGCCCCCAGGCGATGGCGCTGGCGAAGCTCCAGTCGTTCAGCATGTAGCGATAGCGCAGCCTGTCGCCGGGCCATCGCGCCAGCCCCCAGAAGATGGCGATGCCGAGCGGAACGCCCGCGAACCACGGCATTGGCACGCCAAGCCCGGCGATGCCGTAGACGATTGACGCGGCGATGGCGGCAAACAGCACCGAGAGCGCGAACGGGTAGAAGGAAAACAGCCAGTATCGCCAGGCGACGACGATGTAGCGAAGGGCCGTTCCGGTCACGATGAAATCGAGGAGGGCGAGGAGGCCGGCGGGGATCGCGCGCCAGTCGGGCCGGGCGAAGTCCTCTTCGATCAGATCGTTCCAGGAATAGTAGCGAAGCTCGGTTTCGACGCGCCAGTTCGGCCCCTGCGCGACCACCGGCCACACCTGAACGGCGGGATCGGAGTGGACAATTGGCTCTCCGACGGTCGTCGCGATATTCCAGGTGCGATCGAACCGTCCGATTTCGCGGACGAACCGATTATACTGTCCACTCGCCGAAACGTGCTCGTATCCGCCAAGGAATATGACGCAGCGTTTACTGACGGTGTCGGAAGTCGCTGCCATGGCTTCGCAAACTAACGTGGATTACCGGGCACAATCGATAAATGCCGAACCGGACCGGCGCAATCGTTCAGGAACCGCGAATGGAAAGTGCTGAGGCAAACGCATTCGAGATCGACTCGCTTATGGTCTCGTAGAAAAATAGACGGGCCCCATGCGCACCGGGTACTGCTCGCCGAGTCGGGTAGGAGGCTGACTATACCGGGTGTCCAACGTCGGAGCGACTGAACATGTTGCTTGGTATCCTGAAATCTCCGTTGCCGGCAACCGTGATGGCAATTGGTCTCGCGTTTGGCGCAAACGCATCGCTTCCGAAGCCGGCGGCGGCCGGGGCGACACAGACGCAACCGCGGATGGCCAAGGCCGGCGACCGCACCGGGGAGGTCTATCTGTTCCGCGGAATCCTGAACGTGTTTTCGCAGGGAATGGACAGGCTCGGCGCGCGTCTTCGAGACCAGGGGTTTCAGGTCAGGGTGCTGAACCACTCGAGCTGGAGCACGGTGGCCGCAGAGATCGCCGCGCGTCGAAAGGACGTCCGCAAGCCCGAGCCGGTGTTCCTGATCGGACACTCGCTCGGCGCCGACGCGGTGATCCTTGTCGCCGAGCGGCTGAAGGATCATGAAATTCCCGTCGCACTGGCCGTGACATTCGATCCGGTCCATCCGCGGCCGGCACCGGCCAATATCCGGCGTTGCGTGAATTTCTTTCAATCGGACAACGGCTTCGGGGCCGCCATCAAGCCCGGCCCGGGCTTTCGATCCGCTCTCGTCAATATGGACCTGAAGGATCGAAGGGATCTCGGCCATGTCAGCCTGGACAAGGCGAGCTTCCTTCACGACAAGGTCATCACCGAGATGATGCGGCTATCACGGCCGATCCGCCGCGGAAGTGCCGGTTGACCTGCCTCTATCGGTTTTGACAGCGCCCCACACCGCCTTTCGACGGCGCGGGGCGCCGGGGCTACCGGATATAGTCTATCGTTCGAGGCGAAGTTTGCTGAGGTCGTAGGCGATCTCGGCGAAGACGGATTCCAGCTCGCTGGGCGAGGGGTTGTCGAAGTACAGGTTCGGGCTTGTCGCGCAATCGCGGAACAGGGTCTGCAGGCTCTGCGATTTCAGGTCGAACAGGATCGTGTAGACCCGAATGTCCTTGTCCTTTACCGCCCGGCAGATTTCCGCGACCTTGTTGTCGACCTCGTCGGCCGCGCGCAGGTGATGCGTCGTGCCGAGCCGGTTGCGAGAGAGATAGTTGTACGGATTGTAGTCCGAATAGTTCAGGTTGTTCGACTGTTTTGAGACGATGTTCTCGCCGTCCGACAGGAGCACGATGGCCTTTAGCGTGTCCTTCTCATCGTAGCCGACACCCTCGGTGAAGGGCACGGACGGTGAAAGTACCCGCCAGCCCCAGACCAGGCCTTGCGCGATATTCGTGCCCGACCCGCTCCAGTGCGACATGTCGGCGATATCGCTTTGCAGCGCCTGCGTGTCGTTGGTCAGCGGACGGATCGGCTGGCCGCAGGACTTGTTGGGGCCGGTTGTCTCCGGTGGCGTATCGTCGATATCGGCATTGAAGCCGTTGTACTTGCCGGTGAAGAGCTGGCGCTCGTCGTTGCCGGCGATCTGGTCGGCCAGATAGTCGTTGTGGAAGTTCGACGAAAGATCGGGTTCGTCCGGCCAGAACCACGGCACCCAGAGAGTATCCGGGTTGGCGCTGCTCGGAGGCGTATCGTTCGTGTCATAGGGTTCGGGACGCGCTTCCACGCAGCCTTTCCAATCGACGTTCGGCATGCCGTCGAACAGTTTGAAATGATTGGCCGGGAGGGGTTCGGGGCCTGAGCCGCCGCTGGTGCCGCCGCCGTCGTCACCGCCACCGGATCCGCCGCCGCCGCCCCAGCCGCCGCCCCACCAGCCGACGCCGCCGGATCCACCACCGGATCCGCCGCCACCGGATCCGCCGCCACCGGATCCGCCGCTGCCCCAGCCGCCGTTGCCGCCGCTGTAGCCGTTCCCGTCGCCGTTGCTGGTGAGCGTTTCGTCGAAGTTGATGCCGTGATAACGCGACTGGCCCTTCTCATCCATCCAGGTCGAGGAGAACTTGCCCGGCGCCTTGATGTTCACCCCGGTAACGAAGGGAACGAGGGCGATCTTGACCCGCTCTGCGGCACGCTCGCCTTCATACATGATATCGACCAGGGACGAGGCGGCGGCGCGCAACGCTTCCATCTTGCCCTTGCTGCCCATCGAGCCGGTATTGTCGAGGACGAGGGCCAGTTCGACCTTTTTCTGTTCCCGAACCACCGCGCTCGACGTGTCGAAGCTGACCAGCTCGATGCCGAGCAGACCCATCAGGGTCGTCGGCAGGCTGCCGGCGACGTCCGCGGAGATGCGGCTGCCGGACTGCTGGAAGCCGGTGATCGACCACGCCCCCTCGAAACCGAGTTTTTCCAGCTGCGCGTCGATATACGACTTCAGGAACTGCTGGGCTTCGGTATCGCCGCGAGGAGGCGAACTGCCCAAAGCCAATAGTGCCCCGTCGAGCGACGAAAGCAATTTCGTGCGGGCCGAGGTCGTGCGTTTGTAGTCGATCGCAGCGCCAATCATTGCGATGACTGGGAGAAGCACCATCGCGAAGATAATCGCAACGTTGCCCCGACGGTCGTGCAGAAATCTGCGGCTTAACGACGTGAACACGGTTGTTGCCTCACTGCTCCCAGATTTTGGAAGCAAGATAGGCGTGCCGTCTCAACGGGGGACTAATCGATCCTATCGATTTGATTTCAAATTGACCTATCGGTCTTTACGCTACCGCGCCCGTCATGCGCGGTGCCGAAACTGTCGTTTGAGCGCGCGATGCTTGTCTTTCCGGTCGCCTCGAGACGCCGGACTATCGTGAACGGGACAAGACCGGAGTTCAGGCCAGCCGGGTCGTTTCGCTGGCGACGTCGCGGCCGAGCGCTTCAAGGGCCTTTGCGACGATGCTGGGGGCATCGAGTCCGGCCTTGGCGTACATCGCGGCGGGGCTGTCCTGATCAATGAAGCTATCGGGCAGCACCATCGCCCGTACCTTCAGGCCCCGGTCGAGCTGTCCGTCCTCGGCTAGGAATTGCAGGACATGACTGCCGAATCCGCCGACGGAACCTTCTTCCACTGTGATCAGCACTTCGTGGTGGTTGGCCAGTTGGCGGATCAGGGCGTGATCCAGCGGTTTGGCGAAACGGGCGTCCGCCACGGTCGCCGGCAGGCCGTAGGAGCCGAGCTCGTCCGCCGCCTTCAGCGCCTCGCCGAGGCGCGTGCCCAGCGACAGGATCGCCACCTTGCCGCCTTCGCGCAGGATCCGGCCCTTGCCGATCTCGAGCGGCACGCCGGCCGCGGGCATCTCCGCGCCGATACCTTCGCCCCGCGGGTAACGCAAAGCCGAGGGGCGGTCGTCGATCGTGACCGCGGTCGCCACCATGTGCTTCAATTCCGCCTCGTCCGCAGCCGCCATGATGACGAAGCCGGGCAGGCAGCCGAGATAGGCGACATCGAAGGCGCCGGCATGGGTCGGCCCGTCGGCACCCACCAGGCCCGCGCGATCGATGGCGAAGCGGACCGGCAGCGACTGGATCGCCACATCGTGGACCACCTGGTCGTAGCCGCGTTGCAGGAAGGTCGAATAGATCGCCGCGAACGGCTTGTAGCCTTCGGTCGAAAGCCCTGCCGCGAAAGTGACGCCGTGCTGTTCGGCGATGCCGACGTCGAAGGTGCGGTCCGGGAACTCTCTGCCGAAAAGGTCCAGGCCCGTGCCGGATGGCATCGCCGCGGTGACGGCGCAGATCTTGTCGTCCTTGCGCGCCTCCTCGACGAGGCTCTCGGCAAAGACCTTGGTGTAGCTCGGTGCCTTGGTCGCGCCCTTGGCCTGCTCTCCGGTGACGACGTTGAACCGGGAGACGCCGTGATACTTGTCGTCGGACTTCTCGGCCGGCTCGTAGCCCTTGCCCTTCTTGGTGACGACGTGGACCAGGATCGGTCCTTCCTCGGCGTCGCGCACGTTCTTCAGGACCGGCAGCAGATGGTCGAAATTGTGCCCGTCGATCGGACCGACGTAGTAGAAGCCGAGTTCCTCGAACAGCGTCCCGCCGGTCACGAAGCCGCGCATGTGCTCGACCCAGCGGGTGATGAAACGGTCGACCTGCTTGGGCAGGTGCGAGGTCAGTTTTTTGCCCCGCCGCCGGATCGTCATGTAGGTATGGCCGGTGATCGAGCGCGCCAGATAGGCGCTCATCGCCCCGACCGGCGGTGCGATCGACATGTCGTTGTCGTTGAGGATGACGATCAGGCGCTTGTCCATGGCGCCGGCGTTGTTCATGGCCTCGTAGGCCATCCCGGCCGACATTGCCCCGTCGCCGATGACGGCGATGACGTTGTTGTCGCGCCCGCCGAGATCGCGCGCCACCGCCATGCCCAGGCCCGCCGAGATAGAGGTCGACGAATGCGCCGTGCCGAAGGGATCGTATTCGCTTTCCGCGCGCTTGGTGAAGCCGGACAGGCCGCCGCCCTGCCGGAGCGTGCGGATACGGTCTCGCCGCCCGGTCAGGATCTTGTGGGGATAGGCCTGGTGACCGACGTCCCACACCAGCCGGTCGTCGGGCGTGTTGAACACGTAGTGCAGCGCCACCGTCAGCTCGATGACGCCGAGCCCCGCGCCCAGATGCCCGCCGGTTACCGAAACCGCGTCGACCATCTCCTTGCGCAACTCGTCGGCCAACTGGGTAAGCTGCGACTCGCTAAGCTTGCGCAGGTCTTCCGGCAGGTGGACTGTGTCGAGCAGCGGCGTGTTCGGAAGCGTCATGTCGGCGAAGGGGTCCGGTGTTGATATGGGTCCGTTGAGGTTACGCTAGGACCCCAAGCGTTACACCAGCTTTATATAGGGTGCCAAGGCCGCAGCGTCCGAAACCGGGTTTGCCCGTGGCGAACGGCCGCGATCCGGGCCGCCGGAACGTCAGGCGTCGACCACCGTGACCAGCGTTCCGCTCTCGTCGATGGTGCAGCGCGCCCGCCTGCCGGCCACGTCGAGCTCGACGTCGTAGCTGCTCTGGCCGGACCGGGCGGAGGACACCGGCAGTATCTTTTCGGCCGGCGTCGAATAGACCTTCGCCGCCTCCGCCGCGCACAGTAGCTGCAAGTCGGCCGGCGCCGTCTCCACCGCGGCCCGCACGCTGTGAGCCTGCGGTGCCGCGGCCTGCTGTCCCTGTGAGCAACCGAGGCCCAACAGGGCGACGCCGGCGAGCGCGATCCACGCCCCGGCCCTCGAATAGGGTTTGTTCATGCTGGTTTCTCCCCCGCGCTGTCCGGTTCCGGCGCCTCAGACGCCCTTGTAGAGTGCCGCGCCCTGCATCAGGACGATGACCTTGGCGCCGACCTCGACGCGTCCGTAGAGGTCCACGATGTCGTCGTTGTTGAGGCGGATGCAGCCGGACGACACGTTGAGACCGATCGACCAGGGCTCCGTGGTGCCGTGGATGCGGTAGATCGAATCCCGGCTTCCCTCGTAGAGATAGAGTGCCCTGGGGCCCAACGGATTGTCAGGGCCGCCTGGCATGCCGTTGGCGTACTGCGCCGCCTTGGGGTCGCGCGCCACCATTTCGGCCGGCGGCGTCCACACCGGCCATTCCGCCTTGCGGCCGACATTGACGATGCCCGCCCAGCCGAAGCCCTCGCGGCCGACGCCGATGCCGTAGCGCATGGCCTTGAAGTCGGGCAGCACCAGGTAAAGGAAGTGCTTGTCGCCGTCGATGACGATGGTTCCGGGCTTCTCGGCGGTGCGGAAGGTGACGATCTTGCGCTGGAAGGCGGCCGGCGTCTGGCCATGGCGCTGATAGTACAGGATCGCCCGGCGGGGATCGTAGTCTTCCCATTTGCGGGTATCGGGATTGTAGATCTGCGTGTTGACGTTGAGCGCGGCCGCCGATCCCGCCGCGAAAACCAGTCCGGCCAGCGCGTAGCGGCCGGCCCGCGCCCGCAGGATCCGTGCCCCGAAGGTCCTCGCGAGAAGCCCCATTCGCTTTGCAGTTTCCAGCATATGCCACTCCCTACTGCTTGGCCGCGTTACGCCAGCCCGAAATCCGATCTTTGTTCTGTGCGATCCATTCCGCCGCGAAATCGTCCGGGTCGCGCCGCTCCACGATCAGCGCGTAGGTCATTTCCGACACCGTATCGACGTCGAGGCGGATCGCGTCGAGAAAGGCGGCGACGTCGGGCCGCTCCTTCGCGAGTTTGGCTGAATAGTTGATGTGGAAGAAGGACGGCGGCCAGGCGACGCCGGCGCTCGACTTCTCCAGCCAGGCCGGGTCCTGATCCGGTGTCAGGACGGTCCATTTGCGCGGGTCGTAGGCCGGCTCGTCCAGAAACACGATGTCGTGCAGCTCGAAGGTGTGATGCGGCTCGTAGCAGAAGAAGACGAGTGGCTTGTCGGCGGCCATCGCCGCGTCGATCGCGGTCACCGCCACCTCTTCATCGGCTTCGAGCAGGTCCATGGTCTGGTCGTAGCCGTAGCTTTGGGCGCGGATCCTCTCGATCCGCGTCGACGACCAGTCCGGCGCCCCGATCCAGATTTCGCCCTTGCCGTTGCCGTCGGTGTCGAACAGGGCTGCTTTCTCCGGGTCGGCGAGGTCGGTGACGGACTGGATGCCGAGTTCGCGGGTCGCCCGCGTGACGCAGATGCCCTGCCGGGCGGGCACGCCCTTCGGGCTCATGACCACGGATTTCCGCCGGATCACGTACTCGGCGTTGAGGGCGGTGTGATTGGGCAGCCAGACCTCGGGATGAATATCCTCGGTGCCGGTATCCATGGCCGCGAAGATCGCTTCGTTGGTGCCCTCTTCGAGGTCGACGTCCAGATCGAACTCGTCTTCGAGAAGCGCCCCGAGCATATGGGCGGTAACGGTCGCCGACGACCAGTCGGGCACGCCGATGACGATGTCGGAGGCCTGTGCCGTGCCGGCCCATGAAACCAGCAGTCCCGAAACGAGCAGTAGTTTCTTCAGCCTGTTCATCCGTCCCATTTCCCGCAGACGACGGCAATCCGTTGCACGCAGCCCCTATGGTTCGCGGGGCGTAGTCGTTCCCGCACGGATCGCTATGTTAGTTAAACGGTTTAAGGGATGGCAGTGAAATGTTTTGCGGAATAAACCGGAACCCGTTGGTGTTCACATTCGCGTGAAGACCGGCTAACCACCGGGAATCCCGGCGAAAGGAGCGGGATTGGGCGTGTCGAGCGACGCATTCAAGGCGGACGTGGCGGCGCAAGCGCCGACGCTCAGGCGCTACGCCCTGGCGCTGACCCGCGACCGCGACCTCGCCGACGACCTCGTGCAGGACACCGTGGCCCGGGCGATTTCGCGCGAGCACCTGTGGCGCGGCGGGTCCCTCCGGGCCTGGTTGTTCACCATTCTGACCAACCTCGATCGCAACCGGCGCCGGGCGCTGGCGGCGCGGCCCGGGACCGACGAGTTCGACGAACGCCGGTTCGGCACGCCGCCGGGCGATGCGCTGGCCCGGCGCGCCATCGAGCGCGGTGTCGCCGCGCTGCCGGCGGAGCAGCGCGAGGTCCTGCTGCTCGTGGCGCTCGAAGGTTTGAGCTACCGGGAGGTGGCGCAGGTGCAGGACGTTCCGATCGGAACGGTGATGTCGCGGCTGTCGCGGGCCCGTGCGGCGCTCAGGGTGGCGATCGAGGGCGGGCCCCGGCCGCAATTGAGGAGAGTGAAGTGACGGACGACAAGATCGTCTCGGAGGACATGCTGCACGCCTATGTCGACGGCGCCTTGTCGCCCGAGGACATCGGGCGCGTCGAGGCCTGGCTGGCGAGCCATCCCAAGGATGCCGCCGCCGCCGCCGCGTGGCGCCGTCAGAACGCGCTGATCCGCGCGGTGTTTGCCCAGGACGAGGGTGCCCGGGAGGCGCGCGCCCCGGAAGATGGCGCCCGGGAGAGCGTCGCGCACGCCGACGGCCGTCCGCAGGACGCGGCCGGGACCGGCCCGGTTCCGGCCGCGGGCCGCCCGCGCTGGCGCATGGCGATCGCCGCGTCGATCGCGACCTTAGCCATCGGCCTCGGTGCCGGTATCGGCATCGGCACGTACGCGCCGGCCCTCCGCTCCGAGGCACCCACGATCGCCGCTCAGGCCGAGACGGCCTACCGGGTCTACACCGTCGAGAAGCGCCATCCCGTGGAGGTCGGCCCGGACGAACGCGAACATCTGGTCAAGTGGCTGTCGAATCGGCTCGAGACCCGGCTCGCCTTGCCGGATCTGGAATCGGAAGGTCTGAAGCTGGTGGGAGGCAGGCTGACCACGGGCGGGCGCGGCCCCGCGGCCCTGTTCATGTTCGAGGCCGGCAATGGCGACCGCTACACCGTTTACGTGACCCGTGCCGCGCGCGCCGGCGAAACCGCGTTCCGTTTCGACCTGAACGGAGATATCGGCGCGTGCTACTGGCTCGATAGAGGCGTGGCGGTGGTTGTCAACGGACCGGCTGACCGCGACCGCCTGCAGGCGATCGCCAACCGGGTCTACGACGCCTACGAGGGCGCACGCGGCACCGACGACGCAGGGTGATGGACGCCCGGAAGCATGAACATCCCCGGCAGGGCATCCAGGGGGTATGAAAGCGCCCTTACGTGCGCGGGTCGTACGGCTTGCCTTCGCGCCACGCCGTCATCAGCGCCTCGAGTTCCGGGTCGGGCTTTTCCGGCAACACGATGCGCAAAGTCACGTAAAGGTCGCCGTGGCCGTGTCCGTCGGTATGGCCCGGCTTCGGCAGGCCCTTGCCCTTCAGCCGCAGGGTCCGGCCGCCCGACGAGTTCGGCGGGATCTTCAGCTCCACGGCCCCGCCGAGCGTCGGCACGCGCACGGTTCCGCCCAGCACCGCCTCGTAGAGCGACACGGGCAACTCGTGCCTGAGGTCGTGACCGTCGACCTTGAACAGGGGATGCGGCTTGATCTTGACGGTGACGCGCGCGTCGCCGTCCGGTCCCCCGAACTGGCCGGGATGGCCCTGTCCGCGCAGGCGGATCTGCTTGCCGTCCTCGATGCCTGCGGGGATCTTGACGTCGACTTCCTTGCCGCTCGGCAGCCGCACCCGGCGCGTCGCGCCCTCGGCTGCTTCGGCGAGGTCGATCGAAACCGCCAGCGTGACGTCCTCGCCCTTGGTGCCGCGCCGCGCGCGCTGGCGCGTTCCGGCGCCACCCATTCCGGCGCCCCCCATTCCGGCTCCGAAACCGCCGCGGGCGCCGCCGCCCATGCCGAAAATCTCGCTGAGCAGGTCGTCGGGATCGATGCCGCCCGCGCCCGTGCCGCCGGGCCCGCCGGTCGTGTAGCTCCAGCTGAAGCCGCCGGGACCGCGCCGGGCCCCGCCGCCGGGGTGCCCCCCCTCGAAACCGGCGAAGCGCGGATTGCCGTCCGCGTCGATTTCGCCACGGTCGAACTGGGCCCGCTTGTCCTTGTCGTTCAGAAGGTCATAAGCCGTCGTCGCCTCGGAAAAGCGTTCCTTGGCCTTCGGATCGTCGGCATTGGTGTCGGGGTGGTATTGCTTGGCGAGCTTGCGATACGCCTTCTTGATCTCGCCGGCGCTCGCCGAGCGGGACACGCCAAGAATCTCGTAGGGATCACGCGCCATCTATCACTACCGGGGATTCGGACTTGAAAAGAATTTATTCCCATCCCATGTGGGGATTCAAAGGCGAAACGCAACCCCCGCGAATGGCCCGGGAAACCAGTCGGTTGGTCTGTCAGCGCCCGTCGACGATCGGCTTCACGTTCCAGCCGCCGCCATTGCGCTGGCACGCTTCGGCCGCCAGGGCCTGTTCCCGGGCATAGGCGATTGCCGTGATGGCGAGCCGGCGACAGACGGCACCGTCGTCGTCGAAGAAAGCGTCGACGGCGGTCACCGTGCCCTCCATGTGCCGTTCCCCCGCGGTCGCGGGGCTTTTCCAGGCGAAGGCCTCGCCGTCCTCGCCGTTCTCGGCGGCCGAGACCAGCGCCGCCTTCAGCGCGGCCCAGGCCCGGGTTCCCAGGCGCTCCGCGACGCCGTCGTCGATCACCTCGGTTGGGACCGATCCGGTGATTTCCACCGGCCCGCTGTTCTCCGTGAGTGACGGTAGGGGCAACTCCACGGGAAGGGAGCATGCCGATGACAGGCTCGCGGCCAGCGCGACGGCTGCGATACGCACCAAGGCCGTTTTTCGGGGGCGGCAGGACCTGCTTGTTCTCGTCAAGCGGGAGTTCGTCCGATATATCGATTTACGAGGCATTGATGCCGAAACGCCATTTTGCAGCCGGCAACAGCCGGCGGGAGTGCGAACTTGGTTATGGATTCGACCGTGGAAGGGTTAAATTCCGGTAACGCTGCCGATGTCGGGGAGCCTTTCGAGCGCTTCGGGGAATGGCTGGCGGACGCCGAGAAGAGCGAGCCCAACGATCCGACCGCCGTGGCGCTGGCGACCGTCGACGAGAATGGCCTGCCCAACGTGCGCATGGTGCTGATGCGCGGCTATGACGAGACCGGGTTCGTGTTTTTCACTAATTTCGAAAGCTCCAAGGGGCGCGAGATCCTGTCGGCCGGCAAGGCGGCGATGGGGTTTCACTGGAAGAGCCTGCGCCGCCAGGTGCGCGTGCGCGGCCCGGTCGAGCCGGTTTCCGACGAGGAGGCCGACGCCTATTTCACCTCGCGCCCGCGCGGCAGCCGCATCGGTGCCTGGGCGTCGCAGCAGTCGCGTCCGCTGGAAAGCCGGCTGGCGCTGGAGAAGGCGGTGGCCCGCTATACCGCGAAATTCGGCGTTGGCGAGATCCCGCGTCCGGCCCACTGGTCCGGCTTCCGCATTCGCCCCGTCGAGATCGAGTTCTGGCGTGACGGCGCGTTCCGCCTGCACGACCGGCACGTCTACCGCCGGCCCGCGCCCGAGGGGCCGTGGTCCGTTGAACGCCTCTATCCGTAGGCGAAGGGGCCAAAGGAAACCGACATGACACTATCCAACGAACCGCGCAAGGCGCTGATTCTGACCGGAGCGAGCCGCGGTATCGGCCACGCGACGGTCAAGCGTTTCTCGTCCGCCGGCTGGCGGGTGATCACCTGTTCGCGCCATCCCTTCCCTGAGGATTGCCCGTGGGAGGCCGGACCCGAGGATCACATTCAGGTTGATCTCGCCGACCAGTACAACACCGGCGAGGCGATCGCCGAGATGAAGGAGCGTCTGAAGGCCGACGGCTCGCGCCTGAACGCGCTCGTCAACAACGCGGCCATATCGCCGAAGCGGACGGGCGGCGGCCGCATGGGCACGCTCGACACCGACGCCGACGACTGGAAGACGGTCTTCAACGTCAACTTCTTCGCCCCGATCATGCTGGCGCGCGGCCTTCTGGACGAACTCACCGCGGCGCGGGGGGCGGTCCTCAACGTGACCTCCATCGCCGGAAGCCGCGTCCACCCCTTCGCCGGGTCCGCCTATTCGACATCGAAGGCGGCGCTCGCCGCGTTGACGCGCGAGATGGCGAACGATTTCGGTCCGCTCGGCGTGCGCGTCAACGCGATCGCGCCCGGCGAGATCGATACGTCGATCCTCTCGCCCGGCACCGAGAAGATCGTCGAGCAGATTCCGATGCGCCGTCTCGGCACGCCCGAGGAGGTCGCGAAGATCATCTATGTCCTGTGTACCGAAACCTCGTCCTACGTGAATGGCGCCGAGATCCACATCAATGGCGGCCAGCACGTGTGAGGCACGATCAATCGCATTACACGAAGCGTTGACTGGCGTGCGGCACCGGTTTTCCGTCAGAAAGCCCTGAGCCGCGGAAGCGGCCCGAAAAGGAGGGCTGCCGTTGCTGTTGCCGATCGATGTCATCGCCTTGGCTGTCGCTCTCGGCGCTCTGGCGGGCAAGCCGCGGGCGTCGCGGTGGCTTTTGGTCACCCTGCCGGCGCCGCTCGTTATCGCCATAGTGGCCTCGTTCCGGGCGATCTTCCTGCCATGGTGGGGCGCCTCGGCCGCTGCGCTCGGTCTCGGCGTGATCGTTTATTCCGGTGCGCGGCCCGGCGGCCTGCTGAACCAACTCCTCATCGCCGCAAGCGCCTTCGTCCTCGGGCTGGCATTCGGGCCGTCGCTCTTTACGTCCGGTTGGCCGTCCGGGACCTTTTCTCTTCTGCTCCTCGCGCTTGCGGCCCCGATGCTTCTCACGCTGTGGGCCTCCCTGCGGGGCGGAGCGTGGGCCTGTCAGACCGACCGGTTGCTCGGTGGCCTCTGCGCCTTCGCCGGCGCCGCGCTTTTGATCCTGGGAAGGGCGGCGTGACGCGCCGTCTGGCCCCCGCCGCGGCCCTGGTGGTGCTCCTGGCGGGCGCCGCGACAGTCTATGCCCAGGCGGCCCATGCCCAGGCGCGCCTGCCCCTGCCCGACGGCGGCACCGCGCGGGCCACCGGTTCCGGGGTCGTGGAGGCCCGTTACGTGGCGCCGACGGACCGCTATTCGCACGGCGTGCTCGGCGATGCGATCGAGGCCGGCGGCCTTGCGGTGCGCGACGCGGCGGGCAGGCGGCATGTCCTCATGCTGTCCGAGGGCTCCGTCTTCGAGGACATCACGCCGCGGCTCGCCGATCTCGACGGCGATGGCGGTGCCGAGGTGATCGCGGTGCGCAGCTATCTCGCCCGCGGCTCGGCGCTGGCGGTGTTCGGGATGCGCGGGGGCGCGTTCGTGCACATCGCCGAGACGGCGCCGATCGGCCGTCCGGGGCGCTGGCTCAATCCGGCGGCGATCGCCGATTTCACCGGCGACGGCCGGCTCGAGGTCGCCATCGTCCGGACGCCGCATATCGGGGGGCGGCTCGAATTCTGGCGGCTGCGGGGCGGCGGCCTGTCCCGTCTCGCCGCCCTGGACGGCTTTTCCAACCACGTCATCGGGTCGCGCACCCTGGGCCTTGCCGCGGTCGGCGACGTCGATGGCGACGGCGTCGCCGATCTGGTCCTGCCGGATGCGCGCCGCACGGCGCTGGTGGCCGTCGGGCTTTCGGGTGGACGCGCGCGGATCATCGGCCGGGCGGCGATGCCGGCGCCGGTCGTCGGGACGGTGTCGATATCGGGGCAGCGCGTCTCCGCCGGCCTGGCCGGCGGCCAGCGCGGCGCGGTCTCGTTCGCGGCCTTCCGCGACTGACCATCGCCTACGCGGGCGTCCCGCCACCGGGGCGCCCGAAACGCAAACGCATACTACGGCGACCTCAGTCGGTCGCGAACTCGGTCTCCACGAACGGGAAGCAGCAAGGCTCCGTTTCACGTTCGCGGCGGTCGTGATCGTGGGGCTTGCACATCTGCGCGGCGGCGACCGCGTTGATGCCGATACCGCACCAGCTCGATTCCTCGTGCGGTTTCGATTGTCCTTCGACCGGGTCTTCTGATGAATTCCTGGGCATCATGATCACTCTCTATGCACCGCTGTATCCATGAGCGCGGCATATCGTGAGAGACTGTGGCGTATCTGCGGCGATCGCAATCCGATATTCGGACCGAAATGCCGAGTTTGCGACATCTGTTGCGGGATCACGACAGTTCGACGACGGAGTCCCGACGCAGATGACGCAGAAACCACACTCAATCCGCCAATTGCAGCGCTCAAAAGGTTAACGCCCGATAAACCGCGGCGTTGCGGGCGCGACGGATTGACGCGCGCCCCCGGAATGAAGTCCCGCGCCGAAGGCGGGGCGGCAAACCACAGGGCCCGAACGGTGCCGGTATCCGCCGTTCGGACAGGGATCATCCGAAAAAATAATTTCAGGCTTCGGCGGCAGGGCGCAGCGTCACCAGGGTGATCTCCGGCGGCACGCCGAAGCGCACGGGCAGGATCGAGCAGCCCAGCCCGCCGGAAACGACCATGTGCCGGTCGTCTTCGACGATATGGCCGTAGGCGAAGCGCTGGCCGTAGGCCGACGGCACGACGGGGCTGCCGATCCCCGGCAGGCGGATCTGGCCGCCATGGGTGTGCCCCGCAAGCGTCAGCGCCACCCGGTCGGGAACGTTGACGAAGATATCCGGCTCGTGGGCGAGCAGGATGACCGGCGCGTCGTCATGGACCATATCCAGCGTGCCGGGCAGGTCGTCGACGCCGCGGAACCCGGTGTCGGTGCGGTGGGCGATCTGGTCGCCGATACCGGCGAACCAGAACTCGCGCCGACGGTGCTTCAGCCGGATCGCGTCGTTCTCGTAGAGCGGGATGCCGGCGCGCGACAGGCCGAAGCGCACGGCATCGACATCGGTCCACCAGTCGTGGTTGCCGAGCACCGCGTGCACGCCCAGCGGCGCGCGCAGGCGCGACAGCGGGATCGCCCATTCCTCCGGCTCGATGGCGCGGGTGCGGAAGTTGCGCAGACCCGCCGCGAAGTCGCCGAGAATGACGATCGCATCGGGTTCATGTTTCATGGTGCGCGCCACGATCTGCTCGATGCGGTTCACCGACATCCACGGGTCGCAGGCGTGCAGGTCGGAAAGGATCGCGATCCGCATCGGCGGGTGCCGCGCCGGCCAGGCCGGGCTGCGCACGGTATGGCGGGCAACGACCAGTCGGAAACCGGGCTCGATGGCAAAAGCGTAGCTGGATAGTCCGACGCCGGCGGCGGCGGTGGTGCCGGCGCCGATCAACAATTGCCTGCGGGTTATCCGCATGCAGAAACCTCCATCGACCAGCCCCCGGTCGGCGGGTCTATACCACGAAATGCCGTTCGAAAATCGACCCTAAGCGCCACAGGATTAACGCGCGGTGGGGCGGATGTGTGGCCGGCCGGCGAATTGCGCCGGCCGGCCCCAGAACTCAGGCCCCAGAACTCAGGCCCCAGAACTCAGGCCCCAGAACTCAGGCCCCAGAACTCAGGCCCCAGAACTCAGGCGGCGCGCAGGTTCTGGGCGCTGACCAAGGCTTCGGCCTTGTCGAGCGCGCGGCCGAGCCGGTCGAACAGCTCGCCGATCTCGTCCTCGGAGATGACCAGCGGCGGGCACAGCGCGATGATGTCGCCGCCGAGCGCGCGCACGATCAGGCCTTCCGCCTCGGCGAATGCGGCGACCTTGGCGCCGACGCCGGCCTTCGCGTCGAAGGCGCGCCTGGTGTCCTTGTCGGCGACCAGCTCGAGCGCGCCGATCAGGCCCAGGCCGCGCGCTTCCCCGACGAGGGGATGCTCGCCCAGCGCCTTCAGCCGCGACTGGAAGGTCGGCGAAATGGCGTTGACCTTGCCGACGATGTTCTCGCGCTCGTAGATCTCCAGCGTCTTGAGCGCGACGGCGGCGGCCACCGGATGGCCCGAATAGGTGTAGCCGTGGCCGAAGGTGCCGAGTTTCTTGCTCTCGTCGATCATCGCCTGATACATGCGCTCCGGCACCATCACCGCACCGATCGGCTGATAGGCCGACGACAGCGCCTTGGCGACGGAGACCGTATCCGGCTGCATGCCCATGGTCTGGGCGCCGAACATGGTGCCGAGCCGGCCGAAGCCGCAGATCACCTCGTCGTCGATGAACAGCACATCGTACTTGTCGAGCACCGCCTTGACCTTCTCGTAGTAGGTCTTCGGCGGGATGATGACGCCGCCGGCGCCCATCACCGGTTCGGCGATGAAGGCGGCGACCGTATCCGGGCCTTCCCTCTGGATCAGCGCGTCGAGGCTGTCCGCCATCCGCGTGGCGAAGTCCTCTTCCGTCTCGCCCGCTTCCATGCCGCGATAGGGGTGCGGGCAGTCGGCGTGCAGGATGTTGGAGATCGGCAGGTCGAAATCGATGTGGTTGTAGGGCAGGCCGGTGAGGCTCGCCGAGGCCACGGTGACGCCGTGATAGCCACGCAGGCGCGAGATGATCTTCTTCTTGTTCGGACGGCCGAGCGCGTTGTTGAAGTACCAGGCGAGCTTGACCTGGGTGTCGTTGGCTTCGGAGCCCGAGGAGACGAAGAACACCTTGGAGATCTCGCAGGGCGCGATCTCCTTCAGCTTCTCCGCGAGCGCGATGCCCGGGTCATGGCTCTTGCCCGCGAACATGTGGCTGAACGGGAGCCTGCGCATCTGGTCGGCGGCGGCCTCGACCAGTTCCTCGTTGCCGTAGCCCAGCGACGTGCACCACAGGCCGGCGAGGCCTTCGATGTATTCCTTGCCGTTGGAATCGTAGAGAAAAACGCCCTTGCCGCGTTCGAACACGATCGGACCGGTCGTCCGGTGCGTGTCCAGGTTGGTATAGGGGTGAAGCACCGTCTCGATATCGCGGACGGCGAGGTTGGAAAGCGGCGGCATTTGATCTGACTCCGAATAGCCGGAAGACGGAAAGGTACAGCACCGGCATCACAAGCCGATCCGGGGGCGAATGTAAAGCAGCCGCCGCGCGTGGGGCTGGTTCGCGCTACGGTGTTGCGCGTGGTTTGCCCGATCGCTGGCGATGCCCGTCTCGTAATGGTAACGGGTTGGGCAAGACGAGCTGGCGAGACTGCGATGCCAGACAATACGGAAACGCCTTAGACAAACGGAACCGAATATGACCGCCGACGCCTCCCTGATTTCCAAGACCGCCATTCAGGTCCGCGATCTGCTGCGGACGGGCGAGGTGAGCCCGCTCGATCTTCTCGATACGATCGAGGCGCGGATTGCCGAGGTCGACCCGGCGGTCAATGCCTTGCCGACGCTCTGTTTCGATCGTGCCCGGGCGCGGGCGCGTGCGCTGATGGACAAGCCGATCGCCGAGCGCGGGCTGCTGGGCGGCATGCCGGTGCCGATCAAGGATCTTGTCGACGTCGAAGGCGTGCGTTCGACGCGCGGCTCGCCGATCTTCGCCGATACCGTGCCCGAGGCGTCGGACGTGCTGGTGGAGACCCTGGAGGACCAAGGCGGCATCATCTACGCCAAGTCGAACACGCCCGAATTCGGCGCCGGCGCCAACACCTTCAACGAGGTCTTCGGCCGCACGCTCAATCCCTGGAACACGTCGCGCTCCGCCGCCGGGTCCTCCGGCGGGGCGGCGGTGGCGCTCGCCACCGGCACCGCCTGGCTGGCGCACGGTTCCGATCTTGGCGGCTCGCTGCGCAATCCGGCGAGCTTCTGCGGCATCGTCGGCATGCGCCCTTCGCCCGGCCGTTGCGCCGCGACGCCGGGCCTGCCGCTGGACCAGACCATGGGCGTCGAGGGGCCGATGGCGCGCAACGTCGAGGATCTGGCGCTGTTGTTCGACGCGATGGTCGGCGAGGATCCCCGCGATCCGATCTCGCTGCCCTGGGACGGGCGCTCGTTCCTGGGGTCGGCGCGCTCCGGCTGGAAGCCCACGAAGGTCGCCTGGACGAAGGATTTCGGAATTACGCCGGTCGATCCGGAGGTGGCCGAGATCTGCGAGGCGGCCGCCAGGCGGTTTTCCGAAGCCGGCGTGATCGTCGAGGAGGCGTGCCCGGATCTCTCGGAGGCGAATGCGTGCTTCGCCACCCTGCGTGCCGCCGGATACGTCGCGGCGATGAAGGCGCTCTATGCCACCCATCGCGACAAGCTGAAGCCGGACGTGATCTGGAATATCGAGTCTGGCCTGAAGCTCACCGCCAGCGAGATCGCGCATGCGCAGGATCAGCGCCTGACCCTGTTCAACCGGGCCCAGGCCTTCTTCGGCGACTATGATCTGTTGCTGTCGCCGGCCACCATCGTCGCGCCCTATCCCATCGAGCAGACCTATGTTGCCGAATGCAACGGCCATAGGTTCTCGAACTACATCGAGTGGCTGGCGGTCGCCTATCCGGCGACGTTGTGGATGAGCCCCGCGATCTCGATCCCCGCCGGCTTCACGCGCGAGGATCTGCCGGTCGGCCTGCAGATGATCGCGCCGCCGCGCGGCGAGCACCGTCTTCTGGCCGCGGCCAGGCAACTCGAATCGATCCTCTGGCCGACGCCGATCGTGCCGATCGATCCGCGGCCTGCGGTGTAGCTCGGATTTCTTGACGGAAAGCGCCGGGACGAGGGCCCGGCGCCGAGGGCGGGACGTCCGTCCGCCGCTTCAGGCCGGAACCAGCTCCGCTTGCCGGTCGTCCATCGTCGGCGGCGCCTCGACGAAGCCGCGGGGCAGCAGCCGGAAGACCTCGTCGAGGTCGGCGGCGCCGGCGGAGAAGAACGGCCAGCCGCCGTCTTCGGGCGTGTCGTATCCGGGCGCGCGCTCCGGGATAGCCAGAACCAGGAAATCGCTGCCGGACTGATCCGTCTGTCCGACGATCCAGTGTACCGATCCGAAATCGGGATGCGGGGTCTCGAGGCCGAAGAGGCTGACGGCCTCCGCGTCCAGCAGCGCCGCGCGGGCGCTCTCGATGATGTCATGAATGTCGGACGAGCTGTCGGCGGCGGATAGCGCCTGCCGAATACTGTCCGATATCCGATCCACCGCCCCCCGGGCCCCTGGCGTGTGGTTCGTTTGCATGCCGCGAGTTTAGAAGCCCGAAAACGGCGATTTTTCGGCAAGGTAGGCCGGAAAGCGAATTGCCGGGGGAGGGCCCCGGCAATCGTGATTGATCTGGTTTTCCTGGCCGTCAGACCATCCAGGTCTGCGGATCGGGGATCGGCTCGCGCCGCTGCGCCGCCTGCAGGCCTTTGACGCAGCGCACCACCAGCCAGATTAAGATGGCGATGTAGAGCAGGAAGCCGATGAAAATGAAAACGAGAATGGACGAGATGAGAAAGTAGAGGATTCCGATCCAGAACGTCCGGATCTGATAGGTGCTGTGGCTTTCCAGCCAGCCGGTCATCTCTTTGCGGTTCATGTAGGCGAGCACGATCGCGACGATCGGCACGATGGGTATGACGATGCCGACCAGATACAGGATGTAGATCAGGACGGCGCTCTTTGCCGGGTCGCGCCCGGTCAGGGCGCCGGTGATACCGTCAACGGGATCTTCGCTCATCATGCGTCCTTACGAATCAAGCGTCAGTGATGAAAATGTCATTTTACGATACCATTTCGACCCGTCATTCGCGAACCGGAGCGCACACGGCCATTGGCGCGGGGCCTACGTAGGGTTACAACAGCGTCAACAAACGGGAACAACGAATAGGGGAGGATTTCGATGCTTGGTTTGATGCAGGATTGGCCGCTCCTGTGCCACAAGATCATCGATTATGCCGCCGAACAGCATGGCGGACGCGAGGTCGTCTCGCGGTCGGTCGAGGGGCCGATCCACCGGATCACCTACGCCGAGCTCAGGGTGCGCGCCAGGAAGGTCGCACAGGCCCTCGAGCGCGACGGGATCAAGCTCGGTGACCGGGTCGGCACGCTCGCCTGGAACACATGGCGGCACCTGGAAGCCTGGTATGGCATCACCGGGCTCGGTGCGATCTATCACACGGTCAATCCGCGCCTTTTTCCCGAGCAGATCGCCTACATCATGAATCACGCCGAAGATCGGATCATGCTGACCGATCTGACCTTCGTGCCGCTGCTCGAGGAACTGCAGGATCATCTGAAGACGGTCGAGCGCTTCGTCATCCTCACCGACACGGCGCACATGCCCGAGACGCGCCTCCAGGGCGCGGTGTCCTATGAGGAGTGGATCGGGGCGGAGGACGGCGATTTCGACTGGCGTACGTTCGACGAGAACACCGCCTGCGGCATGTGCTACACCTCCGGCACCACCGGCCATCCGAAGGGCGTGGTCTATTCCCATCGCTCCAACGTGCTGCATGCGATGGCGGTGACGGTGCCCAACGTTCTGTCCCTGGGCACCGGCGATGTCGTGATGCCGGTCGTTCCGCTGTTCCATGCCAACAGCTGGTCGCTGGCCTTCTCCGTCCCGATGGCCGGCGCCACCATGGTCATGCCGGGACCGAAGATGGACGGGCAGTCGATCTACGAGCTGCTCGACACCGAGAAGGTGACGTTCACCGCCGCGGTGCCGACGGTGTGGCTGATGCTGCTGCAGTATCTGGAGGAATCCGGCAAGAAGCTCCCCCACCTCAACCGCGTGGCGATCGGTGGATCGGCCTGCCCGCGCTCGATGATCGAGAAGTTCCAGAACAATTACGGTGTTGAGGTGATGCACGCGTGGGGCATGACGGAAATGAGCCCGATCGGCTCGACCTGTGCCATGAAACCGGAATACAGGGATCTGGAGGGCGACGCCAAACTGGATATCCAGGTGACGCAGGGATACGCGCCGTTCACCGTCGAGATGAAGATCACGGACGACAACGAAAACGACCTACCCTGGGACGGCAAGACCTTCGGCCGGCTGAAGGTCCGCGGTCCCGCCGTCTCGCGGTCGTACTTCAAGGGCGAGGGCGGTGAGATCCTGGACAAGGACGGCTTTTTCGACACCGGCGACGTCGCCGCGATCGATCGGCACGGCTACATGAACATCACCGACCGATCGAAGGACGTCATCAAGTCCGGCGGCGAGTGGATCTCCTCGATCGACCTCGAAAACCTGGCGGTTGGCCATCCCGATGTCGCCGAGGCCGCGGTGATCGGCATCCAGCACCCCAAGTGGGACGAGCGGCCGCTCCTGATCATCGTGCGCAAGCCGGGCACCAACCCGAGCAAGGAGGACATCCTCGCCTTCATGCAGGACAAGGTCGCCAAGTGGTGGATGCCCGACGACGTGACCTTCGTCGACGAGATCCCGCACACGGCGACCGGGAAGATCCAGAAGATCACGCTGCGCGATCAGTTCAAGGACTATCGCCTGCCCACGGCCGACGCGGCGGAATAGGCGGGACGATTGCCGGCACGATATCCCGAGCGCTGGTCGCGGCAGGCGCGCTGGAGCCGCCGGCTGGGCATCTTCGCCGTCCCCGTCGCCGTCCTGACGACGCTGCTGCACCGTTTCGCCGACCTCGACACGCAGGCCGGCATGGTGCTGCTCGGCGTCGCCCTGGCGCTGGCGCTGTGCGCGCTGATACTCGGGATCGGGGCCTTCACCGTCATCTGGACGCGCGGATTTCATGGCACGCGACAGGCGATTTCCGGGGTCGCCTGCGCGGTGCTGGTGCTTGCCTGGCCGGCGTGGCTGACGGCGCACCTGGTCTACCTGCCGGCCATCAACGACGTGACCACCGACTGGTTCGACCCACCCGAGCTCAGGCAGGCGGCGCGGGTGCGCCCGCCCGATGCCTTGTCGACCGAGTATCCGGGCAAGGAGGTCGCCGTTCGCCAGCGGCAGGCCTATCCCGAGATCGTGCCGCTGTTCCTCGGCTACTCGGCCAACGAGGTCTATATGGCCGCCCGGACCCTCGCGGAAGACCGGGGCTGGGATATCCTCTACGACATCCCGCCCGGGCTTCAGGAGGCCGGCCGCATCGAGGCGGTGGCGCCGACGCTCCTATTCGGCTTCCGCGATGACGTGGTGATCGTGGTGACCCGTCTCGGGCCGCAGGAGACGCGCGTCGACATGCGGTCGGTGTCGCGGTTCGGCCGCCACGATTTCGGCGCGAACGCGGCACGCATCTACGATTTCCTCACCGGGCTGACCGCCCGGATGGAGATTCCCGTCGAACCGGAGCCGACGTCCTGAAACCGGTCACCGCGCCCGGAAGGAGGCGGACAGGGTCGGGTCCCCGTCGCAGGCAACAAGGTCGCGGTCGATCAGATCCTCGATATGGGCGAGCACCGAAAGGCCTGCGGCGGTGATCAGCCGCGGGTCGAGCCCCTTGTACAGTTGCTCCACGATCTCCGGGATCGTGTCGACGCCATCGCGCAGCCGCTTGAGAATGGCGGTCTCCCGCTGGCGCCGGTGCAGCGACAGCAGCCGGACGAACCGTTGCGGTTCCCTCAGCGCGCCGCCGTGGCCGGGCAGATAGAGCCGGTCCTGGCGGTTCGCCAGTGTGTCGAGCGAGGTCATGAAGGCGGCCATGTTGCCGTCGGGGGGGGCGACCACCGAGGTCGACCAGGCCATGACGTGGTCGCCCGAGAACAGCGTGCCGGTGCCTTCCAGCTCAAGACAGATGTGATTGGCGGTATGGCCGGGCGTGTGCACCGCGACCAGGGACCAGTCGTCCGTCGCCACCCGGCCGCCGTCCGGCAGCAAGACGTCGGGCGTGAAGTCGGTGTCGTTCGACGCGTCGAGCCGCTGGTCCTCTCCCGGATGCGGCGGCCGCGCCGATCGATGCGGGCCGAAGGCATAGGTCCCCGCGCCGTGCGCGGTGGCCATGATCGGGGCGAGCGGCGAGTGGTCGCGATGGGTATGCGTGACGACGACCGCGGCGACCGTCTCGCCTTCGATCGCCTGTTCGATGGCGGCGCGGTGGGCCGCGTCGTCCGGTCCCGGGTCGATGATCGCGACGTTGCCCGTGCCGACGATGTAGGTATTGGTGCCGCGGAAGGTGAACGGAGACGAATTCGGCGCCACGATCCGCCTCACCCCCGGCGCGACCTCCTCCGGCACGCCGATCGGCGGCTCGAAATGGCGTTCAAAGGGCAGGTCGTCGCTCATGAAGGCTCCGGTTCGGGCGTGATTTCGGCATCCAGTGCTGCCACCTAGGCAATCATTGCGGCGGGGACAAGGTTGAAAGGCGTGATTCACCGGTTGCGGTGGCTTGCGGGCGCGGTGCAAGGGGCGATATAGGTGCTTCGCGCCGTCGAAGCGACGCATGTGAGGGTCACATGTGTCCCGATGGTTCGCAATCCTCCCGGTATTGGGGCGTGGCCAAGTGGTAAGGCAGCGGGTTTTGGTCTCGCGATCCCAGGTTCGAATCCTGGCGCCCCAGCCAGCCGGTCTGATCTAAATCTACATCGTCGGTCGGGGAGCATCGGAGGCTTCCGGGCAGGCACCGGCTGCGAGCCGGCGGGAAGCGTCCTGCGATCAGAATTCAGCAGCTCTGGTTGACCGGGCCGCAATACAACTAAAGCGTGTCGACAGGCAGAAAAGCGGATGCAATCTTTGGTTTAGACAGATCGCGATCACACGGCGGATGAACCTCGAACCGGCGGGTGCGGGAGGCTGAATGTCGGAGTCGACGAACAGGACGAATGAGTCCGCCAAGGGTTCGAACGGCGCCGGCGAGCAGGCGCCGATCGACGCCGGCCTCGAGGCCGAGGCCAACGTCGAAACCGTTGCGGAGGGCTCCGCTGATGATGCGGCCGCAGCGTCACAGAAACGCAGCGAGGCGCTGGCGGCCTTCACCGCCCGCCTCGGCGAGGTCGTTGCTCTGCTGATGACCGTCCCGCGCTACCGGCACATGGCGATCCACGATCTCGACTGGTTGGTGCTTAGCCCCCTGATGCGCGACCAGCTCGCCGTGGCCACCGCGAATGCCAGGGAATCCGGGGCGAAACAGCTAGCCGGCGCGGTCCTGACCGCCAGGGTCTCCGAGGCCGTCGACGCCTCTATCCGCGAGCAGATCAAGGCCGGCGTGTTTCCGGTCCGGCTCAAGCCGGGCGACTGGACGAGCGGCGAAATCGTATGGCTCCTCGACGTGATCGCGCCGACGAAACCGATCGCCACGCGCATCCTTTCCGAGGTTTCGCGCGCCCGATTCGCCGACAAGAAAGTGCTGGTGCACCCGATCGTCGCCGGGCTGGTGGACAAGGACGTCCTGCGCAAGGTCGGTGGCGAGGGCGGAGACGCGGCCTAGCCCGATGGATCCGAGGCGGATCGGCTATTACCGCCATCGCGCTGTAACAATGCACAGCAGTATCAATTATCGGTTGGACACGTTTAAAGGGTGGTGCAGGCTTCTGTCACGGCGTTTTCGTGTGGAGGCTCGCATTGGGGGAGGCACTAAAGTGCGAGTGCATCCGATCGTGGAGAGGCAGGTGGATCAGGAGGTGTTGAAGGGGATGATTGGAGCTCCGGCCCGAGGAAATGAGGGGCTCATAGGATGAGCGGGGCGATGGTCCAGAGAAGCGACCATGCGCTTGAGCGGAGTCCGGTTGTACAGGCTCGTATTGACGGGGATACTTTGATACCTCGACCGGGACAGAATTGAGGATGACAGTCGCTATGGCCCCCGCGTATGAACCTACAGCTAGCTATTATGAGTTATTCCCGGATAGTTGCGCACGTTGGAAGATAGCGCCGGACGCAAAATCGGCGCGCAATTTAGCTACCGGAGCTGAATTGAGCTTCCACGGAGTAGACGAGAACGGACCTGTCTTTCTCACCAACTACAAGTACATCCACTCCGAGCCTGGCGACGATCTCAAGCCATTGATGTTTAGCTATACCGGGCCAGAGTTTTCATTTGACTTCAATGTGTTTCGCCAAATTGCTCTCAGTTATTTTGAAAGAAAAGATACATTAGAGCGCCTTCTCTTGTGGAAATTGGATCTAGATTCCGTCTTTTTATCGATGCCGGACGGGAGAGAAATTCATATAAATCAGTTGGAACAAGTAAAGTTTAATATAATTCGTGATGACTTGTTGGATATTTTACGAATTTGGCCGGATCACCCTGATGAAATTGGAAAGGTGCCGGAAGATAAGTTTAGAACCGATTGTTCGTTGCCGCAGCACGACGTGATCGTAACGGGCGGTTGGCTAGGGGATCAATGGACAAAGTTATTTTTTAGGTGGTCCGGCGGACGCTCCGGATTTTTCTTCAGGCAGGGATATCGCACTAAAAAAGTGCGTAAGTATCAGTCAGAATCAAGCGCTTGGAAGATTCAACGTGACCCAAAACTAGAACTTATCCATGAAAGCGCTGATTATACACTCTGTTTTGACGGAAAACATCACTATGAGAGGCCGCTTAAAGACGGGTCTATAAAAAAGAGCTTTTATAAATTTTTACTTAAAACGCAAAAAGAAACGGTCCCTATATGGACAGAATTCCAAAGCTTACCAAAGGATTATATTAAAGATAGCGATATTATTTGGAATTTATCTCTTGCAAATTCTGCGTATCTTTGTGCCGAGAAGAGCCCATCCGAAACTGCTTTTACTCACATAAGATATCATAAGCCTTTCTTCGAAAGAAATATGAATGTCGAGACGGTGAAGTTGATTGAATCGGTCGGCGTAGATGCGATTTTACACTGGCCTGGATTGGAGGAAACGGGATTTCTCCCGCCGGCAAAAGTCCACGTTTCTCAAGGGTACGTAAATGGCTGCTGGTCGTTTGGAGCCGGTTTCCAAACTGGGCACGACATATCTCTTTACGCGTTGTTTGAATACACCGACTGGAAGAAGCATTGGCGGGATATGTGATGTCGACATACACAACCTATGCAGACTTTGATCAGGCTGTCCAAGGCTTAATAACAAGGCTGGATGTAAGTTACTTAAGTGGTCTTTCATTGAGTGATTACGCGGGAACTGGTCCAGCGGTATTTTACGATGGCTATTTGGATGGATATTCGACAAAAGATCGTGCAATAGCTCTAAGAACGGAAGTCGGCGGATACTGGATAGAGGATACTATAGCGGGGGATAATTTAGTAAAAGATTTACAAGAGCTTAGTGTTATAGAAACAGAAATATACGAATCAACAGTACTTACTAGTCAGCAAAAGAGTGATTTAATAGGGGCAATTAATCATCTAATAAGTGATCCAGATTTAAGTACGAATCTTTGGGATGTGGCTTCGGAGAGATATGCCCATGCCGCAGGGGCGTATGCTTCTGAAGGGTATAGTGTATTTGGCGACCTAGACAATGGATGTCCGGGCGAATCAGCGGCAACTAGAAAGGAAATCCCAGCGCTTAAACAGTATTCAGATTTTGTCCTAAATAAAATACAAATGAAGGTGTGGGTAGATCTATCAGATGGAGGGGATTCAAAACTAATACATGACTTAATATACGCGCAAGTTAAATCAACGGTTTCGGTCGTGGGGAGTGTAAGCGCGATAAATACGCCTGAAGGTATTGACGCGCTTCAGCAATCTGTACATGAGATTTCAGTCGCAAAATCGCTCGGGAAAACAATAAAAGAATTTTTACTCGACGAATCTGGATCTTTGAAAACATACGAAATATTTGGTAATTTGGATGCGAAATCAATAGCAACTAGCGCGGGATTAGTTTTCGCGACTGCGGAGTTTGTACAGGCGCTTGACGATTTAGCGGAAGCCGCGGAGCAAGGGGGTACAGAGGGATTCCTCGAAGAACTTGAGACACAGGCGATATATTGGGGGGCGGGCTTTGTCATCGCGGTGGTGGGAGTAGCCCTTTTGCCTGAGTTAGCGGTGGCCGCGGGAATTGGCCTATCCGTAGTATCGGTGGCCGACCTGATTGGGCAGGTAATCGATGGGGTGCCCGGTGATCCGATTTCTGATCTGGGCGACAACGTACAAACCATAATCTCTACTTTGATCGATGTTTACCACGAAGGCGCGAACGACTCTCTTCCACCTGTGCCGCAGCCCGACCCGGTACCGAGCCAAGTTACACTCCAACCGATTGTCGGTGACGTGTACCGGGGCTTCTACAGAGACGACGATATCGACCTTAATATAATTCCGGAACAAGCGTTTGGCGCTGTCTTCGGCGGCGGAGGTGACGACCGGATCGTCGGGACGGACGCGACGGAGAACCTCTACGGGGGCATCGGTGACGACGACATAGAAGGCGGTGGCGGAAACGACCTTATCCTGGGAGATGATCTTTCGGATGAGACTGACGGTGGGCGCGATGTGCAGCACGGCGGCGCCGGTGACGATCAGATCGACGGTGGCAAAAACGACGACAGGATCTACGGCGACGAAGGCGACGATCTCCTGATCGGCGGCGGTGGCGGCGTCGATGTTATAGACGGTGGAAACACCGAGGCGCAGGAGCGGAATCTGCCCTATGCGGACGGGGACCGCCAAGTCCTTGCGATTAAGGACGACGGAATTGACACGGCGGACTACGCAGGCGCTGGGAATGGAATAGAGATTCGCATAGACAGTTCTTATTCTGAAAGAAATAGTATAAAAATTATAGATGATGGGGACGGGGCGCCAGCGGCAGGGAGATGTCGCCGGCCTTCGCCGCTGTCGCCACGAACTCCTCGAACAGGACGGCGGCCTCGGCGAGAGTCGCGGTTTCCGGGCCCGGCAGCAACGCGGGAAATTCGTCGCGCAAGGTCAGCGGTGACGGCGGCGACACCGCCTAGGCCGATAAAATCCGAGGCGTATCGGCCATGTCCGCCATCGCGCTGCAACAGTACACTGATACAGCACTTATAGGTTGCACACGTAGTGCGCGTGGTGCAGGCTTCCCTAGCGGCGTTTGGCGTGGCGGCTTTCATCGGGGGGAGGCATGGTGGGCCAGGATCGTCTTCTTAGTGAAGATAATGCCGGTGGTTGGTGCGAACGTCGGCGGCGCGCGGTTCGCGCTGTCCTGTTTGCAGCCAAAGGGACGCGCGCTTGATGTGGTCGCGCATGTCGAACCGCGCACGCTGGTGGACTGTTATCGCCGGCGTTTTCCTCGCGCTCTACGTAGCCACAGGCTGGGTATACGGCATGCCCCGTTATGTCTGGTATCAGGTGCGCGCGGAACTGGAGGTCGACGGCAAGCCGGTCACGGTCAAGGGAACGATAAAGTGTTCGCGGACATTCGACAACGTTTTGCGGAATTCCCTTTATCCGGCAAGTTCCCGGATATTGGCCAAACGGCTTGACGACGGCGGCGCGATTCTCATCGCCGATCTTTACTTCTGCGGCCGCTTTATACGGACCGGTAGCCTGAATCGCACGATCGACAACCCGCCTCTCGTCTTGTGGCTTGACGATTTCAACGACCCGCAGGTTGCCGAGTACTACGAGCTTCCAAGCTACCAGGACGCAAAGAATGCCCGCGTCCATGTCAACTTCATCGGCATCGACTGGTATATGCGCAGTCCTGTTGCGCTGCCGTTCATAAGCGTTCTTCTCGGCACGGGGTCGGTCGTCGACGGTGAAACCGTGCTCGACACGGTCCCCTGGCTTCGCGTTCCCTTCGCCAGCCAGGAAAAAGTCCTCGTCGGTTTTCGTGCGACCGTATTGGGCCCCGAGATACTCGCGGCGTATCCGTCGCTACAAGAGGCCTTATCTGAATTTTCCGAGCCGACCGAACTGACTTTCGATCAATTTCGTGAACTCAATGACAGCGGCCGTGTATGGAACAGATACATAAATCAGCGGTCAAGCTGTGCGGTACTCAACGATCCAACTCCTGAAACCCGCTCATCATGGATTAGGCACACATATGGTCTGATTCCGTCGCTCGATCCGTTCGGAGCCGTCTATTCAGAGGCATCGCGGACGCCTGGATTTATACGGTTTGAGAGATATCCCTATCACTTCAACAAAAGCGATATGCTTTCAATCGACATGGATCGAGTAAAAATTAGTATTTCTAAGAAAATATTGAGATCATTATTTTATATACCCAGTGAAAAAACTTTATATTATTATAAATCTATCGAAATTCCAGCTCAATTGTGCTTTCAGTTTCCAAGTTTATCAAAGAGTGAATCAATTGGAACTTACTGGCACGACAGATAGTGAGAGATCGAAATGGTTACGACAGAAGAGTATTTGCTAATATCAATGGCGGATTATGGTGATCCAACGGATCCGACTAAAATAGAGCCGAATGATTTAGGAGAGTGGTCATTAGTAAATAAATCTTTTGAGGAAGATGGATTTTATGCCGTCGCTTACAAAAACGGCAATGAAATCGTCATTGCGTACCGTGGTTACAATAGCTCTTCGGATCTAAACGACACAACTCGATCCTTTTTAGGTGTCCCCTTTGAGCAGATGTACAACGCGCAAATTTTTTTCGATCAAGTGCGTGCTGCTCATCCGACAGAACAGATTTCGTTGACCGGCCATTCACTGGGCGGAGCCTTGGCTTCGGCAATTGCCACCAGAGAAGGTCTCGTCTGCCGTTATTGCCCGGCGAAGTGAATTCAGTTTGTGTTCAAGATGGGTTTTCATCAGACGGCCGAGGCGTTCGGCGCTGCGTGCCTCCAATGCCTCGACGATGCTGTCGTGCTCCAGCACGGCTTCCGTCCATCGTTCGGGCGTCAGGTTGGCCTGGTAGCGGGCGCGGCGCACCCGGTGGGCGACCATCTGGTGCTGCTGCCTGAGCGTCGGGTTGCGGGCGGCCGCCAGAATGGCGCTATGGATTTCCTGGTTGAGGTCGAAATAGGCCGGTCGGTCGCCGGATTCGAAGGCCGCATGCATCTTGTCGTTCAGCCGGCGGATCGCAGCGATCTCCTTGTCGGTCGCATGCCGTGCGGCGAGTTCGCCTGCGGCGCCCTCGAGCGCCGCGATCACGGGGAAAACCTCCTCGATCTCGGCAAGCGTAACTTCAGCGACGACCGCGCCGCGGTTGGGGACCAGCCGGACGTATCCCTCCGCCGCCAGGACCTTGAGGGCTTCGCGAACCGGCGTGCGCGAGACGCCGAACCGAACCGTCAGTGCCTTTTCGGGCACCTTGTCGCCGGGGCGGAGTTCGCCCTCCATGATCAGCGCGCGTATCCGGTCGACGAGCTCGACGGCGAGCGCGGGACGGATCAGGGGATCGGTCTGGTCGTTGGCAAACACTAGGCGGTCTCCATCAGGGCCCCGGCCAGCACCTCGGCGACGTGGCGGGCGCGCCGGTGCGCGCCATCGGCGATCTGGTGCCGGCAAGACGTTCCGTCCGCCACGATCAGCGTATCGGGATCCGCATCGCGGACGGCGGGAAGCAGCGAGAGTTCCCCCATGGCAAGCGAAACGTCAATCGTCTCGACGTCGTAGCCGAATGCGCCCGCCATGCCGCAGCAGCTCGAGTCGACGGTCTCGACCTCAAGCTCTGGCACGAGACGCAGGGCACTCTCGACCGCGCCCATCGCGCCGAACGACTTCTGGTGGCAGTGTCCATGCAAGAGCGCCTTGCCGGGACGGGGCGCCAGCGGCAGGGAGATGTCGCCGGCCTTCGCCGCTGTCGCCACGAACTCCTCGAACAGGACGGCGGCCTCGGCGAGAGTCGCGGTTTCCGGGCCCGGCAGCAACGCGGGAAATTCGTCGCGCATGGTCAGCAGGCAGGATGGTTCGAGCCCGACGATGGGGCGCCCTGCCTCGACATGCGGCAACAGCGCGTCGACGGTGCGGCGCGCCTCGTTGCGCGCTTCGTCGACCATCCCGGCGGCGAGATAGGTGCGCCCGCAGCACAGCGGACGTCCGCCGCCGTCCGGCCGCGCGGTCTCGACCCGGCAGCCGCCGGCAGACAGCACCGCCACGCCCGCCCGCAGCGTCTCGGGATCGAACCAGCGGCCGAACGTATCGGCGAACAGGACGACATGCGGCGCATCGCACGCCCCTCCGGTGCGGTCGCCTTCCGCATCGCGGAAATGATCAGGCCGAAATCTCGGTAGCGAGCGATGGCGCGAGAAGCCTGTCAGGCGCTCGGAAAGCGCGGCGGCTCCCGGCACCGTGTCGCGTAGCCCCAACAGACCGCTGACCCGCGCGGCCATCGGCGCGTATCGCGGCAGGTCGGCGATCAGCCGGTCCCGTAGCGACAGTCCGTGCGTCTTGCGCCGCCGGTCGAGTACCTCGATCTTCATCCGCGCCATGTCGACGCCGGTCGGGCATTCGCGGCGGCACGCCTTGCATGAAACACAGAGCTTGAGCGTTTCCATCATGTCGTCGGAGGTGAGGGCGCCAGGGCCGAGCTGGCCGCTGAGCGCGAGCCGCAGCGTGTTGGCGCGGCCGCGCGTAACGTCGCGTTCGTTGCGGGTGACGCGGTAGCTCGGGCACATCACATTGCCCGCGTGAGACCGGCAGGCGCCGTTGTTGTTGCAGATCTCGACCGCGCCCTGGAATCCGCCCGCGGCGCCTGGCCAGGCCGACCAGTCCAGCGCGGGGCTGAAGTCCTCGACCGCGTATCCGGGGGGATAGCGGAACAGGGTGCGGTCGTTCATGCGCGGCGCGTTGACGATCTTGCCGGGGTTGAGGAGTCCACCCGGATCGAAGCGAGTCTTGACGACCCCGAAGGCGTCGACCAGTCGCTCGCCGAACATCGCGGTGTGGAACTCGGATCGCGAGATACCGTCGCCATGTTCGCCGGAATGGGAGCCCTTGTACTCGCGCACCAGACTGAAGGCTTGCTCGGCGATTTCCCGCATCGCCACGGCATCCTTTTCCAACTTGACGTTCAGCACCGGGCGAACGTGCAGGCAGCCGACGGAGGCGTGCGCATACCAGGTGCCGCGCGTGCCGTGCTGCTCGAAGATCGCGGTCAGCCGGTCGGTGTAATCGGCGAGATGCTCAAGCGGCACCGCACAGTCCTCGACGAAGGAGACCGGCTTACCTTCCTCGCGCATCGACATCATGATGTTGAGGCCGGCGGCCCGCAGGGCGGCGATCGCGCCTTGCAGCTTCCGATCAGTGACCTCGACGACGCCGCCCTCCTGACGGCCGCCACGGCCGAAGCCGTAACCCAGGTCGGCCATCGTGTCCTGAAGCGCCCGCATGCTCTGCTCGTTCTCATCGGGACTGTCGGCGAATTCGATGAGCAGCAGTGCCGCCGGATCACCACGCACGAACGCCTCCAGCGTCGGCCGGAACATGGCGATGTCGCGGGCCAGCCCGATCATCGTCGAATCGACCAGCTCGACCGAGGTCGGATTGAGGCGGACCAGATGCTGCGAGGCCTCCATCGCCTGCCGGAAGGTCGGGAAGTGGCAGACCCCGAGCGCCTTCTCCGCCGGCGGCAGCGGCGACAACTTGATCTCGATCGCCGTCGAGACCGCCAGCGTTCCCTCAGATCCTACCAGCAGGTGGGCGAGGTTTTGCGGCGCGGCGTCCGGGGTCAGCGCGTCGATGTTGTAGCCGCCGACGCGCCGCTGCACCTTCGGGAAGACGGCGGCGATTTCGTCGGCCTCGCGTCGACCGAGCGAGAGGAGATCGGCAACCAGATCACGCGGTGGTTCGTTGGCGCCGCGTTGCTCGATCTCGCCGAAGCGCGCCCTGGTTCCGTCGGCCAGCACGGCGTCTATGGCGACGACATTGTCGCGCATGGTGCCGTACCGCAGCGACCGGGCGCCGCAGGAATTGTTTCCCGCCATCCCGCCGATGGTGGCGCGTGAAGCGGTCGAGACGTCGACTGGAAACCAAAGCCCGTGCGGCTTCAACAACCGGTTGAGATCGTCGAGTACGATGCCCGGATCGACCAGGGCGCGCCGGCCCGTGACATCGAGTTCGCGGATCTGGTTCAGGTGCCTGGATGTGTCGACGACGATACCGGAATTGACGGTCTGGCCGCATTGCGATGTGCCGCCGCCGCGCATGGTGATCGGAACGCCTTCGTCGCGCGCCGCGTCCATCGCAACGACAATGTCGTCGATACCGCGCGGCACGACGACCGCGGACGGCATGATCTGATAGATGGAGGCATCTGTCGCATAGCGGCCGCGTGAAAACGCGTCGGTGAGCACATCGCCCTGGATGCCCCGCGCCAGGCGCCGCGTCAGCCCGGGCCGCATCAGTTCAGCCATCGGTTTTCCTCCCACACCGCCGGGCCCGCCGCCCGAACGGCTTTTCAACAGGCATTGTGAGCAGCCGAGTCCCGGTCGGGATTTTGTTTTGCCTTGACCGCGAATTGGAAGCGATCGTTCCCTTGACAGTAATAATGAATTCATAATTCAATATCAGCTCAATGAAAAGCGGTCCCCACCGCAGGGACCGATGCGCCGGGACGGCAACGTCCGTCCGCGGCGGCGGTTGGGAGGCCGGTCGATGAACACCATGCCGGGGCGTCATTTCCTGCAGATTCCGGGGCCGACGAATGTGCCCGACCGGGTGCTTAGGGCGATGGACATGCCGACCATCGACCACCGTGGCCCCGAGTTTCAGGCCATGGCCGAACGCGTGCTGGCCGGCATCCGCACGATCTTCAAGACCGACAATCCCGTGGTGATCTATCCGGCTTCGGGTACCGGCGCCTGGGAGGCCGCGCTCGTCAACACGCTGTCGCCGGGCGACACAGTGTTGATGTACGAGACCGGCCACTTCGCAACCCTGTGGAAGTCGCTGGCGACGAAGCTCGGCCTGAAGCCTGAATTCATCGAGGGCGACTGGCGGCACGGCGCCGATCCCGACGCCATTGAAGCGCGGCTGCGCGAGGACCGCGAAGGGCGGATCAAGGCGGTCTGCGTCGTCCACAACGAGACCTCGACCGGCGCGGTGTCGCCGATCGGCGATGTGCGCAAGGCGATCGATGCGGCGGGCCATCCGGCGTTGCTGATGGTCGACACCATTTCCTCGCTTGCCTCCATCGACTACCGCCACGACGAGTGGGGCGTCGATGTCACGATCGGCGGGTCGCAAAAGGGGCTGATGCTGCCGCCGGGGCTGGCCTTCAACGCCGTCTCCGACAAGGCGCTGAGCGCGTCCCGTGACGCGGACATGTCGCGGTCCTACTGGGACTGGAACGAGATGATCGCGATGAACGGCAAGGGCTTCTTCCCGTTCACGCCGGCCACCAACCTGCTGTACGGCCTCGACGAGGCGATCCGCATGCTGCACGAGGAAGGCATCGATCACGTCTTTGCCCGGCATGCCCGGCACGGTGAGGCCACCCGCCGGGCCGTGCGGGCCTGGGGGCTGGAAGTGCTCTGCGCGGAGCCCGCTCATTGTTCCGGGTCGCTGACCGCGGTGATGATGCCGGACGGTCATGACGCCGACCAGTTCCGCAAGACGGTGCTCGACAACTTCAACATGTCGCTCGGCAACGGCCTGTCGAAACTGGCCGGCCGGGTGTTCCGCATCGGTCATCTCGGCGACTTCAACGATCTCATGCTCCTCGGCACGCTGGCAGGCGTGGAGATGGGGCTCGAGGTCGCCGGCGTGCCTTACCGGCCTGGCGGGGTCCAGGAAGCGATGAACTATCTTTCGAGGCGAAGCGGGGACGATTAGAAGCCACGCGCCGCGGAGTGACGCGCATAAAAATCAATCAGGGAGGACTAACACAATGAAGGCTACAGCACTTCTGACCGGAATCGCGGTGGTGGCCCTGTCCGGCGTCCCTGCCGAGGCCCAGACCGTCCTGAAATTCGGCCATGTTGGCGCGCCGGGATCTCTCTTCGAGATGTCGGCGAACGAATTCGCCCGGTGCGTGAACGAGGCCCCCGGTGGGGTCGCGCAGGTGCAGGTGTTCGGCTCCTCACAGTTGGGCAAGGACTCTGAACTGCTCCAGAAACTGAAGCTCGGCCAGGTGCAGTTCGCCCTGCCGTCCTCGGTGATGAGCTCGGTCTCCGATACCTTCGGCGTCTTCGAGATGCCCTACATCATCCAGGACCGGACCCACATGAAGCGGGTGACGGACGAGATGGGCGATACCTTCAAGGATGCCGCCGGAGCGGAGGGCTACCGGATCCTCGGGTTCTGGGAAAACGGGTTCCGCAACATCACCAACAATACCCGCCCGATCAACAAGCCCGAAGACCTGGACGGCATCAAGCTACGTACGCCGAAGGGCGAATGGCGGTTGAAGATGTTCCAGGCGTATGGTGCCAATCCGACGCCAATGGCCTTCTCCGAAGTGTTCACGGCGCTGCAGACCGGCGTCATCGACGGTCAGGAGAACCCGCTGGCGCAGATCTGGTCGGCGAAGTTCCCGGAGGTACAGAAATATCTGTCGATGACCGGGCACGTCTACACGCCGGGCTACATCACCACGTCCCAGCAGCAGTACGATGGCTGGTCGGACGAGGTTAAGGCGGTGGTCGACGAATGCGCCGTCGGAACTCAGGCCTTCGTCTACGAGACGGCGGCCCAGCTCGATAAGGATCTCGTCGGAAAGATCCAGGAGATGGGCACGGAGGTGAACGAGGCCGACAAGCAGGCCTTCATCGATGCTTCCAAGCCGATCTACGAAGAGTTCGCCACGAGCGTCGAAGGCGGCCAGGACCTGATCGACAAGATCCAGTCGCTCGCCAAGGGCTCGTGACGTCAAGGGCTGCGACCTGACGGCCGCAGCCCCTTCGCATTTCATGTGGATCGGGTAAGGCAAAACGGGCGCCCGGGGGGTAACCCGGGGGGAGCGAAGCGTGCGCGCAATAGGACGGAATCTCGGCGAAATACTGTCCTGGGTGGTGATCGGCTTGATGGTGGGGCTTACCATTGTTGTCGTCGTCGCCGTCATCTATCGAAAACTGGGCGCGTCGCTCTCCTGGTACGACGAGATCGCCTCGATCCTTCTCGCATGGATCACCTACTACGGTGCTGCGCTGGCGGCGCTGAAGCGCAGCCACATCGGCTTTGACGACGTATTGCGGCTGCTGCCGGTCGGTGCGCGCAAGGTCGCCGTCGTCATCGCCGAGATACTGGTCATATTCTTTTTCTGCCTGCTCGCCTGGGCCGGCTGGAAGGTGCTCCAGGTGCTCGGAGGGATGTCGCTGATCAGCCTGACGTGGATGCCGGTACGAGTGACCCAGTCGGTCATTCCGATCGGTGCGGTGCTGTTCATCTTCGCCGAACTCCTGAGCCTTCCCGACTACTGGCGCGACGTGATGGCCGGCCGATCGACCGAGCATGCGGCCATGGCCCACGGGGCGACGCCAAACGGGGATGCACGAAACGGGGCTTCACAAAACGGGGCTTCACAAAGCGGCGGGGAGGGCAACCGGCCATGATCCTTCTCGTCATCTTCTTGGCGCTCGTCGTGATGGTGTGTCTGAACATACCGATCGCGGTAGCGCTGGCGTTGGCCGCCGTCCTCGGCCTGGTCCTGTCCGAGGGGCCGTCGAGCCTCGTCACCGTCGCGCTCGACATGTATGACGGCGCCAACAAGTTCTCCCTAATCGCCATTCCGATGTTCGTTCTGGCCGGAGCGATCATGAACGCCACCGGCATCACCCGCCGGCTGATCGCGTTTGTCTCCGCGCTGATCGGCTTCGTGCGCGGCGGTCTCTCCATGGTGACGATCGGGGTGTCGCTGTTCTTCGCGGAGATTTCCGGCTCGGCGGTTGCCGACGTCGCCGCGATCGGCTCGATCCTGATCCCGGAGATGAAGAAGCGCGGCTACGGCAGTCCGTTCGCCGCCGCTGTCACGTCGTCGTCGGCGTCGCTTGCCATCATCATCCCGCCGTCGATCCCGATGATCCTCTATGCGGTATCGGCCGGCACCAGTGTCGAGCAGATGTTCGTGGCGGGCATCGTGCCCGGGCTGCTCGGCGCGGCCGGCCTGATGGGCGTCGCCTACTATTTCGCGCGTCGCTATAACTTCCCGGTCGAAGCGGCGTTCCAGTTGCCGCAGCTCGGCAAGACCTTCGTCGAGGCGCTTCCTGCCTTCGCGCTGCCGGTGATCATTCTAGGCGGCATCTTCGGCGGCCTCGTCACGGCGACCGAAGGCGCCGGGCTCGCGGTGGTCGCCGCAGTCGTGGTCGGGATCTGGTATCGGGAAGTCGACTGGCGGCAGCTCAAGGAGGCGATGCTCGAGGGCGGCATTCAGACCGCCGTCGTCATGCTGCTGGTCGCGGCATCGGTGCTGATGGGCGGCTACCTGACGCGCGCTCAGATCCCCCAGGAGATCGCCAGCGGCATCCTGGGGCTGACGAGCAACAAGTATCTGATCCTGCTGATCCTGAACGTGTTCTTCTTGATCATCGGATTCTTCCTGCATTCGGCCGCCGCGATCATCCTGGTGGTGCCGATCATCGTGCCGCTAATTGCCCAGGCCGGTATCGATCCGGTTCACTTCGGCCTCGTCGTCACCCTCAATCTTGCAATCGGTCAGCAGACGCCGCCGGTTGCGAGCGTGCTGATTACGGCTTGTTCGATCGCCAAGGCGAATATCTGGGACGTTTCGAAGGTGAACTTGCCCTTCATTGGGGTGCTACTCGTCGTTCTGCTGATCTGCACCTATGTTCCTGCCATCCCGATGTTTCTTGTCGACACGTTCTATAGATGAGCAGGCCTGCTATCGCTGCGGAGCTTCAGAAGCGTTCTCAGGTGTGAACGGATGCACACTTGGCCGGATGTGGCACCGTCATGCGAGAGCCGCGTGAGTTGGAGGGCATTGTCAAGCCAGCCTCATTTGCCCTGATTGGCGCATATCGTCGGGGCTGTAAGGCAGCGAATTACCGCCACTCGGCCAAAGCGCAAGGGCGGTTCTGCTGCAGCTATCGGACGGAAACGGTTCCGCCGGAACCGCATTGTCTCATGCCGGATATCGTTCCCGCGCTCGACCAGGAGGTCTTTGACCCGCCTAAGTGCCCGCGGACAGCTGATAGACATCATCGCGGCGAGGCGGATGTCCTCGACCGAGCTGTTGAAACAGCGAAATGGATTCTTCTGTGGCCCGGATTTCCGTTAAGCCGAAATTGTCTCGTTGGCGCTGAACACGGACAGGAGCAGGCGTCGCTTCCGGTCGAAGGGGGGCGCCGGACTATAAGCCGGTGGGCGGTCTCATCCTCGATCAAATCCTCTGCCAGTCTGACAGGCCGGTGCAGCGTCCCTCGGCGACGATGCGTGCGTCTGGGCTAGAGCCGCCGGTCGGGTGGAGCATCGACGTCCGGAGTGGGTGGTGAGTGGCCATTCGCAGCGGTTCGAAGAAACGGCAACAGGGCCCCGAGAGCAGATATCAGATTAGGCGGGCCGTTGGACTCTGAAACATGGGTTCTCTTCAAATGGTGCTAAGCCACCAAACCCGGCGTACCTAGCATCCGTTTCTGCGCGGCGATCCTAAACGGCGCGTTTGCGGCCCCGTATCCCTTATAGCCGTCGCGTCGCTCTACGATTTCGAAGAAGAAGCCTTCGCCGTAGTTCGGGCTATAGAGCTGGAAATACTCGCCGCGGTCGTCGCGGTCGTAGAGGATATTGGCCGCGCGCAGGCGCTCTGTAAGGTCCGGCGCAAGCCCGAAGCGGGCCTGGAGATCGTCGTAGTAGTTTGGCGAGATCGCCAGGGCCTGGAATCCCCTGTCCTTCAGGGCGGCGGCAGTCTTGAAGATATCGCGCGTCGCGAACGCCAGGTGCTGGACGCTCGAGCCGAAGCTCTCGGCGATGAAGCGGCCCGCTAGCGTTCTACGGTTCTCCGCTCCGTTAAGGGTCAATCGCAAGGTGCCGTCGTCGCTCTCGATCACCTGGCTGCGCACCAGGCCGGCCGGATCGACCACGTCGACCATCGGTAGCTTCCTGGTCCGAAAGATTGACGTGTAGAAGAGTAGCCAGGTCAGCATCTCCTCGTAGTTCATCGTCTGCGCGACATGGTCGACCGAGACGAGACCTGCGTCCGATGATGTACCGGCTTCGGCGAACTCGAACTCGATTTCCCAGACACGCCCGAGGTCGCTTTTTTCATCCAGGAAGTAAATGACGCCGCCGCCGACGCCGCGGATGGCGGGGATGACGAGCTCGCCGGGACCGGCAGGCTGCTCGAAGGTCTGGGCGCGCAGTGCGCGCGCACGCTCGACCGTGGCGGCGGCGTCCTCGACCCTTAGCCCCATCGCATAGGCGGTCGCGCCATGCATCACATAGGCTGAATGCGCCAGACCCTCCTTTTCAGTGTTGACGACAACATTGATCGCGCCCTGCCGGTGGAGCGTGACGTCCTTGGTGCGGTGACGGGCTGTCTCGTCGAAACCCATTGTCTTCAGCAGCGACGTCAACTGCTGCGCCTCGCGTTCCGATGCAGCGAATTCGACGAACTCGACGCCTTCGACGCGGATACGGTCCGGCATCGGCGGAACGTCGATCGCCACGTCCGGTTCGCTGCGCCGCACCTGATCCATTAAGGCCAGCAGTGAGCGGTGTCCGTCGATCGCGATCGACTTCGGAGACCCGCCGCGGAACTGGTCATTGAAGATTTCCAGCGAGAGAGGCCCGTCGTATCCGGTCGCAGCCACCGCCTGCATGAAATCGGTAACGGGCAGGTCGCCCTCTCCCGGCATGTTGCGGAAATGCCGGCTCCAGAACAGAAGGTCCATGTCGACAAGCGGTGCGTCTGCGAGCTGGACGATGAAAATCCGGTCGCCCGGAATCGCTCGGATGGAATTCACGTCGATGCGACGGGCGAGCGTATGGAAGGAGTCGAGGATCAGGCCGATATTCGGATGATCGGCCCGCCGCACGACTTCCCAGGCATCGCGGTGATCGTTGATATGCGCGCCCCAGGCGAGCGCTTCGTATCCGACTCTCAGGTTTCGGCGCTCAGCCCGTTCACCCAGCTCCCGGAAGTCATCCGCAAGTCGGTCGATCCCACCGAGCGAATGCGGTGACACGTTCGAGCAGACCAGCATCAGATCCGTGCCGAGTTCCTGCATCAGGTCGAACTTGCGCTCGGCTCTGTCGTAGGCGCGCGACCGGTAGGGCTCCGGCATTCCCTCGAAATCGCGGAACGGCTGGAACAGGGTGATCTCGAGGCCGTGGTCACGGATCATCTGCCCGACTTCCGCGGGCGATCCGTCAAATGCGAGGAAGTCGTTCTCGAAAATCTCGACGCCGTCGAACCCGGCCGCCGCGATCGCCGCTAGTTTCTCCCGCAGATCTCCACTGATCGATACAGTCGCGATAGACGTCTTCATCGCAGTTGTCCGCATTCCTCCAGTTGCCGGTCAGTCTGCCTTGAGATGCCGGACGACCATCTCGACCACTGCTTCGCGAAGGGAATCGAGCGATTTCCTAGATCCGAGGTTTCGCTTGAAGATCTGGGAGAAGGTTGCCCGGTTGGAAACGTTGAAGAAACACAGCGCGCTGATCTGCCAGTGCACTTCGATCGGATCGAGGCCCGCGCGGAACACACCCTGTTCGACGCCCCGTCCGTAGAGGCGGCGAACGGCGTCGATGGCCGTCACGTTGAGCTTCTGAATTACGGATGACTTCGCGAGGAACTCGCCGTGATGAATGTTCTCGATCATCACCAGGCGGATGAAGTCCTCGTGGCTGTTGTGGTGGTCGAACGTGAAACGGACAAGCTTCGCCAGCGCCTCGGCCGGCGGCAGATCCTCGAGATCGAGCGCGGCCTCGGTCATCCGCATCCGGCTGTAGGCGTCCTCGAGAACCTTGAGATAGAGGCCGTCCTTGTCGCCGAAGTAGTAGTAGATCATCCGCTTGCTGGACTTGGTCTTGGCGGCGATCTCGTCGATGCGCGCGCCCGAAAGCCCATTTTGCGCGAACTCCTTCGTCGCCACTTCGATGATGTTGCGTTTCGTGCCCTCCGGGTCGTTCGTCCGGCTCGGCGCAGTTTTCGTGATTGTCTCAATCGTCATGATGGCGAGGGCGCTCCTTCTCGCGATAGTCCCATAATTGACTAAACTAACTGGTTCGTCCATAGTTTGGGCGGCCTGTCAGCCCGGCAGGCGGGCCGTTCCAGACCGAAATGCAGGAGCGGCGGCGTCCCGCGAGGCCCTGAAAACACGAGGCACTCGGCCTTGAAATCGGACACGGCGGTTCACGAAGAGAATGGTCTTCCCGGCGCCGGTGTGGCATTGCGAGCCGGACTGGTCGGCCGCGGTATCCAGCAGTCCCTTAGCCCTCGCATGCATGTGGCGGAAGGCACGCGTCTCGGGCTCGACTATGAATACCACCTGTTCGATTTCGATATCCTCGGAGCGAGTGATTCCGATCTGCCCAGCCTAGTCGAAAAGCTGGGGCGCGAGGGCTATGCAGGACTGAACGTCACGCACCCATTCAAGGAACGCGTCATTTCCTGCCTCGACGGCCTGTCTGCAGACGCGGACGTCATCGGAGCGGTGAACACTGTGGTGTTCGGCCCCTCAGGCCCCATTGGCCACAATACCGACTGCTGGGGCTTCGCAGAGAGTTTTCGGCGCGGCCTCCACGCGCCACGGCTCAAGACGGTCGTGCTCCTTGGCGCGGGAGGAGCAGGTCTGGCTGTCGCCAAGGCGCTTCTCGATCTTGGCGCGGGGCGAATTGCGATCGCGGATACGGACCCGGGCAAGTCCATCCGCCTCTCGAAACACATAGGGGAAACCTACGGCGCAGACCGTATCGCCGATGCGACAGACCTCGAAGCCGCTGTTGCAGGTGCCTCGGGCGTGGTGAACGCGACACCGGTTGGCATGGCCAAGTACCCGGGCACGCCGTTGCCGGTCGATTGGCTGCGTCCGGATCAGTGGGTTTCCGACATTGTGTATTTCCCGGCCGAGACGGAACTGCTGAAAGCCGCGCGGGCGATTGGCTGCCAGGTTCTGCCGGGAGCGGGAATGGCGATCTTCCAGGCCGTGATGGCGTTCAGGCTGATCACGGGGGTCGACCCCGATCCCGTTCAAATGGCCGCACATTTCGGCGCGAGGTAGCAATGGAGGCAAGACAGGTGCCGATCCGAATTGACGTAAACTAACTATTTCGTCCATTATCGAAAAAAAGGAACGGTGGACTCTCGGAAGTCCGCTCTAAACGGGAGGAAAATAGCATGTCCATGATGATCAACAGACGCTTCGCCATCCTCGGCTGCGCCATGCTCGCCGCCATCGGCGTCGCCGGACCTGCGGCCGCGCAGGACAAGCCGACTCTCAAGTTCGCGGCTGTCTTCGGGGATACGGATATCCGCGCCGATGCTATCCGGAACCTGCAGGAAGCACTCTCCAGTGAGTTCACCCTCGAACCGCATTTTGGCGCCACCCTCTTCAAACAAGGCACCGAGCTCGTCGCCCTTCAGCGCGGCAACCTGGAAACGGGCATCGTCGCGCCGCAGGATATCGCCAAGCAGCTGCCCGAGTGGTCGGTTCTGACGGCCGCCTACCTGTTCCGCGACGCCGATCATCTGAAGACGTTCTTCGCCAGCGAGCCTGGCAAGGAAATGACGAAGATGGCCGAGGACAAGCTCGGCATCCGTATCATCGCCCCGGTCTATTTCGGGACCCGCCAGGTGAATCTGAAGCCCGAGAAGGAGATCAAGACGCCGGCGGACATGGCGGGCATCAAGCTGAGAATGCCGGGTGGCGACGCCTGGCAGTTTCTCGGCTCCGCACTCGGCGCCAACCCGACGCCGATGGCGTATTCGGAAGTTTACACCGGCCTGCAGACCGGCGCGATCGATGGCCAGGACAACCCGCTGCCGAACGACTACAACATGAAATTCTACGAGGTAACCTCGCAGATCGTGTTGACCAGCCACCTGATCGGCTACGATCTGTTCGCGGTATCCAAGAAAACATGGGATTCGCTGACACCGGAGCAGCAGGCGACGCTCGAAGCCGAGGTCAACAAGGCCGTCGACTGGAGCACGCAGAGGCACCTCGAAGAGGAAGCCAAGCTCGCCGACTTCTTCAAGGAACAAGGGCTCAAGGTCTACAAGCCCGACGTCGAGGCTTTCCGCCAGTATGCCCAGCAGAAGTATCTCGAATCCGACTTCGCCAAGGACTGGCCGGAAGGAATGCTGGACAAGATCAACGCCCTCTGAAGACTGTCAGGGGAGGGGAATTGGGTCACCGGCCTGATGTGGCCGGTGACCGACGTCCGGACGGGTGCCTACTTTCGCTCGACACTGGTGAGAGCCAGCGAAAAAGCCGATGACCATGAACCAGCTCCGTCTGCTGCGATGGATGAAACGGCGCGCCGAGAACGTCGCCGTCGTGCTGCTCGCGACCGTCTTCGTCTCCTTCATCCTTCAAATCCTCTTCCGCTACGTGCTCGGTTGGCCGGTCGGCTGGACGCTTGAGGTCAGCACGCTTGCCTGGATGTGGCTGGTGTTATGGGGGGCTGCGTTCGTTGTCACCGAGCGCGACGAGATCCGCTTCGATATCGTCTACAGCGCCGTCTCCAGGCGAACCCGCCGAGGTTTCGCGATCGTGACGGCCATGGCGCTGATCGCGCTCCTGCTTGTCTCACTGCCGGCGACTGTCGACTACGTGATGTTCATGAAGGTCGAGAAGGCGTCCTATATCGACATCCGGCTCGACTATCTCTTCTTCGTATACGTGCTGTTCGCTCTCGCCGCGATCGTCCGCTACGCATGGCTCGGTTTTGAGGCGATCCGCGGCAGGGCGCCCGATCTCACCGATCCCTCTCACCTGAGGGACGAATGAGTCTGTTCAGTCCGTTTGCGATCTGTCTCGCCTCGATAACGGTTCTGGCTGTTCTCGGTTTGCCGATAGGATACGCGATGATCGGCGGCTCGATCCTCTACCTGCTGGTGCAGGGGCAGGATCTCGCCATCGCGGCCGAACAGCTTCTGCAAGGGCTTCGCGGCAGCTTCGTCCTGCTCGCCATCCCGCTTTTCATCCTGTCGGCCGAGTTGATGAACGTCGGCAGCCTGTCGAACCGGCTTCTGGATTTCTGCAACGCGCTGGTCGGGCGCTTCCGCGGCGGTCTCGGCCACGTCAACGTTGTGCAGAGCGTGATCTTCGCCGGCATGTCCGGGTCGGCGATCGCGGATGCCGCCGGCGTCGGGCGACTGATCATCGGAATGATGACGCGCGACGGGCGCTATAGCCGCAGCTATGCAGGGGCGATCACGGCAGCCTCCGCGGTGGTGGGACCGATCATCCCGCCCTCGATCCCGATGGTGCTGTTCGCACTCGTTTCCGACGCGTCCATCGGATACCTGTTTCTGGGAGGCGCCGTGCCCGGACTGCTGATGGCCGCGATGCTGATGGCCATCAATTCCATCGTGGCGCATCGAAAGGACTTCCCGGTCGAAGACCCGGTCGCGCTGCGCAGGCTTCCCATGATTACGGTGCGCGCGTTCCCGGCGCTGATGATGCCGGTTATCTTGCTCGGCGGCATCTACGGCGGGGTGGCCACGCCAACGGAAGCCGCCGCGATCGCGGCCGCCTATGCATTCCTCATTTCGATCCTTCTCTATCGCGACGTGTCCGCGAAGGACGCCTATCGGGCCGTCCTGTCGAGCGCACGCTCGAGCGCCTCTATCGGCCTGATGATCGGCGGTGCGCTGGTCTTCAACTACGTGGTGACGATCGAGAATATTCCCAACAGCCTGAGTGCGATGATATCCGGCTACGATCTCTCGCCGCTCGGGTTCCTGCTGATCGTCAATGTCACGCTGCTGATCCTGGGCTGCCTTCTCGAAGGCATCACGATCCTTCTCGTTATCGTCCCGATCTTCGTCCCGACGGCGCAGGCACTCGGCATCGACATGGTGCATTTCGGCGTGGTCGTCGTCGTCAACCTGATGATCGGCCTGATCACGCCGCCTTACGGCCTTCTGCTGTTCGTCGTCGCCAACGTGTCCCGCAGCGGACTTCTGCCGATCATCCGCGACATCCTGCCATTCCTATTGGCACTGCTCGTCGCCCTCGCCTTCATCACACTGGTGCCGGACGTCGTTCTGTGGCTGCCGCGCCTGCTCGGCTACTCGGGATAGGGACCGACCGAATGAACAAGACGATCTATGTGCTGAACGGCCCGAACCTGAACCGGCTGGGCACCCGTGAACCGCACATCTACGGGAAGGCGACGCTCGCCGACATCGAGGCGATATGCCGGTCGGAACTGCCCGACTGGACGATCGCGTTCCGCCAGTCGAACCACGAGGGCGAGTTGATCGCGTGGGTGCACGAGGCGATAGCCGCCGGCGCGGGCATCGTCATCAACCCTGCCGCCTACACCTTCACGTCGATCGCGCTGCTGGATGCGCTGAAGATGTTCGAAGGGCCGATCATCGAGGTCCACCTCTCCAACATTCACCGGCGCGAGTCCTACTATCACCATTCCTACGTATCCAAGGTCGCCATCGGTGTGATTGCGGGACTTGGTGCCGATGGATATCGGTTTGCGCTCAGGGCCGTTTCGAGCGCCCTTGCCTAGCCCGTGTCGGAATTGAGCTTTGCAGCCGGACGAAGTAAATCCGACACAAGGTGAATAGCGAAATATTATTACTGAGACGGCAAGGCGTCAGCCGTGGCCGTTCGAGGGCGTTGCTATGAACGACGGTTCTTGATGCTTCGTTGTTCTGAACGTAACCGCGGGGGCAGCCTGTTTCGCTGAAGCGGATTGCCTCGTGATTTAACGGAGCGCTCGGCCCTAGTTGGCAGGGCGGCGCGCGGACTTCCCGGTTGCGTGGCCGACTATGACTAAAGCGCGAATGGACCTGATCGCTGTCCGAGTAGAGTTCGCTGTTCTGGGTCGCGTGCTGAAGGTTCTGCAAATTCGCTGGGAGCCGCGATTATGGCAAGGCTTCGCGCTGTTTACCGAAGGCAGGCCGGTTTCAGGAACTAAGGCCACTTTTCAAGATCGGGACAATACTATTCACCAGGTGCTGTTTCGGGGGCGGTGTTGTCTCTGGACTGAATGTAGAGGAAGGCCATAATCCCGACGGTTAGTGTGCTCCCGATGAGCGCTACGAGCATGTTCGGCGCGACAGCCGCCGTGGCTCCCGCAACGAGAGCGCCGCGCATCGGCCATGCCGTGACCCCGCTTCTACCCAGCTTGATCCACTCAAATGAAACCGCAATAGCGCAGGCAGCGATTGCACCACCGGTTGCGACACGGGCGATTTCGAAGGCGGTTCCCTGTCCGAGGATCGCCGGGTTCCAGATGAAAACGAATGGTAACAGGAAGCCGACAGCGGCGAGCCGCATCGCGTCAAACGCGATGACGAATGGATCCTCGTCCGCAATTGCCGCTGCAGCCAAGGCGGCGACCGCAATTGGCGGCGTAAGTGCCGACAAGATGGCGTAGTACAGCAGGAACATGTGGCTTTCGAGGACTGGGTAACCGATCTTGGTCAGCGCAGGCCCGACCAGGACGGCAGCCAGAATGTAGGCCGAAGGGGTCGGCATCCCAAGCCCAAGGATGATGGTGACCACTGCCGCAAGCAGTAGCGTCAAGATCGCGGTGCCTCCCGAGATTTCAATGATCACGCTAGCGGCCTTCATGCCGAGCCCGGTCATCGAGAGCCCGCCAATAACAAGCCCCGCGGCAGCGCAGGCGCCCGCGACCGGAAGGATTCGGAGTGTTGTCTCCCCCAGAGCCTCGACGATCTGCCAAAGCGTCATACGCGTCTTCTTGGTGAAGAATGTACCGACGATGACAGCGAAGGCACCTGCTCCGGCGGTAAAGACCGGAGAGTAGCCGGCCATCAGAACACCTATGATGACAGCGATCGGTATCAGGAAAGGCCAACCCGAAGCGAAAGTAGAAGCGAGCGAGGGAATGGCGTCGGAATACGGCTTGAGGTCTTCGCGAACCGCGCGCAGGTGCACCTGAAGGAATACGCCAACGTAGTAGAGGAGTGCGGGTATGAGGCCCGCATAAACGATCTCTCGATAGGGGGTCCCGGTGAACTCGGCGAGAATGAAAGCGGCCGAACCCATAATTGGTGGCATGGCGCTACCGCCCGTCGATGCCGCGACCTCAACGGCGCCGGAGAAGCGCTTGGAGTAGCCAAGACGCTTCATGATGGGAATCGTGATCGATCCGGTCGCCACTACATCCGAAGTCGGGCTGCCCGACATCGTGCCGTACAGGCCTGAGGATATGACCGCGACCTTCGCCGGGCCTCCTCGGCTGTTTCCCGTTGCAGCCGACGCGATGTTGAAGAAGAAGTCGCCACCGCCGGCCTTCGACAAAAGGGTTCCGAACATCACGAACAGGAAGACATAGCTCGCGACGACCTGGATCGGGACCCCGAATACGCCGTCTGTTGTGAACACGAGAATATCAAGCAGGTAGGTGAACTCGGAGATGCCGTGGCCGAATGGCGGCGGTAGCAGGTATCCAAACCAATTGTAGAGCAGGAAGAGCGCCACGATCCCGGTCAGCGCCGCGCCAGTCGTGCGCCGCGTTGCTTCGAGGGTAAGAAGCAGGATCGCTGTGCCGAAGAAGAACTGCGGTCCGGTGAACGGATCAAGGAGGGTGATCCGGTCGGAAATTTCGCCCGCATTGACGAAGAAGAATACACCCGACGCCAGACTCAACCCCGAGAGCGTCCAATCGATAATCGTCGGAGTGTCGGGGGCAGAGGGGGAGTGTCCTATAACCAGGAAGAGGAGCGTCAGGATACCCGACACAAACAGGATGCCGAGGACCAGCGGGTCCGAGATAACGAAAAGGTTGGCGTAGATAACCCAACAGGCAAAGGCGGCAGCGATGCCCGTCAGTGTCCGTGCCGGCGCCCCCTTGAAGGCGCGCCGGCGTCCCGTCGCAACGAGGGAAAAAGTCACTCGATCAGGCCCGCTTTCTTGTAGACCTTGGCGGCGCCGGGGTGGAACGGCAAGACGGTCTGGCTCACCATCAGTTCCGGCGAAAGTTGCTTCATCGCACCGTGGACCTCGCGAATTTCGTCGATGTGTTCGAGGACGCTACGGGCGAGAGTCTCGGCCACCGCGTCGTCCATCGCGTCGGTTGCCACCACCATGGCACCGAGCGCCATGGTGTCTATGTCGCCAGTCTGTTTTGAGTAGCTGCCGGCGGGGATCGTATAGGACGATGTGCCGAACTGTTCATTCGTCGCGGCGATGACGTCCTCAGGAATTTCAAGCAGAACCACGTCGGTATTCTCATCGATCGCTCGGAACGATGAGTGGCCGATGAAAATGCCATTTGTGGCCATGGTGATCCGCCCGTCCTGCATCAGATCGCCCTGCTCGTTCGCGCCGGCGCGAACAAAGGAGCCACCATTCGCCTCGAGCGTGGTTTCATCGAGTCCTGCTGCTTCGAGCATGAAAAGTGCAACGTCGCCGGTGATGTTGCCCGAACGGTTGATACCGATGGTGAGGGGCGCGCCGGACGACGCGAGATCGTCGAGGCTGTCGATACCGTATTCGTCGGCAACCGACTTCTTCAGGAAGAAGTGCATCGGCGCCCAGTTGTACATGTAGCCGATGGCTTGCAAGTTCGTGACCGGCGCTTTGAATGGCTCCTGTCCCGTTAGTGCGAGCTTGACTTCAGCATCGTGTACCAGGCCCAGGTCGGATCGGTTCGTGGCGAGAAGTCCGATGTTGGCGAACCCACCCCCAGTTGCCTGGTAGGTGATTACGTTGTCCGGATTCTCGGCCTTTGCGGCACGATCCAAACCTGCGCCTAGAAGCGACCACAGCCCACCCGGGTTCCCGCCCGAAAGGGTCAGGTCAATGGACTGAGCCTGCGCGCCTCCGGCCGCCATTGCCAATCCGAGCGCGATCACGATTGACCTTAACTTCATGGTATCCTCCCTCTTGCGATTTTTCGTGAGTATTGGCATCGCCGGCCTCTTCTTTGGGAGGCGACGATCGTAACCGTCCTAGAGCCCGTTTAGGGGGCCATTTGCTCGGACAGTTTTCCGGTCCCAATCCGGATTGCTTGACACCTCCGAAGGGGGCGTCGGGGTCGCTGGTGCCATTGATCCAGGCGCCGTCAGCGTCGCCGTGGCGCAAACGGCGCACGGCTGTATCTACTCCGCGTGTCCATATCGATGCTTTGAGACCTGCTCCCAAGGCGTTGGCGACTGGCCACTCGTTGACGCCGCGCACGTTGTCGGACTGCGTCTGGCTCGGACCGGAACCCGACCTTGTTTCAACCTCTATAGGGGCGCCAAGCTCGAAAGCCTGGGCCTCCGTCCGCACAACGCGCTCGTGATGCGTGGCACGGACGAGCGTACGGCCTGATGGGCCACGGGATTGCCCGTCCGTCCGTCCAGGGGGCGTGCCCTTGACCGCGCCGCCGATCGCTTGTTCCGGATTCGTGTCCTGGCGGGAGACGGGAGCGGTCGTGCCGGCGAGTTCGCGTTGGGTACGAAGGTGTCCAGCCGACCGCGCCGATATCGCGAGCGATGCGTCGCAACTCTCGCGCCAATTGCTGGCAGCGACCTGCCCCGATGGGACCGGCGCAATCGAGACCGGCTTGCCCGCCAATGACTGGCCGTCCGGCATATCTCCTCCCTTGCCGCGACACCGTTTCGATTTTCCCGCGCGATGTCGCTGTATTTTATTCTTAGATATCTATCTTTTTTTAGCGGTGGTGTTTTGTCAAGAACAACTGTTCGGCGTCTCGTCACTCCGCTGCGGAGACGCGCTGCACTTCCTCACCCAGCGTCCGCCAATCGATCTCCTTGGAGAAGACGCCTTCTTTTGAGGAAATGGAGGTGTGCGGCACGCGTGGTTCTTCGGTGCCGATCGCGGCGCCACCCTCTGCGACGCGCCTGGCGGCATCGCTCATAAGGCGGCGAAATTCCACGATCGCCAGGTCGGACGCTCCGAGAAGGTCCGACGATCGGTCTACCCTGGCGCCCATAGAAACCCACATCGCGATATCCTGGTTGGGGATGCCGCGGATACCCGTGAAGTTTCCAAGCTTCATCATCTGGCGGTCCTGGAGGAAGTTGTTCTCCAGGACCCGGCTCGGGCGCCACTTCTCGTCGAGATCAATGCCAGGGCGGGCATGGTTGAACTTCCGCCATTCCTCCGTCGACGGACATGCTTTGCCGCCCCACGCGATGAAGTGGAAGAACGAGGTTTCATCGTCGATGGGCACGATCACAGTCGCGACGTTGTAATTGTTGTTAGGCGGAATGAGGGATGTGAAAGGCGCAATATATTCTGTGATCCGCAGGTAGTTGTGGGTCCCGGCGTTCTTGATCGGTTTCCGAATGGCCGCGTAGTGGAAGCCGTAGGACGTCGTCTGCGTCTGCATCCTGGGAGACTTGTCAGTTGAAGGCCGGTACCACGACTTTTCGTCGGCCGAGGCCCCCTCAACGCGTGCAGGCTTCATGTCGGAGGAATGCAGCGATGACGAATGGGCACTGTCTATCTGGCCCTCTGTTATCTGTGCCCAGTTGGCGGGAATGCGGATCTTCAGGATGGATACGGGCGTGCCCTCGATTGGCGCGAACGCAGGAGGCTGGAACTCGGGTGCTTCCCTTTCTGTGTCTAGCCAGGCCCAGACGAAGCCGCCCCATTCCTTAACCGGGTAGGCACGATGCTTCACCTTGCCGTGCAATGGCGACTCCTCCGGCTCCGAGGACATCGCGACGCAGTTCCCGTCCACGTCGAACTTCCAGCCGTGATAGAGGCAGCGTAGTCCGCAGTCTTCGTTCCGCCCGAGTACCAGTGACGCTTTCCGATGTGGGCAAAGTTCGTCGAGAAGACCGACACGCCCTTCGGTGTTGCGGAAGCAGACGTAGCTCCTGCCGATAGCCTCGACCCGCAGTGGTGCACCGTCCGGCTCAGCCACCTCTTCGATCAGGCATACCGGCGTCCAGTGCTGCCGCATCAGGACACCCATCGGGGCTTCAGCCTCGACCAATGTAAGCAGATCGTTCTCTTCGGCTGTAAGCATTTCGACCCTCCAGTTCTACATGCCGGCGTCCTCCCCTTCCGGGTAGGCAACTTGACGAAAACCTTAGATATCTAATATCAAATCAGTTCAGGGATCAACAAGAGGCAGGAAATGGAACGTCCCGAAGATCGGATGGCGTTGAAAGTGATCTCGCGAAACCAACTGACGTCCGACATCTGCGAGTTCACGTTGGCGGGGGAGGGGGGAGCAGCGCTCCCGCCCTTCACGCCGGGTGCGCACATTACCGTCGAAACCCCGAGCGGCGCGATGCGGCGTTATTCTCTCCTCAACGAAGGCGAGGCCCCGGAAACCTATGTGATAGCGGTCAAGCGAGAGGCGAATTCCCGGGGAGGGTCTGCCTCGATGCACGACGATGTGCAGGTGGGCACGGCGTTGAACGCCGAACCTCCGAAGAACGAGTTCGCGCTGGTGGCTGCGCCGAAGTATCTCCTGATCGCAGGCGGAATCGGCGTTACCCCGATCCTTTCGATGGCCCGCGCGCTTTCTCAGGAAGGAACGGCCTTCAGCATGATCTACTGTACGCGATCGGCCAATGAGACCGCGTACCTCGATGAATGCAGAGGCTTTCCGGGCGCGATCGTCCACCATGACAAAGGCGAGCCCGACAACTTCTACGACTTCTGGGAACATTTCGAAGAGCCCGGACCCGAACACGTCTACTGCTGCGGCCCCGCACCTTTGATGGAGGAGATCAAGGCCGTTTCCGGCCACTGGCCGGAGGGGCGCATTCATTTTGAGGACTTCAAAGCGGCCGAGGTTGTCCGGGAAAACGACGTTCCCTTCAAAGTGACGGTCGCGAGCACAGGCCGGACGATCGAAATCCCTGCCGATCGGTCAATTCTGGAGGCGCTTCGCGATGCCGGCGAGGCAACCGTCAGTTCCTGCGAGAGCGGGACGTGCGGGACATGCAAATGCAAGCTTGTGGACGGGGACGTGGACCACCGTGACCTGGTCCTGATGGAGGAAGAGAAGAGCGATCACATCATGATCTGTGTGTCGCGCGCCAGGTCGGGGGGGCTCGTCATTGATCTCTGACCCGGTCCGGCTTGGCGTCGCGGGGCTCGGTCGGGGCTTCATGCTGACACTTCCGAGTCTGCGTTCCGATCCCCATGCGGCGCTTGTCGCCTGCGCCGCCCCGCGTGAGGAAAGCCGAACCGCGTTTGTGGCCGAGTTCGGCGGCAAGGCGTATGCGACGGTGAACGAACTGGCGCAAGACCCCAACGTGGAGGCCGTTTACATCGCCACGCCACATCAGATGCACCGCGAACACGCAGACGCAGTCGCGTCTGGCGGCAAACATCTTCTGGTCGAGAAGCCCCTGGCGATCTCGATGGACGACGCGGATGCAATCGTGGAAAGCGCAGCGCGGGCTGGATTGCACCTGATCACGGGGCCGAGCCACAGTTTCGATCAGCCGGTGCTCTTGGCCCGGGAGATGGTCGCGTCCGGAGAGTTCGGGGCGGTCCGCATGATCCACGCGTTCAACTACACTGATTTCCTGTACCGCCCCAGGCGGCCCGAGGAACTGGACACTGCGCAGGGAGGCGGTGTTGTCTTCAGCCAGGCCGTGCACCAGATCGATATCGTCCGCCTTCTGATGGGCGTCCGCGCGACACGGGTCGTGGCCATGACGGGGGCTTGGGATGCCGCCCGGCAGACGGAGGGCGCTTACTCCGCCGTGATCGAGTTCGAGGGCGGGCGTTTCGCATCGCTGACCTACTCCGGCTACGCCCATTATGACAGCGACGTATTGCAGGATGGGATCAGCGAACTCGGGCTTGAGAAGGTTCCCGCTACCTATGGGAGAAGCCGCAAAGCGTTGTCGCGCCTGACGTCGCCGGCCGATGAACCGAAGCTGAAATCGGGGCGGACCTATGGGGCGACCGACGCGCCTTCCCCCGCACCGCATGCTGAGCACTTCGGCCCGATGATTGTCAGTTGCGACCGCGCGGATCTGCGCCTGACTCCCAAGGGCGTGGAGATATGGGGCGATTTCGAGAAAAAGTTCGTCGCGGCCCCACCCGATCCTGCACCCCGCTCGCCGGTCTTGCGGGCTCTTTATGAAGCGGTACGGAACGGTCGACCACCCACCCAATCCGCGGGCTGGGGACGGGCAAGTCTCGAGGTCTGCCACGCAATTCTTGAAGCCGCCCGCGCCGGCCGGTTCGTCGACCTGAAAAAGCAGTGACACACGTTTGATCGGAGGAGACCGTTGACCAAGCTGACCCTTTCAATCGCCATGGGCGACTATGACCGGACACGTCCTATCCACGACGGCAGGGTCACGATCGACGGCGTTACCGCAGTGACGCAGCTGTTGTCCCCGGAAGAGATGTTTTTTCGAGCCTTCCGCCACCAAGCATTCGATGTCTCCGAACTGTCCTTTTCATCCTATTGCGTCAAGCGCGCGCGGGACGACTCGCCCTATGTTGCGGTTCCGGTCTTCCTCTCGCGGGCTTTTCGGCACTCCTCGATCTACGTCCGGACGGACAAGGGGATCGAAGGTCCCGCCGACCTGAAAGGCAGACCCATCGGGATTGCCGAGTGGCAATTGACCGCCAACGTCTGGGCGCGCGGAATCCTGGAGGATTACGGCGTCAAGCCGTGCGACATCAAATGGGTGCGCGGCGGCATGCACACGCCCGGTCGTCCCGAAAAGATCAAGATCGACCTGCCGAAGGACATCGACATTTCGCCTGCGCCCGAGGACACATCGCTTGACGAGATGTTGCGCGCGGGCGAAATCGATGGGTTCATCGGACCGCGTTCGCTTGCTTGTTTCGACGAAGGCTACCCGAACGTCGGGCGGCTTTTCCCGGACGGCATCAATGCGGCATCGGAGCATTATAAGCGTACCGGGATTTTCCCGATCATGCATGTGCTCGGTGTGCGGCAAGAACTGGCCGAGGCTCATCCCTGGTTGCCCGGCGCGCTCCTGAAGGCGTTCTCAGAGTCCAAGGCAGTCGCCGAAGCAGCGCTCGCGGATACGTCGGCCACGAAAGTCACGATGCCTTTTGTCGAAGATGTTCTGGCCATGGCGCGCAATCTCATTGGCTCCGATATCTGGACCTACGGAGTCCCGGGCAACCGACACGTGCTCGAGACGTTTCTCGATTTGCATCATCGCCAAGGCCTGTCGCCACGCCAGCTGGCAGTCGAGGAGCTGTTCCATCCCTCTACGTATGAGGCCTATTCGTTGTGAAGGGACACCATGGCTGATCAAGAGGTCGAGACCCTGAAGCCGGTAGTGCCTTCGCCCGGTGACGTCATCGCGATTGAGACCGAAAAGGGCATGCGGCATGTCCAGGTGACGCACCACTGTTCGCCGTACCCGGACATTGTGCGGGCCGTCCATCCGGTTTTCAGGGCTGGGCCCGCCGAAGATATCGCGAAGGGAAAGACGGCATTCACGGCAATGGTCGAACTGTCGGGCGCATTGCAGGACAAAGCAGCTCGGACCAAGTTGATTGGGCGGGCCTCGGTCCCGTCGGAGTGCCGAGAGTTTCCGACGTTTCGTCTCCCGATCCGAAACAGGGACGGAGAGGTTGTCTATTGGTGGGCCTGGGACGGAGAAGAGCTGCGCATCCTGCCGGATGCCGCCGATGAAGAGCTGCCGATCCGCGAGGTCGTGCCGATTGATGCTCTCCGCATGAGACTTGCAGAACTGGGCTGATTGAGATGCCGGACTATACCGCGGCGTTGCGTGTCGGCGGAACTTTCAGACCAAGAGCCTCGGCCTCGGCCTCGTCGTCGGCCAGATTGTTCAGGATCTGAACCAGCATATCGCGGAGCTGATCCTGCTTCTTCACGGACAGTCCACGCAACGCGGCATCATTCGCTTCTACCGCCAGAGGTTCCAGCGTTGACTGCAGGTCGCGGCCCTTTTTGGTAAGATATACGTGGTACTTTCGCTTGTTACCGCCCTGGGTGCGGCGAACTATGATGCCCATTTTCTCGAGCTTGGACAGCGCGGTGTGGACGGTCGGTTCGGTGAGGTTGGCGAGTTCGCTGAGCTCGCGCTGAGTTAGTCCTTCCTGCTTCCAGAGTATGCGCAGGAAAACCCACTGGCCGAAGGAAACACCTTGGTCGGCGAGACGGCGACTAAGGGAGCGGCTAAAGCCCCTCGCACAACGCCGTACGAGATGTGCGATGCGTTCGTCCTTGTAGGCCGGTAGACGGCCCGCCCTTCGGTCCGGAGATGCGCTCGCGTTGCTTTTCTTCTGATTCATTCAATACGTCCCCGCCGCCCCATTCGCATGTCCGCAGGGCCTTAAGATAACTAGCCGCCATTCCATTTGCTACACGCCATGGTTGTTGTTTGGTGTGGCTTCGTGCCTGCATGCCAGAACAACGAAAGGCTTGACGAATACTTAGATATCGAATTTATCCGGAGTGTTGCGATAAGGTCGGATAATGAGCGTTTCCCGCGACGATATCGAAGTGCCCGTGCCTCACGCCGACGGGGAGTTGTGGGGAAGCGATCTTCTCGCTGACATGCTTCGCGCACTCGGTTATCGCTACATTGCGCTGAACCCTGGTTCCAGCTTCCGCGGGCTTCACGACAGCTTGGTGAATCGCCTCGGGAATACAAACCCGAAGATACTTCTCTGCCTGCACGAAGAGCACGCGGTTTCCATCGCACACGGTTGGGCGAAGGTGACCGGAGAGCCGATGGCCGTTGTGCTCCACGCAAATGTCGGACTGATGCACGGCTCCATGGCGATATACAACGCGTGGTGTGACCGCGTTCCGATGATGGTATTTGGTGCGACCGGCCCGGTCGACGCGCAGAAGCGCCGTCCTTGGATCGACTGGATCCACACCTCGCGTGATCAGGCTGCCATGGTGCGGCCTTATGTAAAGTGGGATGATCAGCCGGCCAGCCTCAAGGCGTCCCTTGCCTCGATGGTGCGCGCTGACTCGATCACGCGGACGGCGCCGCAGGCCCCGACCTACGTCTGTTTCGACGTATCCATACAAGAAGATAAACTGTCGGTTCCCCAGCAACACCCTGATCCGGCATTGTACCGTGCGCCCGAAGCGCCAGCCCCGACAGAGGCCCAATTGACCGAACTCGAGGCACTGCTCAAGGCGGCAACGTCTCCTGTTTTCATGATGGGGCGCGTTTCCCGCTCAGAGGATGACTGGGACGCCCGTGTTGCGTTGGCCGAACGGTTCGGCGCGAAGGTGGTGACCGATATCAAGACGGCCGCGGCCTTTCCCACGGATCACCCGCTTCACGTCGGACCGCAATCCTTCTTCCTTGCGGATAAGCCCGCGAGCGCAATTGCGGCGGCTGACTTGATCATTGCCTTCGATTGGGTCGACCCGGCTGGCGCTTTGCGCCAAGCCGGCGCCGAGGGTGCGCTTGTCAACGTTACTCTCGATCACCAGCTTGCCAATGGCTGGAGCCTTGATCACATGGCCCAGCCGGCCGCGAGGCTCCACATCGCGGCGCTGCCGGACACCGTTATCGGCGGTCTCGTCATGCGCCTTGGACTCGACGTCCCCAGGCAGCCGACGCCGGCGCCTCGAAACGCGGATGCGCCGCCCCCGCGCACCGGTAGTCTTTCGATGGACAATTTCGCCGCCACTCTCGCCCAAAGCCTGGCCAGCGAGCCCGTCACCCTCGTGCGCCTTCCGCTCGGCTGGGATGGCGGCAGTTGGCATTTCCGGCATCCGCTCGACTACCTCGGGTACGATGGCGGTGCGGGCATCGGATCGGGGCCGGGCATGCTCATAGGCGCCGCATTGGCGCTCGAAGAAAAAGGCAGGGTACCCGTGGCCGTGCTCGGCGACGGGGATGTCATGATGGGCGTGTCCGCCTTTTGGACTGCGGCGCGCTACAGGATTCCCCTCATCGCGATCGTCTGCAACAACCGCTCATATTTCAATGACGAGGTCCATCAGGAGAGGGTGGCCGTTACCCGGTCTCGCCCTGTCGAGAACAGGGCGATAGGGCAAGCCCTATCGGGCCCGGACATCGAATTTGCCGCGATAGCGAGAGCGCAGGGCCTAGAAGCGATCGGGCCTGTGGAAACGGACTTGGATCTTGCTGCCGCACTAAAAGAGGCACTTCTCAAGTTTCGAAACGGATTGCCGGTTCTTATAAATGCACGCGTTGATCCCGAGTATGCAGAAGCCATGGCGAAGGGAATGACCGAGACAGGTGGTCAGAAACACGAAAGCTGATCTGTCCGGTCGATTCGATCTATCGTTCTACGCCATGCGCCCTATTCGGTTCCGGAGCAGCCCGAGGCCTTCGATCTCGAGTTCGACAACGTCGCCGGCCGATAGAAATCGTCCATGCTCCAGGCCGCATCCGTTTCCAACCGTCCCCGACCCGATCACTTCGCCCGGGTGAAGTGTTTCGTTCTTTGACACGTGCTCGACGATCCGCGCGAAGTCGTGCTGCATCTCGTCCGAGCGACCGCGCGACCAGACCTCGCCGTTGACGCGCGCGGTCATCTCCAGTCCGTCGGCCGGATCGACTTCGTCCGGCGTGACGAGCCAGGGGCCCAGCGCATTCGCCGTGTCGAAATCCTTGCCCTTGGCGGGGCCGAGGCCCGCCTGAATTTCGGAGAACTGGAAGTCGCGCGCCGAGAAATCGTTGAAGATCATGTAGCCGGCGATGTGCTTCTTCGCGTCGGCTCTAGAGATGTCGCGCCCGCCGGTCCCGATAACGGCAGCGATCTCCAGTTCGTAGTCCAGCCGCGTTTCGCCCTTCGGCCAGCGTATCTCGTCCTCCGGTCCCGAAACGGCAAAGCGGTTGCACTTGTAGTAGATCGGCTGCTCGTACCAGACGGACGGCACGGCGATCTCGTCCGGCGAGACCCGTTCCGGGGCCAAGCCGAAGATATACCGGTTGGCGCGGGCCTGCCGGAGGTGCTTCTCGAACACCAGCGCATCGCGCATCTGGGCCGGCCGCGGCAGCGGCGCCAGAAGCCGGACGTCTGACAGAACAACGAGATCCGTCTCCCGCTCACCGGCGGCGCGTGCCGCCTCCAGCGCTTTAGGGCCCGCCTCGAGCAGGGCGCGCATCGAGCGAAACGCGGGCCGGCTGTCGTCCAGCGCCACGATGCCCTCGTGCCGAACAACGCCGATGCGGATCGTATCATCCGCCTGGAAGGTCACTAGTTTCATAGGGGTCAGTCCGCAGTTGGGCCGAAAGCCGTGGTGGCGAAGTTGACGAGCTCCGAGCGAAGGGTCTCCGTGTCGTCGACCGAGCTCTGTCCTTCGGACAGCCGTTCGATCCGACCTCCGGCGCCCCGATCGCTCATCGTGAGGATCACTGCGCCGGCCATCATGTGATACCGCCAATGCACCTCCCGAACTTCGAGATACGGTGCGGCAAGGCACAGGACGGATATGAACCGCTTGGCAAGCGGATCGAGTTCCTCCTGAACGACTGCCTGGGTCCAGTGTGTCGGCGACAGCCTGTGCTTGAGCACCAGCTGAGCCAGCAATGTCCCGTTGCGCGGCGCATCGGCGCTGACATAGGCGTCGACGAAGACCTCGATGATATCGCGGATCGGCGGCGGGCCTCCAGCGATGCGGGCGTTTTCCAGAATGCGGTCCAGACCGGCGAAACGCCGCTCCGCGCTCTCTCGGGCGACGTGACGAAAGACCTCGACGGACAGATTGTCCTTGCCGCCAAAGTAGTAGTTCACCGCCGCGACGTTCGCGCCGGCTCTTTCGGAGATTGCGCGGGTCGTAACGCGGTCTATCCCGTTTTCGGCAAACAGGGCGGCAGCCGAGTCGAGCACGCGGGCCCGGGTAACGTCGTCGCCCTTGTCGGCGCCCGTGCGGTTCGACCTCTGCGTGTTGTCGATCATGTTCTTTGTCCGACCTGCTTCACCGCACTGCTGACCACGTTCGCATATGCGGCCGCGGTCTTCGCCGCCACATCGCGCGCCTGTTCCACGTCGGCCGCGATCTCCCCGAAGCTGTCGTTCAGGCGCTCTTTCAAGGCGTCGAGATCGGCATGAACGAGCCGTCCGTTCTCTTTCACGATCTTGCCTTCGACGAGAACCGTCGACACATCGCCAGGCCGCGATTGCAGCATAAGCATCGAGACGGGATCGGTCATCGGCGTCATGTTCGTGCCGCGGGTATCGAACAGCGCGATATCGGCGATTGCACCGACGCTCAGGCGCCCCACGTCGCAGCCCAGCTTCAGCGCGTCCGCACCGAACTCCGTTCCAAATCGCAAGGCGTCGCGAACGCTCAGGCTCACCTCGTCGGGGACGCTCCCGCGATCGAGAACTTCCTGGTTGTCGATGGCCCGGGCCGTCTGCAGCGCGATGCGCAGTTGGGTCAGCATGTCGCCGCTGTTCTGCGAGACGATATCGACACCGATACTGGGCGCGCCGCCGGCCTTCAGCAGGCGGTTGGTCACCGGAAATCCCATGCCCATCTGCATTTCCGTTTCCGGCGTGATCGACAATCCGCCCCCGCTCTCCACCACTCGCGCGATCTCGCGTTCGTCGCACATGTTCGCGTGCACATGAAGCATATCGGGGCCGAGCAGGCCGTGACGGTCGAGATCGGCGATGCCGTGCGGGGAGCCGAACGTTCCCACATGCAATGTGATCAGGGCATCGTGCTTCCGCGCGACCTTGATCTCGCTGGCCGTCTGATCCGGCTCGACAAGTCCGAATTCCGTCAGGGCCAGCCCGAACGTCAGGCGGGGTCCGGCGACGGCATCGAAACGGCGGACGACTTCCTCGGCATGAGCCAGCCGTCCCGCGTGGTCGGTGAAAGCCCTCGCGCGCGTCGGGACATCGTAGAAGCCGTAACAGAACACGCCGCGTATCCCGGCATCGGTCAGGCCCTGGATCGCGGCTTCCGTATGCTCGGGGCTGTTCATGATGTGGGAGTAGTCGCAGACCGTCGTGACGCCGGTGTCGAGCGCCTCCAAAGCGCCGACGAGATTGGCCAGATACACGTGGTCCGGCGTATAGGCCGTGGCGTAGCCGACCCTGATTTCCCTGACATAGTCGGTGAGCGACCAGTCCGCCGCCACGCCACGAATGGCCGTCTGCCAGACATGGCGGTGGGTGTCGATCATGCCGGCGGTGGCGATGGCGCCCTTGCCGTCGATGACGCGCGCGCCTGCAACGGCGATCTCCGGTTCAATCGCCGCAATACGACCGCCGACAATCAGGATGTCGCTGGTGGTCGGCCGCAGGTTCGGCGCCGCATCCGGCGTCGCGACGTAGGCGGACTTTATAAGAAGTTTGTCCAATCGATCCGTCCTTCCAAGGCGTCGGGGAAGCCTTCTAGGGTCTCGTATCCGATGGGTCAAGCAGTTGTTTGAAACATCCATTTGACATTCCCCGGCAGCCGGTATAGCGGATTGGGAAATTGCACGATGGGACAAGGGAGAGACGCCATGCTGAAACCCGCATTTGCAATCGGAACCGCGGCCGCACTCTGGGCGAGCGCAGTCGGCGCCCAGGAAACGATCGATCTGAAGTTCGCCGTTTTCACGCCGGAGCAGGAGATCACCTACCAGGAAGCCATGAAGCCCTGGGCCGAGGCGGTCATGGAGGCCACCGACGGCAAGGTGAACATCCAGTTGTTTCCAGGCGGGACTCTGGGACGGGACGGCTCCAAGCAGATCAAGATGCTGAAGGACGGCGTCGCCGACATCGCTTTCATCATTCCGGCCTATAATCCGGGCCTGTTTCCCGACAACGCCGTGATCGAACTGCCGGACACCTCGGCAAATGCGACCGAAGGGTCGGTTGCCTTCTGGCGCCTGTTCGAGGGCGGGAATCTGCGCGGCTACGAGGACTTCGAGGTCCTGGGAATGTTCACGACCGCGCCGTACTCGATCCACGGTACGTTCCCGATCGAGACCATGGCCGACCTGAAGGGCAAGAAGATCCGCATCGCCGGCAAGCTGGAGCAGCAGTGCGTCGAAGCCATCGGCGCGGTGCCGGTCGGCATGCCGATCTCGAAGATCCCGGAAAGCCTTAGCCGCGGCGTGATCGACGCAACGCCGATGCACTATGCGGCGCTGCACGCCTTCGGTGTCGCGGGCGCCACGGATCACCACTATCACAACGTGCTCGGATCGCTTCCCTTCGGCTTCATCATGACGCGCGAGGCGTTCGATGCGCTGCCCGAAGATGTCCAGGCGGTGATGCGCGAGAAGGGCGGCGAGGCGCTCGCCCGCATCTTCGGCGCGGCGATGGATGCGGAAAACGCCAAACTGGTCCAGCAGACCATCGACGATCCCGACCAGACCGTTGTCGAGCCGTCCGAGCAGGACAGGAAGGACTGGGCGGAAGCCGTGTCGACCTGCGTCAACGCGTGGACGGCCGAACATGACAAGGGTGAGGAACTCCATCAGGCGCTGATCGAGCAACTCGAAGCCATCCGCGCCGAGTAACCTGACGGCTCCTCCTACGAGACCGAGGCGGATGAATCTCGACCGCATACAAGACGCGAACGTCCGCCTCACCCGGGGCATCGCCCTCATCGGTCTGATCGGACTGCTGATCGTTGCCACCGCGACACTTGTCGACGTGTTGTCGCGGTGGCTGCTCAACGCACCGATCGCAGGGGTCTACGACCTTTCGACACTCTTCATCTCGGTGACGATGGCTGCCTGCTTTCCGGCGGCACTGGCGAGCCGGCAGAATATCCAGGTGACGTTCCTGGCCGAACTTCTTCCAGCCAAGGTCGAACAGGTTCTCGACGTCGTTGCCGGCATTGTCACGCTCGCCTTCTTCGCGCTTCTCGCCTGGCAGCTCGCCGTCTATTGCGGTGAGCTGCTCGAGAGCGGTGAGACCTCGTTCATTCTGGAAGTGCCGATTGCGCCTTGGTGGATCGTCGTCACGGCGCTGTTCTTCCTCTGCATCCCGGTGCAGATCCTGGTGGTCTTCGTCGATGTCGCCCGTCTGTTCCGCCACAGCCCGGCCGTGAAGAAAGGTGCGGCGTGATGGATCCCATTACCATCGCCCTGATCGGCATCGGCTGCATGTTCATGATGATCGTGGCGAAGGTCCCGATTGGGATCGCCATGGCGATGACCGGCTTTCTCGGTTACGCCTTCTATGACGGGGTGAAGCCGGCGCTCAGCATCCTCGTCTCCGAGCCCGTCGGCATCATTCAGAACTTCGAGTTCGCGGTAATCCCGCTGTTCCTGTTGATGGGCAGTTTCGCCACCACGGGTGGCCTGTCGGCGGAGATCTACCGGCTCGCCTACGCGTTCATCGGGCATCGGCGCGGTGGCCTGGCCATGGCGACGATGGGCGGCTGCGCCCTGTTCGGCGCCGTGTGCGGCTCGTCGCCGGCAACCGCGGCCACCTTCGGGCGCGTCGCCCTTCCGCAGATGCTCCAGCGCGGCTACGCGCCGTCTTTCGCCGCCGGATGTATCGCCGCGGGCGGAACGCTCGGTGCGCTCGTGCCGCCATCCATCATCATGATCATTTACGCGGTTCTGGCGCGCGTTCCGATCCTCGACGTCTTCATGGCCGCAGTCATCCCGGCCATCCTCGCAGTCCTGCTGCACGGGCTGACGATTGCCCTCTACACCCGCTACAACCCCGATGCCGGTCCGGCCGGGGAGAGGACGAGCTGGCGCGAGCGGCTGATCGTGCTGCGCGACAGCTGGGCGGTCATCGTTCTGCTGTCAGCGGTTATCGGTGGCATTTACGGCGGCGTCTTCACCGTCAACGAAGCGGCCGCCGTCGGCGCGATGTTTGCGTTCCTGCTTGCCTTGTTCCGCCGGCGTCTGACCTGGACCACCTTTCTGGGCGCGCTCGGCGAGACGGCAGCCAACACGGCCGTGATCTATCTGATCATCTTCGGTGCCTCGATCTTCTCCTACTTCTTCACGATCACCGGTGCGCCGGCCGCGATCGTGACAGCAATCGGCGCGCTGGATGTGCCGCCGCTGGTGATCATTTTCGCGCTCCTGCTGATGTATCTCGCGCTCGGCGCCGTGTTCGAGACGGTGTCGGCGATGCTGATCACCCTTCCTTTCGTCCTGCCGCTTGTCACGGCGCTGGGCTACGACCCGATCTGGTGGGCGATCGTCAACATCGTGGTCATCGAACTGGGCATGATCACGCCGCCGATCGGCCTGAACGTGTTCGTGATCAAGGGCGTAGCGGACAACCTGTCGCTCGGCACGATCTTCAGGGGCGTATCGGTCTTCGTCGCCTCCGACATCGTCCGGCTGATTATCCTGACGCTGTTCCCCATCCTTTCACTGGCGCTCCTTTGATAGATCGGGCAGACGGAATGACCCAAGGCACGATCTTTCGCATGCCGTATGGCTTCGGGCCCATGCCCGGCCCGCGGCAGGGCCCCGACGGGAAGCCGCATGACTGGACGACGGGACCGCGAAGCTACACCGCGAGCGTCCGGTTCCTGTCGATGCGAGACGCGCTCGAGCCGCTTCTGCCGCCGGGCTTCTATCTGGACGGCGATCCCGAGGTCGAGGTCCGCTATACCGAACTGACCGAACTCGCGTGGCTTGCCGGACGCGGCTATCGCTTGCTCGGCGTCTATCTGAAGGCGGGCTACAGGGGGCAGCGGGACACCGCGCGTGGGCAGTTCCTGTCGGTTCTGTGGGAGAATCTCGCCGATCCGATTCTGAGCGGCCGTGAGGAGCTCGGGTATGCGAAGCTTCCCGCAGAGATCTCGGCGCCGCGTCGCGTCGGCCGGACCGCCGAGGTCACGGCGTCCTGGATGGGATTTCCCTTCTTCCGCATGAGCCTCGAGGGGATCGAGGACGCCGCGCAAGCGCCGGCCGCGCCGGCGCCGAGCGACGGGGTGCTCCATTACAAGTACATTCCTCGGACAGGCGCCTTGGACGAGGCAGACTGCGCCTATGCCTGCCTTTCGCCCAATGTCGCGACGCATCGCCGCGTTGTTGCCACGCAGACGGCGACCGCGACGTTCGCTTTTGTCAGGGCCACCTGGGAGCAGATGCCGACCCAGTTCCACATCGTGTCCAGACTGGCTGAGCTTCCGATCCTCGATACCTTGCCCGCCCGGATCGAAACGGCGATCGGGGCATCCGACCTCGGCAATCTGCGGAGGCTCGAGTGACTACGTGCGTTGAACGAAACAGAGAGGAGAATCGCGAAATGCTAATTCCGGTCCGGCGGATCATCACGGAAACAACCGCTGAAGGTCGGTCGAGAATACTCTCGGATGGCCCAAGCCCGCATGCCGTCGAGACCGCGCCCCACAGGGGCCTGTCGAACCTGTGGGTCACGTCGTCGCCGACACCCGATCTTTCCGTCGAGGATGGCGCCGACCAGCCTGTCGTACTCGCGCCGTCCGGCGGCGGAAACATATTCCGGTTCTTCCAGCTTCCGCCGGCCGGCAGTCTCGACAATGATGCGGAAGGCCAGGCCGCGGCGCACGACGTCTTCGAGGCCATGGGTGCCGGATCGGCGCGGATCGCCAATGCACGCCATCCCAGCATGCACAAGACGGATTCACTCGATTACATCATCCTCCTCAAGGGTCGGGTGAAGCTCGTGCTCGATGAAGACGAGACCATCCTCGAGCCGTTCGACGTCGTCATTCAGCGCCAGACGAACCACGCCTGGGAGAACCTGTCCCCCGAACCCGCCTTGCTGATGGCGGTCCTTCTGGATGCGCCCGCTGAGGCGTGATCCGGTTGGAGCCTGCGTGACGTGGCAGGCGCGCGAATCCAGAAGTCAAAGAAGGAGTGGTTGATGGCCAACATCCGATTCCGGACCACGCACGTGGGATCCTTGCCGCGCGGCGAGACGCTCGCCGGCATGCTGATTGCCCGTGAGGCGGGTGAAAAGGTGGATGCCTCTGCGTTCGACACGCTGGTGGACGAGCGCGTCGAAGAGACGTTGACCAGACAGATCGAGGCGGGCGTCGACTGGGTCAATGACGGTGAGCAGGGGCGTGCTGGCTTTCAGACCTATGTCGCCGACCGGATGACGGGCTTCGGCGGGGAGTCCCGCCGTGAGGCGCCCCTCGACTACGAGCGGTTTCCGACCTACGCCGCCATGGCGCGCCGCGGAATGGGCAATGTCGCGAAGGTTCGCGATGCGCCGATGGCGATCGGCGAGGTCGCCTACGAAAGTACCGCCGAGATCGAACAGGAATGCGCGCGCCTTGTGCGCCATCTGGCGAGCCACGATCTGAAGCCGGGCGACGCCTTCCTGACTGCGCCGTCGCCTGGCATCGTGGCGACGACCCTCCAGAATGCGCACTACAACAGCCACGACGATTATCTCGACGCGCTCGCAGGCGAGCTTCGCAAGGAGTACGGGGCAATCCTCGACGCGGGCTTCGCCCTCCAGATCGATGCGCCGGATATCGCGATGGAACGGTGCACGTTCTTCAAGTCGCTTGATACCCCGGATTTCCTGGCGGCCGTCGAACGCCATCTCGAAGCCTTGAATGCGGCGATCGAAGGCTTTCCGCCCGAGCGGATTCGCCTGCATTGCTGTTGGGGCAACTGGGCCGGTCCCCACGTCCACGATATTCCGCTTCGAGACGTGATCGGGATGTTCTACCGGGCCAACGTCGGCGCTTTCAGCATTCCGTTCGCCAACCCGCGCCATCAGCACGAGTACGAAGTCTTCCGGGAGTTTCCTTTTCCGAAGGACGCATTGCTGCTTCCGGGAATTGTCGACACGACCTGCAACTACATCGAACACCCGGAAGTCGTCGCACGCCGGGTCGTGGAAGCTGTCGACGCCATCGGCGATGCCGAACGCGTGGTTCCAAGCACGGACTGCGGATTTGGAACCTTCGCGGGCTACGAATTCGTCGCCGAGGAACTGGTCTGGGAAAAGCTCTCTGCCCTCAGAGAGGGGGCCGATATCGCCGCGAAACGGTTGTAGGCGTCCCGGGCACGAAGTCCTGGATAACGCCACAAGCGCGGTGGGCTCGTTGCCCCAGTTCAGTGATCTCGCCGTCACATCGTGACCGCACCCCTGATGGCCGAGCGGCCGTGGCACGAAATGGCCGCGATTGGGTCCACGTGCCACGGTTCTCTCGCGAACCACGTGACCTTGAAGCGAATGCGTGCCCGTCGATCGTGTCGCCAGCGGGGCAGGGCGGTATTGTCACGCAAACACGGGGCGCGTCGTATTGATCGGTGCGATAGCCCCGTGGCGTATACCCGACTGGCTACCCGGCTTGGCCATAGCCTCCGCCGCCCGGGGTGATCATGAGCACCTCGTCCTCCGGCTGCATCTCGATCTTGCGCGCCTCCGACACTGCCTTGCCGTTGATCTCGAAATGACCGGGCGTTCCCGATCCCCCGCCGAACAGGCCTTCCGGGCCTTCCGTCAGACGGGAGGGAATAGCGTTTAGAAGCCACGGTGATCCCGTGCGCATGCGATAGCCGATGCGTTGGCCGTCGCCGCCGCGATATTTGCCCGGGCCGCCCGAGCCGAGTTCCAGCTCCTTGCAGGTGAACTCGATCGGGAAGGCGGCTTCCAGCACCTCGGTCGGCACCGCCGCGACGCCGGTCGGGTAGCAGATCGCCGACAGGCCGTCCTTGGTCGCGCGCGCACCCATCCCGCCGGAATAGTTGAACATCGAGCTGGTGAACGGCTGCCCGGCGCGATCGCGACCCTGTATCTGAATCGTCCAGACGGCACCTGAGCCTTCCGCGACCACGTTCTTCGGCGTGACATTGGCGAGCGCCTTCAGGATCGGAAAGGGCACGTACATGCCGACGACGTGCCGGGCATTCACAGGCACCGGATACTTGGCATTGACGATGCACTCGTCCGGCGCCGTCACACGAATAGGTGACAGGCTGCCGTAGTTGTTCGGCAGCTCCGGATTGAGCGTGGAGCGCACCGCGAAGGTTGCGTAGGCGTGGGTGTAGGCTGGCACGACATTGATCCCGATCGGGCTCGGTCCCGACGATCCGGCGAAGTCGATGGTGATGTCGCCGGCCTCCGCGTCGATGGTCACGGCCGTACGCAGCGTGATGATCTCGCCGCTGGGTACGTCGAAGCGACTTTCGCCGGTATAGGTGCCGGAGGGCAGCTTCGAGATCGCCTCCCGGGTCGCCGTCTCCGAGCGGGTGATGATCTCGTCGGCCAGGTCCTCGATGTCGGCAAGGCCGTAGCGGTCGCACATCGTGTTGAGGCGCTCGGCGGCGATATTGCCGCTCGCGACTTGCGCGCCGAGATCGCCGAACAGGGCATCCGGCGTTCGTACGTTCTGGCGCATGACCGCGTGTAGGGTCTCGTTCGGCTTGCCGGCCTCGTAGAGCTTGAGGACCGGGATCCAGAGGCCTTCCTCGTGGATGTCGCGGGCGCCCGAGCCGACGCCGTAGCCGCCGATGTCGGTATGGTGGATCGTGGAGCCGCAGTAGCCAATGATCTCGCCCGATCGGAAGATCGGCGTAAGCACCGTGATGTCGAAGAAGTGTCCTGCCGACATCCAGGGATCGTTGGTGATCAGTACGTCGCCGGGTTTGAGCGTCTCCGGCGGTATCGCCTTCAGGAGGTTTCGCGCCGCCGCGCCCAGAGAATTGATATGGCCAGGGGTCCCGGTCACGGCCTGGGCAACCATACGGGCGCGCTTGTCGAATAGGGCGTTGGCAAGATCGCCTGCCTCGCGCACGACCGGTGAGAAGGCGACGCGCTGCAGAGCGCGCGCCTGCTCCGACACGATGCTGATCACGTTGGACCAGAGTATCTCCAGTTCTATGCCGTCCATCTCAGGCTTCCTTCCTGCGGGCGATCAGGCTTCCGTTCTTGTGCAGGACGACACTCCAGCCCGGCAGAACGAAGGCCGTCGTTTCGCGTTCCTCGATGATCACGGGGCCGGCGATCGTTTGGCCGATCGTGATGGCCGAACGGTCGTAGACGGGAACGTCGACGGGTGCATCGGCAAGATGCACGGAACGCGTTCGCTTCGGCGTGGCCGGCTCGGTCGCGAAGGCGATTGCCGCCTCGCGCGCCGGCGGCTTGCCCTGTGCGACGACACGCCAGCTTACCACTTCCACGGACATGTCGGAGAGCTTGAGGCCATAGACCTTCTCGTAGGCGGTCTCGAAGGTCTCACGAAGCTTCGCGGGGTCCGCGATCTTGCGCGGATCGTCCTCGAACTGGACGGTGATCTCCGACTGCTGGCCGACATAGCGCATGTCTGCTGCAAAGCCGAAGCGCGCCTGCGCAACGTCGAGACCGGCCTCGAGCAGCGCTGATCTGCCTTCCTCGATCATGGTGTCGAGGGTTGCGCCGAGGGCGCTCCAGTCGATGTCCCCGAGCCGGGCAAGCGCGCTGCGCACGAGGTCGATCTTGGCCGGTGTCACCAAAGTGCCGAAGGCCGACAGGACGCTAGCGAGCGGCGGGTAGATCACCATGCTGGCATCCACCAGTTCCGCGACTTTGCAGGCATGTACCGGGCCGGCGCCTCCGAAAGCGAGCATGGGCAGGCCGCGATAATCGACGCCGCGGTCGGTGGCATGCGCGCGCGCGGCCGCGGCCATCTGTTCGCAGACGACCTCGAAAACGCCGAGCGCCGCCTTTTCCGCCGAGACGCCGAGCTTGTCGCCCAGCGCCGCGAGCGCTGCCCGCGCGCCGTCGGCGTCGAGCTTCATGTCGCCGCCGAGGAAGTTGTCGGGATCGAGGATCCCGAGCACCACGTCGGCGTCCGTGATGCAGGGTTGGGTGCCGCCACGCCCGTAACAAACGGGACCGGGGTCCGAGCCGGCGCTGTCCGGCCCTGTTTTCAGAAGCCCGAGCGCATCTACGCGCGCGATCGAGCCACCGCCCGCGCCGATCTCGATCATGTCGATCGAGGGGACGGTGATCGGCATGCCGCTGCCCGGCTTGTACCGGTATCGGCGATCGACCTCGAACTCGCCCGTAACGAGCGGTTCGTAGTCGAGGATGAGGCAGGCCTTGGCGGTGGTGCCGCCCATGTCGAAAGAGATCAGGTTCGGGATATCGAAACGCCGGGCGAAGTAGCTCGCCACCAGCGCTCCCGCGGCGGGACCGGACTCGATCATCCGAACCGGATTGCGGCCGGCCGTTGGCGCACCCACCACGCCGCCGCTCGACAGCATGATCAGCGGCAACTGCGAAAAGCCGCGGTTCGAAAGTTCCTCGGTCAGCGCATTGAGATAGGGCCGCGTGATCGGCTGGGTGAACGCGTTGATCGCCGTCGTCGAGCTGCGCAGGTATTCGCGCATCTGCGGGGCGATATCGCTCGACAGTGAAACGAAGAGATCCGGCAGTTCCCCGGCGAGTACGCGGCCGACGACCTGCTCGTTTTCCGGGTTCTTGTAGGAATTCAGGAGGCATACGGCGACGGATTGGACGCCCTTCGCCTTCAGCTCCTTCGAGATGGCGCGAACCGCGTCCTCATCGATTGCCGCACCGATCCCGCCGTCGGCATAGGTGCGCTCGGCGAGCGGAAAGGTCAGCTCGCGCGTGATCAGCGGATCGGCGAACTCGATCTGCGGATCATACATGTCATAGCGGTGCTCGTTGCGGATGTAGAGCACATCCCGGAACCCTTCGGTGACGATCAGGGCCGTCGGGGGGCCTTTGCGTTCGATCAGCGCGTTGGTGACGACCGTGGTCGCATGGACGATGACGTCGTCGACGTCGCCGGGCTGGATCCCCGCGCGGTTCAGCACGAGATCGACACCGCGGAAGAACCCTTCCAGAAGGTTGTTATGGGTCGTGAGCGTCTTGTCGACGAAACTCGCTCCGTCGTGGGAAACGAGGACGACGTCCGTAAAGGTTCCGCCGATATCGACTGCGAGCGCGTGGCGCGTCATACAGGGTACTCCGTGCAACCTAGATTCTCGGATATGCGTCGCGCCGCCTGCATGACCGACGCGAGAAGTGCTTCGGGTGGCCGGGCGGGAACGTGCTGCAGGGAGCCGGCCACCGTGATCGTCGCGATCAGTTCGCGATTGGCGCCGAAGATCGGCGCCGCCAGCGCATTGACGCCGACGAGCGTCTGTTCCGGCGCCGTCGCCCAGCCACGCTCGCGGGCTTCTGCGACTTCGGCTTCCAGCGTCGCCAGGTCGGTGTTGGTGTGTGGCGTCCACTGTGTCATCGGCTTGTCGCGTACCGCCTGCCAGAGGCTCGCCGACCCGAAGGCGAGGGCGACGCGTCCCTGAGCCGAGGAATGAAATTCGAGCAACGCGCCGGGACGGGTCACGATCTGAACCGGGGAGTGCGCACGCACGATATCGAGAACCCGCACACCGTCGTTCTCGATGCTCGACAGGGTGACTGTCTGTTGCGTTTCCTTCCGCAGCTGCACCATGGCGGCGCGGGCCTCGGTCAGAAGCTGCGTGGAGTCGGCGACCGCCTGGCCGATATGGAACAAGCGCAGCGTCAACCGATACTTCTCGGTGGAACTGTCCTGCGACACGTAGCCGAGCGTCTTGAGCGTCCGCAGGTAGCGGAAAGTGCGGGTTTTCGGAATGCACAGTGCCTTGGCCAGTTCGGTAACGCCGATCGGTTCACCGATCGCGGCCATCTTTTCGATGACCTCGAAGGCATGCTTCAGCGACTGGATGCCGGCCGACGTGTTCTCCCCTGCCATCTCAGTTTCCCCCTTCTGCAATCAGGCTTGGCAGGAACAGCGTCAGGTCGGGCACGAAGGCGACGAGCAGAAGCACGGCGACGCAGATGACGATCATCGGCAGCGCGGCGCGGCTCACGCCTTCGATCGGCACGCGGCCGATTGCACTGACGATGAAGAGACACAGACCGACCGGCGGCGTGATCATGCCGATCATCAGGTTGAGCACGACCATGACGCCGAACTGGACGGGATCGAGCCCGATCGTCTTTACCACCTCGATCAGGATCGGCATGACGAGGATCAGGGCAGCGAGCGGTTCCAGGAAAAGCCCGAGCATCAGGAGCAGCGCGTTGATCAGGAGGAGCAGCAGTGCCGGATCCTGCGTCAGCGATGTCAGACCCGCGGCAATCTGCCTTGGGACGTTCTCGAAGCCGAGCACGAAGGCTGTCATCGATGCCATCGCGACAATCAGCATGATCCCGGCCGACAGCGTCGCGGTCTCGAACAGTGCGTTCCAGAAGGCTGCAAATCCCATCGTGCGATAGAAGAAAACGGCGAGCAGCAGCGCATAGAGCGCGGCGATCGCCGCGGCCTCTGTCGGGGTGAAGATACCCGAGCGGATGCCGCCGACGATGATCACCGGCAGGAGCAGAGCCGGCGCGCCGCGGCGGAGCGAACGGCGGCGCTCGGCCTTCCCCAGCATGGGCGAAGGCGGATGTCCCTCGCGCCGCGCCTTGATCAGCACATAGGCAACGAGCGCCAGGCACAGGATGATCGCCGGGCCGATGCCGGCGATGAAGAGGTCGCCGATCGAGGTGCCGGTCAGGACGCCATAGAGGATCAGCGCCAGCGAAGGCGGCACCAACGGTCCGAGGATCGAGCTGGTGGCGACCAGCGCGGCCGCATAGCGCGGATCGTAACCATCTCGGCGCATGGCCGGAATCAGAACGCTGCCGAGCGCCGAGGCCTCCGCCGTTGCCGCACCGCTGACGCCTGAAAACAGCATGCTGGCGACGACGGTCACGGCGGCGAGACCGCCGCGCACGCGCCCGACCAGCGTCTGCGCGAGTCTGACGATTTCATCGGTGATGCCGCCTGCGTTCATGAAGTTGCCGGCCAGCAGGAAGAAGGGGATCGTCAGCAGTACGAACTGGTCGACGCCGGCGATCATGCGTTGCGGAAAGGCAATCAGGAGCTGCGTGTTGCCGGTCAGGTACAGGTACACAAGCGATGCGAGCCCCAGTGCCAGGGCGACCGGTACGCCGATCAGGAGAAAGGCCGCGAAGCCGGAAAGATAGAAGATCACGGCTCACCCCCCAATTCCGAGGGGGAGGTCGGCGGGGTCCCGCCCGCCAGGGCTTTCAGCGTGGAGAGCGTGTGAAGGACGATGTGGACTGCGAGCAAGGTCATGCTGATCGGGATCGAGACATAGACCCAGAACAGCGAGAGATTTGCCGAGCCCTCTCCATGAAAGACATCGGACCAGATGAAATTCGCCGCCGGCATGGTCTGGCCGCCGCTGAACACGGCGTAGCGCCAGCCGAAAATCACCAGGAAGCCCAGAAGCACCAGGATCGCGGCGTCGGCGATGAGGGTGAGTAGGGCGGCCGCGCGCGCCGGCAGCGCCTCGACGAGGATGCGCATCGCCGCGATCTCGCCGCGCTGATAGGCGACTCCGCAGGCCAGGAAGGAGACCCAGATAAGAAGATAGCGGCAGACCTCTTCCGCCCAGATCAGCGAGTTGTTCAGGCCGTAGCGGAAGAATACCTGAACGCACATCACCGCGAACAGGATCGCCATCATGGCGCCCAGCAGGGCGACCATCAGCGTCCTGTAGACCTTTGCGATACTGGTCAGTGTTTCGGTCATCTCGCTCTCGTCACCGCGGCGCCGTTGTCGGGCACAAAGCTGTCCTTTCGGCCGGCACGGTGCCGGCCGCGAAGGCGGGCTGCCCGACGCCGAAGACGGTCAATCGGGTTCGAAGGTGCTCTTCTGATAGGTCACGAGGTGCAGGTAGTCCTGCCGAAGCGGCGAGAAGACGTCGAGGTTGAGGACCGTCTCGTCGCCGAGCACCTCGCCGCAATGAACGACATTCGGCGGAATGCGGACGAGGCCACCCTCCTCAACATCGACGGTCTCGTCGCCGATGTAGAAGCGCATCCTGCCCTTCACCACCATCACCAGCTGCTCCTCGGGGTGGCTGTGCGGACGCACCTCCATTCCCGGCTCCAGCCAGTTCATCACCATCATGGCCTGGTTGCCCCGGAAACCGGCCCGGGAGACCCCGGGCCGTACCTGTTCGCGGGGCAGGTCTTCCCAGCGGAAGGCTTGCGCCCCCTCGCCCTTGTCAGCGGTCATTGTCACGACCCCTTGCGGATGGCTTCGATGAACTCGACGATGATCGGGTCCTTGCCCGACCACTCCGTCACAACCGGCGCCGTCTTGTCCTGCATGGCCTTCAGGTCGTCGAGCTGGTTTATGGTGACGCCCTTCGCCTTCAGGGCCTCGGCCACCCGCGCCTCGTCTTCCTTGGCGAACTGGTAGTGCTTGGCGATGGTCTCGTGGCCGGCCTCGATCATCGCCGTCTGGATGTCCTCCGGCAGGGCGTCGAATTTGGCCTTGTTCACAACCAGCACACCCGGCCAGAAATATTGGCCCGTGAACGTCACTTCCTTGGCGTTCTGGAACAGGTTTTCGGACTCGACGGAGGAGAGGTTGATTTCGACGGCGTCGATCACACCGGTTTCGAGACCCGAGTAGACTTCGCCGTAGGGCATGCCGACCGGGTTCGTGCCGACCGCTTCCCAGGTCGCCTTGTGCAGCGGGATCGGGACGATGCGGGTCTTCAGACCCTCGAAGTCGGCGACCGACTTCACCGGCTTCTCACGGCTCAGGAAGTGGCGCTGGCCGGCTTCGTAGAAGGAGAGGCCCTTCATGCCCTTGGCATCGAGGCTGTCGAGCAGCTTCTGGCCGACCGGGCCCGAGAGGACGGCCGACATGGAGTCGTAGGAGGGGACCACGAAGGGCAGCTGCAGCGCGTCGAACGCGGCCGCGCCAGCCGCCAGCGGGAAGACCGGCGCCGAAACCAGGGCGCCGTCGATCGTGCCGAGCTGCACGCCTTCCAGAAGCTGCTTGTCGTCGCCGAGCTGCCGGTCGCCCACCACTTCGATCGCAACCTTGCCGCCGGTCTTCTCCGCGACGGCCTCGGCGAACATCTCAACGCCGATGTTGAAGGCGTGCTTGCTGGAGGCCGCGTGGCCGATCTTGAAGTTGTAGTCGGCGGCAGACGCAGCAGCGCTCATCGCGCCGAAGGCAAATGCGCCGGCAAGAAGGGTGTGAAGAACCCGCATTGTTTGTTTCCTCCGGTGTTTCTCATTATGAAACATTGTTTCTAATTAAGATATAACGCGGTGTGCGAGGAGCGTCAACGCGAATGCTTAGTCGACTGGATTGATCGAAAATGCGGAACCGGGATCGACGAGCGTGTCGCTGCACACAGGCGCGACGGTGCGCGGTGCGAATGAACGGCTTCCGGCCGGGAATCCCAAGCGACAGTGCGCGTTTCGAGCGCGCCAATGGCTTGCTTCGCGACAGGCGTCTGAAAGTGAAATGGTTCGCTTCAGTGGCCGACCTGATGGCCAGAATAGAGGCTGGCGCAGGAAGTACGACGAGGTGTGCCCGCATGGGGGAGCGGGCACGGGGGGCCGATCTTGTTGTTCAATCCCGACGGCGCCGCCGGTCCGCCATCGGGACATGGCGGGGGAACCCTGTCCTCAGCTGTTCCAGGGATGAGGGCCGGACCAATCCGACCGACCCGTCCAGGTTCGAAGGCGACATTCTGGGAGCGGGCCACGCTCCCCGGCACGCCTGGCCGGACCGAAGGGTCAGGCGTCTTTGATGCCTGCGGCATGGATGGCCGCGACATAGCCGAACGTGATCGCCTGGCCGATGGTGATCCCCGGACCTGGGTACTCGCCACCCATCATTGAGTTCATGTCGTTGCCGCAAGCATACAGACCCGGAATCGGCGCGCCGGCAGCATCCAGGACTTGCGCATGGGTGTTCACGTCCAGGCCGCGGCAGGTGCCGATGTCGCCCTTGAAGACCTTGATCGCGTAGAACGGTCCCTTGTCGATCGGCGCAAGGCAGGGATTCCCGGGTTTTCCAGCATCGCCGAGATACCGGTTGTAGGGCGAGCCACCCTTGTCGAAGTCCGGATCCTGCCCCTTTGCGGCGGACGTGTTGTAGCGGGAAATCGTCGCCTCGAGCGCGTTGGGATCGATACCGATCTGTCGCGCCAGTCCGGAGATGCTGTCGGCCTTCATCAGATAGCCGGACCGCAGGAACTTCTGGCGCATCGCGAATTCCGGCGGGACCGGCCCGAAGGTGTATTTGCTCAGGAACGTGCTGTCGGCGATCAGATAGGCGTTGTCGGCATTCTGCTTCAGCATGGCCTTGACGAACTCGTGGTACGAATCGGCCTCGTTCGTGAACCGTTTGCCGTTGCTGGTGACCGCGATGAGCCCCGGTTTGGCGCGGTCGAACATCAGGTGCGGGAAATGGGCTACCGACCCGTCGTCGCGCGGCACCAGCGAAACGGGCGACCAGTAGGCGCCGTTGGAATTGCGGTCTGCGATCGTCCCGCCGACGGCTTCGGCCAGGGCGATACCGTCGCCGGTGTTGTCGGCGATGGCGGCCGACAACGGCTCCGGCGCGTCCGGAAGCAGGCGCTCGCGCATCCGCGCCGAGCCGGGGAAGCCGCCGCTCGCGAGGATGACGGCGGACGCGTTGATGACAAGGCGCTCGCCGGCGCGTTCGACCTCGACGCCGCAGATCTGCCCGTCCGCCGTCAGCAGGCGGCGCGTCTCGGTCTCCAGCCAGATCGGCGTGTCCTTGCGCAGCAACGTCTTGTACAGGGCGGCGGCAAGGGCATTGCCGATCAGCAGCCGGGTGCCCCGCGGGTAGCCGCGCAGGCGGTCGCGAAAGTAGCGGAACACGACGCGGGCCGAATGCATGGCAGCCTTCGGAGAACGGCGCGCGGCGAGCAGCGCCTCAAGGTCCGCACGGTTGACCATCATCTTTCCGAACAGTCCGAACTCCGGAAGCGGCGGGCGAAGATCGTTGAACCGGTCGCCGAGTTCCCGGCCGTCGAACTCGGCGGGGTCCATCAGGCGCCCGCCCAGGCTCGATCCCGGCCGGTCGAGATAGTCCGGTCCGTAGGGGCGCGCCGAGAAGTGAAGGTCGGTGTTTTCCTCGATATACCGGATCGCCTCCGGTCCGCGCCGCAGGAACGCGTCCTTCATGTCGGCGCTCGCGAGATTGCCGACGACGGTATCGAGGAAGAGTCGGGCGTTCTCGTAGCTGTCTTCCACGCCGGTTGCGGCGAGATGCGGGTTGTTCGGAATCCAGACCGCGCCGCCGGAGACCGCGGCGGTGCCGCCGACATAGCGGCTCTTCTCCAGAAGGATGACTCGCCGCCCCTCGCTGGCAGCGACCGCGGCCGCTGTCAGACCGGCGCCACCGGCGCCCACCACGACGATATCGGCTGAATGGGAAGTCGCGTTCATCTTGGTCGCTTTCTTTCTGCGGGCATCGTGCCTTTCGGGGGGCTTCGAGACCGCCGCCGCGTGCCCGCTTGGCCGCCCGCCCGATTGGCTGCGCCCCGACTTGTTAGTTGACCGCGTGGAAGGCGTTCAACAGCGCGTTGCTGGCCTGGCCGACATCCTGGGGGCCGGCGATTCCGGCGACGAAGCGGTCGGGACGGAGAAACACCACGCTTCCATCGCCGCCCTGATCGGCGAACCATTCATGCAGGGCACCATCGGCATCACTGAGGACCTCGGTCCCCGGGAGGATGTTGCCCTGGAAGCCGCCGTGCTGCGTGTCCGGCACGATCGCGAAGAATCGCGCGCCGAGTTTCGACCAGCGTTCGCGCTCCTCGGGCTTCAGGAAAAGCTGTGGGTCGTTGCCCCAGGACAGGATGGCGATATCGAGACCGAGGACGTCGTCCAGCCTGCGGCGCGCGCCGTCGGCGTCGAGGACATTCGGCTGCGGAAACATCTTGCCGGTGGCGCTGCCCTGCACCTCGCCGCGGGCGGTCTTCATCACCACGCCGTCGCGATACCGCGGCATCGGCTTGAAGCGCATCTCGACGAAATAGCGCTTTACCGGCGGGATCGCGTTCATCAGCAGCCCGAGCTTGTCGCGCAGCCAGGATACGGTCTTGCTCGTCGGGGAGAATATCTTGCCGGCGGTCACCGACAGGTCGATCATAGCCTTGGCGTGATCGCGGCGTTCGACGCCATAGCTGTCGAGCAGTGCCTCCCGGGCTTCGCCCTTGGCGACCATCGCCAGCTTCCAGCCGAGGTTGGTCGCGTCGCGGATGCCGCTGTTGTAGCCCTGTCCCTGCCAGACCGGCATTAGGTGCGCGGCATCGCCGGCGATGAACACGCGGCCCTTCTGGAACTGGCGCGCGAGGCGGGCATTGTGGGTGTAGACCCGGCTGCGCATCACGTTTGCGTCCTCGGGACGCGGCATCACCCGGGCGAGCAGCTTGCGCACGCCTTCGTCCGAGCACAGCGTTTCCTCAGCCTCGGTATCGAACACCATGAACTCGACCCGCCGCTTGCCGTGCGGCAGCGCGATCGAGACATAGGGCCGCTCCGGCACGCAGTGCAGGTAGGATCCGGGACGCCCGATCGGATCGTCGTGCAGGTCGATCACGACCCAGCGGGTGGAATCCGTGACGCCCTCGAAGTCGATGCCGAGTTCTTTGCGGACCATGCTTCGCCCGCCGTCGCAACCTACGAGCCAGCGCGCCTCCACCTGGGCCGTCTTGCCGCCGTGGGAGATGTCGAGAGAGACGGAATCGCCCCGGTCCTGGAACGCTGTGACCTCGGCGCCCATCAAAGTCGTCACGCTGTCGAAGCGGTCCAGGCCGGAATAGAGGATCCTGTCGACCATCGGCTGGATGAAGGAGTTGCGCCGCGGCCAGCCGAATACCCGAGTCTTCGGTTCGATCGAGGCCAGGGTCTGGCCGTGCATCGTCACGAAGCGCATCTTCTGGTCGGGCGTGGTGTTGGCCGCGACCGCGTCGGCCAGACCGATCGCCTGGAAGCTTCGCAGGCACTCGTCGTCCATGCCGACACCGCGCGGGTAGTCGATGAGCTCGTCGCGTTGTTCCAGCACAAGCGTCCACACGCCGCGCGCACCGAGGAAATTCGCGATCGTCAGCCCGACGGGGCCGGCCCCGACGATGACGACATCCACCTTCTTCGGCAAACTGGTTTTCGATCTGCCCGCCATGGATCCTAATCTCCTATCGGGATGCCAATCCGGCCGACCTCAGCCTTTGACCAGGTCGAGGGCGACATCCACGATCATGTCCTCCTGCCCGCCCACCATCTTTCGCTTGCCCAGCTCGACCAGAATGTCGGAAGCGGGAATGCGGTGGTCGGCGGCAGCCTTCTCCGCGTGGCGCAGGAAGCTCGAATAGACGCCGGCGTAGCCCAGCATCAAGCTTTCCCGGTCGACCCGCACGGGGCGGTCCATCAAGGGCCTGACGACGCCGTCCGCCACCGCCGCGAGCTTGACGAAGTCGCAGCCGGTCTTGAGCCCCATACGGTCGAAGACGGCGATCATCGCCTCGATCGGCGCGTTGCCGGCGCCCGCGCCCAGCCCGGCGAGCGAGCCGTCCACCCGAACCGCGCCGGCGCGAACGCCGGCGATTGCGTTGGCAATGCCGTGGTGCAGGTTCTCGTGGGTATGGATTCCGACCTCCGTCTCGGGTCTCAGCCCTTCACGCAGGGCTCCCACCCGCGCGGCAACGTCCTCGGGCAACATCGCCCCGGCGCTGTCGACGACATAGACGCATTCCGCGCCATAGCTCTCCATCAGTCGCGCCTGCTCGAGCAGCAGCTCGGGGCTGATCATGTGGCTCATCATCAGGAAGCAGGCTGTGTCATATCCCAGATCCCGCGCCACGCCGATATGCTGGCGCGACACGTCGGCCTCGGTGCAATGCGTGGCGATCCGTACCGAGCGCGCCCCGACGCCATAGGCATCGACGAGGTCGTTGGCCAGGCCGATGCCGGGAACGAGGAGAACGGTCACCCGTGCCGTCTTCACCGCGTCGGCGGCGGCGGCGATCCAGTCGAGGTCCGAGTTGCTCCCAAAACCATAGTTGAACGAGCTGCCCGACAGTCCGTCGCCGTGCGTCACTTCGAGGGCGTCGACGCCGGCATCGTCGAGCGCGGCGGCGACCGTCCGTACGGTGTCGAGGGACATCTGATGGCGCAGGGCGTGCATCCCGTCGCGCATCGACACGTCCTGGATGTACAGCCGGTCGGGATTGGTAACGCTCATCTCAAGCCTCCTTGGCGCAGCTCTGCGTCCAGCGCTCCGCAACCGCCTTGGCCGCCGAGGTCATGATGTCCAGGTTGCCGGCATAGGCCGGGAAATGGTCGGCGGCGCCTTCCACTTCGAGGAAAATCGAGGTCTTCAGCCCGGCGACACGGCCGATGCCGGGAATCACCGCGGGGGCGTCTTCGGCGATCCGCTCGAACTGAACGTCCTGCTTCAACCGGTAGCCGGGGACGTAGCTCTGCACCGCCGCGACCATCTCCTCGACCGAGGCGCGGATAGCGCCTTCGTCGCCGCCCTGGCTCAGCGTGAACACGCTGTCGCGCATGATCATCGGCGGTTCGGCGGGATTGAGAATGATGATGGCCTTGCCGCGTTCGGCGCCGCCGACCGCCTCGATGGCACGGCTGGTCGTCTGTGTGAATTCGTCGATGTTGGCGCGCGTGCCCGGCCCCGCTGAGCGGGAGGATACCGAGGCGACGATCTCGGCGTAGATCAGCCGGTCGACGACGCGATTGACCGCATAGACCATCGGCACCGTCGCCTGGCCGCCGCAGGTCACCATGTTCATGTTCGCCGCAGCGATGTGTTCGTCGATGTTGCAGACGGGCACGACATAGGGTCCGACGGCGGCCGGCGTCAGGTCGATCACCTGTTTGCCGTCGGCCTGGAGAACCTTTGCGTGGCCGATGTGCGCGCCGGCGGACGTCGCATCGAACACGAGGCGGATCGCGTCGTAGCCGGGCAGGCGGCGCAGCCCCTCCAGCCCCTCGTGCGTCACCGGCACGCCGCGCTCGGCGGCCATGCGCAATCCGTCAGAGGCCGGGTCGATCCCGACCATCGCGCCCATTTCGAGCGTCTCGGAAGACTTGAGGATCTTGATCATCAGGTCGGTGCCGATATTCCCGGAGCCGACGATTGCCACTTTCTGCTTCATTGCCTTCGTTCCCAACCCGATGCGCCTCTAGCCGGCGAAGCCGACGTGAAACGGCTCGAATCCCTGGATCTCGACCGAGAATTCGTCGCCTGCCGCTATCGGCACGACCGGACCCAGCGAGCCTGAAAGAATGATGTCGCCTTCTTCGACCGGCCGCCCGATCGCCGCCATCTTCCGCACCAGCCAGAGCACCGCGGTAAGCGGGTGGCCGAGACAGGCCGCGCCGAGCCCGAGCGAGGCCTGCGCGCCATTGCGGCCCATGATCATGCCGCACAGCCGCAGGTCGACGTCGCTGATCCGGCGCGGGCTCTTGCCCAGCACGAAACCACCGCCCGATGCGTTGTCGGCGACGGTATCGACGAGCCCGATGTTCCAGTCGGCGATGGCGCTGTCGATAACCTCAAGCGCGGGAACCGCGTAGGCGACCGCGCGGATCACGTCGGTCATGGCGGCGTCGGGGTCGGCCAGACCGCGGTCCATGACGAAGGCGATCTCTGCCTCAGCACGCGGCTGCATGAAGCGCGCCATGTCCACCGTGTCGCCGTCGGAAAACGCGTAGTCGGCCCACAGCACGCCGTAGTCGGGCTCGTCCACACCCATTTGTTTCTGGACGGCTTCGGCGGTTAGTCCGATCTTGCGGCCGACCAGGCGGCGGCCCCGGTCGAGCCAACGTCCGGTCACAGATTCCTGAACGGCCAGCGCGTCCTCGATCCGCGCCAGACCCATCGTTTCGCGCAGCGGCGCGATCTGACGCAGGTTCGAGCGCGCCTCGAACAGCGTCGCGGCCATATCCTCGATGCTCGTCGTCATACCTAGAAGCTCCTGCTGTCCCCGGTACGGCTCATCGGCCGAGGAGGAAGTCGATGTGCAGCGTGTTGAAGTGCGGCGCGTTCTCGAACTGCGGCCAGTGCCCGCAGCCGTTCATCACCTCGTAGCGCGCGCCGGGGATCATCCTGGAGATCATCTGCCCTTCCTCCGGTGTCGCCGTGGGGTCGTGCGAGGTCCACAGCACCAGCGTCGGCGCCGTGATTTTCGCCGTATCCTCTTCGGAGAGCATGTTGCGCTTGCGGGTCTCCATGTCCTGGAGGCACAGCACCCGTTCCATCGTCTCGACGTAGCCGGGTTGGGAGTAAATCGCGCGGCGCGCCTCGACGAGATCGTCGTTGACGTGCGCCTTGTCGTGCATAAGGAATTCCAGCCGCTCGCGGATCCGGTCGTAGTTCGGGTCGCGCACCGCTTCCATCGAAAGCCGGTGGATCCGCTTCATCACCTCGGGATGAGCCGTCCAGCCGCCCGACGTGTTGAGAACGAGGCGCTCGACCATCTCGGGATGATGAATGGCGATCCACGCCGCCACCCAGCCGCCCAGCGATTCGCCGGAGATATGCGCCTTGTCGCGTCCCAGCGCCTTGATCACGGACATCACATGGGCGCCGTAGGCGGGAATTTCGTAGCCGATGGCCGGCTTGTCCGACCAGCCGTGGCCGACCAGGTCGATCGACACGGTCCAGAAATGCGCGCCGTGCGCGGCCATGTTGCGGCTGTACGCCTCGGCGTGGCCGCCAGTGCCGTGAATGAGGATCAGCAGCGGCTTGTCGGGCGAACCCGACGAGAGATAGCGGGTCCTGATACCGTCTGCATCGATATAGCCCTGGGAGAACGGAACCGCCGTCAGGTCGGTCCAGATGGATTTATGCTGCGTTGTCACGAAGATACTCCTGACGCAGTGGTCCGATGCGCTGCCGGGCGCGCGCGAAGGTGTGTGAAAGGGGAGGCCGCCGCTCAGGCCGGATCGGCCTTCAGCACGCCCATGCCCGTCAGCCAGACGTTCATCGGTTCGTAGAACAGCTCTTCCGCCTCGTAGTTCGGCCCCAGCGCGGCGAGCGTCGCAAACCAGCTGCGCACCTCGTGACCGCCGCGTCCGCCCGTCGCCGTTATCTCTTCGTCACTGCTGGCGTCGAGCGTGGTCAGGTCGCCGGAGAGGAAACCGTCCAGCAGTTTCCTGTCCCAGGCGGGATCGAGCGGAAGCGTCTTCGACGTGCCGGCGAGGACCTTCTCGCTTTCCTGGACCGCCTTGGACTGCCGCGCCACGCGCTGGGCGTGGGTCAGCTCGCCGCCGTTGATGAGGCGGTTGCGCACCTCCGGCGCGGCGCCGGCTAGTGCCGGCATGGGCGGATCGTGCGACAGCCCGCCCGAGCCGATGATCAGGATCCGCTCCGGACGCCGCTGCGCCCAAGCGCCGACGGCACGGCCCAGGGCGCGAACACGATCGAATGTCGGGCGCGGGGCGGCGGCGCAGTTGATGAACACCGGGATCAGGTTGGAAAGGTCGTGCTTGGCCGACAGAATCTCTACCGGCTGCACCGCACCGTGATCGACTTCCATCTTATAGGAAATCGCCGTGTCGATTCCGTCGTCGAGGATGGAGCGCGACAGATCCATCGCGGTGTCTTCGGGGATCGATAGCTTGCCGGCCGCGGTGCCGAAATCGCCGATCGAGGTCGCCTGGATGCCGACGCAGAACGCGGGCAGAAGGTCATAGAAGAAGCCGTTGATGTGGTCGGGATGGATGACGATCGTCAGATCCGGGGCCAAGTCGGCGACATAGTCGGCCGCTGCCGCGATCGCCGCGTTGAAGCGCTGTTCGATGCCGGGATCGGCGCGATTGCGCTCAAGCAGCGGACTGTGGGACATGCAAACAGACCCGACGATCATCGACACTTCTCCTTATTCGACCGGCGCGCAGCAGCCCCGCCGACCCGTCATCCACTCGTGGCGTGAACCTGAAAAATGGCCCGACCCTTGACAACCTCGTTTCCAGGGTTGTTCGCTATGAGAACAGGGGGGGTGCCCGAGAAGGATTAGGACGTGTCCCGGCCATACAAGGACGTGCGCTCGCTGGCGCGCGGGCTGCAGATTATCGAGGCACTTGGGGAACTGGGCTGGACGTCGCCGCAAATCCTGAGCAAGGCCGTGGGGATCGACCGCACAACGGTTTACCGGCTGCTCAGCACGCTGGCCGATCAGGGCTATGTCGTCCGCCGCGAGGAGGATGGTGCGGTCTCCCTGACCTCCAAGCTGTCGCAGATCGCGGACGGGATCAAAACCAATGACCTGCACGCGCAGATCGCGGCCCCCTATATCCGCGAACTGACCTCGGAGATCCTGTGGCCCAGCGACTTCGCCAGCTTCATCCTCGGCGAGGTCGTCATCCGATACTCCACCCACAAGATCAGCCCGATGTCGATCCATCACGCGATGATCGGCAAAAGCCGGCTATTGCTCCGGTCCGCGCTGGGCAAGGCGATCATATCGGCGATGACCGAACGGGAGCTGGAGGCGATCCGCGCGATCGTCTGTACCACCGGTGGCCAGGATGCGGAGGACCTGCGCAGCGAGTCCTTCGTCCGACGCACTATCGAGAAGGTGCGCCGGGACGGTTTCGCCAGTTCCGTGGGGGAATCCGAGCGCAAGATCAGCGCCATAGCCCGGCCCGTTCTCAGTTCGAACGGGCATGTGCTCGGGGCGCTGAACCTTGTCTACTTCACCACGGTCATGACCCCCGAAGAAGCCGCCAGGCGGTATATGGAGCCGTTCTCGGCCTGTATCGGCGCTATCGAGAAGGCGATTGCCGCCGAGAGGGCGGCACTGGCGGGAACCTGACGCGGCGCGTCGGGTCTCCAGGCGGCGTTCTCTAGATTCGCCGGCAAATGACCTCCTGTAGGGGAAGCTGCGCCCGTGCACGGGCCGGGTTTGTGCGCACAGTGCACTACGGTCTCCGGCGTGTTGCATGACGGCTATGTCCCGGGTCGTATTGCGCCCTGTTCCGAGAACGGGCTTTACCGACAAAAAGGAGGAGGGTCTTTATGACCAATCACTGGAATACGTTCGCCGCGGTTGGACTTGCCGCGTCGCTGACGGCATTCGCCGGAAGCGCGGCCGCCGACGAAGGCAAAGTCTACACCCTGCGCTATCAGGTCTCGCACCCGTCGAACCAGGCCTACGCCACCAAGAACGGCGAAGGTTTCCGCAAGCTCGTCGAAGAGATGAGCGACGGCCGCATCAAGTTCGAAGTCTATGATGCCGGCGCGCTGGTATCGGTCACGGGGATGCTCGAGGCAGTCGACCAGGGCGTGCTCGACATCAGTCAGTCCTGGGGCGGTTTCTACAGCGGCGACATTCCGGAGGCGGACGTCGAGGTCGGGCTGCCGCTCGCCTGGCAGGAGCCCTGGGAAGCCTACGACGCCTACTTCAACCGTGGCCTCAAGGACGTCATCGAGGAAGCCTATGAGAGCCGCTTCAACGTCAAGTGGTTCCCGGCGATCATCAGCCTTAACTACGGCATCGCCCTGCGCGAGCCGATCGAGAGCCTCGAGGATCTCAAGGGCAAGAAGATCCGGGCAGTCGGCGTTTACGGCGAACTGATGCAGAAGCTCGGCGCGTCGCCGGTCGTGGTGCCGGGCGCGGAGCTGTATACGGCGCTTCAGCTCGGCACCATCGACGGCATGGTCTACGGCCCCGCGGCCATCCACGAGCAGGACCTGCAGGGCTTCGTGAAGTCGATGATCCTGTCGCCGAACCTGAATACCGGCGTGGGCCACTGGGTGGTCAACCGCGACACCTGGGAGTCCCTGCCGGAAGACCTTCAGGAGGTGATCGAGTTCGCCGCGTATTACGGCAATCTCGCGCAGACCATGAACTACTCGGCGGTGGAGACCGAAGGCGTGGGCACGATCAAGGCGGCGGGCGTGACTCCGGTCGAGCTATCCGAGGCGGATCGCGCCAAGATGAACGCCGTGGCGCTTGAGCTGTGGAATGAAATCGCCACCCGTTCGGAGCTGGCTGCCAAGGGCGTCGAGATCGTCAAGCAGCAGCAAAAGGATTACGGCGAGCTTGATTGATCAAGGGTTTCCCGGGCGGCCGCTGGCCGCCCGGGACGGTCCGCAACGTCCCGCGAGGTCTGTGAAATGAGCATGCCGGATCCGACGAGCGCGCCGGGCGGAAAGACGACTTTCTTGGACCGTTTCAGCCAAGGCGTCGCCACGGTATCGTCGTTTCTGCTGGGCGCCATGGCGCTGGTCGTCGCCTACGAGGTGGGCTCGCGCTATTTCTTCGGCCGGCCGACGATCTGGGCCTGGGACGTCAACGTCCAGTTGATGATGGCGATGATCATGCTGGGCATTGCCGACGTCTATCGGCGTGACATGCATATTCGCGTCGACGTGTTCACCAGCAGGCTCTCCGAGCGGGCCCGTGCCTGGCTCGACGTCCTCTACGCCCCGCTGCTGCTGTTCATCGCGGTCATCATCCTTTGGACCGGCTGGGAATATTTCTACAAGGCCTTCTTGCGGGGACAGCGCGCTTCGACGCTGCTCGCGCCACCGCTGTGGCCGATCAAGTTCCTGCTGCCTCTGTGCGGCGCCCTGCTTGCGGTACAGGTCGTCGTCAAGTTCTTACGCGACCTGCGTGTCGCCCTCGGAAAGGCACGCGCGTGAGTCCCGAACTAGCCACGATCCTGATCTTCGGCAATCTGATCCTGTTTCTCGCGACGGGCCTGCCGGTTGCGTTCGCTCTGATCGGCGTCTCGCTGATCTGGTCCCTGCTGCTGCAGGGAACCGTCATCCTTCACCTCCTGCCGGCGACGGTCTTCGAGACCTCAACGACCGAGATCTATATTGCCGCGCCACTGTTCATCCTTATGGCGGTTGCGCTCGAGAAAACCGGCATCGGCGCGATGCTCTACGAGGTCATATACAAGTGGACCGGCGGCGTTCCGGGCGGATTGGCCGTCGGGACCATCATCGCCTCGACGCTTGTCGCCGCGATGACCGGCATCGGCGGCACGGCGGTGCTGGTGCTCGGCATACTGGCCGTGCCCGAGATGATCCGCCGTGGCTACGACGTGCGGCTTGCGCTCGGCGGTTTGCCGCCGGGCGGCGCGCTCGGCATCCTGATCCCGCCCACGGTGATCGGCGTCCTGCTGGGCGGCTTCACGGGCATCCCGATCGGCAGCCTGTTCTTTGGCGGCATGGTGCCGGGGCTCCTGATCGCGCTGTGTTTCTGCATCTATGTGCTGGTCATCTGTGCCCGCAACCCGTCGCTGGCCCCACCGATTCCGAAGGACGAGCGTCCGACGCTGCGGGAGAAGTTCCGCGCCACGGGTTTGATCGTGTTGCCGGTCGGATTGATCGTGCTCGTGCTCGGCGCGATCTGGACAGGCGCCGCGACGCCGTCGGAGGCTGCCGGCATCGGCGCATTCGGTACGCTTGTCATCGGGCTTGCGCGCGGTCAGCTCGGCCCGAAGCGCATGAAGGAGGTCATGGTCACTTCCGGCCAGGTTTCCGTCATGGTGATGACGCTGTTGATCGGTGGCGCGCTGTTCTCGCGCCTGTTGCAGTTCTCCGGTTCGGCCAATCTCATTGCCTCCTACATCATCGGCATGGAGCTGGGCGTCACGGAGATGCTGCTGGTGTTCATCGTCCTGACGACGCTTCTGGGAATGTTCATCGACGGCGCCGCGATCATTTTCATCGTCAGCCCGATCCTGATGCCCGTGGTCCAAATGCTCGGCATCGATCCGGTCTGGTTCGGCGTGATCCTGATGATCTCGATCGCCGCGGGATACGTGACGCCGCCATTCGGCATGAATCTCTTTTATCTCAAGGGAATTGTTGAACAGACGAAAGACATGCCCGGGTGCGATCGGCTTCGGGGCGTTACGATCGCCGACATCTGGGCCGCGGTCCTGCCCTATGTCGTGATCATCTACCTGGTGATCGGCCTGGTCCTGGTGTTTCCGGAGCTGGCCACCTGGCTCCCAACGCAACTGCGATAGCGGGCGGGCACGGGAAACGCCTTCAAAAGGCCCGTTGTCCTGTTCGCCTCGCTATGCCGTTGGCCGCGGCGTGGAACGGGCCATCGCCTCCGGCTCTCCCGCTGGTGGAACCGAAGCGACAGCACCCTGCCGGGCCTTCCCGCCGTCGACTGCTCGTTGGACAGGGGCGACACGGCTGAAGGGGCGCCGCTGGCGCGCCCTACAGGTACGGCTCCTGAAGCCGCCCTTCACGTACGACTGTTTGTCCGTCCAGTTCGACGGTGCATGCGCGCATCGGAAAATCGAAATGGCAGGGCGTGTATCGATTGGCGAACTCGTTGGCGCCGGTCGAGATCAGGAAATTGCCCTCGACGGCCCGCAGCTCGGTCCCATTGATCTCGTTCTTGTCGTACATCATCAGGGAGTCCCAAGTAGCCCCGGGATTCAGCCCCCAGCCGACATGCGCGATCGTGTAGGCGACGGGATCGTTCCACGCGGCGAAGTACGAGCGCAGCGTGACGGCATCGAGCCCGTCACCTGATATTTCGACAACGATGTCGTTGTCGATCATCAGTGTCACGGGGGTCTCGATATACCGCTTGAACGTCAGGTTGATGTCGCCGACATCGAGAACGACGCGTCCGTTGACGCTCCCCGCCAATGGAAAGCACAGGGCAAGCCCGGCCGGCCAATAGGCGATCGGAACATTCGGCCCGAGGAATCCCGCCCCGCCGCGAACCGGCGCGCCTGCGATGTCGACCGTCAGGTCCGTTCCGGCCGACGACGTCACATGCATGCGTTTGCCCTCGGCGAGCCGCTTGAGAGAGTAGTCGACCCTGTCGGCCAACTTCGGGTCGGGCCGGCAGCGCTCCAGCACCTCGGGATGTTCATTCGAAATCATGTAGATCCGGCCGCCGGCCTTCAGCACCTCTTGCCGCACCGGGCTGTGCAGCAGACCCTCGACGGTGACATCGACGATCAGCGCGCAGCCCGCGATCGCATTCAGAAGCATCCCGTAGTCGTCATAGGCGGCGGTCGTGCCGGTCGAACGGATCGGCTGCACGGTTCTGACTGCGGCGCTAGGCACGCTGACCGTGACGACGCGCGCTCCGCACAAGCCAAGACCGAGCTCCGCCAGCTTGACGAGGACGGGATTCGACTGGCTCTCCGACACGATCGCGACCATCTGGCCCGGCTCGACGCCCGAAAGCTGGAAGCTCTCGTGAAACATCTTCACCCATTTGAGATCGAGGTTGGCTTCCATGGACACGATACGGTTCCTTCAATGGCAAGAAGTCCAGGCAGGTAAGCGAGGCATCAGGCGGGCAGGCTCTTGCCGCCGTCGACCAGTATGCACTCGCCGGTGACGAACCCCGCCCGCGGTGAGGCGAGGAACGCCACGGCCCAGGCGACATCGTCTGGCCGGCCTGCGCGGCCAAGCGGCTGTTTCGCGGCGAAGGCTTCGAACTGCTCGTCGTTCAGGGCGGACCTGGACAACGGCGTGTCTATGAAGCCCGGAAGGATCGCATTGACGGTAATGCCGCGGTCCAGCAATTCGGCCGCCATGCTGCGGGTCAGCGCGTTCACCGCCGCCTTCGTCGCGCCGTAGTGGGATATACCCTTTCCGCCAAGCGCGGCCCGCGACGAGATATTGATGATCCGTCCGCCGTCCCGCATCAGCGGCAGGGCGCATTGGCAGCATGTCATAACGCCCAGCAGATTGACCGAGATCAGCCGCTGGAATTCGTCCCGAGGGACGTCTTCGAAAGAGAGCTGCGACATTGTGCCGGCGCTGTTGACCAGCACGTCGCATCGCGTGATCTGGCCAAAGGCCTGCCGCACGGAGGCCTCGTCGCTCACGTCGCAGGCGATGCCGACAGCGTGGCCGCCTGCCGTTTCAATTTCGCGGCGGACTTCGTCGGCGGCCTGCTGGTTGCGATTGAGCAGGACAATCTCGAAACCTTGGCCAGCCAGTTCCAGCGCAATGGCGCGGCCGATCCCGCTCGCCCCGCCCGTTATCACGGCGACCCGCGCGGACGATTCCGCTGACGAGCGCTGCGTCATTGGTTGGCTCCCGACAAGACGCGCGCCCGTTCGTCGCTGCCTAGCGTGTCGCGCAGATGGGCGAGGAAGGCTTCGGTCGATGGAGATGCGGTCGATCCGGCGCGGCGAAGCACCACGACATCCCATGGGATCTGTATGCTTGGGACGGAGAGTATCGCAATTTCATTCAACTCGACTTCCTGCATAACCAGATATGGCGGTACGAGGCTGACATAGAGACCGCTTCGCAGCAGGGCCTTGATGCAGCCGCCCGAGTTGGTCTCGACCCTCACGTCAGGCTGCCGGAGGCCAAGGGTGTCGAACGTCGTCTTGACGCTGTGCCACAGCATTCCGTCGCTCGGGGGAAGTACCCACGGAAAGTCGAGGAGATCTCCGGGGCGTACATTCCGGGAATGGGCGAGTGGGTGGTCGGGTCGAACGACGAAACGAAATTGACCGCTAAACAGTGGTTCGGAGGCAAGCTCGTCGGAAAGCGGGAACGCCGGATTCGTGGTTACCGCGAAATCGAGCCGACCGCTCTCGACCCCTTCAGTCAGTTCGTCGAATAGCCCCTCCAGTAGCGACACAACGATCTTCGATCTCTCCTGCAGAAAGCTCGCGAGTGCTTCGGACACCAGCGACGTCGCAAGTGCAGGACCGACGCCAAGCCGGACTTCGCCCTGTGTGAGGGTGCGCAGCCCCAGGATATCGAGGCGCGCGCGATCAAGTTCGTTGCTTATGACTTCAGCCCGCCTCGCAAGGGCGTCGGCATAGGTCGTCGGCTCCACGCCCGTCGGCGTTCGGTTGAACAGCGTCACCTTCAGCTCGTCTTCGAGGCGACGGATTGCATTGCTGATTGCCGGTTGCGACACGCCCACCTGTCGACTGGCCTTGCCTATGCCGCGGCGTCGATAGACGGCCAGAAACTGGAGGAGGGTTTCAGAGTTCACGACTCATAACTGCGGATTATGCCCTAGGCGTAACGTGCATACTTGTAATAATGAGTTTTCCCGCTGCATTGTCAATTCATGAACGTTGAGACCGTTGACATTCTGGGCTCGCCCGCCCTCGTCGCCGATGTTGTTGGCGATGGTCCCGTCGTGATTTTCGTCCATGGCATTGGAGGCAATCGATCCAACTGGGCCGATCAGCTTCGCAGTTTGTCCGGAAACTACCGGGCGGTCGCCATTGACCTCCGCGGTTACGGAGACAGCCAGGATCCGGCCGGGTCGCTCGATTTTTTCGACTTCGTCGAAGACATTTCGCGGACCCTGGACTGTATAGGCGCTAAGCGGGCCCATCTGGTTGGACTGTCGATGGGAGGGCTCGTCGTACAGGCCTTCTACGCCCGCCATCGTGCCCGCACACTAAGCCTCACGCTGGCGGCCTGTCGGCCCGGCGACCGGCCGGTGTTCGACGATCCCAAGAGGTTTGCGGCCGAACGCATTTCGTCGACAGCGAGCGGGGAGGCTGCCATAACGGTGGAGAAGATGCTGCCGCGCCTGCTCGGCCCGAATCCGTCGGCACACGCGACGCGGACAATACGCGCCAGCCTCGAAGCCCTGCACCCGGAAGCCTACCGCAAGACGATGGAAGCGCGGTTGTCGATCGCGCCGTTCCTCGACATGTCGACGATTGATGTACCTACGTTGGTGGTCGCCGCGAGCCACGATGCGGTGGCACCGACTACGCAGATGCGTGCGATCGCAGATCAGATCCCCGGCTGCCGATACGAAGTCGTCGACGATGCCGGGCATCTCATGAACATCGAGAAACCCGACGAGTTCAACACGGTACTCGCATCGTTCCTCAACACACACGCAACGCTCGAACAAACGGTCTGAAACTTAATCAATGACGCCCGGCAGAGGGCGCAACAACGAAGGGGATGAAATTATGAAATGGGTTCTTCCCGCTATCGCAGCCGTTGTCATGAACGTGACAGCCGCTCATGCGGAACCAAAGACGATTGCGATCGCCAATTTCGGCGATCATCCGGCGCTCCAGCTGGTGATCGACGGCCTGAAGGCGTCGATGGCCGAACGGGGCTACGACGACGTTACCTTCACCTATGATCAGGTGAACTGGGAGCGGAACGTCATTCCGCAGATGCTGGCGAAGATCGCTGCTGACAAGCCCGATGTCGTCGTGACGATCACGACGCCGGTGACGCAGACTGCGGTGCGGGCTTTGCAGGACCCCTCTATCCCGGTTGTCTTCGCCGCCGTGCAGGATCCGGTCGTCGCCGGCCTCGTTCCCGACTGGAGCACCGCCGCTCCGAACATGACCGGCGCGTCCAATCTGGTCGACATGGATGGTACGCTGGCCTTCGTGAAGGAACTGATGCCGGACCTCACTCGGCTCGGCGTGCCTTACAATCCCGGCGACGATGCTGACAATGCGTTGCGCGAACGTCTCGTCGAATTTGCGCCGAAGCATGGCATCGAGCTGGTGCTGGTCGGAGTAGACAACGTCAACGATCTGCCGCAGCGCATTCAGTCGCTGAATGGCAAGGTGGATGCGATTTACGTCTTCCCGTCCAACCTGTTCCAGCCTGCGACGGCCCAGATTGCCGCGATCGCGGAACGGATCGGTGTCCCGGCCTTCAACGGCCTGCCGGCGCCCGTCGAGAAGGGCGAGATGCTTGCGTCCTACTCGGTAGACTGGCCGAAGATCGGCGCAAGCGCGGCCGGTATCGTCGACCAGGTCTTCAAGGGAAAGAAGGTCTCGGAAATTCCGCCGACGGTGCCGACCCCTGCCGATCACAGCGTCGTCATCAGCAAGCCGCAGGTTGAGCGCTGGGACGTGACGGTGCCCGACGCCTACGCCGACAGCGTTCAGTGAGCCTGGACTGATGGCGCAAACCCAGTCCGCCCTTGCAGTCTCGGACGTTTGGAAGACCTTCAATCCCAACACGCCGACCGAACGCCGTGCCCTCTGCGGGATCGACCTTACCCTTGCCGAGGGCGATTTTACGGTGGTGATCGGCAGCAACGGGGCCGGGAAGAGCACGCTTCTGAACGTTGTGGCGGGCGAGGTTTCCCCCGACACGGGTCGGGTCATCATCGGGGACGACGACATTACGCTCGCCCCCGTCCACCGCCGGGCCCGGTATGTGGCGCGCGTGTTTCAGGATCCCTCGCAAGGGACCGCGGCCGGGTTGACGGTCGAGGAGAACCTTTCGGTTGCCCTGAAGCGCGGTCAGTATCGAACCTTGACCTACTCGCTGACGGGCGCCCGCCGCAAACGGTTTGCCGAAGCCCTGGAACCGCTCGGTCTCGGCCTGGAAGACCGGCTTCAGACCCAGGTGGAGATGCTTTCCGGCGGCCAGAGGCAGGCACTGTCCCTGATAATGGCGTGCCTCCAGCACCCCAAAGCGCTGGTGCTTGACGAGCACTGCGCCGCGCTCGATCCCAGGACAGCGGAAGCGGTCATGGCAGCGACAATCCACGCCGTGGAAAATTCGCGCATCACGACGCTGATGATCACCCACAACATGCAGCACGCGATCGATTGCGGAAACCGGTTGATCATGATGCATGAGGGCAGGATCGTCTTCGAGGCCTCCGGCGAGGAGAAGGCCAAATTGACGGTCGAAGCTCTCGTCGAGCGGTTCCACCTCTCCGACGACAAGGCGCTGCTGGTGCAATAATGATCGATTTCATAAGTGGCTTCTGGAGTCTCGTCCCGGTAACGCTGGCGCAGAGTCTGGTCTACGGGTTCGTTGCGCTCGGCATCATGATCCCGTTCCGATTGCTGAACTTTCCGGATCTGACCTGCGAAGGCGCGTTTCCGCTGGGCGGGTGCCTGTGCGCCGCCTTGCTGGTTGCCGGCGTTCCGCCGTCCCTCGCGTTCGCGATTGCCATTGCGGCCGGTTTTCTTGCCGGGTGCGCGACTGCGCTCATCCACCTCAATCTGCGCATCAACACGCTCCTGGCCGGCATCCTGATGATCACGATGTTGTGGAGCCTGAACCTGCGCATCATGGGCAAGTCGAATACGCCGCTGTTCACCGAGGCGACGTTCTTCGACAGCATCTTTCCGAATTTCAACATCGATGTGCTGCTGCAGAACAGCATCTGGCTTCCGGTCGTGATCGTGGTCGTTCTGCTGTTGAGTTGGTACCTGCGCACCGACAGCGGCCTGGGGCTGCGGTCGACCGGCGCAAGCAGCGCAATGGCGCGGGCGAACGGGATCAACACCTGGCAAATGACGCTTCTGGGCGTCGGTGCCGCCAACGCGTTCAGCGCCTTCGCCGGCGCCTCGGTCGCGCAGATCCAGGGCTACGCCGACGTCGCAATGGGCTTCGGCGTGCTGATCAACGGCCTTGCCGCGTTGATCATCGGCGAGGCGATCGTCGGTCGCTCGAGCGTCGGGCGACAGGTCGCGGCCCCCTTCGTTGGCTCGGTCGTCTACTACCAGGTGATTTCGGCAGGCTTGGCGGCAGGCGTGAACCCCTCCGATCTGAAACTCGTGACCGGGTTGTTCGTCCTCGTGATGCTGGCGATGTCCTCGCGACGCGGCGGCTTCAGGTCGGAAGCCAAACTGAACGCCTGAGCCGTCGCGATGTCGGCGCCAATTGAATGCACGGACCGCTCACCCGCCATCCTCGGGCTGGACCACGTGATGGTGATAGTCGACGATCTCGACGCTGCCTCGGCGGAAGCGGAAGACGCGGGATTCGCCCTGAGCCCGCCCAGCGTCATGCCGGGGCTGGTCAACCGGTTGATCTGTTTTGCGGACGCCCCGCCCGGTGCGGCCAGTTTCATCGAGTTTCTTCAGATTGCCGACAAGGCGCAGGTACCCCAGGCGGTTCTGGAGGTCCTCGGCGAGCGCTTTGGACCCGCCGCGATCGTCGTCGCCGTCGGTGACATGGCTCGGTATTGCGCGCATCTGGATACCATCGGCGTTGGCCATTCGGGGCCGATGTCGATCCGCCGGCAATGGCCGGTCGGGGAGGGCAGGACTCTGGACGTTCATCTGGAGGTCGTCCTGCCCGACTCCGCGGAACTGCCGGTCCCCTGCGTCGCGGTTCGCCACCACACACCGCATCACTACGGCCGCCGCGAGTTCGTTACCCATGTCAACGCAATGGTCGCGATGCCAGCAGTCGTTCTCCAGGCGCCGGATCCGGGCCCTGCGGCGGCCGTCCTAGGCAGATTGTTCGGCATCCGGCCCACTCAAACACCGGATGGCGCCATTCTTGAGGTGCGGGGCACCCGAATTGTCATTCGGAATGGCCCGCCGGGCATTGTCGGGGTCTGTGTTTCCGAAACCGGTAATCTCGATTCAGTCGTTCTTGAGACGGAATCTTCCTGGGCGCCTTTCCAAACGCTTTCGGGACTGCAGATTGCGCGGTCTAGCGAACCGGGCGTGTGAGTGCCGATCGTCCCGGTAGACTGGCGCTGAAACCATCAGGCCGCATCGCCCCGTTGTCGGGGCGATGCGTGGTCTTGGCCGTGGCCTATTTGCCGAGCGCCAGGCAGACGGCCTTCACCTGGGACCGTCGCAGGGCGGGGATCAGGGAGGCGGCGGCTTGCGTGTTGATGGAGAACGTCACGCTGCGCCGGCCGTCACGGCTCGCCGCGATGAGCTGCGTATAGCCGAGGATCGATCCGGTGTGCCCGTAGACCGAGCCGCACCGCGTCTTGTAGCGAAACAGGGCGAGGCCGGCCGCGTTCCGGCCCGGGCCGGGCGGGCTCGACGTGTCTCCGCCGCGAAACCGGAACTGCGCCTTGCGGGCCTGCTTGCCGAACAGGTCGCCACCGACATAGGCACCGACATATTTCGAAAGGTCAGACGGCGAGGCCACGATCCCGCCCGACGCCCAGGCGTAGCCGCCGAAGGCGATGTCGGTGCTCACGTCATCGTAGGAGCCGTCGTCCTCGATCGAATAGCCGTGCATGTAGGGGCGCGGCATCGCCGCCCGGTTCTTCAGCTCCGTGCGCTTCAGCTTCAGCGGCCGATAGACCCGTTGCTTGAGAACCTTCGCGTAGGGTTTGCCCGCCGCCTTTTCGACCATGAGACCGACGACGATATTGTCGGAGTTCGAATACGCGTAGGCCGTGCCCGGCGCGAAGGCGAGGCGCTGGTCCTCGACGAACGACAGGAGTACGCGCGGTGGTGGCGCGCGATGCGGGGAGGCGGAAATTGTCGGTCCGAAATTTGGACTTTTGGCGAAATCCGGCAGTCCGCTCGTGTGGTTGAGCAGGTTGCGGAGCGTAACCGGATGCCAGCCGGCGGGCAGGTCGGGCAGGACGGTTCCGATCGTGTCGTCGAGCGACAGTGCGCCGTCGGTGACGAGGGCGAGCGCCGCAGCGCCCGAAAACGTCTTCGAGACGCTGGCGATCCGCATCGCGTCGCCGGCACGCGGACGCCGGTAGGTGCGGCAGGGCAGGCCGCCCCGCACCGCGCACACGGTCGCGGTGCCGGCCGTGAAGACCTGGCGCTTGCCGCCGCGCCGGACGACGACGATCGCGCCGGGCGGGCCGTCCGGCCGTATCACCAGCCTGTCCAGCGCCTGCTGCAATTGCCGGGGCGTCACGGCCGCGCGCCCTGCCTCTGCCGGCGTGCCGGAAGCGATGGTCGTGAGCAGCGCGCCGGCGACGGCGGCCTGCCCGAGCGCGGTGGTCTTCAGAAGTCGAGCGATCATGCGGAGCCCTTGGAAAACTGTCGGAGGTCCACACTAATCGCGACTGATTAGGAACTGGTCAACGGCGCGAGCCGAAGTCCACTCCCGCGCCGATGCACCCATTCGGCGGAGCCATCGTGAACCGCGAGACAGTGTCATAGCCGTGGGAACGCGCGGCAACGTCTATCCCGCAGCGTCCCGCGTCAGGCGCATCGAGAAAGAATATCGGTCCGCCGGGCTGACGCTGACCGCATACTCGAACACCTCGCCGTCGTCGCCCACGTAGCAGCGCTCGATCCTCAGCGCCGGGCTTCCCGGCGCGACGCGCAACCTGCCGGCGAGCGTCTCGTCCACGTTGACGGCGACGATCTCCTGTCGGATCTCCATGATCCGCACGCCATAGCGCTGCTCAATGAACCAGCCGATGGCGCCTTCGCGCGTCCCGATGTCGTCGCGAATACCGGCGTAGGCGGCCAGGACATACACCTCGCTCCAGGCCAGCGGCAACGCACCGGTGTCGTCGCTAGGAACTCGAATAGCTTCGAAACGGATCAGCTTCTGTCCGCGCTGAAACTGGCCGCGCTTTGCAAGGCGTGCATCCGCGACCGTGTCCTCCGAGGTCACGTCGATGAGGGAGGTGCCCGTGGCGAAACGCAGCAGGTCATCGAACGACGTCAACATGTGGCTGTAGCCGCGCGACGGCGTCTGCGAGATGACGCGGGAGCCGACCCCTTGGCGCCGGGCGACGAGGCCCAGCCCTATAACTTCCCGGATGGCCTCGCGCACCGTGTGCCGGCTGACGCCGTACTGCGTGCACAGCTCGGCCTCGGTCGGTAGCAGGTCTCCCACGGGATAGCGCCCGGTGGTGATATCGTCGATCAGCCGTCGCGCCACCAGTATGTAGCGCGGCGGGGTCTTGCCAATCAGTGCAGCGTCACTCATCCCACACCAGTATCCAAAAGCCGCGACCGGGTCTTGGAATCATAGCCGAGTTCGTCCAATAGCGCTTCTGTGTCCCCGCCGAGCGCCGGGCCCGGGGATGCTGGGGGCGCCTCGCCGGTACACTGGATCGGGCTCGCCAGCATCCGGAACGTGCCGCCGCCGGGCTGCGACAGATCCTGAATGCGACCACGGTTGGCGACAAACGGGTTGTCCAGGGCCTGCGCCACATCGTTGAGCGGCGCCGCCGGCACTGCGCCGGCAAACAGGGCCATCCACTCCGCCGTGGTCTTCTCCGACAGCACGTCGTCCAGCATTCCCGTCAGCGCCTCACGGTTGCGAAGCCGGTCGGAAAACTGCGCGAACCTTGGGTCGATTGCCCATTCGGCGCGCCCGATCTTGCTGCAGAGTTCCTCCCAGAATTTTTCCTTGTTGCACATCAAATAGATCCATCCGTCCTTGGTCATATATAGCTGACAGGGAGTCAACGACGGATGGGCGGAGCGCGGTTCCCGCCCCTGATTGTGGCCGGACGCCAGGTACCAGGTCGCCAGGTAATTCAGGTTGAACACCGCGGTGTCGAACAGAGTTACGTCTATGTCTCGGCCACGACCGGTCTCGCGCGCCTGGTGCACGCCCGAGACCACGGCCAACGCCAGGTAGGTGCCGGCCATGAAGTCGACGATCGACAGCCCCATGCGGGCCGGAGGGCTGCCCGGCTCGCCAGTCACCGCGAAATAGCCGGCCTCCGCTTGCAGCAGGTAGTCATAACCGGGCCACGTTGCGCGCTCGCCCTCGCGCCCATACCCGGTCAGGTGCGCGCATACGATGGACGGCTTGACCTTGCCGAGATGGGCGTAGGTCAGGCCAAGCTTATCCTGGACATCGCCGCGATTGTTGCACGCGACGGCATCTGCAGTCCGCACCAGGTCATGGAACACGCGACGCCCGCCGGCGCGGCTCAGGTCGAGCGCGATGCTGCGCTTGTTTCGGTTGAACGATTGGAAGAACAGGCTCGATGCCGAGCTTTCGCCCCCTTCCAGGAAGTGCGGGCCGACGCTGCGCGCGACGTCGCCGCCGAGCGCGGGATTTTCCACCTTGATCACGTCGGCGCCCAGGTCGGCCAGATGCTGGGTTCCGAATGGCCCGGCTCCATACTGTTCCACCGCGACAATCCTCAGTCCCGCCAGCGGCAACATGGGGATCCTTTCCATTGTTATGCCGACCTCGCAGCGGTTCAGCCTTCGGCAACGTCGTCGACGGCGTGGCCACGCTTGGGAACGAGGAACGTGCGAACCATCGAAATGACCTGCGTCCCATCCGCCTTGAGCCCCCTCGTTTCCACGGTGACGATCCCGGCGTTCGGGCGCGAGTTCGACTCTCGGGACTCCAGGACCTCGCTCTCGGCGTAGAGCGTATCGCCGGTGAATACCGGTGCCATCAGTCGGATTTCCTTCCAACCCAGGTTGGCGACCGCCTTCTGACTGGTGTCGCTGACGCTCATGCCGACGACGACCGACAGGGTCAGCGTGCTGTTGACCAGTGTTCGGCCGAACTCGCTCCGGGTCGCGTACTCGGCGTCGAAGTGCAGCGGATGCGTGTTCATCGTCAGCAGCGTGAACCACGTGTTGTCCGTCTCCGAGAGTGTCCGGCCCGGGCGGTGTTCATAGACATCGCCAACGCGGAAGTCCTCGAAGTGGCGACCGATATCCTCACGATAGCGGTTCGGTCCGACTTGTTTGCGGCCATATGTCATCGGCGTTTCTCCCTGAGGGGGCGGGGCGGGAAATCTGAAGGGACGTCCCCGCTTGCGCCGCCGGCGGGCCCACTTGCGCTGCCGGCAGGCCCATTTACGCCGCCGGCAGGACGGCACCGCGGTCGACCAGACGGCGAACCCGAAAGACCGTCCTGCGGGCGGCCGCAGCAGACACGGTTTGGCCGCGGAGGGCGGGGGGCTGCAGCCGGGGTCGCGGCTTCGAACTGGTTCATCGTGTACATGCGGCGTATTGACTTATACGGATATCCGTACAAATATGACTGCGCCATGTCAACGTGTTTCCGCTTTGAGCACGGGCAGCGCCTTACAGAACACGGAGGAAAACGACGATGAGGAATTCCCTAAGCCGCGCCATCGCATGCGTCTCGGCATGCTGCGCCGTCCTTCTGGCCGCCCCTGTATCGCAAGCCGAAGAGCTGCAACGCGTCACCATCCGCGTCTCCGCGGACATTCCCGGGCCGCCGTTTCCCACAGCGCTTGCCATGGAGCGGTTCAAGGAACTGGTCGAAGAGGCCTTTCCGGAAGGAAGCGAGGTCCGGAACTTCTATGCGGGCTCGCTATACAAGGATGCCGACGCCATGGCCGCGCTGAGCGAAGGCAACCTGGAGATGGGCTGGCTGCTGGCCGGAAAGACGGCGAGCGTCGATTCCTGGCTGGGCATGGTTGTCCAGCCCGGGGTGCTGACGACCGTGGCCGCCGTCCACGAGCTCGAAAATCTCGAGACCGGGAAGATGCTGCTTGAACGGCTTCGCGAGCGCCACAACATCGAGCCGTTCGGGTTTTCGGACCTGAGTTTCTCCCTCGGGATCGCGGGTAAGAACCGCCTTCTCGCGCTCGACTCGATGCAAGGCAGTAAGATCCGGACCTTCGCCCCGGCCATCAATCCGGCCGTCGAGTCCTGGGGCGCGAATCCTGTCGTCATGGGCTTCGGAGACGTGCCGAGCGCTCTGGAATCGGGCGTGCTTGACGGTGTGGTCACATCGATCGGCGCCTGGCGGTCCATCTCCGAGCAGACCCCGTACTTCACGATCGCGGGTATCGGAACGATCACGTTCGACTCCTATTGGGTCGGCGCCAGCGGGGACTGGTGGGCCGGGCTCAACGAGCCGACTCGGAACAAGCTCGCCGAATTCGTCGCGGAGGCCATGCAGTTCCACGACGAGTTGAGCTGGTGCAACGATCGCTTCTCTATCGAAGCGTTTGCCGCCAAGACCCTGTCCGACCCGGGCATCTACGCCGCCGGTGCCGACGAGGCCCGGCCGTTGCAGGAAGCCATCGGCACCAATGTCGCCGAGTTCCTCAAGAAGGACTTGCCGGACGAAGCCGATACGTGGATCGACCGATATCTCGAGGAGGGGCGGGAAGCATCGAAGCGGCTTGGCCCTGGCACCGACCCGCTCGAAAAGCTGGATTGTGCGCAATACAGGGACATGCTGAAGGGATAGGCTGAGACGGCGTCCGGCCCGGCAGGCGGACTGAACCTCGGGAGGCATCGGTGCGAAGAGCGTATCTAGCCTGGCGAGCATTCGAGGAGCGGATCTTACAGTATGCGGCCGCTATCCTCCTGCTGGGCCCTACGCTTCTCGCCATCGTCGAGGTGGTGCGCCGCTACGGGTTCGGCGTGTCTTTCCCCTGGCGGCAGGACGCCGTCACCTACGGCATCCTCGCTGCGATCTTCCTGTTCTTTGGCATCACCCAGAGCCGCGGACTGCACTTGCGGGTGACGCTCCTGCCCAGCCTGCTCCGCGCCAAGGGAGGCAGGGCAGGTCGGGTTGCGGTGGAATTGGTCGAGGCCGTCGTCGCAGTCGTTGGTTTGCTGTTCTGTGCCTTTGTGGCGTGGCACGGCATTCCGGTTGCCCTGCGCATGATCGAGACCGGGCGGATGACGCAGAGCCAGATCATTCCCCTTTGGCCGTTCTTCATCGTGTTCCTGGTGGGGATGGGCTTTATGGCTGTCAGCTTCTTCTTCCAGCTCTACGCCCAGATCCAGTCCATGCGCGGCGCAGATCCCGGATCGCCGTACGTCGATGGCGCGGACGGGAACGGATCGATTCTTTAGGGCTGTGAGGGCCCGCAGGCTTCCAGTTCAGTCGGAGATCCTACCATAGCCTCCTTTTTCCTCATCGCCGTCAGCCTAATCGGGTCCAGCGTGACCATCGGGGTCGCGCTCGGCGTGACCAGTATCCTGTTCATTCTCACGGACCCGATGCTGGACGCTCGCACCGTCGCGCAGAGCTTCTTCTCTTTTCTGGGAAGCTTCAGCCTGATGACCGTGCCGCTGTTCATCTATGCCGGCTTCCTTATGGAGCGGACGGGCATGGTTCGCCAGCTGTTCGGCTTCGCCGAAGCGCTGGTCAGCCGGATCGTCGGCGGCTTTGGCCTTGCCACGGTCGCCACCTGCGTCATGTTCTCGGCGATCTCCGGCTCCAGCGTCGCTGTCGCATCGGCCATGAGCCTGATCGCCGTACCGGAGATGCGGGCGCGCAACTACCCCGACTGGCTGTCCGCCGGAATCGTTTCCTCCGGTGGCGGCATCGGGCTGCTGATACCGCCCAGTCTGTCGCTGATCATCTACGGTATCGCGACCGAGACCTCCATCGTCCGGCTCTTCTTCGCCGGGATCATTCCGGGACTACTGCTCGCGGTGGGGATGGCGACGCTCATCGTCGTCGTTGCGTGGCGGACCCCGAGCCTGACCTCGGGCCGCTTCTCAGGCCAGCGCCTGCGCGAGAGCACGGTGGCAGCACTGCCCGGCCTCGGCATGCCGATCCTTGTGCTGGGGGGGCTTTATGGGGGGCTTTTCACGCCGACCGAATCTGCGGCGGTCGCGTGCGGCTACGCGATGGTCTACGGCCTCGCGACGCGCCCGCGGGAATTCCTGCGCGAACTCCTGCCGGTCACCGCACGGGCGGTCAACCTGACAGCGGTCGTATTCTTCCTCATGGGCAGTGTTGGCGTTTTCCAGTTCGTCGCTGCCAACCATGCCTGGCCCCAGAAGATCGCCGAGGCGGTCGTAGCCCTGGATCTGGGCGCCCTGCCGTTCCTGTTCGGCTACCTGTGTGTTCTGCTGCTGCTCGGCATGTTTCTCGACGGCATCGCCATGATCCTCCTGACGGTCCCCGTCGTGTTTCCCATCGCCACGTCCGTCGGTGTCGACCCGGTCCACCTCGGAATCGTCGTGACCATGGGCGTGGAGCTCAGCGTCATCACGCCGCCGGTCGGATTCAACCTGTTCGCCGTCAGCGGCATCGCGAAGATCCCGATACAGACGGTACTGCGCGGAGCGATGATTTTCTTCGTTTCGGACCTGCTGGTGACGGTCGCTATTATCGTGTTCCCCGCCCTGTCGACATGGCTTCCCGAGTTGCTGGTTTCGGGATCGCCATTCGGCGGGTAGGTCGTAGGAAACGGACGCCTCGCGATGCACCACACTGAAGACCAACCGATCATTGGATCGGACGGCGAAGCCCCGGCACCTGCGGCGCAGGACACGCGGTTCGCCCGGCGGCCCGGCGACGGGGTGCCTGAGCGCCCGTTTGCGGTTGTCCTCGAATGCCTTGCTGGAGCCGGGGAGGGGACATGACCGCCGCATGCGACCTTAGCCTGGTGGAGGCTGCGGGCGCGCTTGCCCGCGGCGAGATCACGGCGGGCGAACTCGTTGCCTCGTGCCTGGACCGCATCGGGGCCCGCCAGTCCACGCTCAACGCCTTCATTGATGTCCGCCGCGAGCGGGCGCTGGCCGCTGCCGCACGATCCGATGCGGAGCGGGGACGGACGCGGGACCTCGGCCCCCTTTCCGGTATCCCGCTTGCCCACAAGGACATGTTCTTCCGTACCGGCGAAGTCTCCACTTGCGGATCGCGGATCCTGACCGGCCACCGGCCGACTGTGACGGCCTCGGCGCTGGAGCGGCTGGACGCCGCCGGCGCGCTCGACCTCGGGACCCTGCACATGAGCGAGTTCGCCCTGGGGCCGGCCGGCCAGAACGCCCACTTTGGCCATTGCCGCAACCCGCATGATCCCGCCCGCATCTCAGGCGGTTCGTCCAGCGGTCCGGGCGCCGCGGTGGCCGCGGGCATGGTTTTTGGCGCCCTGGGCTCCGATACCGCCGGGTCCGTCCGTTTGCCGGCGGCCATTTGCGGCGTGGTTGGTCTCAAGCCGACCAATGGCCGTGTCAGCCTGTACGGGGCAATGCCTCTGTCGGCCTCGCTCGACACGGTCGGCGTCCTCGCCCGCCGCGTAGCTGACTGTGCATTGCTTTTCGACGCCATTGCCGGGCCCGATAGCAGGGACCCTAGATCCAGCGCGCTACCGCACCGGCTGTGCACCCCGAGCGCGATACCCGACAGCCTCTCGGGACTGCGGATCGGCCGGCCGGTCGACTATTACTTCGACGGGTTGGACGCCGATGTCGCCGCGCTCGCCGAAGCCGCACTCGATACCCTGTCGCATCTCGGTGCCGAATGCGTCGAGGTTGATATCCCCGACCATGAGCCTGTCGCCGATGCGGCGTCGATAATCATCACCTGCGAAGCCGCTGCCCTTCATGCCGAATGGCTTGCCAAGAGGCCGGAGGATTACGGCGTCCCGGTACGCGAGCGCATTGAGGCCGGCTTCGGCCACTCCGCCCCCGACTATCTCCGGGTCCTGTCCGACCGCGGGCGGCGCGTGGAGCACATTGCCGAACACGTCTTCGGGCTCTGCGACGTGGTCGTCGCTCCCGTCCTCGACATCGGTGTCCCGACGATTGCCGAAGTCGATGTGGCCGGTGGCCCCGACTCGCTCCGCACCATCTCGCGGCTGAACCGCAAGACGCGCACCATCAACTATCTCGGCTTTCCCGCCCTCGCGGTGCCGGCGGGGAAGGACGCGCGGGGCATGCCGGTGTCGGTACAGTTCATCGGTCGGCCATATGACGAGCCGCTGTTGTTCCGCGTCGCCGCCGCGTTCGAGGATGCCCGTGCGTTTTCGGGCATGCCCGTTTCGGCCTGATCCTCCGACACCGCGATAGACCTGCCGCAAGCGGGCGCTGTCGCGCCGATGACGTTTGACGCAAACCGGTTGGTCGGAACTAAGACTGTCACGATCCGCCCGAGGCGCACGGAAGATGCGACCTTCCGAGATGGACCGTTTCCGGTTCGAAGTACGGTCCAACTCATCGATACGCGGTCAGGGCTGTATCTGCGCGCCGATTTCCGCTGCCGCCTCCAGCAGGGCCGGCAGTTGCTCGGGCTCCCCGTTCGTCCTAGGGGCGAGCCGAGGCGTCAGGGTCGTGATGCTGACGCTCGCTATGAAATTGCCGCTCCGATCGAATACCGGGGCGCCGAGGCCCGAGAGACCGACGATGTAGTCGTCGACCGCCAGTTCCCAGCCACGGGCACGGATCTCCGTGGCCGCGGTCTGAAGCGCCACGGGGTTCGTTTCCGTGAACGGCGTGTACTTCGGCAGCGGTCCGCTTAGGGCGGTGGCGCGCTGTGCCTCGGACAGGTGCGCGAGCACGACCCGTGGCCCACCGGCGCAGTTCATCGAGATCTGCGTTCCGATGACCGCCGATCGAACGTCGATGTCCTTGTCGAGGGTCTTCACGCGCTCCAGGCAGAGGGCCATGCCACGGTAGTATCCCCACAGAAACGACGTGGCGGAGGTCTTCTCCGTCAGGCGTGCCAGCGCCTGCGCCGCGATGTCGCGCAGGTTTCCCCCGTAGGAAACGGCCGGCATCAGCGTCAGGACGCCGGTGCCGAGCGCGTAGGTCTGGCGGCGTTCGTCGGCCTCGATGAGATCCAGCGTCGAAAGCGTGTGCAGCAGCCGCCTCGTGGTGCTCTTGTCCAGGCCCGTACGGCGCGAGAGTTCGGTGAGCGACAGGTGCATCTCGTCCGCCGAAAACACCCGTAGCAGGGCGACGGCGCGTTCGACCGAACGGACGATCGGCACCCCTGGTTTGTCGGTAGACCCATTCTTCGAGCGTTCGTTGGTCGGCATGTCCCATCCGCTTTCATAGGTTCTGTATCATGTCGTGATACTTAGTGCCACTGCTTGACACGGATAAAATGCGGTTGTCATACTGCAGGCCTGATCGGAAGGCCTCCGACGATCCCGTGTTTCTTTGACGGCGGACCACCCAGAGGACTCCAGATGGTGCTTGCCTCGGACGTACGTAACGCGATCATCGCTTCGGTCGAACAGGGGTTCGCCGATCAGCTTGCCTTCCTTCGCGAACTCGTCGCGTTTCAGTCCGTGCGTGGTGCCGAGCACGCCGTACAGGACTTCATGTTCCGTGGGCTCTCCCAGCGCGGCTACGCGATGGACCGCTTTGCCATGGATCGGGACGCCATCGAGCGCCACCCCGGCGGATCGCCCTGGTCGGACGAGCACTCGACCGCGCCCATCGTCGTCGGCATACACCATCCGGCCGAGGAGACGGGCCGGTCGCTGATCCTGCAGGCCCACGTCGATGTCGTACCGACCGGGCCTCGCACCATGTGGAGCCACGATCCATACGCCGGCGATATCGAAGGCGACTGGATGTATGGTCGCGGGGCGGCCGACATGAAGGCCGGCGCGTCGGCGAACATCTTTGCGCTGGATGCGTTGCGGCGCATCGGACTGCAGCCCGCCGCGACCGTCTATATCCAGTCGGTGGTCGAGGAGGAGTCGACGGGAAACGGCGCCTTGATGGCGCATCTTCGCGGCTATAAGGCCGATGCCGTCCTGATCCCGGAACCCGAGGACGAGAAGCTGGTCCGCGCCAACGCCGGGGTCCTGTGGTTCCAGGTCGAGGTGCAGGGCTATCCGGTTCATGTTCGCGAGATGGGGGCCGGCGCGAACGCGATCGACGCCGCGTACCGCGTGGTCGCTGAACTGCGCCGTCTCGAAGAGGACTGGAACGCGCGCAAGGTCGACCACGCGCTGTTCAAAGACGACCCGCATCCGATCAATCTCAATGTGGGCAAGATAGAGGGCGGCGACTGGGCGTCCTCGGTGCCGTGCTGGTGCCGGATCGACTGCCGTATCGCCATCTATCCCGGTGTCAGCGCGAGTAGCGCCGCCCGGGAAATTCGCGAGGCGATCGAACGCGTCTCCAGGCAGGACCCGTTCCTGTCGAACATGCCGCCCAAAGTCACGTTCAACGGCTTCCATACGGAAGGCTACGTGCTGGAGCCGGGGTCAGAGGCCGAGGCGGTGCTCGCCGGTGCGCATGACGCCGTTTTCGGAGCGCCGCTCGAGACCCTGGTGACACCGGCCTACCTCGATACGCGCGTCTATGCGCTATACGACGAGATTCCGGCGCTCTGCTACGGGCCGGTTTCACGGGGAATCCATGGCTTCGACGAGCGCGTCAGCCTCGAATCGCTCAAGCGCATCACGACGTCGATGGCCCTGTTCGTTGCCGAATGGTGCGGCACCGAGCCCGTCCCGTCGGGGTGAGGGCGGGCCGAGGCGGGAAAGCAAGAAAATGAAGCCGTTTTGTTCTTGATCCATACATCAAACAATCACAGAGGGGAGATTGTATGAAACGCAAATACCCGGGCCTTCGCCACGTAGTCGCCACGCTGCTCGTCGGTGTCGCGACGTCCGGCATCGCGGCACCGTCGATCGCGGCGGATCTGACCATCGGCGTCATCGGACCGCTGAGCGGTCCCGCTGCCAATTCGGGCATCTCGATGCGGCAGGCCTACGAGGCGGTCGCCGAACAGGTCAACAAGGGCGGCGGCCTCGAAATCGACGGCGAGAAGCGCGACGTCAAACTCATCTTCGAGGACAGCGCATCGCGCCCCGAGGTCGGTGTCAGCGCGGCGCAGAAGCTGCTGACCAGGGACAATGTCGACGTTCTGGTCGGAGACTCCATCGCCAGCTCGGTGACGCTGGCGCTGATGGAGGTCGCCCCCAGCTTCGGCAAGTTCATGATGAGCGGCCAGCCGGTGTCCATCGAGATCGCGAAGAAGGTCCAGGGCGATCCCGAGCGTTTCGGCAATTTCTGGAAAGGCAGCTTCAACAGCGACGCCTATGCCAAGACGTTGTTCGAGACCGTCAATTCCCTGATCGAGGACGGAAAATTCGCCGCCGAAGGCAAGAAGGTGGCCTTCATCGTCGAGGATACCGACTACGGCAAGTCCAACGTGGAATTCACCCGCCCCCTGTTCGAGGACGCGGGCTGGACCACGACGTCAGACGAAACGGTTCCGCTGGGATACGCCGATTTCTATCCGCAGCTCTCCAAACTGCGCGGCGATGCTCCCGACGTGCTGATTTCGATCTTCACATCCGTGAACTCGGGCATCGCCCTGGTCAAACAGATCGATGAGCAGGATCTCGATGTGCTGCATCTGGCCGTCTACTACCCGATCCGTCCGGAGTTCCTGCCCGGTGCCGGCAAGGCCGCCAACGGTCTCGTCTGGACGCCCCTGTTCTTCGATCCGGCCAACAACCCGAAGCACAAGGAATTCGCCAGCACGTTCAAGGAACTGACCGGCGTGGACGGCAACGGCGACCATGCCCAGGGCTTCTGCCAGATGTCGATGCTGCTGGACAACATCAAGAAGGCGGGAACGGTGCAGCCCGACACACTGTCGGAGGTCTTTGCCAAGACCGACTTCCCCTGTGTCATCGCGCGGTATGTCTACGACACCGACACGCATACGCCGAAGGTCGGCGCCGACTACCTGCCGGTTCCGATGGCCCAGATCCAGGATGGCGTCAGCTTCGCGATCTGGCCGAAGAGCGCGGCTACGGCCGAGTTCAAGCCCGCCGACTGAACGCGATTATGCAGGCACCGGGGGCCGTCCCGGCCCCCGGTGCCTCGCTTCGCCGTTCAGCCTTTCGTCCGACGCGCGGAAACCACGACCCTATGCCGATCTCGACGCCCAAGGCCTTGTTGGAGGTCGACGACATAACGATGGCTTTCGGTGGGATCGTCGCCGTCGACAGCCTGTCCTTCTCGGTTCGCCAGGGGGAGATCCTGGCGCTGATGGGGCCGAACGGCGCCGGCAAGACGACGACCTTCCATGTGATCGCCGGTGTGCACAGCCCCACCAAGGGCAAGATCCGCTTCGACGGACAGGATATCACCACGCTGCGGCCCGATGGCCGGTGTCGGGCCGGCGTGGCGAGAACGTTCCAGATCACCCAGCCGTTTCACGAACTGACCGTCGAGGAGAACGTGATGGTTGGCGCGCTCGCCTTTCATAAGAGAATGGCGGATGCGCGCACGGACGCGCGCCGCTTCGTCGACATGGTGGGGCTCGGCGACCGGGCGCAAGTGCCGGCCAAGGGGCTCAGCACCGGCCAGCGCAAGCGGCTGGAGATGGCCCGCGCGATGGCGACGCGGCCGAAGCTCCTGCTGCTCGACGAGGTGACGGGCGGTGTCGACCAGAAGAGCCTCCCCGGGATCGTGAACCTGGTGAAGCAATTGCGCGACGACGGGCTCACCCTGATCGTCATCGAACACAACATGGGGGTGATCAACGAGCTCGGCGATCGCGCCATTTTCATGAACCGCGGTGTTCGGATGGCCGAGGGCACGCCTGAGGAAATCGCCAAGCACCCGGAAGTCGTCGAGCTGTATCTCGGAGAGGGAGGCAAGGATGGCTGAGCTTCCGATGCTGCAGGTAGAGGACCTGAACGTCCTCTATGGCGACTACCAGGTGCTGTGGGACGTCTCGATGAGCGTCGGGCAGAAGGAGATCGTCGCCGTTCTCGGGCCCAACGGGTCCGGCAAGAGCACGGTACTCAAGGCGATCATGGGGCTGGCGCCGGTCCGCTCGGGAAAGGTCGTCTTCGAAGGGCAGGACCTGACCCGGGTTCCGACCCACGAGATGGTCGCCATGGGCATCTCGATGGTGCTCGAACGCCGTCGCCTGTTCGGTCAGATGACGGTGCGCGAGAACCTGCTGCTCGGCGCCTACCATCGCAGCGTCAACAAGGACACCCGGAGCCGGCTGGAATGGGTGGAGAGCCTGTTTCCCATTCTGGCGGAACGGCGCGACCAGATCGCCGGCAAGATGAGTGGCGGTGAGCAGCAGATGGTGGCGATCGCCAGAAGCCTGATGTCGCGCCCCCGCCTGTTGCTGATGGATGAGCCCTATCTCGGCCTGGCGCCGCGCGTGGTGAAGCAGATTGCCGGGATCATTCGCCGGGTCAACGAAGAGGGCATCGCCGTCGTTTTCAACGAGCAGAACGTCAAGCTGTCGTTCGGGCTGTCGGACCGCGGCTATCTGCTCGAGGGCGGTCGGATGGTTCTTTCGGGCACGGGCGAGGAAATGATCAATTCCGATGTGATCAGCCGCGTCTATCTCGGCGTCTAGAGGGGGGAGAGCCGGTGACCTTTTCCATCTTTCTCGAACAGATCATCAACGGCATCGTCATCGGGTCGATGTACGCCCTCATCGGCAGCGGCATCGCGCTGATCTACGGGACGATGCGGGTGCTGAACCTCGCCCATGGCGAGTTCTACATGCTCGGCGGGTATTTCGTTTTCTTCCTGGTCGTCACCTACGGGGTTCCCGCCTACCTCGCCATTCCCGTGGCCGTCCTGATGACCTTTCTGCTGGGCGCGATTATCCAGCGGCTGACCATATTCTATCTGCTGGCGCGCGAAGGCTGGGCCTTCTCGACGATCGCCGTGACCCTGGGGCTGTCGATCTTCCTGCAGAACGCGGCGCTGCTGCTGTTCGGCGAGCAGTTCCAGAGCGTGCCCTATTACCTGCAAGGCGTGATCGAGTTTGCCGGCATCCGCCTGCCGGTCCAGCGCCTGCTGATCATCGTCGTCGCCCTGGTCACCATCGGCGCGATGACTTTCGTGCTCAAGAAGACCCGGCTCGGCTGGGCCATCCGGGCGACGTCGCAGGATCTCGACGCCAGCGCGGTGGTCGGTATCCCCGCCCAGCGGATCTACATGATCACGTTCGGCCTCGCCGCCGCCCTCGGCGCGGTCGCCGCGGCGATGCTCGCTCCGATCTACGCCATCAATCCCTGGAGCGGCCTTCCGATCCTGCTCAAGGGCTTCGTCGTCGTCATCCTCGGCGGACTGGGCAGCTTCCCGGGCGCCATCGCCGGCGGTCTCATCCTGGGCGTCGTCGAGGCGATCGGCGTTCAGCTCACCTCGTCGGAATGGCGCGATGTGATCGCATTCACCCTGATGATCCTCGTTGTCTGGATACGGCCCTGGGGCCTGTTCGGGCAGAAGCCGTAATGAGCCTGCCTGTGCGCGCCGCTGCCCCATCTATCGACCGGAGACTTTGATGTTCCAGCCGCTGAAACCCTGGCAATGGGCGCTGGTCTCGGCCGCTGTCGTCGTGGCGGCGCTCATCCCCGCCGTGACGCAGAACACCTACCTGCTGCACGTGCTGATCCTGTCGATGATTTTCGGGATCTTCGCCCTTGCCTGGAACCTGGTCACCGGTTTCGCCGGCCTGAAGACCTTCGGACACCATGCCTTCTTCGGGATCGGGGCATACGTGTCGGCGCTGATCAGCATAAACGCCGGCCTGTCGCCGTGGCTGACCATCTGGATCGCCGCGATCGCGGCGACGATCGCCGGCATCTTCGTCGGTGTACCGATCCTCCGGATCAAGTCGATGCCGCACGTGGCCATCGTCACGCTGGGCTTTGCCGAGATCGTCCGGATCGTCATCTCCAACCTGCAGTCGATCACCCGCGGCGAACTCGGGCTTTGGGGGATCCCGCCGTTTACCGGTTTCTCGATCCCGGGGATTGGCCGGGTCGTGTTCTCGCCCGCCGACAAGGTGCCCTACTACTATCTGGTCCTGATCCTGCTGGCGTTGTCGATGGCGGTCGTCGCACTGCTGATGCGCTCCAAGACCGGGCTGTCCATCGTCGCGATGCGCGACGCCGAGGATGCCGCGGAAAGCCTTGGCGTAAACCTCACCCAGCAGAAGCTGCTTGTCTTCGGGGTCAGCGCCTTCCTCGTCGGCGTCGCCGGTGCCTTCTATGGTCATTACATCGGAATTCTGACGCCGACGGCCGCTGTCGGTGTCGACCTGATGATCCTCATCATCGCGATGGTGCTGGTCGGTGGGCTGGGGACGCTCAGCGGACCGCTGATCGGTGCGCTGATCCTCACCGCCGCGGTTGAGCTGTTGCGCGACCTGGAGGATTACCGGCTGCTCGTCTATGGCGCGATCATCATCGTCGTGACGATGTTCCTGCCGCGGGGGCTTGCAAGCCTCGGCCCCATGATCGTCAAGCGGCTTCGCACCCGTTCCCCGGAAAACTCGTAAGGACGAGACATGCTCGACAAGAACGTTGCGGCGGCGATCATCGACGCCGTCGATCGGGGCTTCGACCAACAGGTCCGCTTTACCCGGGACATGGTCCGCATTCCCTCGACTCGCGGCGAGGAACAACGGGTGCAGGATTTCATGGCCGACGCCATGGCGTCCCGAGGCTTCGTGGTCGATCAGTGGCGCCTCGATGTCGACGAGATCAAGGACCTGCCCGGATTTGCCCCGGTCTCGATTTCTTATGAGAATTCCTACAATGTCGTCGGCACCTACCGCCCAGCCGTTCGGCGTGGCCGGTCCCTGATCTTCAACGGTCATGTCGATGTCGTGCCGACGGGACCCTGGGACCGCTGGACGACGCCGCCTTTCGAGCCGCGCATAGACGGCAAGTGGCTCTATGGCCGCGGCGCGGGCGACATGAAGGCAGGCCTTGCTGGCACCCTGTTCGCGTTCGACGCGGTGCGGGCCGCCGGCTTTGCGCCGACCGCGCCGATCTACTTCCAGTCCGTTGTCGAGGAAGAGTGCACGGGCAACGGCACGCTCGCCTGTCTGCAGCGCGGATATCGCGCCGACTGCGCCTTCGTTCCAGAGCCGCTGGAGCCGAAGCTGATGCGCGCGGAGGTCGGGTTGATCTGGTTCCAGGTCCATGTCGAGGGCGATCCGCAACATGCCTCGGGGTTCGTGTCGAGCGGAACCAACGCGATTGAGAAGGCCATGGGGCTATGGCCTCACATCAAGGCCCTGGAAGCCGAATGGAACGCGCGCAAGGCCGACCATCCCCTCTACCGGAACCATCCGCATCCGATCCGCGTGAACCTCGGCGAGATCACGGGGGGCGAATGGACGTCGAGCGTGGCCGCTACCGCGACGCTCAACGTCCGCGTCGGTGTCCTGCCCGGTGCCCGGCTGTCCGATATCCGCGATGAAATCGAGGCACGGGTGCGCCAAGCGGCGCTGGACGACCCGTTCCTGTCCAACAATCCGCCACGCATCGAGTATCACGGCCACATGGCGGAGGGGTACGTGCTGGAGGATGCCGACGAGGCCGAAGCCGTCCTCGCCGAGAGCCATGCGGCCGTCTTCGGAGCGCCGCTTCAGGAAGAAATCACGTCGGCTGCGACGGATGCGCGTTTCTTCGGCCTCTATGCCGACACGCCGGGCATCGTCTACGGGCCGATCTGCGAGCGGCCGCACGGCTTCGACGAGCGCGTCGATCTCGATTCGCTCCGCGCCGTTACCAAGACCATGGCCCTGTTTCTCGCCGAATGGTGCGGAGTCGAAAAAAGCCAAGCGTAGTACGGAAGGTTTGTCATGAAGACGGTCAAGGTCGACGGCGAACGGTTGTGGGCGTCGCTGATGGAAATGGGGCGCATCGGGGAAACGCCGGGCGGCGGTTGCCGGCGCCTCGCCCTGACGGACGACGACAAGGCGGCGAGGGATCTGTTCTGCCGATGGGTGCGTGACGCGGGCTGCACGATCACGGTCGACGGGATCGGCAATATCTTCGCCCGCCGCGACGGCACGGATCCCGATGCCGCGCCGGTCATGATCGGAAGCCATCTCGATACGGTGCCGACTGGCGGAAAGTTCGACGGCGCTTACGGGGTTCTGGCCGGGCTCGAAGTGGTCCGTCGGCTCGACGACCTGGACGTCGCGACGTCGGCGCCGATCGAGATTGTCGTCTGGACAAACGAAGAGGGAGCGCGGTTCTCGCCGATGACGCTCGGATCCTCGGTGTTCACCGGCGACATCGCGCTCGACTTCGCCCTGTCGCGAACCGATCCCGCGGGCGTCACCATCGCCGAGGCGCTGGAGCGGATCGACTATGCCGGCAACGAGCCGATCGGTGGCCGGCCGGTGGGCGCCTATTTCGAAGTCCACGTGGAGCAGGGGCCGCTGCTCAAGGAAGGCGGTGAGAGGATCGGCGCCGTCACCGGGTCCTTCATGGCACGGTACTTCGTGGCGACCGTGACCGGCGAAGCCGCCCATGTCGGGCCGACCCTGATGGAGCAGCGCCATGACGCCCTCGTCGGCGCCGCGGCCCTGACACTGGAAATCGACCGGATCGGACGGTCGAGAGGGCGCGAGGGCCGTTCCAACGCGCCGCATATCGAGCTGTTCCCGAACGTGCGCGGTGTGATCCCGTCGGAGGTTCGGCTCAGTTGCGATCTGCGCAATTCCGATCCCGCAGAACTGGCCAAGATGGAGCAGGACCTGCAGGCCGCGATTTCCCGTATCGAAGGGGAGCGCGGCGTCTCGATCTCACTCGAACCGTATTTCGAGTTCGGGCCGATCCGCTTCGACGCGGCAATGTCCGGCCTGATTTCCGAGACGGCGCGCGAGATCGGGCTGTCGTGCCGGGATATCCTGACGGTGGCGGGTCACGATGCGGTTCCCATGACGACCTGTTGCCCGACCGCGCTGTTCTTCATTCCCAGCGATACCGGCATCAGCCACAACGAGACGGAATACAGCACGCCGGAACAGTGCGTCGACGGGGCCGATGTGCTGCTGAACGCCGTTCTCAAGGTCGCTTCGGGCGGAGTCGTTCCGGCGCCTGGCTGAAGCCGGCGAAACTACGCTGTTCCGTCGCGACCGCCGGCGATCGTGTCAGTCGTCTTTGCCTTCGTTTACGCGGGGCGCGTCCGGCCAGAAGCGGATTCCCTGCCGCGCAAGTCCGCCGCCGATCCCGATGGCGACACCGTCCGCGCGCCAGCAGGCGGCGCCGGTATGGTTGCCGTCGCCATCGAAGGCGATGGCGGCCATCCCGCCACCCACATGCGGAACCGGCAGGACGCGCCAGCCCATCGCGGTCAGGCCGCCGTGGGTGCTGTCCGGATAACCGTCTTCGACCTCGAGGTCACCGCCCTGCGTCCACAGCCGCGGCGCTTCGACCGCCTCCTGCGGCGACATGCCGTGGTCGATGAGATTGACCAGGGCCTGCATGACGCAGCCGAAGATGCGCAGGCCGCCGGGCAATCCGAGTGCGAAGGCGGGCTGTCCATCGCGCAGGACGATCGTCGGGGCCATCGATGTCGTCACGCGTTTGCCCGGCGCGATCGACAGGGCGCGTCCGGGATGCGGATCGAACAGCGACATGTTGTTGTTCGGTATGATTCCCGTGCCGGGAATGACGAACCGCGCGCCAAAAAGGCTATTGATGGTCTGCGTGCTGGAAACGATGTTGCCGAATGAATCACTCACCGTGACGTGCGTGGTGTTGTCCGACTCGGCCGCCGGGGACGCGGGCGTGGCGGGGGCGGCGTGCGTCATGCTGATCCGCGCCCGGCACGCCTCGGCGTAGCGCTTCGAGATCAGCCGGTCGACCGGCACGTCGACGAAGGCCGGATCGGCCGTCGATCTGGCCCGGTCGGCAAAGGCGATCTTCAGGGCCTCGCCGAGAAGGTGCATGGTCTCGATCGAGCCGTAGCCCAGCGCGGCCAGATCGTAGCCCTCCAGAATGTTCAGCATCTGGATGACATGGACGCCGCCGGCCGAGGGGGGCGGGGGCCCGTAGATGTCGAAGCCGCGATAGCGGCCGCGCACCGGGGCGCGTTCGATCGTCGAGACGGCGGCGAGATCGGCCAGTGTCAGGAGACCGCCGACGCTGGACATGTGACGGTCGATGACGCCGCCCAGGTCCCCGCTGTACAACGTCTCGGGACCGCCGGAGGCGATGCTTGCCAGCGTTTCGGCATAGTCGCCCATGACGAAACGCGTGCCCGCGCGCCGCGCCTGTCCATCGGGTAGGAACAGCCGGGCGATTTCGGGATCGCCGGCAAGATCGGCTGCGGCCTCTTCGATGCATCCGGCCAGATAAGGCGTCACCGCAAATCCGCGGCGGGCATGGCGAATGGCCGGTTCCATGACGTCCGAGAGGGACATCGTGCCGAAACGCTCCAGCGCATCGCACCAGCCGCGCAACGCCCCGGGCGTCGCCACGGCCTTCGGCCCGACTGCGTTCTCGCGGCCTACCGTGTCCAGGGAATACGGCGGCTGATCCGAAACCGGACGGTAGAGGTCGGGCGCCGCGGCGGCCGGGGCGGCGCTCAGGCCGTCGAGAACGATATGGCGCCCGTCCGTCGTGCGAATGTGGGTGATGCCGCCGCCCAGGATACCGACCATCATCGGTTCAACGACCGTCAGCGTAAACAGCGCTGCGATCGCTGCGTCGATGGCATTTCCGCCCGCCGCCAGCATCTCCGTCCCGGCGGCGGAGGCGAGGGGATGGTTCGTGACCACCATGCCACCGGCGGCACGCGCCGGCCGTTTCTCGCATGCTAACACTGTCGCGGGTCGCTGTTTTGCGTCGTCTCGTACGTCGGTCACGATTTTTCCGATGAGGGGTCTGCTAGGGGGGCACGCCACTGGGAAACGATGCGTCAATCCAAGGACACGGTCTGACGCCCCCTGAATGTCCAGAGGATGTCAGACTTCATTTCTAACGCCGTCCACGCCTCCTCCGATAGCCGGAACAGGGATGCCATGATCCGTTTCTGCGCCTGAGCGTGAGTCGGCAGCGGAAAAATAGCCACGCCAAACGCCTCATATCGGTTCACAACGTCAAATGGCGGTTGAGCTGGTCTGCTGGGCAGGCCAATGACGGAGCAGGGCCCCTTCCGAGGGAAAGTGATAGGGTGGTGACGCGCATCTGGCGTTGCCGTGCCGGGGCGGAGTAGAAGGTTGCGCATGACGCACAAAAACACCCGACTTTTCGGCTTCGCCGTTTTGCCGCTCCTTTTGGGGCTGGTCTTCTTTGCGGCCTCCCTCACGCCGTCGCTGATCCCGCGCCCGTGGATCGTGCAGGGGGCGCTGGCGGGGCTTGTCACCGCCATCGGTTATGTGATCGGGCAGCTCGTCCTCGCCGCCTGGCGCGCGATCGAACTGCCGCGTCTTTCGGGGCGGGCCGCGGTCGTTGCCCATGTCGTCGTCGCCGTGCCTGTCGTCGCGCTGTGGATCAACAACCTGACCAAGGCGGCGGACTGGCAGGACTCGATACGAACGCACGTCGGCCTGGAGCCGACCGAAGAGTTCCATATCTTCGCGATGCTGGGCGTCGCCCTTGCCGTCTTCCTGATCTGTTTCGCGATCGGTCTGGCCGTGCAGTGGATCTTCGACATCCTGCGCCGTCGCCTCTACCGGGTCATGCCGATGCGCACGGCCAATGCGCTGGGCCTGATCCTCGCGACCGCGCTCGTCTTCTTCGTCACCCGCGACGGAGTCATCCGGTGGGTGTTCGAGGCGATGGACCAGTCCTACGAGGCGGCGCAGGATCTGTTCGTGAAGGCGCCGCCGGCGCCTGACAATCCGCGCATTCCCGGTGGCCCCGGATCGTTCGCCGACTGGGGCGCGATGGGCCAGCCGGGACGCGATTACGTGCTCGGCGGTCCGGATGCGGAGGCCATCTCCGACTTTACCGGCCGGCCGGCCAAGGATCCGATCCGCGTCTATGTCGGGCGGGCGCAGGCCGAGACCCCGGAGGAGCGCGCGAAGGTGGCCCTGGAAGAGCTGAAGCGTCTTGGCGCGTTCGAGCGCAAGGTGCTGATAGTCGCGAGCCCGACCGGCACTGGCTGGCTCGATCCCGGCGGACACGATCCGGTCGAGTACATGCATGATGGCGACATCGCCACGGTCGCGGTCCAGTACTCCTACATGCAGTCGCCGTTTGCGCTGATCTTCGAGACCCAGACCGGTCTCGAACAGGCGACCGCGACGATGCAGACCGTCTACCGCTACTGGAGGACGCTACCCGAGGCCGACAGGCCCGAGTTCTACGCCCACGGCATCAGCCTCGGGGCCTGGTCGTCCATGTACTCCTTCGACATCTTCGAGATCGTCAACGATCCCATCCAGGGCGCGCTATGGACCGGCCCGCCGTTCCCCTCGGCCCTGTGGAACAAGGCGACGGACGCCCGGAACCCGGATTCGGCCTATGTTCTGCCGCTCGTCGGCAGCGGCGCGCTCGTCCGCTTCATGTCCCAGTTCGGCGGCCTCGACCGCGACGCCGGCCCTTGGGGCCGCCTTCGCATCGCCTACCTGCAATACGCGTCCGATCCGATCGTCTTCTACGAGCCGAATTCGGTCTGGCGCGCCCCGCAATGGATGCGCGAGCCACCGGCGCCGGACGTTTCTCCGGAGATGCGCTTCATGCCGGTCGTCACGCAGTTTCAGCTGGTGGTCGACATGATCCTCGCGCTCGCGGTTCCGCCCGGATATGGGCACAGCTATAGCGCCGAAGATTACATCGATGCCTGGGTCGGCGTGACCGCGCCTGCAGGCTGGACCGAGGCCGATTCCACGCGGCTGAAGGAGCGATGCGGCGTCGAATGGGGCCTTGGATGCCGAAACTGATCCGCTGGGGACTGATAGCCGCTGGCGTCATTCTCCTCGGACTGGCACTCAACACCACCCGCCAGTACGCGCGCTGGTCGCCCTTCGGCGAGCCCCCTGATGCGCGCGCGGCGCGTCTGGCCGAACATTGGCGGCTTCTCCTGCCCGAAGGGCCGGGGCCGTTTCCCGCCGCGATCCTGCTGTCGGGCTGCGACGGCGTGCGCGACAACATGGACTATTGGGCCAGCGTGTTCGTCGAGACGGGGCGCGCTGCGCTGATCGTCGACAGCCACACGCCGCGCGGCCTCGTCGAGCTGGAGGCGTGGCGGCTCGTCTGTGGCGCACAGGCCCTGTCCGGCGCTGAGCGCAGCGGCGACGTGGCCGTGGCGCTCAAGGGGCTGTCGGATCGGGACGACATCGCCGATGACATCGTCGTTTTCGGCGCCTCGCATGGCGGCTGGACCGCGATGGAGTTCGTGGCGCACGCGGCCAGTAACGAACGGCCGCCAGGACTCGCGCACTGGCCCGACACGCCCGAAGCACTCCTGCAATCGGTCTCGGCGCTGGTGCTGCTTTATCCCTATTGCGGAGTGCTGAACAGCGCGACGGCGGCCCGCTGGGCCGGCGCCCCGCCGGCGCTGTTCGTCCTTGCCGAGGATGACTCGATTGTCAGCACGCCGGATTGCGTCGCCCGCGCGGAGGCGCTGCGGCAATCAAACGCCGAGGTGGAGATTGTCGTTCTCGCGGATGCGGACCACGGCTTCGACCAGCAGGAGAGGTCGCCGCTTTCGATGCTCCGGTTCGATGCCCAAAAACAGGCGCAGGCGCGGCGGGCGGTACTCGATTTCCTGAAGACGGTAGATCCGCTCTGACAAAGGATGCGCCCATGGCTACGGGGCGCCGAACATCGACATTGCGTGCTCGAGGCGTCGCAGTCGCCTTTACGCTTATTTTGCACCGGCCCGGCGGGCTTTTTCCCGATGGTTTCGGTGGCGTTCGGGACGATGCGGTCGGTGCTCCGCGCCGTGGCGCCCCTCTTCGCCATCATTGTCCGCGTACCAATGCTTCGCCCGGCCGAGGCGCGCAAGGCGGCAGGCACGGCTTTGCGCGCGGATCGAGATTGCAAATGCCTTCCGGGCCATCCTCCGCTATGCTGATACTGCATTGCACCTAAGCGCCGCGAATGGCGCAATGCGAGAGATCAGCCACTATCTTCGCGGTCTCTCGTCGCATTCGTTCCTGCAACACAGCGGAACTGCCCATGCCCAAGGCTGCACGCTCCATCCTTCGTCTCATCCTCATCGCCGTCGCCGCCGGCGGTCTCTACGCGGCATGGCTTTACGCTCAGCCGCCCGGCGTTCCCAAGGGCTTTGCCAAGAGCAACGGCCGCATCGAGGCCGTCGAGATCTACATCGCGGCCAAGACGGCGGGGCGGGTGCAGGACGTCTATGTCAGCGAAGGCCAGTTCGTCAGAACCGGCGATAAGCTGGCCAAGCTCGACACCCGGGCGTTGGAGGCGCAGCTCCGCGAAGCGCAGGCCCAGCTCGAAAGCGCGAAGATCGGCGTGACGATCGCCGAGTCCAGGGTCAGGCAGCAGGAAGCGCAAAAGGCGTCCATGCAGGCGCTGATCGAGCAGCGCCAGGCCGAGCTGACCATCGCAGAGAAAAGCCTTGCCCGCGCCGAGGAGCTGGCGACCACCGGCACGGCGACCCAGCAGCGCCTCGACGAGGATCGCGCCGACGTGCAGGGCGCGAAGGCCGCGGTCAGCGCCGCCGTTGCCAACCTCGCCGCGTCGGATGCCGCGCTCGGCTTTGCACGCTCGCAGGTGATCGCCGCGCAATCCGATATCGAAGCGGTGCGGGCGACGATCGACCGTATCCAGGTCGAGATCGACGACAGTCTGCTGGCGGCGCCCCGCGACGGGCGCGTCCAGTACATCGTCGCACGGCCCGGCGAAGTTGTCGGCCCTGGAAGCACCGTCCTCAACATGGTGGACCTCGACGAGGTCTACATGACCTTCTTCCTGCCGACCGCGGAAGCGGGCGTCTTGGCCGTGGACGCCGAGGCGCGTCTGGTCCTCGATGCCGCGCCCCAGTACGTCATTCCGGCCAGGGTCTTCTTCGTTGCCGACGTGGCGCAGTTCACGCCGAAGACGGTCGAGACCGCGGATGAGCGCCAGAAGCTGATGTTTCGCGTCAAGGCGCGCATTCCCTCCGAGTTGCTGCGCGAATACGTCCGCAACGTGAAGACCGGCCTTCCCGGAGTTGCCTATGTACGCCTCGACCCGACGACGGACTGGCCTGAAGACCTGAAGGTCCGTCTGCCCGAGGACGCGGCCGCCGGATGACCGGCCCTAGCACAGATCGCACCGCGCCGGGTGACGAGGCCCCGGTTGTGCGGCTGTCCGGCGTCAGCCTGCGATACGGTAACAATGTCGTCCTGGACGAACTGGACCTCGCGCTGCCCTCGGGCCGCATGGTCGGACTGGTCGGCCCGGACGGCGTCGGCAAGTCGAGCCTACTCGCGCTTGTCTCGGGCGCCCGCGAAATCCAGTCCGGCACCATCATGGTTCTGGAGGGCGACATGGCAAGCGCCCGCCACCGCCGGAATGCCTGTCCGCGGATCGCCTACATGCCGCAGGGGCTGGGCAAGAACCTCTATCCGACCCTGTCGGTTTTCGAGAACATAGACTTCTTCGGCCGGCTGTTCGGCCATGCTCGCGCCGAGCGGATACGGCGCATCGCCGCCTTGACCGAAAAGACCGGGCTGGCGCCCTTCGTCGATCGCCCCGCGGCCAAGCTCTCGGGCGGCATGAAGCAGAAGCTCGGCCTGTGCTGTGCGCTCATCCATGATCCCGACCTGCTCATCCTCGACGAGCCGACGACGGGCGTCGATCCGCTGTCGCGCCGGCAGTTCTGGGAATTGATCGACGACATCCGCGCCGAGCGCCCCGGCATGAGCGTGGTCGTGGCCACCGCCTACATGGAGGAAGCCGCCCGCTTCGACTGGCTTGTGGCGATGAACGCGGGGCGGATCCTGGAAACCGGCACCCCGGCCGAGTTGCTCGCCCAGACCGGCGCCGAGACCCTGGATCAGGCGTTCATCGCCCTGTTGCCGGAGGACCAGCGCCGCGCCTATCGCCCTGTCGAGATCGTGCCGCGCGATGCCGACAGTGAGGGCGAGATCGCGATCGAGGCGCATGACCTGACTCGCCGGTTCGGGGACTTCACCGCCGTGGACAAAGTCAGCCTGCGCGTTGGCAAGGGAGAGATCTTCGGCTTCCTCGGCTCAAACGGCTGCGGCAAGACCACCACGATGAAGATGCTCACCGGTTTGCTGCCGCCGACCGAGGGGCAGGCCTGGTTGTTCGGCCACGAGGTGGATTCCAACGACATCGAGACGCGCCGGCGCGTCGGCTACATGTCGCAGGCGTTCTCGCTCTACACCGAGCTGACCGTTCGCCAGAACCTCGAGCTCCACGCCAAGTTGTTCAAGGTTCCCGCCGAGGATCTGGCCGGGCGCGTCGGCGAGATGGTGACGCGGTTCGATCTGGAGGACGTGGTCGACGTCCTGCCGGGCGCCCTGCCGCTCGGCCATCGCCAGCGCCTGTCGTTGGCGGTGGCCATGATCCACAAGCCGGACATGCTGATCCTCGACGAGCCGACGTCGGGCGTCGATCCGGTCGCCCGGGATGATTTCTGGCGCATGCTGATCGAGCTGTCGCGCGGCGACCAGGTGACGATCTTCATCTCCACCCATTTCATGAACGAGGCCGAGCGGTGCGACCGCGTCTCGTTGATGCACGCCGGCAAGGTGCTCGTCACCGATGCGCCCGGCAGTCTCGTGACGAAACACGGCGCGGACACGCTCGAAGAGGTGTTCATCGAATATCTGGAGGCCGCGGCGGGCGCCGGCGCGACCGAGCCGGCCGGGTCGCCCGGCACCGCACAGGTGGCCGACGGCGAAACCGACCACGACGATGGCAAGGTGTCGGAATCGTGGTGGAGCCGCCATTTCGATCCGCGACGAATGCTGAGCTATGCCCGGATCGAGTCGCTGGAACTGCGTCGCGATCCGATCCGGCTCACACTGGCCCTTATCGGTAGCGTCATCCTGATGTTCGTCATGGGCTATGGCATCAGTATGGACGTCGAGGACCTGACCTTCGCGGTTCTTGATCGCGATCAGACGGCGGCCAGCCGGGACTATGCCTTCGATCTTTCGGGCTCCCGCTACTTTATCGAGCGCGAGCCGATCACCGACTATCAGGATCTCGACCGGCGCATGCGCTCGGGCGAGCTGAGCCTGGCGATCGAGATCCCGCCCGGGTTTGCCCGCGATATCGAGAAGGGGGGCGTGGCGCGCGTCGGGGCGTGGATCGACGGGGCTATGCCCCAGCGCGCCGAGACCGTTCGCGGCTATGTCGAGGGCATGCACATGAACTGGCTCGCCGCGAAGGCGCGCGCGCGCGGCCAGGGCGCGCTGCTGGCGGCCCCGGTCGATATCGCCATCCGCTATCGCTACAACCCCGACGTCAGGAGCCTCGTTGCGATGGTGCCTGCCGTCATTCCGATCCTTCTCATGGTGCTGCCTGCGATGCTTGCGGCGCTGAGCGTGGTCCGCGAGAAGGAGTTGGGATCCATCGTCAATTTCTATGTGACGCCGACGACGCGCCTGGAGTTTCTGCTCGGAAAACAGCTTCCCTATATCGGGCTTTCGATCCTCAGCTTCCTCTTGTTGACCGTGCAGGCCGTGGCGATATTCCGCGTGCCGCTGACGGGGAGTTTTCCGACGCTGGCCGCCGCAGCGGTGCTCTACGTCGCCGCTGCGACGGGGTTGGGCCTGCTGATCTCGACCTTCATGCGCAGCCAGATCGCGGCGATCTTCGGCACAGCCATCCTGACGATCCTGCCGGCGGTGCAGTTCTCCGGCCTGCTCGATCCCGTTTCCTCGCTCGAAGGCTTCGGCCGTCTTGTCGGCGAGGTCTATCCGACGACGTATTTCCTGATCATCGCGCGCGGCACCTTTTCCAAGGCGCTGGATTTTTCCGATCTTCAGATGGCCTTCGTGCCGCTGCTGCTGTCCGTGCCGGTGGTTGTTGGTCTGGCGGGCATCTTCCTGCGGAAACAGGGGGCCTGAGCGATGCGTCTGGCCAACATTTTCGATCTCGGGGTCAAGGAGCTTCGCAGCCTGCGGCGCGATCCGATGATGGTGGCCCTGATCGTCTACGCGTTCAGCGTCGCCATCTACATGGCAGCGACCGCGATGCCGGAGACGCTCAACAGGGCCACGATCGCCATCGTCGACGAGGATCGCTCGACCGTGTCGACGCGTATCGTCAGCGCGTTTTATCCGCCGTACTTCAGTGAGCCGGAACTGATTTCGCAGTTCGAGATGGACGAGCGGATGGATTCAGGCGTCGACACGTTCGCCATCAACATCCCCCCCGATTTCCAGCGTGATCTTCTGGCCGGTCGCCGGCCCGAGGTCCAGCTCAATGTCGATGCGACCCGCGTGTCGCAGGCGTTCACCGGATCAGGCTACATCCACACCATCATTCTCGAGGAAGTGCGGGCTTTCCTGGAACGGCGTCGCGATGCCTCCGAACTGCCCGTCGAGATCGTGGTGCGCGCCAGGTTCAATCCGGAACTGAACGAGACCTGGTTCGGCGCGATCATGGAAATCATAAACAACGTGACGATCCTGACGATCGTTCTGACCGGAGCCGCCCTGATCCGCGAACGAGAGCACGGAACGGTGGAGCACCTGCTGGTCATGCCGGTAACCCCGTTCGAGATCATGACCGCGAAGGTCTGGTCGATGGGGCTCGTCGTTCTCCTGGCCAGCTCTCTTTCGTTGGTATTCGTCGTCGAGGGGTTGCTGGCCGTCCCAATCGAAGGCTCCGTGCCGTTGTTCCTCGCCGGCGCGTCCATGCACCTGTTCGCGACGACCGCGCTTGGCATCTTCCTGGCGACGCTGGCACGGTCCATGCCGCAGTTCGGCCTGCTTCTGATCCTCGTGATGTTGCCGCTGCAGATGCTGTCGGGCGGCATGACCCCGCGCGAAAGCATGCCCGAACTGGTTCAGACGGTCATGCTGGCCGCGCCCACGACGCACTTCGTCATGCTGGCGCAGTCGATTCTCTACCGCGGCGCCGGTTTCGACGTCGTCTGGCCGCAGTTCCTGTGGCTGGCCGTGATCGGCGCTGTCTTGTTCGGGATCGCGCTGTCCCGCTTTCGGAAGACGATCGAAGGCAGTTCATAGGCCACGACGGGACCCGGTTTTGTCGCCGGCAGGTGACCTAAAGACGGGGTGGGTCGCCAGGGATCGGACGGCCGGCGGGCTCGTCTGAATGCGACCGTGCGGGCTGCCCCCGCGAAGGGTCTTGTTGTCTCTGGAAGACGACCGTTCCGGCCGATCCGTTCAATCCGGCTAATTGCAGTGGTCGGGTTCGGTGCCCTGGCTCCGAAAAAGCCGTGTCCAGCCCGTCCCAATCAATCTGAAATGTCCTGGCAGCACTCGCGAAGCATTCGCCGAGATCGATGGTCAGTGCCAGATCTCAGCTTCTGATCGTCGTTAACGCAGTCTCCTCAAAGTCTGGTTTGTCGCGGCGCATGGCCATGTTGCTGCTGTCTTTCGACTGGTCATGAAATGATGAAGATCGATATTCGAACTATTATACAATATTAGCATTGACATTCGAACTTATATGTCTCAAAAAATTCGATATAGAGAATGGGGGCGTATATGGACGATCTAAATTCGAAAATTCGATCTCTGAAAGAGCAGGGCGTCGAGTATGTTTTCGGCTTTTATGTCGACATCAACGGCGCGCCGAAGAGCAAGTGCGTCCCGGTAGAGAGCCTGGCTTCGATGTTGGGCGGATCTGAGCTCTATACAGTCGGAGCTCTCGAGGGGATGGGCGAACTTGGTCCCCACGAAGACGAGTGCGCGGGGTATCCGGACCTCGATCGTATGATCGTCCTGCCGTGGGACAGGCGCTTTGCGCTTATTCCCTCCAGCCTCCGCCTGGACGGAAAGCGGTACAATCAGGACTCACGGAATCTCCTGCTCAATGTCACCGAAGAAGCGGCGGAGCTTGGCTTCGTCGCGAATGTCGGAATCGAGCCCGAGTTTTACGTCGTTCGAGATACCGAAGGCGGATGGGAGCCGCTCGTCGCTTCGGACAGGATCAACCCCCCGACCTGTGGATACGACATCGAAGCGACCATGCTGGCCGAACCATTCCTCGGGCCGATGGTCAAGTACATGAACGAGCTCGGTTGGGGCGTCTACTCTTTCGACCACGAAGGCGGTGACGGCCAGTACGAGTTCAATTTCCGCTATGCCGATGCGCTGACGATGGCGGACAGGATGACCGTCTTCAGGCTGATGGCCAAGCATGTCGCGCGACAGAATGGCTGCATCGCGACCTTCATGCCGAAGCCCTTTCAGGACGATTTTGGGTCGGCATCGCACATCAATATCAGCATCGCGTCGGCAAAGGACGGAGAAAACCTGTTCGCGTCCGGGGGTGGCTACAGCGAATTGGCGATGCATTTCGTTGCCGGCGTCCTTGAACATGCCCGGGCAATCAGCGCCGTGGTCTGTCCGACCGTGAACTCCTACAAGCGCTTCACAAGCAAGGGGTTCATGGACGAGATTTCCTGGGCTCCGATCTTCCAGGCGTGGGGCGAAAACAATCGCACGCTGATGTGCCGCATGCCGGTAAACCGGCATTGCCTGGAGGTCAGGACCGCCGACAGCGCGGTGAACTACTATCTTGGCATCGCGATCGTGCTCGCAGCCGGCCTTGACGGGATCAAGCGGAAGCTGACGGCTCCCGAGCCTGTGAATGTCGACACCTACAAGCTCGCACCGACCGACCTTGTCGACCGCGGGTGCGTCCCCCTTCCGCGGACGCTGGACGAAGCCTTGGATGCCTTCCAAGAAAGTGACTTCGCCAGGGACGTGTTCGGCGAAGAATTCCACTCCACTTTTCTCAAGCACAAAAGACAAGAAGGCCACGAATTCCGCACCGTCGTGACGGAGTGGGAGATTCAGAAGTATCTCCAGAGAATTTGAAATTTATATCCGGGGAGGAAGTCAGATGAACGATCCCGCGCGCGCCGCCGCCAACGACATCGCGGTTGGTCGGATGCTCGCGAGCGAGCCCCAGCTAGTCGGGATAGAGCCGGCCGTTGATGTCGTGCCCGGCATGACTCCGCAGACGATCCTTACGTCGGGTGCGCCGCTCGAGTGGTCGGCCTATACCGGCGGGCAGCGCCGCGCCGTTCTCTTCGGCGCGGTGTACGAGGGACTGGCGCGCGACATCGGCGAAGCCGACCGCCTGATCCGGGATGGGAAAATCCACGTCCGATCCACCCAGGACCACAGCTGTATTGGCTCCGTCGCCGGGATTTTCACCGCATCGATGCCCGTGGTGATCGTGGAGGATGCGGTCCACGGGCATAAGGCGTTCTGCAGTCTCTACGAGGGGCCGAGCCGGCTGAAGCTGAATTATGGGGCGTACGACGACAATGTCCGCGATGCCTTGAACTGGCTTCGGGACTCGTTGGCGCCGCTTCTGTCCGCTGCCATCGATATCAGCGGGCCCATTCCCCTAAAGCCGCTGATGGCTCGGGGGCTGCGAATGGGCGATGAACTGCATAGTCGGAACACGGCCGCGACAATTCTGTTCGTTCGAGAGATCAACAAGTCGCTGTTCGAGTTGTACGCGGGCGGTCGAAAGGCGGAGGTGCTCGCCGCCTTCGATTTTCTCTACGAGAACGAGTACTCGTTCCTCCGGCTCGGAATGGCGGCAGCCAAAGTTATGGCCGACGCCGCCCACTGCGTCGACGGCAGCAGCCTGGTCACCGCAATGGCGATCAGCAGCCAGGATTTCGCAATCCGAGTAAGCGGCCTGGGCGACACCTGGTTTCGTGGCCCGCATCCGGCCCTCGAAGGCCGGTTCTTCGATGGCTTCACCGATGAAGACACGGAGTGGATAGGCGGCGAGAGCTGCGTAACCGAGGTCGTAGGCCTCGGGGGATTTGCCCAAGTCTGCGCGCCGACGCTGCAGGCCTACCAGGGCGGGGACTTCGCGACGATGCAGCGCACCAACGACGAGATGTATCGGATCTGCGTGCGTGAACACGACCAGTTCCTGCTGCCGCCCTTCGGTTTCCGCGGCGCGCCCACCGGGATCGACATTTTCAAGGTGCTCGACACCGGGATCACACCGGCGATCGACGGCGGACTCGCCGGAAAGGATGGGGGGCAGATCGGCGCGGGCATCTTGCGGCCTCCGATCGATTGCTTCGCAAAAGCCGCAGCAGCTTACGAGGAAATGAAATCGACCCCGTGAGGGGACCCAACAAGGGGGGGGGAATGGCAACTATTAAAAATAACCAATCAACGGATTTCGTCTTAACGTCGAGCGACGAAGGTATGGGGCCGCTGGAGTTGGCCTTCTTCGTCGTGGCGGCGGCAGGGCCGCTTCTCGTGGTGGCCGGATTTGCGCCACTGGCATTCATGATCGGCGGCATTGGCGCGCCGGGAGCCCAACTCTTCGCGGGTTTGGTTCTGCTTCTGTTTGCCGTCGGCTTTACCCGGATGGCGATGCGCGTCCACAACCGAGGCGCATTCTATGCATATATTGGCAAGAGCTTGGGAAAGGTCATGGGTGGCGGAGCCGCGGCGCTCGCTACAGCCGCCTACTGCGTGATCACGTTCGGCCAGCTGGGTGCATTCGGCGCGTTCGCGTCGGGTAGCATGTCGCGTCTGGCGGGTATCGAGATCGACTGGGTCTGGTTTTCCCTCGGAGCGTGGGCACTGGTTGCCTTCCTCGGCTATCAGCAGATTTCGCTGAGCGCAAAGGTTCTCGGCGTAGCTCTGATCTCCGAGGTGCTGATTCTGGTGGTGCTTGCTGTTCCGGTCCTTCTGTCAGGCGGACCTGAAGGATTTACAGCCGAGCCAATTCTTCCGACGAGTATATTCGGAGGCCTGGGAACGGGCGCGATGTTCGCGATCGTCTTTGGCGCCTTCATCGGTTTCGAGTCGACGGCGGTCTACGCGGAAGAGGCGCGGAACCCCGGCAAGACCGTGCCGCAGGCAACCTTTATGGCCGTCGGGTTCCTCACGGTATTCTACGGTTTCATGGCCTGGGTGGCGGTCGTCGCGTTCGGAGAGTCGCAAGTTGTCGCAGTGGCAACGGAGAGCCCAACCGAAATGTTCTTCATCGCCACTGAAAGATATGTCGGCCACGGCGCGACGGTCGTTATGGAAATACTCCTCATCACGAGCACCTTCGCGTCCAGCCTTGCCTTCCACAATACGGGATCCCGGTATCTCTTCACCTTGAGCCGCGAAGGCCTGCTTCCGGCATTTCTGGGGCGTATCAATCAGGTGAACCGGTCCCCGCAGGCGGCGTGCCTGACGGTCTCCGCTATCGCCCTCGTGGTTGTTCTGGTTTCGCGGCTCGTCGGCCTCGATCCGTACCTTGAGTTGTTCCTGATTGCTGTCGCTCCAAGTATTCTTGCCATCATTGTTTTGCAGCTTATCTGCTCGGTCGCGATACTCGTCTATTTCCGAACCGATAGAACGTCCGACAACGGCGTTTTCGTGACGACAATAGCGCCGGTGTTGAGCATGGTCGGGTTGGCCGTCGCGACATGGCTCATTACCGTGAACTTCTCGCTTCTATCCGGCCGGGAAGGCGTCGCGAACGTAGTAATTCTTTCGTCTCTGCCGATTGTTTTTCTGATTGGCATGGCGCGGACGATCGCGTTGCGTCGCACGGATCCCGAACGATATGGCCGACTCACGGAAACCAAAATATGGTAGCGCAAAGCCCGCTGTATTGGAGTTGCCGTGAAGAAGGCGCAACGAGCCGAGACGGAATCGCGTTCGCGGTCGAGCAGGGATCAAGCCGTTCCGCTGGATGATATCGACCAGGAGATCGTGCGGATTCTCCAAGTCGACGGGCGTACCAACAATTCGGAGATCGCCCGTCGGCTCGGCGTTACGGAAACAACCGTAAGGAAGCGCCTTTCTGCCTTGATCTCGGGAAACTACATAGAGGTCGTTGCCGTCCCTTCGCCGTTCCTCGCCGGAATGAATATCTCTGCGATACTCGGGATCAAGACGACGCTTCATCACGTCAGGAAAATCGCGTCAGCCGTTTCGGAGAGATCCGAGGTGCGCTATTGCGGAATTGCCACCGGACGGAGCAACCTCATCGTCGAAGCCTTCTTCAAGGATCATGATCATCTGCTACGCTTCGTGGCCGATTTTCTTGGTCAGATCGAGGGCGTGGTCGAGGTCGAAACGTCGTTGATATTGAAGATTGAGAAATATTCTTCGGACTGGATGGTAGAAGAAGGTCCTCAGTGACCGGTTGGCCAGTCGGAGCGGGGCGTCGGCGTGGCGGCAGCGATCGCTAGTGCTCAGTCGACCGAGCTGTCTGACGAAAGTCGGACCCGGTTCCTGATCCCGGCCACGGGGCAATTCCAGATTCAGAGCGATCTCGGACTTGGTTCAAGCCAACCGCGCCGACTTACAGGGTCCCGTCATCCGCACGGGTGTTCGCAACGCCTTGGGCCGTGGAGGTGATTCAGGCTGGAAAGCCCGGTCTCCGGCGTCCCGGGACTCGTTCCTTGAGCGTCAGTCCTGCTCGGCGCTGTCATCGTAGAAGGACAGCATGAGGTTGAGGGCATCGTCGAAATGGCCGCTCCGTGCCTTCGTCCAGAAATCCTCGGAGCCCAGATCCGAGTAGCCCTCGAACTTGGCGAGGTCGGCCTCGTCGATGTTGCGAAAGCCCATCGACCAGTCCGGGAAATTGCGCCCGGCGATCTCGCCTTCTTCCAGAACGACCTTGGTGTGATGGCGCGCATCGGCCGTTATGCGAGCGTAAGCCGTCAGGACCTGGTCCTTCTCGCCCTCGAGCAGCTGCATGAAATTGGCCCGGCCGGCTGCGGGCGTGACCTTGTAGATGAGCAGACCCGTGATGCCGTCACGGCGGTTGTGATCCCGGCTCTTCGTCAGGATGTCGGCAAGGTCCTGCTCGCTCATGGGGCGGTCCGCCTGGCTCACGTAGATCAGATGATACATCCGTTCGGTTCCCTTTCGTTCCCGCTGTGACGACGCGCCTGCGCGGCGCTCGTTACCGGCCGTCAAGTGACTGTTTGCCGGCGCGACCCCTCCTACGCAAGAGGATAAGCACCGGTTCGCCGCCACGGGCGGTCCCGGTGTGCCAATGCGCAGATCCCGCTTCATGAAATTTGATAATATCAAATTGCATTCGACAATAGAAAATAGACTTGACTCAAAGAGCCGGTTTTGGCCTCCTTAGCAAGGTCAATTCGACAGGATCAATTTGGCTCGACCATGGCAACGATCGTCAGCAACAGCGCTCGAGAAGAGCAGGGGTCGCACACGGACGCACCCGCCTCGGACGCGCCCGCCGTCGCCAAGGGACCGCGAACGGTCCAGTCGGTCGCCCGTGCCCTCGAACTGCTGGAAATCCTCGGAGACGCCAACGGCGAAATGTCGTTGAACGAGCTTGCGTCCAAGGCCGGGCTGAACGCCTCGACCTGCCACCATCTGCTGGCGACGCTGGCGCAGCGCGGCTTCATCGGTCGGTCGCAGCGCACCCGGGGCTATTTCCTGGGCCCGCGCATCACCGAGCTTTCGGAGTCGCGTCTCAAGCAGTTCAACCTCCTCGACGAGGCGATGCCGGAGCTGCGGCGCCTCAATGATCAGACGCTCGAAGCCGTCTATCTGGCGGTGTTGCAGGGGCTCTCGCTGGTCACGCTCGCCAGGCTGGATTCGAAGCTGCCGATCCGCGTCGGCTCGGATGGCGCCGGCAAGTCGGACGCCGCGCACGCGACCGCGACAGGCAAGGCGATCCTCGCCTGGCTGCCCGAGGCCGAGATCGCGCGGGTGATCGCCCATGGCGGACTGAAACAGTTCACAGACAAAACCATCTCGGCCATTTCCGAATTGATGGAAGACCTGCGGCTGGTGCGCCGCAACGGGTTTTCCATGGACAACGAGGAATTCCAGCCCGGTGTCGTCTGCGTCGGCGCGGCCATTCGCGACCACAGCGGCGCGGTGATCGGCTCGATCAGCTGTTCGATGCCCCGGATTCGCGCCGAGGGCGAGCACCTGGAAAACGTGAAGGCTCTCGTGAAGCAGTGCGCTTCGACCATTTCAGCACGGTTCGGAAGCCCGAAGGAGGTCCTGGAGCAGCCGTAGCCGGACGCAACGAAACAAAGCGCCACGTGGACGTGATCGTGGGGCAACAAGGAGGAAACGATACCAATGGCAATGCCCGCCAACGTTAAGACGAACGCCGACCATCCGATCCCGGAGACCATGAAGGCCTGGGTGCTGGGCAACCCCGGCGAACTCGCCCTTCAAGACAAGCCGGTGCCGGCGCCGGGCAGGGCCGAGGTGCTGGTTCGCATCGACGCCGTCGCGATCTGCGCGACGGATCTGGAGATCATCTATCACGGCCCGCCGGCCATGATTCAGGGCGGCGATCCCTACAACAAGGGCTTCACGCCCGGCCATGAATACATGGGCACGGTCGTGGCGCTCGGTCCCGGCGTCGACGAGTACGAGATCGGCGAGCGTGTGACGGTGGAGATCCATGCCGGTTGCGGCCAGTGCAAGCGCTGCCGGGAAGGCATGTACACGTCGTGCCATAATTACGGAAAGAACTACGGCGACGTCGACAAGGGCCACCGCGCGAACGGTTTCACCACCGACGGCGGCTTCTGCGAGTATCAGGTCAACAACATCAACACTCTGGTTCATGTCGACGACTCCATGTCGGACGAGGAAGCTACGCTGGTAGTGACCGCGGGGACGGCCATGTACGGCCTCACCGAACTCGGCGGCCTGGTCGCCGGCGAAAGCGTCGTGGTGACGGGGCCCGGGCCGATCGGCCTGCTCGGCGTGGCGGTCGCCAAGGCGCTCGGCGCGCAGCCGGTGATCCTGACGGGCACGCGCGACAACCGCCTGGAGATCGGCAAGCAACTCGGCGCCGACCACGTCATCAATGTCCGCAAGGAAGACCCGGTCGAGGCCGTGCGGCGCATCGTCGATGGCGGCGTCGACTACGTGCTGGAGTGTTCCGCCGCGCCGAACGGCATCAACGAGGCCGCGCAGATGGTCAACCGCGGCGGCAGGATCTGTCTCGCCGCCTTCCCGCACGAGGCGCCGGCGGTCGATATCGCCCATCTCGTGCGCAACAACATTTACGTCTACGGCATCCGCGGCGAGGGCAAGAGCGCCACGCATCGCGCCGAGGCGTTCATGCGCCAGAAGCGGTTCGATGCGACGCTGATCCACACCCACACCTTCAGCATGGACGACCTACCGGAGGCGATCCGATACGCCAAGGACCGCGTCGAGGACGCCATCAAGGTGGTGGTCAAGAACAAGCACGCCGCGGCGAAACACGCCGAAGCCGCCGAATAGGTCCGCCGAATAAGAACGACGAACAGGACCTTTGTCAGAAAAGGGCGGCAGGCCCGACAACGCCCGGGAGGGAACCTTTATGATTGTTCGCACACTAGCTCTCGCCACTGCGCTCGCGATCTCGGCTGGCGCCTATTCGACGGCATCCGCCGAAGGGCTTTCGCCCAATGGTGTGAAGACGCTGGCGCCGGAGGGCGGAATCAAGCCGACCGCGACATGGTCGCTCGGCACGCGGGCCGGCGACTTCGTCTTCGTCGCCGGCATGCGCGGAATCGACGCGAAGTCCAATTCGCTCGTCGAGGGCGACGAGGGGCGCGTCCGCCAGGCCTTCATGAACATGAAGATGATCGCCGAATCCGAAGGCGCCACGTTGCGCGACGCGGTGCGGCTCGTCGTCTATGTCACCGACATGTACCGCTATCGGCCGATCGTCAACGCGATCCAGAAGGAACTCTGGGGCGACGGGCCGTACCCGCCGCGCACGATTATCGAAGTCGACCGGTTGAACCAGGACGACATTGTCGAAGTCGAAGGCACGTTCTACGCGCCGAAAAGCTGATTGCTTTGCGGATACTCGCTGGAGACGGTCCATGCTGACCTGCGATCAGTATCACATGCCGGCAACGCTTCAGGAGGCGTTGGCCCTGTGGCGGGCCGCGCCGGAGGGGAGCCGGCTGGTGGCTGGCGCGACGGACATCCTGCCGTGGGCCCGGGAGGGCCGCGGCGGGAACGTGCACCTGCCCGCCATGATCGACCTTAGCCGTGTGACGGACCTGTCCGGCTACTTCGTGGCGGACGGACGGGTGCGGCTCGGTGCCAACGTCGTCTACCAGCAGTTCCTGACCGACGAGACGTTGCGCCGGCACCTGCCGTGCATGCCCTATTGCGCGATCTGGTTCGCGGACGATCAGATCCGCGAACAGGCCACCTTGGCCGGCAACATCGTCAACGCCTCGCCGGCCGCCGACGGGACGCCGCCGGTACTGGCGTTGAACGGCGAGATCGAGATGGCGGGGCTTGACGGCGATGCCGTCGTGCGGCGGTCTCTTCCCGTCGCCGACTTTATCCAGGGACCCGGCAAGACGGCCCTTCAGCCCGGCGAAATCGTCACCGCGGTGACCTGCGACTCGCTTCAGGGCTACGGCGGATCGTTCCAGAAGGTCGGACAGCGCCGGTCTCTGGTCATCTCCTCCGTCTGCGCCGTTGCCTGCGTCAAGACCGATCCGGGCGGAACCATCTTCGAGGACGTGCGCCTGGCGCTCGGCGGCATAGGTCCGGTGCCGGTTCGGCTGGCCGATATCGAAGCCATGCTGAACGGCAAGCCGATATCGCGGGACATCATCGCGGAAGCGAGCGCCATTCCGCCGGCGCGGGTCGCGTCGCGGACGCGTCAGGATTACCGGCGGGCCGTTGTGCGCGGCTTCGTCGCGGCGGCTATCGAGGAAGCACTGGCCGACGCCGGCGCTCCCCTCCAGGCGGCTCGGGAAAGGGAGAAATCCCATGTCTGAATTGGATCTTGAACTGGAAGTCAACGGCCGCAAGGTTCGTCGGCGCGCGGGGGTCCACCAGCGGCTGCTCGATTTCCTCCGCGACGACCTGAACTTGACCGGTACCAAGGAAGGCTGCGGCGCCGGCGAGTGCGGAACGTGCTCGGTGTTCGTCGACGGCAAGCTGGTCAAGTCGTGCCTGATGCCGGCCGCCAAGGCGCAAGGCACCAAGATCGAGACGGTCGAGGGACTTGCGGGCACGGGCGATCTCACGCCGTTGCAGAAGGCGTTCTACAAGACCGGCGCGAGCCAGTGCGGCTACTGCATTCCCGGCATGGTCATGGCGGCGACCTCGGCCCTGCGCGAGAACCCGGACGCCGGCATCGAGGAGATCAAGGAGCGGCTGGGCGGAAACATCTGCCGCTGCACCGGCTACAGCAAGATCTTCGAGGCGGTGGAGATCGCCCGCGACGTGATCGCCGGCACGCGCCCCGCCGCGGTGCTGGAGGCGGATGCGGTCGATGCCTCCTACATCGGCAACAACGTGCGCCGGCTCGACGCCCCGAGCAAGGTGTCGGGCCGCTTGCGCTATGCCGGCGACATGGTCATGCCGGGCATGCTGCACATGCAGGTGCTGCGCAGCCCCCACCCGCACGCCCTTATCAAGGCGATCGACACCAGCGCGGCCGAGGCGCTGCCCGGTGTCGCCTGCGTCATCACCGCCGCCGACGTTCCCGGCGAGGACGGCTTCGGGGTGTTCGTCCACGACCAGCCGATCATGGCGCGCGGCAAGGTGCGGTACGTCGGAGAAGCCGTCGCCGCCGTCGCCGCCGACGATGTGGTGACCGCCACCAGGGCGCTGTCGCTGATCAGGGTCGACTACGAGGAGTTGCCCGCCGTCTTCGACGCCGAAGAGGCGATGCAGGCGGGGGCGCCGGTCGTGCACGACTATGCGCAGGACAACCTCGTCAAGCACATACCGATACGCAAGGGCGACGTCGAGACGGGCTTCGCCGAGGCCGACCTGATCGTCGAGCAGACCTATTCGACCCAGCAGGTGGAGCACGCCTACCTCGAGCCGGAGGCGGGGCTGGCCTATGTCGACCACGACGACGTCGTGACCGTCGTCTCGCCGAGCCAGAACATCACCCATCATCGGCACATGCTGGCCAAGATCATCGACCGGCCGATCAACAAGGTCCGCTTCATCATGAGCCCGGTGGGCGGCGGCTTCGGCGGCAAGGAGGACATGATCTACCAGGGGATGCTGGCGCTTGCGGCCATGAAGACCGGCCAGCCGGTGCGCCTGGTGTTCACCCGCGAGGAATCGATCATTTCGACCGCCAAGCGCCACCCCGCGCGCATCACCTACAAGATGGGCCTGACGCGGGACGGCCGGATCACGGCGGTGTCCTTCAGGATGATTTCCGATGGCGGCGCCTACGGCCTGTCGACGGAAGGCGTGATGCGCAAGGCGGCGATCCTGTCGTGCGGCCCCTATGACATCCCGAACGTGCAGATCGATACGTACGGCATCTACACCAACAACACGCCCTCCGGCGCGTTCCGCACCTTCGGCGCCATGCAGGCGCAGTTCGCGACAGAGTCCCACATGGATATCTGCGCCGAGAAGCTCGGGCTCGATCCCTTCGCGTTCCGCCGCATCAACATGATGCGTGACGGCGCCGTGACCCATACCCGGCAGACGCTGGACTCCGTCTCGATGGGCGAGGTGCTCGACGCCGCCGAACGCAGCTCCGGCTGGGAGGCCGGCGCACCGGCGATGCGCGGTCCGCAGCGCGCCGACCTTGCAGGCGTCGGCACCCGTCCGCCCTGCACCCTCGGCGCGCGGGTTCGCAAGGACAGCGCGGCCAATCGGCAGGAGGTGGCGTGATGCAACGCAAGATGCGCGGCCGCGGCGTTGCCGCAAGCTGGTACGGCATCGCCCGCACGGCAACGATCGACCGGGCCGGCGCCTGGGCCGAACTCGACGACGGCGGGACCGCCAAGATCGTCACCGGCGTTACCGAGATCGGCGAGGGGATCCTCACCGTGCTCGCGCAGATCGCCGCCGAGGAGCTGGGCATCCGGCCCGAGGACGTGACCATCGGCGACAACGACACCGCGCGCTCGCCGGAGGCCGCCCACGCCGGTGCCACCCGGCAGACCTACATGATCGGCAACTCGGTGGCGCTTGCCTGCCGCGATGCCCGCGCCAAGCTGGTCGACGAGCTCGCCGACCACTGGGGCGTCGGGGCAGACACCATCAAGTCCTTCGATGGCGAGATCTGGGCCGAGGGCACCAATCTGAAGATGTCCATGGAAGAGGCCGTCGACATCTGCAAGAAGCGCGGCGTCGTGCCGGTCGGCTCCGGCTCCTTCACCGCGCACGGCACTGGCCTCGATCCTGTCGATGGCTCTGGAAGCCCCTGGCAGACCTACGTATTCGGCTGTCAGGTTGCCGAAGTCGAGGTCGACACGGTGACCGGCGAAGTCCAGGTGCTCGGCATCTGGGCGGCGCATGACGTCGGCCGCGCCATCAATCCCCGAGGCGTTGAAGGTCAGATCGAGGGCGGCGTCGTCCAGGGGCTCGGCCAGGCGCTGATGGAGGATTACCAGCTCGACAAGGGCCACACGACGACCCACGGATTCGCCAAGTACATCCTGCCGACGTCGTTGGATGTTCCGGAGATAACGACAACGATCATCGAGGACCGCGACCCGAAGAGTCCGCTCGGCGCCAAGGGGATCGGCGAGCCGGCGCTGGTGCCCACGGCGCCCGCAATCATGAATGCGATCTACGACGCCATCGGCGTGCGCATTACCTCGCTACCGGCGACGCCGGAGAAGATCATCGCGGCACTCGCGGATAAGGCACGTTCCGAAAGCTCCGTCAGGGAGGCAGCGGAATAGCGCCGGAAACCGACGGGACCAGGGAGCGCCGCACAAACAACAACGATCCGCTGCCTGGATCTCGGCGGAGTCGACAAGGCGAATGGAAGGGAGACGCCCAATGGACGTGAGCATGTACCAGAAGATGCGGATCGGCATCGTTCACTTCAAAGCCTTTCCGGGCATCGAGACCGGCGTCGGTCCGATTGTCGAGACTTTGGAGAAGATCTGCGCCGACGACTTCTTCACCGCCGTCGAGGTGGGGTGGATGAAGGACTACCGGGTCCGCAACACGGCCCGCCACCTGCTCGATCAGAGCCATCTTTCGGTGGCCTACGCGACCCAGCCGAAGGTCCTCTCCAACAAGTTCAATCTCAATTCGTTCGACGTGCGCGAGCGCGCGACCGCGATCGACGCGATCAAGAGCAGCGTCGACGAGGCCCGCCAGCTCGGCGCCGAAGTGGTGCGCCTGATCGCAGGCAAGGATCCCGGCGACGAGAAGCGCGAGGAAGCCAAGAAGCTTCTTGTCGACTCGATCAGCCAGATCATGGACTACGCGGCGGAAGACGACGACGGGCTGCAGTTCACTCTGAAAATCTTCGACCGCGATATCGACAAGAAGAACCTGATCGGTCACGTCGGGGACGCCGTCGATGTCGCCAGGACACTGCGGCCGAGCTATCCGAATTTCGGCCTTCTGACCGACCTGAGCCATTTCCCGCTGCTGGACGAGGATCCGGACGTCAGCATCCCGATGATGGCCGACTACCTGGACGCCGTGCACCTCGGCAACTGCGCCTTCCGCGACAAGAGCCATCCAGCCTACGGCGATATCCAGCCGCGCTTTGGTGTGCCGGGCGGCGAAACCGATCTGCCGGAGGTGACGAGCTTCTTCCGCGCCCTCACCAAGAACGGCTTTTTCGACAAGCCGGAGCGCCCGGTCGTCAGCGCGGAAGTTCGTCCGGTGCTGGCTGGCGAGATTTCCGAAATCATTATCGCCAACGCCAAGCGCGTGATCCGCGATGCCTGGGCGCTCTCGCAGCTTCCCGAAGCGGATACCGAGGCAAGTCTCCAGACGAGGAGGGGCTCCCGGCTGGCCCAGAAGAAGCCGCAACTAGCGTAATCTGCGCATCCAAAACACAAACAGGGAGAGAGACCGTGGGACTTAAAGCGATGAAGTGGATCGTCGGCGCCACTGCTCTGGCGCTCGTGTTCGGCCAGGCTCCGGCCCGGGCCGAATACCCGGAAAAGCCGGTCGAGATGACAGTGTTGTTCGGGGGGACCGCACAGACCATCGGCCAGCTGCTCGCTGATCTGATGTCGAAGAACATGTCAAATCCGGTGGTGCCGGTCGCCCGTACCGGCGGCGGCGGCTCCGTTGGCTACAAGTACGTCAATGCAACGGATCCGGACGGATACAACATCGTCTGGAATTCGAACTCGATCAGCACCGGCTATCACGGCGGTCGGACCGATTTCGATTACACGGCGTTCAAGCCGATCGCCAGGATCAGCGTCGAAGTGCCGGCCTTCGCGGTACGGGCCGACGCCGGCTGGGAGACGCTTCAGGACATGGTCGACGACATCAAGTCGTCGGACAAGAAGCTGAAGGTCGGCGCCTCCGGCAAGGGGTCGTTCACGCACCTCACGACGATGGCGCTGCTCGACAAGCTGGGCCTCACCGACAAGGTCATCCACGTGCCGTACGACCAGGGCAAGGCGCCGGTCGAACTGCTCGCCGGACGTATCGACGCCGCGCTGCAGTGGCCGGGGCAGTTCATTTCCCACGCCGAGGCGGGCACCATCAACATCCTGTGCGTGACTGGCAAGGATCGCATTTCCGCGCTTCCCGACGTGGCGAGTTGTGCTGAAGCCGGCGCCGGCGATCTCGACATCACCATGTGGCGTGGGCTCGCAGCACCCGCCGACACGCCGGACGAGGTCGTTGCCGTCCTCGAGGAAGCGGCGAAGAAGGCGACCGCCAGCGACGAATTCATCGCTGCGTCGAAGACGGTCGGTTTCGAGCCGGCGTTCGCCGATCACGCCCAGTTCGGCGAGCAGATCGCTGCCGATGACAAGTGGATCGGCGAATTGATCAAGGAACTCGGCCTGAACCAGTAGTCCAGGCGAGGCAACCATCATGCGCGCGGTTCATCGCGACCAGATTGTCGGAACGCTCCTGCTTGTGTTCGGGGCGCTCTGGACGGGGGTCGTCTACCTCACGGTTTCGCCAGGATATGGCGAGAGTGTAGGGCCGCGCGCATTTCCGCTCGGCCTCGGCATCCTTCTCATCCTGCTCTCGGCCATATTGCTGGTTTCCGGATTCCGGAAAGCCCGGGCGAATGTGGCTGACGTCGAAGACGAGGATGTCGTGCGCGCGACGACCCGGGCCGAACTTCGAGTCGTCGCCTCGGTGTTCGCGATCATCATTGGCTACGGTTTCCTGATGGAGAAGCTGGGCTTCGCGATTGCGACGGTGATGGTCGTCTCGACATCGATGTGGCTTGTGCTCGGTATCCGCAAACCAACCGTGATCGCCGCGATGGCGATCGGTCTGGCAGGCGGCTGCTGGCTGGTTTTCGGCAAATTGCTCGGTGCCTATTTGCCGCCGGGCACCTGGCTTTCTCATTTCTAGGGTCGGTATCGTCAAATGGACGTCTTTTATTCCGCCCTCACTGTCGCTCTTGCGCCTGACGCCATCCTGGCAGTCGTGGCCGGGACATTCATCGGTCTTGTCTTCGGATCGATCCCGGGACTGACCTTCACGGTGGCGCTGGCGCTGGTTCTGCCGGTCACGTTCTCGCTCGCGGCAACGCCGGCGATCGGATTGCTTCTCGGCACCTATATCGGCGGCATGACGGGCGGCTCGGTGTCGGCAATCCTGCTCGGCATCCCCGGTACGCCATCTTCGGCTGCCACGGTGATTGACGGCTACCAGCTCACCAAGCGCGGCAAGGCATCGCTGGCCCTCGGCACGGCGGTCATCGTGTCGAGCTTCGGGGGGCTGGTCAGCCTGGTCGTGATGATCGTTTCGGTCGACGTGGTGGCCAGGATAGCCCTGCATTTCGGACCGGTAGAGATTTTCGCGCTCGTCCTGTTCGGCCTGTCCACGATCTGCGGTCTTTCGGAAAAATCGCTGGTCCGCGGGCTGATCGCCGGTGTGATCGGCCTGATGCTGATGACCATCGGCCTGGACGAGATGGAGGGCGTACAGCGACTGACGTTCGGCACAATCACCCTGCAGCAGGGGGTGAACCTGATCGTCGCGATGATTGCGCTCTTTGCCGTTCCCCATGTGATCGCGGCATTCGCTGACTATTACCATAGTGAAAAGAGTGCCGTGGGTGCCTCCGACGTGAGCGTCGAACTGCCCAGCCTCCGGACTCTGAAGGAAAATTTCTGGCTGATGGTGCGGTGCGCGTTTATCGGCACCGGCATCGGAGCGGTTCCGGGCACCGGAGGGCCGATTGCCGCGTTTCTGGCCTATGCCCATGCCAGGCGATCGTCCAAGGAACGAGAGCGCTTCGGCAAGGGCGCGCTGGCCGGCGTCGTTGCACCGGAGACCGCAAACAACGCCGTGACCGGCGGGGCGATGATCCCGCTCCTGTCGCTCGGCATTCCCGGAGACCCGGCAACGGCGCTGGTTCTGTCCGGGCTGCTCATCCATGGCCTCGTGCCAGGCCCGATGCTGTTCATCCAGCATTCCGGCGATATCTACGCGATCTACATTTCCATCATCGTCGCCTATATCGCGGTGTTGGCCATTCAATTGCTCGGCATCCGGTTCTTCGTGCAGATCCTGCGCGTGCCGGCGCACCTCCTTGCGGTCGCGATCATCGTCATGTGCGGTTTCGGCGCCTTTGCAATCCGCAATTCGGTATTCGACGTCTACACGATGGGCATCCTGGGCGTGCTGGCCTATGGCCTGATGCGGGCGCGCATTCCGCTCACGCCGGTCGTTCTCGGCCTTGTCCTCGGCCCGACCTTGGAACGCGAATTCCGCACGGCAGTGATCCTGTCGGAAGGCGACATGTCGACGTTCTTCTCTTCCGTGACGGCTATCATCTTCTATCTGATGGCCATCGGTGTCATTGCCCTGCACTTTGTCGGGCAGGCGCGTGAGGCACGGGCGGAAAAGCTGAAAACCAAGCAACAACAGCAGGAAGAGGCCGTCTGAGCGATGCTGGAGCGCAGAGCTGAAACCGAATTGAGCGAAGCCATGCGCCGGCGCGCGCGCGCCATTCGGCACGCCGGCGGCCTGGACGAGGCGATCGCGTCGGGCGCGCTCGACCGCATCGTAGAGGTGAGCTTGTCCGAAGGGCTGGTGCTCGGGCTGTTGCGACAAGGGGTCCGAAAGTACTTCGCGATCTTCGGTCACGGCTCGACCGATCTCGGCGAGGTGCTGCGCGTCTATGAGGACGAGGGCGTCACGCGGACGATCAACTGCCGCAACGAGGTCGAGATGGCCCATGCCGCCACCGCGCTTGCCTGGCAGTACGGCGAGACCTGCGCGGCCATCACCTCGATCGGTCCCGGCGCCCTTCAGGCGATGGCCGGATCGCTGGCGGCCTCGTCGAACGGCGTCGGCGTCTATCACATCTACGGTGACGAGACGACGCAGGGCGAAGGCTACAACATGCAGCAGATCCCGAAGGAACAGCAGGGTCTGTTCGGCCAGATCACCGCGATCATGGGCCAGTCCTACGTGCTGCACACGCCGGGCGCGCTGCGCGACTGCCTGCGCCGCGGGACGGCCTGCGTGCACCATCCGTTCAAGGCCGGGCCGTTCTACCTGCTGCTGCCGCTCAACACGCAGCCGCAGATGACCGAGGTGAACCTCGGGACGCTGCCGGGCCGGACAACGGTAGCGCCGATGGCGCCGCGGTCGAAGGCCGTCTTCGCCGAGGCGGTGACGCGGATCGCGGCGGCCAAACGGCCGGTCGTCAAGGCCGGCGGCGGCACCCGCAACCACGCCGAGGCGGTCCGCCGGCTCGCCGAGCGCATCGGCGCGGCGGTGGTCCTGTCCCCCGGTTCGACCGGGGTCCTCGCCGACGGCGATCCCCGCAACATGCATGTCGGCGGCTCGAAGGGCTCGATCTCCGGCAACTATGCCATGGAGAATGCCGACCTGCTGATTGCGATCGGCACGCGCGCGGTTTGCCAGGCCGATTGCTCCGGTGTCGGCTACCCCAACGCCAGGGCCGTCGTGAACATCAACGGCGACCTGTCCGACCTCATGCACTACGCCAACACGACGGGCCTGCCCGGCGACATCTCGGCGGTCATCGGCCAGTTGCTGGAGGAGATCGCGACATCGAACGCCGTCGACCCGGCGGCCAGGGCAGGCTGGCTTGAGGCGTGCGGCGAGAAGAAGCGCGAGTGGGAGGCGTTCAAGCACGCCCGCTTCGCCGCCCCGCCGCAAATGGACGAGGTCTGGGAGCGCACGGTCCTGACCCAGCCCGCCGCCATCAAGATCGCTGCCGATTTCGCCAAGGCCCGCGATGCCGCCAAATTCTTCGATGCCGGCGACGTTCAGGCCAACGGCTTTCAGATCGTCGAGGACGACCGGCCCGGCGACACCTACACCGAAACCGGCGCGTCCTATATGGGCTTCGCCGTTTCCGCCTTGCTGGCCTCCGCCGCGGCCGACGAACCGCGCTATGGAATTGCGTTCACCGGCGACGGCTCCTTCATGATGAACCCGCAGATCCTGATCGACGGTGTCGAACACGGCGTCAAAGGCATGGTCGTGCTGTTCGACAACCGGCGCATGGCCGCGATCACCGGTCTGCAGCATGCGCAATACGGCAACGAGTTCCGCACCAATGACGGCGTACCGGTCGACTACGTGCAGCTCGCTTCCTCGGTCGACGGCGTCAAGGCGGTGTTCGCCGGATACGATGCCGACAGCCTGCGTGCCGCGCTCGAGGACGCCGCGTCCCATGACGGCCTGTCGCTGGTGCACGTGCCGGTCTATGCCGGCACAGACGAGATCGGCGGCATGGGCGCGTACGGGTCATGGAACGTCGGCAACTGGGTCGCCGACGTCCAGAACCGCTATCTGAGACAGAATATCTGACGAGAGGATTGCCCGTGTATCAGGACTTCGAGCTTTACATCGGTGGGGCGTGGGCGGCGGCGACGAAAGGCGCGACGAAACAGGTTTTCGACCCAGCGACCGAGGAAGAAATCGGCAAGATCGCCGACGCCGGCCCGGACGACCTCGATCGGGCGCTCGCCGCGGCCGAACAGGGTTTTGATATCTGGCGCCAGACCGGGACCTGGGACCGTGCGGCGAAGATCCGACGCGTCGCCGACCTGATCCGTGAGCGCGTCGATACGATCGCCCGGATCATGTCGATCGAGACCGGCAAACCGCTGGCCGAAGCGGTCGGCGAGACCAATGCCGCCGCCGATCAGTTCGAATGGTACTCGGAAGAGACCAAGCGCATCTACGGCCAGATCATCGGGTCGCGCACCGCCAAGTCCCGCCTTGCGGTGATCTACCAGCCGGTAGGGGTCGTCGCTGCGTTCTCGGCGTGGAATTTCCCGGCGCTCCTGCCGGCCCGCAAGATTGCCGCGGCCCTTGCAGCCGGTTGCTCGATGATCGTCAAGCCGGCCGGCGAGGCGCCGGGTTCTTGCGGCGCGATCGTCCAGGCCTGCCACGACGCGGGTATTCCCGCGGGCGTCGTGAATTTCGTCACCGGCAATTCCGGCATGATCGCCAGGCACCTGATTTCTTCGCCGGTAGTGCGCAAGGTCTCGGTGACCGGTTCTGTGCCGGTCGGCAAGCAGATCCTGCACCTGGCTGCCGACGGCGTGAAGAAGGTGTCGATGGAACTCGGCGGCCACGGTCCGGTCATCGTCTTCGACGATGCGGATGCGGAACAGGCGGCGGCCGTGTGCGCTGCGACCAAGTTCCGCAACTGCGGTCAGGTCTGCATATCGCCAACGCGATTCTACGTGCACGAAAACAGCTACGAAGCCTTCGCCGCGAAATTCGCGGAAGTCGCCAGGTCGATCAAGCTCGGCCGCGGCCTCGACGAGGGCGTCCAGATGGGGCCGATGGCCAATGCACGCGGGCTCGACACGATCAAGACGATGGTCGCCGATGCCGTCGACAAGGGCGCAGATGTGCTGGCCGGCGGCAAGGTGCCGAGTGAGTTCAATCGGGGCTTCTACTACGAGCCGACCGTTCTCGGCCGGGTGCCGGACGACGCGCTGGTGATGAATGAGGAGCCGTTCGGGCCGGTCGCCCCGCTGGCGACGTTCACCGAGTACGATGATGTGATCAGGCGGGCGAATTCCCTGCCCTTCGGCCTCGCCGGCTATGTGTTCACCAGCAATCTCGGCAACGCGACGCGCGCGTCGGAAGACTTGGAGGTCGGCATGGTGGGCGTCAACGAGATGCTGCTGGCCACCGCCGAAGCGCCGTTCGGCGGCATCAAGGAAAGCGGCATGGGGCGGGAAGGCGGATCACTCGGTATCCACGACTATCTCGAGCCCAAGTACGTCAAGATGAAGCTCTGAGCTCCGGCACCGCCCCATGTCCGATACCGAAGACCACGGGTTTGCACGCGGGCTGACCAATTACGGCGACCGCGACTTCTCGCTCTACCTCCGTAAGTCCTTCGCCAGCTCGATGGGGTACTCCCGCGAGATGCTGGCGAAGAAGATCGTCGGCATTGCCTATACGCCGTCCGGCTTCAACAACTGCCATCGGCACTTCCCGGAGTTGTTGGAGGCGGTCAAGCGTGGCGTGCTGGCGGCCGGCGCCCTGCCGGTCGAGTTCCCGACCATCTCGCTCGGCGAGGTGTTCCTGAACCCGACGAGCCTGAAGTTCCGCAACCTCATGTCGATCGACACGGAGGAGATGATCCGCGCCCAGCCGATGGACGCGGTGGTGCTGATGGGCGGTTGCGACAAGACGGTGCCCGCTCAGCTGATGGGGGCCGCCTCCGCCGACCTGCCGGCGATCCAACTGGTCGCCGGCCCGATGATGACATCGCGCTACGGCGAGGAACGGCTTGGCGCCTGCACGGACTGCCGACGCTTCTGGGCCAAGTACCGTGCCGACGAAATCGACGGCGAGGAAATCGGCAAGATCGAAATGCGGCTCGCCACCACCGCGGGAACATGCGCGGTGATGGGCACCGCCTCGACGATGGCCTGCCTTGCCGAGGCGCTGGGCATGTCGCTGCCGGGTACCGCGGCCATTCCGGCCGTTCATGCCGACCGGCTGCGGGCAGCCGAGGCGACGGGCGCGGCCGCGGTCCGGCTGCTCGCCGATCCCGTCAGGCCGAGCCAGGTGATCACCCGGAAGTCGGTCGAGAACGCCTTGCGCGCGCTCCTGGCGCTCGGCGGATCGACCAACGCGATCATCCATCTGACGGCGGTCGCCGGCCGCCTCGGGATCGATATTCCGCTGACCTGGCTCAACGAGCTGTCCGACACCACGCCCGTGCTTGTGAACCTCAAGCCGGTCGGCGCGCACTACATGGAGGACTTCTTCTTCGCCGGCGGCCTCGGCGCGGTGCTGCGTGAGCTGAAGCCGCTGCTGAACCTCGACTGCCTGACGGTGACAGGAGAAACGCTCGGCGAGCGTCTGGACGCGCCGGCCGACCCGGTGGATCGCAAGGTGATCGCCAGCGCCGCGGAACCGCTGGAGCCGCAAGGCGGGCTCGTCGCCCTGTTCGGATCGCTGGCGCCGCGCGGCGCGATCCTGAAACGGTCGGCTGCCGACCCGACGCTTTTCGAGAAGGAGGGGAGGGCGGTCGTCTTCTCGTCGCTGGAGGATCTCGCCAACCGTGTCGACGATCCCGACCTCGACATCACCGCGGACGACTTCATGGTGCTGCGGAACGCCGGCCCGACCAGCGCCTCCGGCATGCCGGAAGCCGGCTACCTGCCGATCCCCAGAAAGCTGTCGTCGAAGGGGGTGAAGGATATGGTCCGCATATCCGATGCGCGAATGTCCGGCACCGCTTTTGGCACCATCGTGCTGCATGTGACGCCCGAAGCGGCGCAAGGCGGGCCACTTGGCCTCGTGCGCACGGGCGACCGGATCCGCCTGTCGGTCGCGAACCGGAGCATCGACCTGCTGGTCGACGAGGCCGAGCTCGCACGGCGCCGAGCGGCGTTTTCACCGGCCCTGCGCGATCCCGAAACGCTGCGGGGCTATGACCGTCTCTACGCCGAGCAGGTGCTGCAGGCCGATGAGGGGTGCGATTTCGCGATCCTGAAGCCAACGAAATAGCGGCATCCGGGCGGTCGCTCCCTGGACCTTGTGCCAACCGCCCGGCGGCCTTAGCCGCGACAAATAAAACTTCCCGCCTCGCGAACCTTTCCTGCCGATCCGCATCAAAGGGATCGGGTGCCGTTGTTACGGCGCCGATGTGAAACGGAAAGGAACACGACGTGAAAACCTCTCTTGCGCTCGCCGCCGCCCTTTTTGCCGCGACTTCGACCGTCGCGATCGCACAAGACGATACGGCGCTTGTTCAGGCCCCGCCGGGCGAGCCCTATATCCGAGTCAGCGACGCGTTGCCCCTTCCCGAGTTCATCCCCGGTCTCGGCACGCTGTTCGTCAATCCCGATACGCTGCCTGCCGGACCGTTCCTTGCCTATGACCACGAGGGCAAGCTCTCCGCCACGGTCTACATGACGCCGCTCGAGGCGTTGGAAAACGGACAGTCCTATGACGATCTCGGGATCGGTTCGCATGCGGTCCGCGGCGTGGACATCTACTACAATGCCGGACATCCCGGCGTGGACGAGCCCCATGCCCATGTCGTGCTGTATCACGACGAAGGCGCCAAGGGCCGGCTCGCGAAATGAGTCTGACCCGACGACAGGTACTGGCACTGGGGGGTGGCGCGGTCGCCACCCTCGCCCTGCCGCGCCCGATTCCGGCATCCCCGATCGGAGAGGTCGAGATGGTCGGCACCGCCCGCGGGGAACGGATATGGTTCGCGCCACGCGGTCTGGCGGTTGCCCCCGGCACCACGCTGCGCTTCGTCAACCGCGATTCCGGGAACAGTCATACGGCCACGACCTATCATCCGGACCTCTACGGCAGGCCCCGCCGAATTCCGGCGGCGGCGGAACCGTGGGATAGCGGCTTTCTGTTGCCCGGAGAAAGCTTCCAGGTCACGCTGACCATTCCCGGCGTCTACGACTACTACTGTATTCCGCATGAGATGGCCGCGATGATCGGCCGCATTGTCGTGGGCGGTCCGGGCGCCCCGGAGTGGGAGGGCCCGAGCGAAGACACCGACGACATGATGCCCGAGGTGCGCGCGGCGTTGCCGTCGGTGGACGCCATTCTCTCCCTCGGCCGTATCGGAGAAGATGGATCCCAATGACGACGGCCACGAAACGATCCGCCGAACCACGGGCTGGGCCGGATACACCGGAAGAAGCACTGGTCGCCGCGGCCCGCGCCCGGGAGGAAGCCGCGATCCGTGAACTGATCCGCCGGCTAAACCCGCGCCTGTTCCGCGTCGCGCGCGGGATCCTGCCCAGCGATGCCGAAGCCGAGGAGGTGGTGCAGGACGCCTATCTCGCGGCCTTCACCCGGCTGGACGAGTTTCGCGGCCGCGCGCGGTTTTCCACCTGGGTTACCCGGATTGCGATCAATACCGCATTGATGCGGGTGCGACGCGCGCGCCCTCAAGAGGGGTACGACACCGTGAACGAAGAGGATAGCAGCCGCATCATCAGCTTCCCGGGGCCGCACGCGGAATCGCCCGAGGCGTCCCTCGGCCGGTCCCAGATGCGCGGTGTCCTGGAAGCAGCGGTCGCGGATCTGCCATCGGATCTGCGGCTGCCATTCCTGCTGTATGAGGTCGAGGGGATGGCAATCCGCGATATCGCGCATGATCTCTCACTCAACCCGGTCACCGTGAAGACCCGTCTTTTCCGCGCGCGTCGCCGATTGCGGGCAACACTGGAACATGAGGTTCACGGTGGATTCAGCACGATTTTTCCGTTCGATGGCATGCGGTGTGTCTCCATGGCGGATCGGGTCGTCTCGAAGCTGAAGGCGCAGCGAAGCGACTAGTCGGGCGGTTTCCTCCCACAGGGATCGCTGATCGCCTTGTTGGAGGACTCCGCTCGAGGACGTCGAGGCGGCCGGTCGACAGGGTTGGCAGACGTGAAGCGTCGCCACCTGCCTCTCGATCAAGACGCGCCAGCGCGTCGGGTTCGTTTGGCGGTGTCGCGCCGCATCCATTGATCGACTGTTGTCGATCCATCGTTTGATGGATTGATATTTTTTGAAGCCAAACGGTGCTGCTATGAATCCCCTGTTCGTTGCGATCGGGGCTTCAGCACATGAACACCTATGATAGCGGGCGGCTTAATCTTCCCTTCGTCGGCCATTGCACCTTCGCCAAGAGCCCGGTCTGCCTCGACTGGGATAGTATCGAGGCCGATGTCGCGGTGCTCGGTGTTCCCTACGACATGGGAACTCAGTACAGACCGGGAAGTCGGTTCGGCCCGCGCGCCATCCGTGACGCGTCCACCTTGTTTTCCTTCGGTCATGGCGGCGCCTACGATCACGAGGACGACGTGGTCTACCTGCCCGCCGACCGTGTCCGGATCGTCGATGTCGGCGATGCCGATATCGTCCACACCGACACGGTATCGAGCCATCGCAACACCGAGCTTGCGGTGCGCAAGATCCTCGCCAGCGGCGCCATGCCGGTCGTGCTCGGTGGCGACCATGCGATCAACATCCCCTGTGTCCGCGCCTTCGCCGACGAGGACCCGATCCATATCGTCCAGATCGACGCGCATCTCGATTTCGTCGATGTCCGTCACGGCGTCAGCGAAGGCCATGGGAATCCGATGCGGCGTGCCGCCGAACAGGCACATGTCACCGGGCTGACGCAGCTTGGGATCCGCAACGTGTCTTCGACGGCGCGGGAAGGCTACGAGGAAGCGCGCAGGCGAGGCTCGCAGATCCGCTCCGTCCGCCAGTGCCGCGCGCTTGGCACTCGGGGAATGCTGGATCTCGTTCCCGAAGGGGCGCGCTACTACGTCACGATCGACATAGACGGCTTCGATCCGTCCATCGCGCCCGGCACCGGCACGCCCAGCCATGGCGGCTTCCTGTACTGGGAAGTCATGGAGTTCCTGCAGGGGCTCAGCAAGCGTGGCGATGTCGTCGGGATCGACCTGGTCGAGGTCGCCCCGGCCTACGATCCCTCGGGCGTCACGTCGATCCTCGCCGCCCAGGTCTTGATGAATTTCCTCGGCTACATCTTCCACGAACGGCAGCTGCGCGCCGGGTAGACGAGCCGCCGGTGCCAAGGGAGGACGCAGATGATCGCCAACCCCATCACCTGGCCGGACGGCAAGAAATGTGCTGTCGCCGTCACCTTCGACATGGACGCCGACAGTCTCGTGCATATCGCGGACCCGGCGCGCGCGCCGAAGCTGGTCTCGGCGACTTCGATGCTGCGCTACGGGCCGGAGATCGCGATCCCTCGTATTCTCGAGACCTATCGGCGGCTCGAGATCCGGCAGACCTTCTTCATCCCGGCATGGTGCGCCGAGACCCATCCCGGGGCCGTCGAAGCGATCGCGGAAGCGGGCCACGAGGTCGCGCTCCACAGCTATATCCACGAGCACTCCTACGATCTGTCGCGCGATGCGGAGGCCTATCTGCTGTCCCGCAGCGCCGCCATCCTGGAAAAGGTCGCCGGCACGCGTCCCCGCGGCTGGCGCGCACCGATGTATTCCTTTTCGCCCGCGTCCGGCGAGTTGCTGGTCGAGGCCGGCTTCATCTACGATTCCTCACTGATGGGCGACGACATCCCCTATCTGCTGGATACGCCGAAGGGGCGCCTGGTCGAACTGCCGACCCACTGGGGCACGGACGACTATCCTCAGTATGCCCAAACGCCAGAGCTTGATTACGCAATGCCGGTCCGGGCACCGCGCGAGGCGATCGCCAACTACACGGACGAGTTCGAAGCGCACTACGCGCATGGAGGGATGTGGGTACCGGTCTGGCATCCCTTCCTGACGGGAAGGCTGACCCGTTGGCACCATATCGAGAAGATGCTGGAAACCTTCCGCGAACGCGACGATGTCTGGTTCGCGACCCTCGGCGAGATCGCCGACCACACGCTTTCGTGCCAGGCCGCGGGGACCTATGCGCCACGCGTCTGCAAGGTTCCGTTTTACGATCAGCCACTGTCGACGATGCCGCTGCCGAAGACTGGCGGCTAGAGAGGCCGCATGGGAGGGATTGGGATGAACGAGAATTTCGAACCCGTCACGTCGAAGCCCTATCAGGTCCGCTTCGACAACGGCCGTCATCACCGCGCCAAGCTCGGCTTCGTGGTTCTGGCGATGGAGCAGACGGTCGAGGACGACGTCTACAAGCTCGCACCGCCCGGCGTCGGCGTGCATTTCTCGCGCGTACCCATGTCGAACGACGCGACACTGGACACGCTGCGGCAGATGGCAGGCGGCATCGAAGGCGCCGCCCGACTGCTGCTGCCGGACGACGAACTGGACGCCTGCTGTTTCACCTGCAATTGCGGGGTGATGGTGATAGGCGAGGAGCCGGTGATGGCCGCTTTGAAGCGGGCGAAGTCCGAGGCCGAACCGACCACGGTTATGACCGGGGTGGTGCGCGCATTGCAGGCCGTCAAGGCGAAACGAATTGTTGTCGGCACGCCGTATCTGGACGAGGTCAATGCCCATGTCCGCGCCTTCCTGCGCTCCAAGGACTTCGAGGTCCTGGACATTCAGGGCCTGAACCTTCGTACCAACCAGGAGATCGACACCGTCGAGCCGGAATTCCTACTCGAGTTCGGCGCCAGCCTCGACCGGCCGGACGCGGATGCGTTGTTCATCTGTTGCGGCGCATTGCGCAGCCTCGACATCGTCGGTGCTCTGGAGGCGAGGATCGGCAAGCCGGTCATCGTCTCCAATCAGGCGATGATGTGGGATTGTCTGCGCCGCGCCGGAATCGACGATGTGATCGAGGGATACGGCCGCCTGTTTCAGTTGCGTCGCCGCGACGTTGGACTTGCTGGCTGAGCGACGAGTGTATCGGGGGTTTCGCTGAAGACCTGGATCAGGTCGTTTCGGAAATGCCGGACAGCGAGTGATTGGCGATCGCTCTTGCGCGAGATCAGTTCGAGCGTAGAGTTGAAACGCAGGCGCTCGGACATCAGCGGACGCAACCGGCCGCTTTCTACCCATTGTCTGGCGAAGTGTTCGGGCAGGTAGCCGATATAGTCCCCCGACAGGACGAGAAACGCGACGGCCTCCATGAATTCCGTCAGCGCCGCCGGCTGCATGGAGCCGATCTCCGGCAACAGCTCGTCCGGTACGTAGGGCCGTTTCACCAGTCGGCATTCGACGATGTCCTCGAGGCGAACCTTGTCGGGCCGCACGTCGAAGAGAGGGTGACCGCGGCCGCAATAGAGGGACTGGCGCTCGTTCACGAGGCGAACGTAATCGATCCCCGACAATTGCTGGGTATAGCCGCCGATCCCGAGATCGAAACGGCCCTCGAATACGTTGCGTTCGATCTTGGCCGGCGCCGCGATGTGTAGATAGATCTTCACGTCGCCCTGGCGCTCCTCGAACCGGGCGACGGCGGCGCTGAGCGGGAAACACGGATTGGTCACGATGCTGTCCACCATGCCAATTTGAATTTCGCCGGATAGCCGGCCGCACAGCGCGTTGACTTCGGAGCTGAAGGAGTCGATCGAGCGAAACAGCCTTTGCGCCGCCTCGTAGACCTCTCGGCCCTCCGGTGTCACCCGGAAGCCTCCGCGGCCGCGTTCGCACAACCGCATGTTCAGCCGCTCCTCCAACGCGGCCATATGCGCGCTGATCGTCGACTGGCCGATATTCATCATGATCTGGGCCGGGGTGAAGCCGCCGCTCTCCACGACCGTCATGAAGACGCGCAGCAAGCGAAGATCGCTCTGGCCGAAATTTTGCGTTCTCAGCATGCGGTCTGCCTTAGTTTAATGACTATCGATGTAAATTCGATAACTTTAATATTTTTCGGAGATAAATCGAGTGTCAAGATGTGTGGTTAGTGGCGCAGGCTGTCGGCGGGCAGTGGACGTCACCACGAAAGAGAACAGGGGGAGTGCTCGCTGATGTCGGTCATGATGTCGGAGTTGAGCTGGGACGAGTATCAGCGGCGGATCCGTGACGATGCCATCGTCCTGCTGCCGGTAGGCGCGGTCGAGCAGCACGGCCACCACCTGCCTCTCGGCACTGATTGGATGATGGCCACGTACATGGCCCGCCGTGCGGCCGAGAACGTCAACGGAATTGTCGCCGCTCCCATTTCCTACGGTTATCGCTCGCAGGTGCGTACCGGCGGCGGCGCCCATCAGTGCGGGACGACCAATCTCGACGGCGGCACCCTAATCAATCTGGTCAAGGACGTGGTCAAGGAACTGGCCCGTCACGGCGCGCGCAAGATCGCCGTCATCGACGGGCATTTCGAGAACCGTTTCTACCTCGACGAGGCGTGTTTCCTCGCCATTCGGGAGCTTCAGTGGGCGGGCATCGAGGATGCCCGGATCCTGAAGATGATCTACGCCGAGAAGATCAGCAACGAGACCATGGAGAAGGTCTATGCCGGGGGCGACTATCCTGGCCTCGACCTCGAGCATGGCGGCATCCTCGAAACCGCGATGATGCTCTACTGCTACCCGGACCTCGTCCATCTGGACCGGGTGAAGGACGAGCCGCTTCCCGAATTCCCGCCCTACGACATGTTCCCCGGCAACCCCGACTGGGTGCCGTCTTCCGGTGCCCTTTCCTCGGGAAAGCTGGCGACGGCGGAGAAGGGAAAGCTGCTTGTCGAGGAATTCGTCGCCACCGTGACGGAGTCGTTGCGCAGGGAGTTTCGCAACCCCGCGTGACCAAAGAACAGAAGAAAACTGTCGAGAATTTTCGTTTCGCCTCAAGCCATTCCAGGGAGCAAGACCATGAATTCGACCAGACGCAGTTTCTTCGCCGCCACCGCAGTGGTTGCGATGTCGATCTTCGGCACGCCAGCCGTGGCATCGGAGTTCAAGGCCGCGGCGGTCCTGCCCGGTTCCATCACTGACCAGGCCTTCAACCAGGTCGTCTACGAGGGCCTGATGAAGGCGAAGGCCGACCTCGGCATCGAGGTCGCCTTCTCCGAGAAGGTCAAGCAGGCCGACCAGGCCGAGGCGATGTCCGACTACGCCCGCCGCGGCTACCCGGTCGTCATCGGCGCCGGCGGCGAGTTCACGGCTGCGGCGACCCGCGTCGCCCGCCAGTTCGAAGACACGCTGGTCGTCGTGATCAACGGCTCGCCGACCGAGAATGTCGCCACGATCAACTACAACAACCCCCAGTTCGGATACATCCTCGGTTTCATCGGGGGCAAGATGTCGAAGACCGGCAATGGCGGGCTTATCGCCGGTCAGGAAATCAAGGCCTTCGTCGACATCGCCGAAGGCTTCCGCAAAGGCTGGAAGGATGCCGGCGCATCGGGCGAGGTGACCATCACCTATACCGACGATTGGGACGACGTCGCCAAGGCCAAGGAAGCGACCCTCAACCTGATCAATCAGGGCGCCGACGTCGTGTTGCCGTATCTCGATAACGGCATCGTCGGGGTCGTGCAGGCGGCAGAGGAAAAGGACATCTGGGTGACAGGCGTCATCACGGACCTGGGCAAGTCCTCGCCCAAGGCGAACCTCGCTTCCACCGTTCTCGACTTCGCCACCGCCACCGCCACGTCCATCGCCATGGCAAAGGACGGCAAGCTGGAACGTGCCGACTTCCGCTTCAACCTCGGCAGCCCCGAGGGCCACATGGGCACCATCAGCGACGCGGTTCCCGCCGATGTCCGCGCTGAAGCCGACGCGATTATCGAGAAGATGAAAGCCGGCACCTTCCAGCCGTGATCTAGACAGCCGGGCGCGGCAGGGCCGTGCCCGGCACTTTCGCCGTCTCGTCATTCATCCGGCGATTCCGGGAGGATTCGACCGTGGCAGAATACAAGCTGTCGCTCGAGGGTATCACCAAGACGTTCGGCCAGTTGAAGGCGAACGACGACGTCAATCTGCATGTCCGTCCTGGCAGCGTGCACGCCATTCTCGGCGAGAACGGCGCGGGCAAGAGCACACTGATGAACGTGCTGTTCGGCCTCTACAAGCCGGACTCCGGGCGGATCCTGCTCGACGGCAAGGAGGTGTCCTTCGCAAGCCCGCGCCATGCGCTCGAGGCGGGGATCGGCATGGTCCATCAGCACTTCAAGCTGGTGGGCCCGCTGACCGTCATCGAGAATGTCGTGCTCGGGTCGCGCGATGATGGCGCCATTCTGAACCTGGCGCAGGCGTCGCGTAGACTGGTCCAACTTGCCGAACGGTTCGGATTCGAAATCGATCCGGACGTGCCCGTTTCGAAGCTGCCCGTCGGTATGCAGCAGCGCGTCGAGATCCTCAAACTCCTCTATCGCGAGGTCGACGTTCTCATTCTCGACGAGCCGACCAGCGTGCTCACTCCCACCGAGACACGCGGCCTGATTCAGCAACTCGACCAGATCAGGAAGGCCGGAAAGACGATCATCTTCATCACCCACAAACTCGACGAGGTGATGGAGGTCTCCGACCGCGTGACGATCATGCGGCACGGCCGGTGCGTCGAGGAAATCGACACCACCGAAACCGATGCGCGGTCTCTGGCCACGGCGATGGTTGGCCGCCAGGTGGTCTTTCAGGTGTCGCGCACCAAGCACGATATCGGCGATACGGTCCTGTCCGTGGAAGGCCTGAGCGCGCGCAACGAGCGCGGCCTCATGGCTGTCGACGGTGTCTCGCTCGAGGTCAGGGCGGGTGAGGTATTCGGCATTGCCGGTGTCGACGGCAACGGCCAGGCGGAACTGGCCGAGGTCATTACCGGGCTGCGCCCCAAAGATGCCGGCGACATACGCGTGGACGGGCGTTCGATCGCCGATGCCAGCGTCGCTGAGCGATCGCGCGCGTTCGGCATTGCCTACGTACCGGAGGATCGGCAGCGCGACGGGCTCGTCCTGTCGGAGACAATCGCCCGCAACACCATTCTGCGCCGCTACGATTGCGCACCGTTCCAGCATTACGGTCTCATGGACCGCAAGGCCATCGAGTCGCACGCCGCGCGGCTCGTCAAAGCCTTCGACGTGCGTTTCCAGTCCCTGCAACAGATGGTCGCCGATCTGTCCGGCGGCAATCAGCAGAAGATCATTCTCGCGCGCGAAATAGACACCGAGCCCAAACTGCTCATCGTCGCCCAGCCGACCAAGGGCCTCGATGTGGGCGCGATCGAGTTCGTCCAGACGCAGATCCTCGAGCAGGCAGAGCGCGGCGCCGCGGTGCTCTACATTTCCACCGAGCTCGAGCACCTGCTCCATGTCTGCGACCGCGTCGGCGTGATGTTCCGCGGCCGGATCACGGGAACGCTGTCCGCCGCGGAGGCGACCCCTGAAAAGATAGGCCTTCTCATGGGCGGCGTGGCGGAGGTGGCCTGACAGTGCAACGGTTCGTGAACTCGCTGATCTTCTTCAAGAGCGTCTTTGCCGTTCTCGCGGCCCTGATCGTCGGATCGGGCCTGATCGCGATGACCGGAAAGAACCCCATCGAAGCCTACGCGACGCTCTTCCATGGCGCGTTCCTGGACTACTGGGGTATCGCCAGCACGCTAGTCAAGACAACGCCGCTGCTGCTCGCCGGGCTCGCCGTCATCCTGCCGCTACGCGCCGGCCTGTTCAATATCGGTGCCGAAGGCCAGATCTATATCGGTGCCCTGTTCGCGACCGCCGTAGCGCTGTACCTGCCCGGCATTCCGGGGCCGTTGCATATCCTCTTGTGCACGCTTGCCGGTGCTGTTGGCGGCGCGCTGTGGGCGCTCATACCGGCGCTGCTCAAGACCTACCGCAACATCAACGAGATCATCGTCACGCTGCTGTTGAACTTTGTGGCGCTGCATCTCGTCAGCTTCGTCGTGTCCGGGCCGATGATGGAGAAGGGCGCACCCTATCCCTATTCGGAGGAGATCCCCGCGGGCGTCTTCCTGCCGAAGATCCTGCCGAGTACCGACGCGCATATGGGGGTCCTGGTCGGCCTGGCGCTGGCGCTGATCATGTTCTTCGTGTTTCGCAACAGCTGGGTCGGCTTCTCCCTGCAGACCGTCGGCAACAATCCACGCGCGGCCCTCTACGCCGGCATGTCCGTGCGCAGGCACATTATCGTTTCGTTCCTGGTCGCCGGCGCGCTCGCGGGCCTTGCCGGCACCTTCGAGGTGCTGGGCCATCGCTACCGGCTCTTCCACGCCTTCAGCCAGGGCTACGGCTACGACGGCATCGTCGTCGCCTTCCTTGCCAATCTCCATCCGCTCTACGCGGTGCTGTCGGCGGTCTTCATCGCCGGTCTGCGGTCGGGAGCCAACATCATGCAGCGCGCGGTCGGTATCGAGACGACGGTGGTAGAGGCGATCCAGGGCCTCGTCATCCTCTTCGTCGCCGTCAGTCTGGCAGTGCGCTACCGGACGTCCACCCTCGCCGGCGCGATGCGGCGCCGTAAGACACTCGACAATGAACTGGCCAGCGAGCCTGAAAGCTAGGGGCGCGTCATGGAGAGTTTCTTCGATCTCAATCTGCTCAGCGATTTCCTGTCGACCTCACTCAGGCTGGCGGTGCCGCTGGCCTTCGCCGCGCTCGCGGGCGTGCTCTCGGAGCGCAGCGGCGTCTTCAACATCGCGCTCGAAGGCAAGATGCTGGCAGGCGCGTTCGGCGCTGCAGTCGGCGCCTTCATGTTCAACGATCCGTTTGCCGGCATTGCCGTCGGCATGTTGTTCGGCGCCCTCGCGGGCACATGCCTGGCCGTGCTCGGCGTCACCTTCGGCGTCAATCAGATCGTCGCCGGCATCGCCATAAACATCTTCGTGCTCGGCATCACCGCCTTCCTGTCGCGCGTCGTCTTCGGCGCCCAGGCCAATACGTTGCGCCTGCCCGGATTCCTCAGGTTCGAAATGCCATTGCTGTCGGAGATACCACTCATCGGCCCGGCGATCTTCAGCCAGGATCTGCTCGTCTATGTGATGATCCTCTGCGTGGTGCTGGTGCACCTGTTCTTCTACCGCACGCGCTGGGGCCTTCAGGTCAGGGCGGTCGGCGAGAATCCTTCCGCCGCCGACAGCGCCGGGGTTTCCGTTGCCGGTGTACGCTATGGCTGCGTCATCGCTGCCGGCGCGATCGCCGCGCTCGGCGGCTGCTATCTGGTGCTGTCCCAGGTCTTCCTGTTCTCCGAACACATGAGCGCAGGCAAGGGCTTCATCGCGCTCGCAGCGGTCATTCTCGGGCGCTGGACGCCTGTTGGCGCGCTGCTCGCCTGCCTCCTCTTCGGCTTCTTCGACGCACTGCAACTGCGGCTTCAGTTCAACTACCAGGAGGTGCCGCACGAGTTCTTCCAGATGCTCCCCTACCTGATTTCGATCCTCGCGCTCGTGGGGCTTGTCGGAAAGCCGACCCCCCCTGCGGCGATCGGCAAGTTCTACCGCCGGGAAGCGCGCTGACTGTTTCCAGTCTCTAAAATATCGATCACGGAGAATCCTTCCATGTACGACGAAAAGGCGATGCGCGCTGCGGCGCAGAAAGTCTCGGACGCTTCCGATCCGGTCTTTGTGCGCGCCGAGTGGGGCGAGTTGAAGGAATGCGTCTATGGAGGTTACGACCAGTTCGTGTTCCCCAAGTTCCTCCAGGACGCGGATGTCCGGCCGTCCGGCGCCTTCCGCCAGTTCTGGTATGAGAACCAGGAGCGCGACGTCCGTGACGCCGACCCGGAATACTTCGCGCGCTGGCAGCATCAGATCGAAAACACGATCCGGCGGCTGGAAGACCTCGGCGTAGGTATTCACCTGCCCACGAAGATGAGCGACGCCAACATGAAGTTCCCCCGCGGGGAGAACCACGGCGTGCTCACCGGCTGGCTGCGCGATCCCTTCGTCACCATCGGCAACAATGTCATCGAGCTCGCCCCGCGCTCGATGTTCCACCGCCGGCAGCGTTTCGCCATCCGCCATATTCTGGCCGCGACGATGGAACGGGGCGCGCGCTACTTCGCGCAGCCGGATTCCGGCGCCGACGACAGCAACGAAGGCCTGCCCGGCTGGGGCTATCTGGAAGGCGGCGACATTCTGGTGCTCGGCAAGACCGTGCTCGTCGGCAATTCCGGCAACTGCAGCAATCCGGAAGGGGCGCGCTGGCTGCAGCATATGCTCGGTCCGGACTACGACGTGCAGATGGTCCGCGTCGATCCGCGCTTCTCGCATCTCGACTGTGTCATGCTGGCCCCGCGAGAGGGCGTCGCGGTCGTCTCGCTGGAATGCCTGCCCGACGGCGTTCCCGACTGCATCAAGGACTGGGATCTGATCGACGTGCCCTTCGAGATCACCAAGGTCCACATGGGCTGCAACCATCTCGTCCTCAACGACCGTACGGTGATGATGCCGGAAGGCGAACCGCAGGACGCGCTGGCGGCGGCGCTGAAGGAGCGTCGTTTCGAGATCATCCGCGTACCCTATGACGAGGTCTACTGCCTCGGCGGTTCGTTCCGCTGCGCGCACCAGCCCCTCATCCGCAGCTGAGGCCGCAGCCATGCGTGCGATAGTGATCGACAGTCCGGGCGACATTGATCAGCTCGTCTATCGCGATATCCCGGACCCCGCCCCAGGCAGGGGCGAGGTCGTGATCGACGTCGCCTATGCGGCGGCGAACTGGGGCGACACGCAGAAGCGGCGGGGCGTCTATCCCGATCCGATCTCCTATCCGGCGGTCATCGGCCTGGAGGTATCCGGCCGGGTGGTGGCGCTGGGCGAGGGGGTCGAGGGACCGGCTGTCGGCCAGCGCGTCGCCGCCATTACCGGCCCGACCATGCTGGGGGGGTATGCGGAACGCTGCGCGGTCGGCGCCGCCTATGTCATCCCCTTGCCCGATGACATGCCGCTGGATATCGGGGCCTCGTTCCCCGTCGTTTGCCTCACGGCCTACCATTTGCTGCACAGTGCCTATTCGGTGCGTGCCGGCGAATGCGTTCTCGTCCATTCGATCAGTGGCGCGGTCGGCCTTGCGCTCACCCAGCTCGGGGTCGCTGCCGGCGCGACCGTGATCGGCACCGTGGGGAGCCCGGGACGGGACGCGCCGGCACGCGATAAAGGCGCGGCGCTGGTGATCGACAGGTCAGCAGAGGATTTCGTGGAACGCGCGCTCGATTTCACGGAAGGTCGCGGTGTCGATCTCGTTATCGACTCCCTCGGCGGCGACGTACTGCCGCGCAGCTTCGACTGCCTCAAAACCTACGGGCACATCATCAATATCGGCGAGGCCGCCGGCTACCCGGATTTCGATATCCGGCCGAAGCTCTATGAGCGGTCAACCTCGCTTGCCGGGTTCGAGGTGCTCCATGCGATGCGCGTGCCCGGTCGCTGGCAGGCTGGCGTGGACCATGTGCTCGCCGCCATCCGCAAAGGCACGCTTTCCGTACCGATCGCCCGGCGCTTCCCTTTCGGGGAAATCAGAGAGCTGCACCGCGCCTTCGAGACGCGCACCGTCAACGGCAAGCTGCTGCTCGAGGTTGCCGGCGAGGGCGTCTAGGCCCTGCTCTAGGCTTCCAGGCTTGCCGCGAGCACCTGCACGCCGAGGACCAGGTGCTCCTCGGCGGTATCCTCCGCGAAGTCGTGGCTGATGCCGCCGATCGACGGCACGAAGAGCATGGCCGTCGGCATGAGCCGTGCGAGATTGGCCGCATCATGCAGCGCGCCCGAGGGCATGCGCCGCCACTTGCCAGGCGCGACGCGATCCGCTGCTCCATCGAGACTGGCCATCAGGCCACCGTCCATGGCGGTTGGGGCGAGGGCTGAGAAGTCCGACCTTTCCAGGCCCAGGCCGCGGGCGGCTGCCGTTTCCGCGGCGCAGTCGCGGATCGTCTGAGTCATCGCCTCGAGCCGCGCTTCGCTGCCGTCGCGCCACTGCACGGTGAATTCGACGTCCCCGGGGATCACCGACGGCGCGTTGGGATGCAGCCGGACATGGCCGATGGTCCACACCGTCGTCGGCGTGACGATAGCGGCGAGCCGTGCGTTCAGGTCGTTGACGAACGCGGCCAGGCCCTGGAAGGCGTCGCGCCGCATCGCCATCGGCGTCGTGCCGGCATGGTTCTGCGCGCCGGTGAACCGGAACCGTTCTGTGCGGATGCCGACAATGGCGTCGACGACACCGATGGATTCGCCCTGCTGGTCGAGCACCGGACCCTGTTCGATATGCGCTTCGACGAAGCCCCTGAAACGGTCGGCCGGCAGGAAGTCGCCGGTCACCATCGGCTCCATCCGTCGGCGGGCCTCGGCGAAGGTGACCCCACTTGTGTCGACCAGAGCGTCGGCTTCGGGGAGAGGCAGGACGCCGGCCCAGATGCGGCTTCCGGTGAGGACGCCGAAACGGCCTTCCTCGTCCTGGAAGGATACGACGGCGACCGGCGGGCCGCCGGCCTCGCGCGCGGCGCGGGACACTTCCAGCGCGGCGATGACGCCGTAGGCCCCGTCGAGCCAGCCGCCCTCCGGTTGCGTGTCCGAATGAGACCCCATCAGCAGGCATTTGCCCGGCTCGGGCGGCAGGCCGAACAGATTGCCGGCCGGATCGAAGGCGGGCTCTAGACCCGTGTCGCGCATGCGCTCGGCAAGCCATTGGCGCGCTTCTATGTCGGTATCGGAAAACGCCGGGCGGATGACGCCGTTGCCGGACGCGCCGATCGCGCGCAGGTCATGCAGATCCTTGAGCAACCGCTCGGGATTGATGGCGATGGGCATGGACAGTTCTCCCGTGTCAGGCCGGCTGCAGCCAGGCCATGCGGTTTTCGAGGCGCCGCGCGATGGCGAGGATGACGAGTACGAGGGCCAAATAGAGCCCGCCGATGATCGCCCACACCTCGAAGACCTTGAATGTCTGGGCGATGACCACCTGGCCCGCGAAAGTGAGTTCGGGGACCGATACCGCGGACAGGAAGGCGGATTCCTTTGCCACCGTGCCGACGAGATTGACGCACGCCGGCAGCGCGAAGGGCAGCAGTTGTGGCAGGATGATCAGGCGGAAGCGCCGCATTGAGCGAAGGCCGAGGGCCGCTGCCGCGTCCCACTGGCCTTCGGGCACGGACTTGAGGGCGCCACGGACGATCTCGGCCATATAGGCGGACGTATAGATGGCAACCGCCAGGACGCCGGCGACCTGCGGATCGATCCGCAGCCGGAACACGCCCACCGTCGCGAAGATCAGCATCGCCTGGATGAGGAACGGCGTGTTGCGGATCGCTTCCACGTAACACCGGACCGGCAGCCGCACGGCCGCCCGTTCCGCTCCGAGCGGAAAGGCGAGCGCCGTTCCGGCGATCGCGCCGGCTGCAAAGCCGATCGCGACGATGGCGATCGTATTGACCAGGCCGCGCAGGATGTCGCCGCCATGACTGCTGAGAAGCTCGATCACGATGCGCCCGCCTTGGCCGGCTCGAGCCGCCGTTCGAGCCAGCGCGACAGCATGGCGATCGACCACAGGACGACGAAATAGACCAGCGCCGCCGCAAGCGTCGGGGCCAGCGGGTCGAAGGTCTGCATTGCCACCTGCTGGGAGCGGCGGGTCAGGTCGACCAGCGTGATGAGCGACAGGACGGGGGAGGCCTTGACCAGGAAGCCGATTTCGCCGGCCATCGCGGGCAGCGCCACCGGCAGAACCTGCGGTATGAGCACGAGGCGCCAGGTCTGCACCCTGTTCAGCCCGAGCGCGCGCGCCGCTTCCGCCTGGCCGTCGGGTATGCGTTGTATTGCGCCGCGGAAGATCTCGGCGAGAAAAGCGGCACCGTTCATGGCCAGCGCCACGACGCCGACCCAGAAGGCGGAAACCCGGCCGAGGCCGAGAAGCGCCGGTAGTCCGAAGTAGAACAGGAAAACCAGGATGACGATCGGCAGGCCCCGCATGAGGGCGATGTAGGTGGTCGCTGCGTAGCGAAGCCATCTTTTATGCGACCGGCGCGCCCCCAGGAGAGGGAGAGACAGGATGAGCGCGCCGGCCGCCGCCAGCAAGCTGACGGCCAGCGTAATGAGCAGGCCGTCAGCGAGCAGGGGAATGATCGCGAAAATGTCTACCAGGTAATCCAAACTGCGGAGCTCTTCGCCGGTCTATTTCGTCTGGGCTGCACCCTCCGGCAGATATCCTTCCGCCGGGCTGTCTGAGCGAATGCCCACCCATTTTTCCTGCATCGCGTAGAGCTCGCCGCTCTCTGCCAGCCGGCTGATCGTCGCGTCGACGCTCGCCAGCAGGTCGAGGCTGTCCAGACGTGTCACCCAGGAAATATAGACGGGGTCGCCGTATTCGGCGACGACCTTGAAGCTGTCCGGTGAGGCTGCCATGAACTCGCCGGCGCTGACCGAGCTGATAATGATGGCGTCGACCTGGCCCGAACGCAGCGCGAAGGCGGTGTCGGGGAACGTCTGGAAGAGCCGCAGGTCGGAGAAGCCCGCGCCGTCGGCAGCCTTCAGTTCCTCGTCTATCTGCCGGGCGACGGCCTCCGTCGAGCTGCCCAGCTGGGTGCCGACGACACGGTCATTCAGCGCCTCGATCGAAGTGATCTTGGTCTCGCCGACCGGCACCACGATGACGTTGGAGATCGCGGCGAAGGGGCGCGAGAAGGCATAGGACTTAGCCCGTTCGGGGTTGATCGCGACCGATGTCGCGACCAGGTCGTACTGGCCCGCCGCGAGACCGGCGAGAATGCCTTGGAAGGGCAGGTCCAGCTGCTCGACCTCGACATCGAGGTCCTTCACGACTTCTGCCAGGAGATCCGCCCCGAATCCGACGATCTCGCCGTCGTCGACATATTCGAACGGTTTGAACGCGGCTTCCGTCGCCACCGTGATCTTGCCGGCGGACTTGATGCGATCGAGCGTCTCGTCGGCATGCGCCACGGAAGCGCCGAGTATTGTCAGGAAAACGAAAGTCAGCAGCTTATGGATCATGGTTATCTCTTTCGACGGCCCACCGGTGAAAAGCCTTGCAGCGGCAAGGCGGTGCCGGAAGCCTATAAAGCCCCAGGAAGTGCGGAAACCGGAATTTTTGTCACTTCACTTGCGTGGAGCCGCAAGTAAGCGTTAGGTCACTTCCATGTTCGCGGTATCCAAATACGATATCCGGCAACTGCGCGTCTTCGCGACGGTCGTCGAGCATGGTGGCGTCTCGAGTGCCGCCAACAAGTTGGGCGTCAGCCTGTCGACCGTCAGCCGGGATCTCTCCGCGCTCGAGGCGCGCATCGGCGTGCATCTGTGCCGCCGCGGACGCGGCGGGTTCGCGCTCACGCCGCAAGGCGAGCACATCTATCAGGCGACGGTGGATCTGCTGTCGCGGCTGCACGGCTTCGAGCAGGAAGTGCAGGCGGCGCGCGAAAGCGTCTCCGGCGTGTTCAATCTCGGCGTCATCGACAACGTCATCTCCAACCCGGCCGCCGGCATCGTGGACGCGTTGTCGAAGATGCACCGGGACTATCCGGAAATGCTGGTGAATGTCAGCGTTCACGAAAGCCCCTCCGTCGACATCCTGGTCCGCGAACATCGCCTCGACATCGGGACGACGGGAACGCCTGCCTGGCTGCCGCAGATCCAATACGTTCCCGCGTTCGCCGAGGAGCACCGCCCGTTCGTGAGCCGCAAATCGCCCTACTACGATCGCATCGTCGACGGACTTGGCGGCAAACCGGTCGGCGATATTCCCTATATCGCGCGCGGTTTCCGCGCCGACACGTTCCGAGGCTTCGAGGAGAGCTTTCCGCTCCAGATCGCCGGCCGTGGCGCGACGCTCGAGTCCATTCTGGCGGCGGTGCTCGCCGGCGTCGGGTTCGCGCTGCTTCCCACCCATTTCGTCGAGACGGTCCGGCGCAGCGACCTCGTCGAAATTCCTCTCGATGCACCGCCCGTCCGCGTCCAGTTCTATCTCGCCTATCACGGCGAACTGGCCAGCCATCCGGCAATTAAGGCGTTCATGGACCGGTTCCACAGCGCTATCGCCGGTGACGATCCTTTCGCTATCGCGCAAGCGTGATTGCAAGCTTTGGGGTTCTCCGGTGGTCTCCGCGCGCGTTATCTCGGCGGACTATCACAACCGGAGATGCCCGTCATGGCCGACAACGAGACGCAGACCAGCGAAGCCCCGATCCATGTCGAATCCGAGTGGGCGGATCTCAAGGAATGCGTCTATGGCTCGCCTGACACCTGGGTGCTGCCGGTCTTTCTCGACGACGTGAAGCTGCGCGCGCAGGGCGAATTCGGAAAGTTCTGGACGGCGAACCAGGGGCGCGACGTCAAGGAGGTCGCGCCCGAGCTGTTCGCCGAGTTCAGCGGACAGATCCAGGGTGCCATCGACCTCCTGGAAAAACTCGGCATCCGCGTGCACGTCGCCGGCCCGATCAGTCCGGAAAACCGTAAGTATCCGCGCGGCCAGGACCACGGCGTATCCACCGCGTGGATGCGCGATCCCTTCGTGACCATCGGCAACAACGTGATCGAGCTGGCGCCGCGCAGCCTGTTCCATCGCCGCCAGCGTTTCGCCATCCGGGAAATCCTCGCTTCGACCATAGAGCGGGGCGCACGCTATTTCGCGCAGCCCGACAGCGGCGCCGACGACTATCGCGACGGTAAGGGCTGGGGCTATCTCGAGGGCGGCGACGTCTTCGTGCTCGGCAAGCAGATTCTCGTCGGCCATTCCGGCGGCTGCAGCAACCCCGAAGGCGCGCGCTGGCTGCAGCATGCGCTCGGACCGGACTACAAGGTCGACGTGGTGCCGATCGACCCGATGTTCCCGCACCTCGATTGCGTGATGATGACGCCGCGCGAAGGCGTGGTCTTCACCAGTCTCGAGGCGTTGCCTGCGGGCCTGCCCGCCTTCATGAAGGACTGGGACGTGGTCGATGTGCCGAAAGCGCTCGCCAAAGCCCATATGGGCTGCAACAACTTCGTGCTGAACGATCGTCTCGTCGTCGTCCCGTCCGAAGAGCCGCTGGACGTGATCGCAAAGGCGCTCGAAGAGCGGAATTTCGAGGTGATCCGGATTCCCTACCGCGTGCCTTGCATGGTCGGCGGTTCGTTCCGCTGCGCCCATCAGCCGTTGATCCGACAGTAAGGCTCCGGGGCCGACCTGCAACGGAGGCGATAGACTAAGACGCGGCCCGTCCCTAGAGTTGGCTAACAAAACTCGATTGGGAGGAGGGCCTTGGTTCAGGAGCGCGTCCAGCGGCGCCTTGCCGCGATCCTCGCTGCCGACATGGTGGGCTATTCGCGCCTCATGCGGGCCGACGAGGAAGGCACGATCGAGCGGCAGAAGGCCCTGCGCCGCGACCTGATCGATCCGGAGATCGCCGGGCACGGCGGCCGCATCGTCAAGACCATGGGCGATGGACTGCTCGTCGAGTTTCCCTCCGTCGTCGACGCGGTCAAGTGCGCGGTGGCCGTCCAGGAGGCGATGACCGAACGCGAAGCGACGATTCCCGAAGATTTGCGGATCCGCTACAGGGTCGGGATCAACCTGGGCGATATCGTCATCGAGGACGCGGATATCGTCGGAGACGGCGTCAACGTCGCAGCGCGCCTCGAAGGCCTCGCCGAGCCGGGCGGCCTCTGCATCTCCGATCTGGTCTATCGCAGCGCTCATGGCGGCCCCGGTCTTCGGTTCGAGGATCTGGGCGATCAGCAACTGAAGAACATCCCGGAGCCGGTACGGGTCTGGCGATGGAGACCGGAAGACAAGGGGAACGGGAAGTCCCCCGAGGTCTCGCCCGGCGCGACGCCCGCCTTGCCCGACAAACCGTCCATCGCGGTTCTGCCCTTCACCAACATGTCGGGCGACCCGGAACAGGAATATTTCGCCGACGGCATGGCCGAGGACATCATCACCGAGCTGTCCCGCCTGCCATGGTTCTTCGTCATCGCAAGAAACTCGAGCTTCACCTACAAGGGCCAGCCAGTCGACGTCACGAAGGTGGGGCGGGAGTTGGGCGTGGCCTATGTTCTGGAAGGAAGCGTCCGCAAGGCCGGCAACCGGCTGCGCATAAACGCGCAGCTGATAGACGCGGAAACCGGAAATCACATCTGGGCGGAGCGCTACGACCGCGAGATTGCCGACATCTTCGATATTCAGGACGAGATCAACCAGGCGATCATCAACGCGGTCGCGCCGGAACTCGTCTCCGCCGAGCAGAAGAAGACACGGCAAAAAGACCCGGCCCAGCTGAGCGCCTGGGAATGCGTGATGCGCGGCCGCGCCCATGTCTGGAAGCTTGGCCGCGAAGACGCCCGGATCGCGCGCCGCCTGTTCGAACAGGCCATAGCCCTGTCGCCCGGCAGCGGGCTGGGCGCGAGCGACCTGGCGCTGGTGCATTTCCTCGATGCCTTCTATGGCTGGAGCCGTTCGCGCGAACAGTCCTTCAAGGATATGGTCAAGACTGCGGAGAACGCGGTGGCGATCGACGACACCGATCCGATGGCGTTGACGATCCTGTCCTGGGCCTACACCTTCGCCTACCAGTGGGACGAGGCGCTCTCCACGATCGACCGCGCGATCGCACTAAGCCCCAACTTTGCCCCCGCCATCGGACTCCGCGGGGCGATCCTGGCCTGCGCGGACGAACCCGATCTCGCGATTGCGACGGTGAGGGAAGCCATCCGGTTGAGCCCGCGCGACGGGTTCATGCCCTACTGGCTGATGGGGCTGTTCTGGGCCTATCACTCGATTCAGGACTACGAGCAAGCGGTGCTGACCGCGCAGCACGCGGTTCGCGTCGCGCCCGACAATCCGACCTTTCGCCGCCAACTGCTCGTCGCCAACCATATGCTCGGCCGGAAGGCCGAAGCCGCGGCCGCGCTTGCCGACTACCTGGCGCTGGATCCGAAGGCCACGGTTGACGACTCCCGGATCATCCCGTCCCGGAACAAGCAGCACCTCGAGCGCTATATCCAGATACTGATCGATGCCGGTGTGCCCGAAAAATCCGCGTGAGATCCTGTCGCGAATATCGTGACGAGGTGACGCGCGGATATGGTTTGGTCTACCGCGGTCGAGCACAGGGATCTGACGGAGGCTGCGACCATAAGACAGCACGTCGTTCCCTTGCCCGTGTCGCCGCGTCATTCGACAATGAACGAATATGGCGCGACGACGTTCGGCCTAGTAAGGTGGCGCCGTCGCGGATCTGAATTCAAATCAAGGGGAAGCGTTGATGCGCTACGTGGCGCCCGAAACGATTGAAAGCGCGGTCGGAATTCTTGCCGGGGAAACCGGCACCGCTCACGTGCTGGCCGGCGGAACCGACCTTCTGGTGCGGTTGCGGTCCGGAGCCACCGAGCCGGACCTTATGCTCGACATCAAGCGCATTGCCGGCATGCGGACGATCGCCGAGGAAGATGGCGGTTTTCGGATTGGCGCCGGTGTCTGCGCCGCCGAGATGGGCGAGCACGCCAGCCTCAAGGCTGCCTGGCCGGGGGTGGTCGAGGCCGCCGAGTTGATCGGCTCGACGCAGGTCCAGGGCCGCGCCACCGTCGCCGGAAATCTCTGCAATGCGTCGCCCGCCGCCGACAGCGTCCCGGCGCTGGTCGCAGCCGGCGCGATCGCGCGCATCGCCGGGCCCGATGGAACGCGAGAACTCCCGGTCGAAGCCGTGCCGCAAGGCCCCGGCAAGACTGCCCTGCAGCGTGGCGAATTCATCGCGTCCATCTTCCTGCCCAAGCCTGCGCCGCAGTCCGGCGACGCCTATCTGCGCTTCATACCGCGCACGGAGATGGACATTGCCGTGGTCGGCTGCGGGATTGCCGTCACGCTGGATGAAAGCGGCGTCTGCACCGCCGCTCGCGTCAGCCTCGGCGCCGTCGCGCCGACGGTCCTGCTCGTCGAGGACGCGGCCAAGACGCTGATCGGCACGAATATCGACGATGTGGCTTTGGATCGTCTGACCGAAGCCGCCTCCGCCGCCTGCCGTCCGATCGACGACAAGCGCGGCACCGTCGCCTTCAGAACCCAAGTTGCCGGCGTCCTCGCGCGCCGCGTCGCGGTCGTCGCGCGCGACAGAGCCCGGAGTAAATGATGAGTCAGATTCACGTTACCGCCACCATCAATGGCGACGTCACCGAATTCCTCTGCGAGCCCGACGAGACGCTTCTGGACGTCTTGCGCGATCGCCTCGGCCTGACCGGTTCCAAGGAAGGCTGCGGCACCGGCGACTGCGGCGCGTGCTCCGTCACGGTCGACGGCCGTCTTGTGTGCTCCTGCCTGATGCTCGGTGCCGAGGCGGACGGTGCCAGGGTCGATACGATCGAGGGTATGGCCGACGGCGAGACCCTGCATCCGTTGCAGCGCAAGTTCCTGGACCATGCCGCCTTGCAGTGCGGGATCTGCACGCCGGGCATTCTGGTCGCGGCCAAGGCGCTGCTCGAGCGCAATCCCGATCCGACCGAGGAAGAAACCCGATACTGGCTTGCCGGCAACCTTTGCCGTTGCACCGGCTATGACAAGATCATCCGTGCCGTTCTGGATACGGCCGCCGAGATGAGGGAGGCGCGCTGATGCTCGACAGACCAACCCCGGAAAGCCGCGTGTTCAAGGTTGTCGGCACCAGGCCGGTTCGCCCCGACGGCATCGACAAGGTCACCGGCCGCGCCCGCTTCGGCGCCGACATGACCGCACCCGGCGCGCTCGTCGGGCTGGTCCTGCGCAGCCCGCATGCCCATGCCCGGATCCGGTCGATCGACGCCTCCGAGGCGGAAGCGCTGCCGGGCGTCAAAGCGGTCGTCACACGGGCCGATTTCGCCACAGCGCAAGATCCCGACGACGACACGCTCGACAATTGCATGGCCGGCGAGAAGGCGCTCTATGACGGGCACGCGGTGGCGGCCGTCGCCGCCGTCAACCGGTCGGTCGCGCGCAAGGCGCTCAAGCTGATCAAGGTCGACTATGAGGTGCTTCCGCACGTCACCGATGTCGACGAGGCGATGAAGCCCGGAGCCCCGATTCTGCACGAGGGGCGGGCCAGCGAGACCGTGCCGGAGGGAATGTCGGCCAACGTCGTCGACCGCTTCCAGTTCGGTCACGGTGACGTCGAGGCGGGCTTCGCCGCGGCCGACCGTATCGTCGAGCGGACGTTCAGGACCGCGGCCACGCATCAAGGCTATATCGAGCCGCATGCCTGCCTCGCCACGATGGGCGGCGACGGGCAGGCCGATCTGTGGTGCTGCACGCAGGGCCATTACATGGTGCGCGAAGCCTGCGCGGCGATGCTGGGGATCGAGCTCGGCAGGCTGCGTGTTACCGCCTCGGAGATCGGCGGCGGGTTCGGCGGCAAGACGACCGTCTTCCTCGAGCCGGTGTCGCTGGCGCTGGCGCGCAAATCGGGCCGGCCGGTGAAGATGGTGATGAGCCGCGAGGAAGTGCTGCGCGCGACCGGACCGACCGCGTCGACGTCGATCGACGTGAAGATCGGCATGAAGGCGGACGGCACGATCACCGGCGCTCGTGCCGAGCTGCGCTATCAGGGCGGCGCCTATCCCGGTTCGCCGGTCCAGTTGGGCGCCATGTCCGCCTTCGCCCCCTATGACCTCCAGAACGTCAAGACGATCGGCTGGGACGTTGTCACCAATCGGCCGCGCCAGGCCGCCTATCGTGCGCCGGGCGCGCCGATGGCCGCGTTCGCGGTCGAGTCCGTCATCGACGAACTAGCCAAGGGATTGGGCCTCGATCCGATCGAGGTTCGCCTGAAGAACGCGGCACAGGAAGGCACCCGTTCGTCCTATGGACCGACCTTCCAGCAGATCGGCTGTGCCGCGACGCTCGATGCGGCCAAGTCGCACCCGCACTGGTCGGCGCCGCTCGGCCCCAACCAGGGCCGTGGCGTGGCCTGCGGCTTCTGGTTCAACTTCGGCGGCAATACCTGCGTTTCGCTCAACATCAATGCGGACGGCACGGTGAGCCTGTCGGAAGGCAATCCGGATATCGGTGGATCGCGCGCCTCTATGTCGATGATGGCCGCAGAAGAACTCGGCGTTCCTTATGAGAAGGTGCGCACCGTCATCGCCGACACGGGCGCGCTGGGCCTGAACGACGTTACCGATGGCAGCCGGGTCACCTTTGCCGTCGGTCTCGCCACCATCGAGGCCGCGCGCGCCGCGATCCACGAGATGTGCGGCCGCGCCGCCAAAATATGGGGGATCGATCCCGACGCGGTCGTCTGGGAGGACGGCGCGGCACGGCCTGCCGGGCCGAATGCCGGACAGTTCCCGCCGATGACGCTCGCCGAGATCGCGGCCGTCGCGTCGAATACCGGAGGTCCGATCGCCGGCCATTTCGAGGTGAACGCCGAAGGGGCGGGCGTGAGTTTCGCCACCCATATCGTCGACGCCGAGATCGACCCAGAGACCGGCGCGGCGAAAATACTGCGCTATACGGTCGTCCAGGATGCCGGGAAGGCGGTCCATCCTTCCTATGTCGAAGGCCAGTTGCAGGGCGGTGCGGTTCAGGGAATCGGCTGGGCGCTGAACGAGGAATACATCTACGGCTCGGACGGGCGGCTGCAGAACCCGGGCTTCCTCGACTATCGCATTCCGGTCGCCTCCGACCTGCCGATGATTGACACGGTCGTGCTCGAGATCCCCAATCCGGGACATCCCTACGGCGTCCGCGGCGTCGGCGAAACCTCGATCGTGCCACCGTTGGCTGCGGTCGCGAACGCGGTCTCCGAAGCCGCCGGGGTGCGTCTCGCGGAGCTGCCCATGTCGCCTCCGCGCGTCCTGGCCGCGATGGAGGCCGCACGGACCTGATCGATGGTCAAGGTGGTTGTCTGGGGCTCCCTGCAAGCGCTCGCGGAAGGCAAGGCCGAGGTCGAGGTCGAGGCGGAGACGCTTCGCGAGCTCCTGCAACGGCTCGGCGAACTCTACCCCGGCCTCGAGCCGCAGCTGAAGCGGGGGATTTCAGTCGCGATCGACGGCCGTATCTATAACGATTCCTGGTTCAAGACGGTCGCTCCGGACAGCGAGGTCGTGCTTCTGCCGCGCCTGAGCGGCGGTTAGGTCGCGCGGAATCGTCTCGGTTGCTCAATCGTGCGAGTGGGGCGAGCGCCAAGGGACCGGAGCAGCCGGCGGTCGCTGCCGGCGCTCTCGCTGTGCAACCTGAGTTGCAGCCCATTGGTCGCGAAGAGCGAGAACGCGGCGGGCTGGATCGACCATGCGGCGAAAAACCCGAATGTCGTATCGCCGTTCAGGGTCTCGACGAGCGGCCGCAATGTCGAGGCCCGTGTAATTTCGACGTACTTCACAAATCAAAATCCCGGGGGCTGCCTAATTGCCGCGTCGCTGAATGACGTTTCCTCTCCTGCCTCTGGGGCGGTGGACGGAATATTTTGTCTTGATAGCGCAATTGCGCTCCAAATTCTGTCATTTTGCAATTATATTTCCCGGCTAATATACGTAGATAAGGTTATTTAAAAAGGGAGGTCCGCCGTGTTCCGAATAATGCGAACGCTTTCTGCTGCAACGTTGATTGCCGCCGCAATGATCTGCGGGGCGAGTGCCCAGGACGCAGAGAAACCCAATATCCTCGTCATCTGGGGCGACGACATCGGCACCTGGAACATCAGCCATAACAACCGCGGCATGATGGGCTACGAGACGCCGAATATCGATCGCATCGCGGACGAGGGCCTGTCCTTTACCGACTACTATGCACAGCAGAGCTGCACCGCCGGGCGCGCCGCGTTCATCGGCGGCAGCGTTCCGGTGCGCAGCGGCATGACGAAGGTCGGTCTTCCCGGCGCCGAGCAGGGCTGGCAGGAGACCGACGTGACCATGGCGACGGTCCTGAAATCGCAAGGCTATGCGACCGGCCAGTTCGGCAAGAACCACCAGGGCGACCGCGACGAGCATCTGCCGACAAATCACGGATTCGATGAATTCCTTGGCAATCTCTATCACCTGAACGCCGAGGAAGAGCCGGAAAACCGCGACTATCCAGGCGACAAGGTGCTTGCCAACGGCAGGACGTTCCTTGATCAGTTCGGCCCGCGTGGCGTCCTGCACACCTACGCCAACGAAGACGGGACCCAGACGATCGAGGATACCGGACCGCTCACCAAGAAGCGGATGGAGACCATCGATGACGAGACGGTCGCCGCCGCCAAGGACTTCATCATCCGCCAGAACCAGGAGAACAAGCCCTGGTTCGTCTGGTGGAACGGTACGCGGATGCACTTCCGCACGCACGTCAGGGAAGAGCACACCGGCATTTCCGGGCCGAGCGGTGACGAGTATCACGACGGCATGGTGGAGCACGACATGCATGTCGGCGAGCTTCTCGACCTGCTCGACGAGCTTGGCATCGCCGACAATACGGTGGTGATGTATTCGACCGACAACGGTCCGCACTACAATACCTGGCCAGATGCCGGCACGACGCCGTTCCGCAGCGAAAAGAATTCGAACTGGGAAGGCGCCTACCGTGTTCCGACCTTCGCGCGCTGGCCCGGCCGCTTCCCCGCCGGCGAGACGCTCAACGGCATCGTCGCGCATGAGGATTGGCTTCCGACCTTTGCCGCGATCGCCGGCGCTCCCGACATCAAGGAGCAGCTCCGCGAGGGTGTCGACCTTAATGGCCGCCGCTATCGCAACTACATCGACGGCTACAACATGCTCCCCTACTTCTCCGGCGAAGCGGACGAGTCGCCCCGCCACGAGTTCTGGTACGTCAACGACGACGGCCAGATCGTCGCGGCCCGTTACGACGACTGGAAGATCGTGTTCCTAGAGAACCGCGGCCAGGCCTTCGGCGTGTGGCGGGAACCGTTCACCGAACTGCGGGTGCCGCTGATTTTCAATCTGCGCCGCGATCCGTTCGAGAAGGCCCAGCACAACGCCAACATCTATGATGACTGGCTGTTGGACCGCGCGTTCGTGATCGTTCCGGTCCAGGCTTTGGCAGCGCAGTTCCTGCAGACCATGAGCGACTATCCGCCGAGCCAGACGCCGGGTTCCTTCAATCTCAGCGCTATCGAGGCGAAGTTGAAGGAGGGCATGGGCAGATAGACCCATCCAGTTCGACTCAACCGCAATTAGCGGGGCCGGGCTTGCCCGGCCCCGTCGGTCGTGAGGCGCGGACACGTCGGGGGAGTAGGTCGAATGTGTCCGCGGCTCGGTGTTCCAACGGGAGTTGCAGAAATAGCGCAGTCGCGCGGAACATGCGATCGACAATTACCCGTCTCTGTATCTGTCGGTCCGCTTGGCGGTAACTTTCGAGTGACTTGAGCGGTTCTCTCCTGTGACGAACAGGGGGTAGGGGGAGAGTTTCAAAGATGCGGTTGAATCATTGCGCAAGGGTGGCGGTCCTGACGGCCGGATTGGCGGTGGCCGGAACCTCGCACGGGCGGGCGGCAGATATCGCGACGGTTCCGGAGACCGTCGTCGTCGAAGAAGTCGCCCCGGCATGGACGTTCGTCGTGGCACCTTACTTCTGGTTGGCGGGACTCTCCGGTGACGTGGCCTCCTTCGGCGCACCGCCGGTCAATGTCGATGTCAACTTCTCCGACATTCTCGATGCGCTCGATTTCGGCGGGATGGCTGTCGCCGAGGCCCGTTACGGCCGGTTCAGTTTTTCCGCCGACTTGCTCTACCTGAAGGTCTCGACGGACAAGGCGACGCCGTTCGGCATCATTGCCAGCTCGGTGGGGCTCGGCAACGAGACATTCGAGCTCTCCGCGCTGGCCGGCTATGCCCTCATCGACACCCCCAATGGCCACCTGGATATTGTCGGCGGCGCCCGGGTATGGTCGGTCGATAATTCGTTGTCGTTCTCCGGCGGCATCCTGAACGGCCGTCGGGTCTCCGACAGCGCCACCTGGGTCGACGCCCTGGTGGGCCTGAGGGGACGAGCCAATATTACCGAGAGAATTCACCTGACGGGCTGGGCCCTTGCAGGCGCCGGAGCGGCGGATTCCGATTGGGATCTCTTCGGTGGCATCGGCTATTCCTTCAACGATCGCTTCTCTGCCGTGCTCGGCTATCGCGCCGCTGGCGTCGACTACAGCGACGGCCCGTTCCTGTTCGATGTCGTCATGCAGGGCCCGGTCGCCGGGGTCGTGTTGAGGTTCTGATCGCCGATACCGTGTAACGACGGGGAGCCGGATACCGACGGGGCGCGGGCGCACCGGCTTCTGCCGTCAGAACCGCCTGGTAACCTCGAAGGTGCCTGCCCAGGCGCCTTGCGCATCCTGTATGCCGGGGATCGACGGGGCGAGATCGAAGCCGCGATAGTAGATCCGGCCATAGTGGATATCCAGCATGAACGTGGTGCGGGCCGTGGGTTGCCACTGCGCGTTCGCGAAGCCCTCCAGGCTGGCGACGTCGAGGGCGGCGGGAACGGCGGGCAGGCCTTTCAGCGCGGTGCCGACGGTGCCGTAGTCCGTGCGCGAATAGCCAGCGCCGAAAGACGTCGAGACCCGCGGCGACCAGTAATGCGTGAGCGATGACACCACGGACCACTTGCGGATATCGTCAAGGATGCAGTTCGCGGTCCCGCATCGCCCCCAGACGATCTCGGTACTGCTTCCGTAATCGTCCTGAAGGTACTGGCTGGCGCCCTTGGTGTAGTTCGCCAGCAAGGTGAACTTGTCCCCGTCTCCGCTGGGCAGATCGAGCGCGAGGCCCGCCAGAAACGCGAAACCCATGGACGTGTCCCTCGACCCCGGCACCGGCGCCCCGCCGGTCGTCAGCATCTCGGCGTAGCTGTTCTGGTGCAGGGCGGCGGATAACTGAGCGGAGCCGGTCCCGGCCCTGCCCCATTTCAGGGCCGCCACCAGGTCGGGCACGTTGTTTTGGTCGTTCGACACCGAAAACGCGGTCGCCGACGCGGGAACGATCGGCACGTTTGGCCCCAGGCCTACTATCGCCGCCGGCGGCGTGTTGTAGTTCTGGTCCTCGATGGCGAGGGCAAACGAGAATTCGCGGCCGAACGTCTGCGTATATCGGATCTGGTTGCGCCGTATGGCCGTCGAGTTGTCGCCGACGACACTGTAGGGATCGGAATAGGACGGTCCGGACGCCTGATGAAGGAACGTCGACCACGTCTTGCCCAATGTCCAGTTGCCGAACTGGACGTAGGCATGCCTCAGGCCGAAAGGCCCTCCGGTACGCGTCTCGTTGTCGGTCGCTTCGATTTCGACGAGTCCACGCACGGTGCCGTATTCGGTATCCGCGCGCACTTCGGTGTGCAGTCGGCCCTCGCTGTACATCTCAATGATATCGCTGCGCGATTGGGCGTTGATCGTTGGCACGACGCCACTCGGGGCGACGGAATTGCCGTCGACGGCGATGTTCTTGACGACGTATCCGTTCGTGCCGATCCAGTTCCTGCCGACCGCGCTCATATCGAACCGCACGAAACCGCCGAACTTCATGCAGATGTCGGTTTGCGGCACGGTACGCAACCCCTGCGCTTCGCAACGATCGACGACTTGCCGGCTTGACGGGAGGGTATCGAGATCCGCGGTAAGGCCGATGCCAGGCATCAGGACGAGCGCTGCCGCCGTGCCCGCGACACTGATCGGCCATCGTCGCTGTTGTCTGAACGGATCGATCATCGCTGGGGCAATCCGCCGCTATTAGAATGAAGGTATCGCGTCGCCGCCGACCCGCCAACATAGACGAACGCGGGGCGGGGGAGCGCGAACATGAGTGACCCAAGCACTTTATTCGCAAAAACATGATTCCTTGGAAGCACCGATCCCGCATGCCAGAATACGTTCCGTCATCGAAAATTGCGACGCCGGCACGCGCGTTCGGCAGACAAAGAGTAGCGAAAATGCCGAACTCTCGATCCTCCGAATCCTGGACACTGCTTGGGGGGACAATCGGCGTGGTCTTCCTCGTCCTCGCGGTCGGCTTGGCCTGGTCCGGCGATGCCGCCGGCTCGGATGACGTTCCGGCCGCGACGATGCCCGCTCAAATGTCGGAGCGGGCGGACTACGTGGCGGACAGCGTCTGCGCAACCTGCCACGCCGCCGAGACCGAAGCCTGGTCGGACTCGCACCATGCCCATGCGATGGAACCGCCGACCGAGGACACCGTTCGCGGCGATTTCGACGACGTCACCTTCGAAAGCCCCTCCGGCCACTACCGCTTCTTCCGCCGCGACGGCGGCTATTTCGTCGAAACGGAAGGCCCCGACGGCAAGACCGCCACGTTCGAGGTCGCCTACACATTCGGCTGGACGCCGCTTCAGCAATATCTCGTCGCGCTCGATCGCGGCCGGCTGCAGGCGTTGTCGGTTGCCTGGGATACCGAGAGGAAGCGGTGGTTCGATCTCGCGGAGGAGCCGGTGGCGCCGGGCGATGCGCTGCACTGGACCGGGCGCGAGTACAATTGGAACTTCCGCTGCGCCGACTGCCATTCGACCGACCTTCGACGCAACTACGACCTCGAGACCGACAGCTACGAGACGACCTATTCGGCCGTGAATGTCGGTTGCCAGGGCTGCCACGGCCCCGGCAGCGCCCATGTCGCCTGGGCCGAGGAAAATCCCGCCGGCGGCGACTACGGTCCGGGCACGGATATCGGCCTGGTGACGGATCTGAAAGCCGGAAATCAAATCGGCACCTGCGCGCAATGCCACTCGCGACGGCGGCAGATCACCGACCACAACGTTGCCGGCGAGCCCTTTCTCGATCACTACACGCCGTCGCTCCTACAGGGTGGTCTCTACTTTCCGGATGGTCAGATCGATGACGAGGTCTACGTCTACGGCTCCTTCCTGCAGAGCCGGATGAACGCGAAGGGCGTTGTCTGCACGGACTGCCACGAGCCCCATTCCGGCGCGCTCCTTGCCGACGGCAACGCCGTATGCACCGCCTGCCACAGCGAGACGCCGCCGGAACGCTTCTCCAGCATCAGGCCGCTCGCCTACGACTCGCCGGCTCATCACTTCCACGACGAAGGCAAGCCGGGATCGTTCTGTGTCGACTGCCACATGCCGGAGCGCACCTACATGGTCGTCGATCCGCGCCGCGATCATTCCTTCCGCATCCCGAGACCCGACCTCGCCGCGATGACGGGTGCCCCCGATGCCTGCACCGGCTGTCATTCGGACAAGGCGGCGTCGTGGGCCGCGGACAGGATCGCGGAATGGTATGGCCCTGACCGCCGCAACGAACCGCATTTCGGCGAGACGCTGGCGCTCGGGCGCTCCGGCGCGCCGGGGGCGGGCGAACGGCTCGCCGCGCTCGCGACCGACCGGGACCAGCCGGCGATCGCACGTGCCACGGCGGTGGAGATGCTGCGCGCCTATCTCGACGAGGTGACAGGCCCTTCGGTCGTGGCCTCGCTTGAGGATCCCGACCCCATGGTTCGCGCCGCGGCGCTGGAGAGCCTGGAAGGCATTCAGCCCGACGCGCGTGTCGATCTTGCCGCGCCGCTGCTGGACGATCCGGTGCGCTCGGTCCGGATCATGGCGGCACGCGTGTTGGCGCCGGTCCCGGCCGAGACGTTCCTTGGAGACCGCCGCGGCGCCTACCAGGCGGCCGTGGACGAGTACGTCGCCTCGGAGCTGGCCGCGGCCGAACGCCCGGAATCCCATCTGAATCTCGGAGGCTACTGGGCCGAGCGCGGCGATGCCGGCAAGGCCGAGGCCGCGTACCGCACCGCCCTGCGTCTGGCGCCGGATTTCATTCCCGCGATGATCAATCTGGCCGAGCTCCAGCGCGCGCTCGGCAACACGAGCGAGGAAGCCACGCTGCTGGAACGGGCCTATCTGGCGGAGCCTGACAACGCCGCCGTGGTGCACGCGCTGGGCCTCCTGCGGGTGCGGCAGGGCCGCCGCGAGGACGCGCTTCCCCTTCTCGCCGAAGCTGTCGAACAAGCGCCCGAATCCGCCCGCTACGCCCACGTCTATGCGGTGGCGCTGGAGTCGCTCGGAAACCCGCAAGCCGCCCGGGAAGTCCGGGAGACGGCCCTGGAGAACCATCCCTATGACGTCGATCTGCTCGCGGGATTGCTGCGCGACCAGCTGAACGCCGGCGACCGGGACGGCGCGCGCGATACCGTCGACAGGCTTCTCGCGCTCAGGCCGCAGGACGCCGAACTGGCACGCCTTAAGGCGCAGCTCGACGCACGGTAGATCAGCGATTGGTCCTGGCCGTGCGGCGGTCCCGATCGCAGCGAACTGACCGCCCGCTTATCCGCCCAGCGCGCGGATCACCTCGTCCACGTTCGTCACGGCGGCCACGTTCTGCATCGCATAGTCGATGGAGGCGCGGTGCCAGTCGGCATTCATTGTCGAGCAGGCGTCTTCCGGAATGATCATCACATAGCCCTTGTCGGCACCGGTGCGCGCCGTGTGCTCGATCGACATATTGGTCCACGCGCCGGTCTCGATCAGGATGTCGCGGCCCTGTGCCTTGAGGATCGTCTCGAGGTTGGTGCCCTCCCAGGCGCTCATTCGCGTCTTGCGCACGACGTGATCGCCGGGCCTAGCCTCGAGACCGGGAACCGGCTGCGCGCCCCAGCTGCCCTCGACCATGGCGTTGGCCTCGACGAGGCCTTCGAAAAGCGGCGCGTTGAGCGTGACCCCGGCGTGGCCGGGCGGGCATACGAACCAGACGTGGATCACCGGAATGCCGAGTCTGCGGCAGTGCTCGGCCAGACGCGCGGCATTGGCGATGGCGTTCTGCTCGCGGCAGTGCTGCGGCGATCCGGATTCGGCGAAGGCGCCGCCGTCCATCACCACGTCGTTCTGCATGTCCTGGATGATGAGCGCGCAGCGCGAGGGATCGAGGCTGAGGCTTGTGTCGGCGGCCGGGGAGGGCGCCGCGCCGGAGCCGCCGGATGCAGGAACAGATGCCGTCGGTCCGCTGCCCGCGTCGGCGCGCATGAACGGTTCGTTGCACGGTCCGATGATCGTGTCGACGGCATAGACGGACGTGCTGGCGCAGACGAAGAGCGTGCGCCAGGTCTCGCCGCCCCAATGCAGGTTCGCGGGCAGTTCGGGGATCGATACCTTGCCGATCAGCTGGCCCTGCGGGTTGTAGACCCACAGGCCGCCCGGCGCCGTGACCCAGACATTGCCGGACTGGTCGCATTTCATGCCGTCGGGCACGCCCGGTTTCAGGCTGTCCTTGATGCCGGAGGCGAAAATGCGGCCGTTGCGCAGCGATCCGTCCGCCTCGACGTCGAAGACCCGAATGTTGGTCTGCTCGGTATCGTTGACGTAGAGCAGCCTGCCATCCGGCGAGAAGCACAGCCCGTTCGGCATCGAGAACATGAAGCGGTCGACGAGCAGGTCCGGGTCGCGGCCCTCGCGTCCCGGCCGGATGCGGAACACGCCCTGCCAGCCGAGTTCGCGCGGCCGCTCCACCCCGTAGTGGGGCATTCGCCCGTACCAGGGGTCCGTGAAGTAGATCGAGCCGTCGGGTCCGACGCACAGGTCGTTCGGACTGTTGAGCTCCTTGCCCTCGAAATGGGAGGCCAGCACCTCGCGGCGCCCGTCCGGTGTGAATCGCGCCACCGAGGACGTCGAATGCTCGCAGACCAGCAGGTTCAGGCCGGCATCGTAGGTCATGCCGTTGCCCTTGTTGGAGGGCCGCATGACCTCGCGCACGCCCGACCGGTCCCAGCGGCGTCTGACGTCGGCCGGCATGTCGGAAAACAGCAGGTAGTGATCGCGGGGGTGCCAGATCGGCCCCTCGGTGAACGTGAAGCCTGTGCCGATCTGGCGCACCGGCGCGTGTTCGTCGATCAGGTTGCGGAACTCCGGCCGCAGCGCTTCGTGGGCCATGACGGGTCCTCCCTCAACAATGCGGTCGGTCAGGCGGGAAACCACTCACGGCGCGGAACGGTCTCGGTGATCGGACCGGGAACCTGCATGCCGAGGCGGCCGACGACCTGATCCGCCTCGATCTTGGCCGGACGGTCGTGGATGGGGAGCAGGAACTTCGATCCGTTCAGCAGCTTCTTGATGGCCGCCTTCTCCTCGCGCTTCGACACCGAATGGTTGCCGGTGACGCGGGGCTCGTGATTGTGGATTTCGTTCAGCGGATTCACGACCTGGTCGTTGAAGTCGTAGATCACGTCGCCGCAGATCGTCGCCCGGCCCTCGGCCGTCTCCACATGGATGTTCATGGAGCCCTCGGTATGGGCGCCGGCCCAGTCGAGCGTCACGCCGGGGATCAGCTCGATCTCGCCGGTGAGCTCCGTGTCCTCCAGCCGGAGCGCGTCCTTGGTGTGCAGCCGTTCGATCAGGTGCTGGATGTCCGGCTTCGGGTATTGCGGGTGCATGAGGCCCGACACCGAATGCTCGAGTTCGCGGCGATTGAGGACCACGGTGGTGGTCATCGGGAAATGGTCGTCCTTGCCGGCGTGGTCGATATGCAGGTGGGTGTGACAGACATAGCGGATATCGCCGGGCTTCAGTCCGTGCCGGGCGAGCTGGTTCTCGATCATGTTCTCGTGGAACTGGAGGCCGCGCATGCCGAGCGTCTCCATGATCGCGTTGTCGCGATAGCCGGTGTCGACGACGATCGGGTATTTGCCCCCGGTGATCAGGAAGCCGTAGGTGTAGACGCGCCGCGTGCGGCCGCAGTCGCGGCCGAGCACCAGGAAGCTCGACTCGAGCTCTATGTCCCCATAGTCGAGGATTTGGATTTCAAGCGCCATGTCGATTCCCTCCCTTTGGCGTCTGTTCGCTCACAGCCGGTAGATCCGGCTTGCTGTGTCGTGGAAGATCGCGGTCCTGCGCGCCTCGCTCATGTCGGCGGTCGCGGCCAGATACGCGTCGAGAAGCGTGCTGTAGTTCGTCCAGAGCTTCTCGATTGGGAAGTTCGAGCCGAACAGGCAGCGCTTGGCACCGAAGATCGCGGCCGTCTCCTTCACCATCCAGGCGATGTGGTCCGCGTCATTGCGATGGATGAAGGTGCCGAAGGCGGACAGTTTGGTGACGACGTTGGGCCGTTTGGCCAGCTTCTTCATGGCGGCCCGCCATGTCGCCCGGCCGTCGTCGGACAGGTCTTCCAGCATGCCGGCGTGCTGCAGCACGAAGGTCACGTCAGGACAGGCGTCGGCGAGTTCACAGGCGCTGTCCATCTGGCCCGGGAACACCTGCAGATCGAACGTCCAGCCGTAGTCGGCGAGCCGCGCGACGTTGCGCTGGACATCCCGGTCGCGGGCGACGTCGGGGGTCGGTGCGAAGCGATAGAGCGGATTCTGGTGCCAGTGGAACTGCTGGCGGATGCCGCGCATCAGCGGAAAGGACGCCAGCCGGTCGAGATCGGCGCGCGCGTCCGGCTGGCTCATGTTGCAGAAGCCGACGATGCCGTGCGGCCATCCCGTGCGGTTAGCGGTGTCCTGCACCCAGGCGACCTCGTCGACGAACCAGTTCGGGGCCCAGTTCGCCTGCACGTAGACCGACTTGGTCACACCGGTGTCGGCGATGTCGTCGAGGAATTCCTCGATCGGGTAGTCGCGCTTGATGCCGTCATAGGGGCCGAAGATGCGCGGTTGGGTGGGCCCGAGCAGCCATGGCAGATCGGTCTGGCGCCAGATGTGATGGTGTGCGTCGACAATCCGCATTAGGCCGCCCTCCCGGCGAACTGGAGGACTTCCTCGCACATCGCCGCGATGCCGGCCGCGCTGCCGAAACGGGTGACGTGCGGGGCGATCCCCTCCATGGCCTCCGTCCGGGGCACGAACGCTGTGCTCGGTGTTGCCAGAGGGGTCAGCCACAGAATCTTCCAGGCAAGTCGCCGCAGCCGCGCGATCGCCTCGTTCAGCGTCGCGGGATCGCCACGCTCGAGGCCGTCGGACACGACGATGACCAGCGCGCCGCGCGCGAAGCCCGCGAAGCGCGGGACCGCCAGGAATGCTTGGAGAGCGTCGCCGATCCGGGTGCCGCCGTCCCAGTCCGCGACTAGTCCCGCGGCATTGGCCAGTGCCTGGTCGGGATTGCGGTGCCGAAGCGCCGGCGTGACCCGGGTAAGGCGCGTGCCGATGGTGAAGGCCTCATAGCGCTCGGCCGCGCGCATCAGCGCGTGCGCGAAACGCATCGCGCCCTCGGTCTCCGCCTTCATCGACCCCGACACGTCGATAAGCAGCAGCACGCGGCGCTGGCGCAAGGCCCGCTCGCGGGTGGGCAGTTGCAGCAGTTCGCCGTCGCGGCGCACCGCCTGGCGCAAGGCGCGCCGCAGGTCCGGCTGTCCGCTGGACTTCGCAGTCACGCGCCGGCGCGAGCGGCGCCGTGGCAGCGCTTCCGGCGCCGACCGGCGCAGGCGGACGAGGGCGGCCGTATCCTCACGCTCGCCGAAGGCGCGCCGCGACAGGATTTCGGCGCCAGATGCCTCGCCGCCGGACTCCTCCGTCTCCTCCGCCTCGGGCGGCTCCGCCCCTCCCTCGCGGGCGTCGTAGGCCTGGACCTCGTCCTCGTCTCCCGCCTGCGCGGCCGCCGCGATCGTCTGGCCGAGGAAGACCATGCGGAACAGGGCATCGAATTCGTCCCGGCGCTCCGGCGGCGGGGCGAGGGTGGCGACTGCCGCCCTGTGAATGTCCTGCATGCCGCGCGGGCCGAGCAGCCCGACGCCGGCGATGAAGTCCTGCGTCTGTTCCGGCGCGACGGCGAATCCGTTCGCCCTGAGCGCCTGCGCGAAGGCGATGAACGGCTCGGCCGCGCGGGGGAGGCTGGAGGCCGTGCTCATGCCGCCGCCTCCTGCAGCAGCGCGTCGAGCCGGTCGCTGAGAAAGGTGATGTCGTCCTGGTCCTTGAGCGCCACGCCGATTGCGCGTCTGAACGCCTGGGGCCACGGTGCGCCCTGTTCGTGCAGGACCGTGGCCGCTTCCGCCCACTCCACCGTCTCGGCGACGCCCGGCGGCTTGGCGAGCGGTTCGTCCCTGAGCGCCCCGACGGCGCGGACCACCTTGTCTGCGGTGTCGCGCGCGACCGCGCTGGCGCGCATCATCACGATCTGCGCCTCGCGCTCCGGCGCCGGATAGCCGATCCAGCAGTAGACGCAGCGGCGACGCAGGGCTTCGTGCAGCTCGCGCGTCCGGTTGGACGTGAGCACCACGACCGGATTTTCCTCCGCGCGGATCGTGCCGCGCTCGGGGATCGAGATCGAGAAGTCCGACAGGAACTCGAGCAGGAAGGCTTCGAATTCGTGGTCGGAACGGTCGACCTCGTCGATCAGCAGAACGGTGTCCCTGGGATTGCGCAGGGCCTCCATCATCGGCCGTGAAATCAAGAAGTCGTCGGCGTAGATGTTGACGTATTCGTCGCCCGCCTGCCGGATCGCCAGCATCTGCCGCGGATAGTTCCATTCGTATAGCGCGGCCGCCGCGTCGATGCCCTCGTAGCATTGCAGGCGGACGAGCTGACGCCCGAGCACGGAGGCGATCGCCTTCGCCGCTTCCGTCTTGCCGACGCCGGGCGCGCCCTCCAGCAGGAGCGGCTTGCCGAGGGCGAGCGCCAGATAGGCGGCGGTCGCGAGCTCGTCGCCGGCGAGATACTGCGCGGCCTGCAGGGCCGCCGTGAGGGCGTCCGGGCTGTCGATGCCGACGATGGACCGCGTGATCGCCACCGCTTCTTGCCTTCCTACCGCCGCGCCTGCGGCCGTGCGCCGCCGTTGGCCTTCAGGCCCCGCAGGATCTTCTCGGGCGTGATCGGCAGATCGTCGACTCGCACGCCCACAGCGTTGTAGACGGCGTTGGCGACCGCCGGCAGGACGGGATTGGCGCACATCTCCCCCGGCCCCTTGCCGCCATAGGGGCCGTCCTCGGCCGGGCGTTCCAGCACGGCGATGTTGTGCGGTGCGATGTCGCCGGGACCGGGCATCGTATAGGTGTTGAAGTCCACCGGCCCGTGCGAGCGGTCGGGATAATAGGGCTCGGTCGTTTCCCAGGCGGCGTGGCTCATCCCCATCCACGCCCCGCCGGTAAGCTGCTGCTCCACCAGCTTGGGATTGAGCGCCCGGCCGACTTCGTAGGCGCTGTTGATCTCGATCACAGACAGCTCACCAGTCTCGTCGTCCACCTCCACTTCCGCGATTAGGGCGGCATGCGCGAAGCAGGAAACCGGTGTCATTTCTCCGGTCTCGGGGCTGACGTCCGACATCGGGATCAGGAAGATGCCGCGTCCCGACACCGTCTTGCCCTGCTTGAACTGGGCGGCGCCGCAGGCCGCCGCGGTGGTGATCGAGCGCGATGGCGCGCCCTTTACCTGGATATTGCCCTTGCCGTCCGTCTCCAGGTCCGACGCGTTGACCTCAAGCTCCTCCGCAGCGGCCTCCAGCATCACCGCGCGGGCCTCCTGCGCCGCCTGGATGACCGCGTTCCCGACACGGTGCGTGCCGCGCGAGGCGAAAGAGCCCATGCAATGGGGGCCGGTGTCGCTGTCGGCGGTGTCGACATAGACGTCCTCGACCGGAACGCCGAGCGTTTCGGCGGCGATCTGGCGGGAAACGGACTTCATGCCCTGCCCCAGGTCGATCGAGGACAGGGCGACCATGAACTTGCCGTCGGGATTGGAGTGGACCAGGGCCTGGCTCGGATCGCCGCCGAGATTCATGCCGATCGGATAGTTGATGCAGGCAAAGCCCTTGCCGCGGTGTTTTGCCATGTCAGCGTCTCCTCAGGCCGGAAACAGACGAGAACCGCAGTGGTGCGCGGGTCGTGCCCTGGGAAGGCGCCGGCTGCGCGGGAGCCGGTGCCGGGGAGGGCGGTGTCGGTGAAGGCGGGGTCGATGCGGGTGGTGGCGCGCTCGGCGCCGCCGGTTGGGAAACCGGGGGAGGCGAGGGCTGCACGGGTGCCGGCTGAACCGGGGCAGCCTGGTCGGTCGGCTGGCCGCTCGCCGCATAGCTCTGATGGGCGTAGCCCTCGATGCGGCCGTTCTCGTCGAGCGCCGTATAGTTCGGGATCTGGCCGCGCTCGCCGCCGCCTCCGGTCAGCGAGGTTTCGCGCCGGGCTGTGTCGTGGATCCGCCACGACGCCTTTTCGGCGGCGACCTGGCAGCACTCTACCAGCGCGGTGTTCTTGGCGAGGCGCCGGTGCGCCTTCATGTCGCCGTCGCGGTAGGCGTTGAGAATGCGCAGCTCGATCGGGTCCATGCCGACGGCTTCGGCCACCTTGTCCATATGCGCTTCGATGGCGAAGTCGACGCCGGTGATGCCGAAACCGCGCATCGCGGTTGCCGGCGTGCGGTTGGTGAAGACGCAATAGACGTCGGCATGAACATTCGGGATCGTGTAGGGGCCGGGCAGGTGGCCGACGCATTTGATGATCGCGTAGCTCGATAGTCGCGTGTAGGCGCCGGAGTCGAAATAGCCGCGGAACTGGCGGGCGACGAGGCGCCCGTCGTTCATGACGCCGTCCTTGATGTACCAGCGCTCGGCCCCGCGCGGCGCCCCGACCTGCATCTCCTCGACGCGGTCGAACATGTACTTGACCGGTCGGCCCGTGAGCATGGTGCCGAGGATCGCCAGCGGCTCGTGCAGGCTGTCGACCTTGCCGCCGAAGCCGCCGCCAACCGTGCCGCCGATGAAATGCAACCGGCTCGATGGCATGTTGAGCAGCTTGGAGGCCGTGCCGAGCGAGAAGAACAGCGCCTGCGTGCTGGTGTAGCAGACGTAGCGATCGTTCGTTTCCGGCGCCGCGATCGCGCCGCAGGTCTCGGTCGGCGCCTGCTCGATCGGTGACATCTGGTAGCGGCCTTCGATCACGTGATCGGCGGTGCGGAACGCCGCCTCGACGTCGCCGTAGCGCAGCTTCTGGTGGTCGTACTTGCCGTGGTAGACGAAGGCGTTCTTCGGATAGGTCTCGTTGACCGAGGGCGCGCCGGACTTGATCGCCTCCTCGACGTCGAGGACGTGCGGCAGAACTTCCCAGTCGACGCGGACCTTGGCGCAGGCGTCGCGCGCCTGGCGCTCCGTCTCGGCGATGACTGCGGCGACGGGCTCGCCCTTGTAGGCGACCTTCTTCGTCGAGATGAGCGGCTCGTCGTCGAGACCAAAGTCGAGCAGGCTCAACAGCGTATTGAGATTGTTCGGTACGTCCTTACCGAGCACGATCCGTTTCACCCCCGGCATCCGTTCGGCTTCCGACGTGTCGATCGATCGGATGCGGGCGTGGTGATGCGGGCTCCTGACGCAGCGCAGGTGCAGCAGTCCGTCGAACAGGTGGTCGTCGTAGAACGGCGACCGGCCGGTGACGTGGCCCATCATGTCCTGGCGCTGGGTCGGCTTGCCGATCTCGTTGAGATTGTCGTCGCGCTCGTCGGCGAACAATTCCTTTCGAAACTCGATCGCCATGTCAGCCTCGCGCGTAGCTAGATCCCGATGCGGCGTTCGCGGCATCGAGGATTGCGTTGATGATCGCTTCGTAGCCGGTGCACCGGCAGATGTTGCCCGAGATTGCCTCGACGACATCTTCGCGGGTCGGGCGCGGGTTGCGGTCGAGCAGCGCCTTCGCGGCGATCAGCATGCCCGGCGTGCAGTAGCCGCACTGGGCCGCGAAGTGGCGCATGAAGGCATCCTGCAGCGGATGCAAAGCCGCGCCGTCGGCAAGTCCCGCCACGGTGGTGACGGCATGGCCGTCGACCGTCTCCGCCAGCGTCAGGCAGGACAGGCGCGGCTCGCCGTCGATGAGGACGGTGCAGGTGCCGCAGGTGCCCTGGCCGCAGCCGTATTTCGGGGTCAGGTCGCCGACCCCGCGGCGAAGTACGTCGAGTAGGTTCTGTCCATCCTCGACGAAGGCGGCCTTCTCGTCGCCGTTGAGGCGGAACTGAACGGGTTTCTTAGCCATTGCTCAGGCCCTCCCCAGAAGCAAGCGCCTGAGATGGACCGGCGCCACCTCCCGGCGGTACCAGTCGCTTGCCAGCGCGTCGGTCGGCGGGTTCATGCCGTCGGTTGCCAGCGATGCGGCGCGCGACACGCTTGCCTCGTCGAGGCTTCCGCCTTGCAAGGCCTGCTCGGCGGCAAGGGCGCGGGTCGGCACCGGGTTCATGTTGTTGAAGGCGATGCGGGTCTCGCCGCCGCCGGGTCTGCCGATCCTCGCGGCGATCGAGATCAGGGCTGCGCCTTTCGGCTTGACCCGCGTCACCTTGAGGAAGCGGAACGCGCTGGGATCGCTGATCCGGGGAACGCTGACGGATCGGACGATCTGGTTGCGATAGCGGTCCCGGTTCGAAAGAAACTCGTCGATCACGACCTGGTCACCATGGCCGGCGAAGTGGATCGTCGCGCCGAGCGCGAGCAACGCCGTGGTCATCTCGCCGAAGGGGGACCGGGCGAAGAGGTTGCCGCCGATCGTCGCTGCGGTGCGCACGGCCGGTCCGCCGATACCGCGCGCGACGGGGGCAAGGAAGGCCAGCTCGCGGTGGGCCATGATCTCGTTCATGGTGCAGGCGGCGCCGACGACGATGGCATCGCCCTCGGGGCGGATGTCCTTGAGGGCCGGATCGGTCGCCCGGATGAGGGTATCGAACGACGGGTTCGCCTCGTTGACGGCCCTCATGAGCAATGTTCCGCCGGCGAAGAACCGTGCCGCGGAATTGGCGGCGAGGGATCGGGCCGCTTCGTCCAGGCCCGCGTAGGTTTCGACGCGTACTGGCATCACGCTTCTCCCGTCTCGGCCGGCGCGAGGCCCATATGCTCGCGCACGGCGGCAAAGCCGCCCTCGTAGATCTGTTCGCCGACCATGGTCGCGAGTTCCTCCTCGCGTCCGGCGGGCGTGTCGAACCGCGACTCCCAGTACCAGAAGGCCCGGTCGCCGTCCGTCACCGGTACTAGCCGGACATGGGCGACGTAGTTGAGCAGCGGCACCGGCGTATCCAACAGGCAGTAGGAAAACGCCATGTCCGCGTCCGACAGTGTCAGCAACTGCTCGCGCAGCTCCGAGCCGTCGACCAGATGGAAACGCCGTACGCAGCCGATCTTGTCGGAGGGCAGGCCGCGCTCGATGGCGCTGTCGGCGACCGCCGGGTGCCATTGGTCGTGACCGTTGAAGTCGCGAAGCACCTCCCATACCGCCTCGACGGGGGCGTCCATGATCGTGCTCTTGACCACCTTCACCATGGCGTGGCCTAGCCTCCGAAGTGCCGCTTGAGGCTGTCGAACCCGGCCTGGAAGACATTCAGGCCGATGCCGGCGACGAGATCCGTCGCGGCGTCCGGGGCGCACTCGAACTCGGCCGACCATTCGGCGAACGTCCTGTCGCCGTCGGTTACCGGCGTCAGCCGCAATGTCGCGATGTAGTCGGTCAGCGGCATCGGGCTTTCGAGGATCGAGTAGGTGCAGAAGTAGTCGTAATCCGACAGGCCGAGCAGCTTTTCGCGGATGCGGTCGCCGTTCTGCAGGCGAAAGTCGCGTACGCAGCCGACCTTGTCGGACGGCTCACCGTTCTCGATACGGCTTTCGCGGATCGCCGGGTGCCAGCGCGGCAGGCCGTTGAAGTCCCGCACGCGCTCCCAGACCCGGGCGGTGGGCGCGGCGATTACGCTCGATATGTACACGCGGGCCATGGCTTATTCGCCTTTCCGGCCGCGGCGAGAGCGGAATCCGCCGCTCGACCCGCCGCCAGAGCCGCCGCCCGACGCGCCCCCACCGGAGGAATCCCCTCCCGATGGGCCGCCGTCACCGCCGCCGTCCGACGACCGTCCGGCCTCTTTGGAAATGCGCTGCATGTCCGAGGCCTCGCGGATCAGGCCTGCCTGCTTGGCGAGGTTCGAGCCTTCTATGCCCATCTCCGACAGGAGGCTGTCGATCAGCGGCGCCTGTACGCGGTAGCGCAGGGCCGAGTTGATCACCTCGTCCGTCGGGCTTCCGCCGCGACCGCCGTCGCCCTGCGTGAGGCCGTCCATCTGCACGATACGAATGTCGTTGATCTTCTCCAGCGGCTTGACCGACGCGGCGACGATGCCCTCGACGCGGTCGAGCAGCTTGCGCTTGAACAGCGAGGCGCGGGCGCCGTCCGTGAGCACGTTCTCCGCTTCGTTGATCAGGCGCTGCGCCTCCGCTTCGACGGCACGGCGTACCTTCTCGGCTGCCGCGGCGATCTTCTCCTGCTCGGCGGTCTTCTGGGCCATCAGTACGTCGATTGTCTTGCGGCGATTGGCCTCTTCGGTTTCACGGGTCGTCTTGACCAGCTCTTCGGCTTCGGCCGCGCGTGCCCTGGCGACATCGGCCTCGATCTGGGCTGCCGTCTCCTCCAGCGACTTCTGGTAGAGCGCGATGGCCTTCTCCATCTTCGCGGTTTCCACGTCGCGCTCGCGCTGCACCTCCAGGCGTCGCCGCTCGGTCTCGTGGCCGATGCGGGCGTCGTCGAGGCCGCGCTCTGAGGCGATCCGGGCCCGTTCGATATCCTCGTTGGACGCGATCTCGGCCTCCCGCAGGGCCTGCACGCGAGCGATTTCGAGCTGTTCGAGCGAGCGCCGCCGTTCCAGCCGCGCCGCCTCGATGGCCTGCTCGCGCTGCACGTCGGTGGTCTCGACGTCGCGCGTCGCCACGATCTCTGTCCGGCGCAGCTTGGCGTCGGCCTCGGCGCGTTGGCCCTTGATCGCGGCGATCTCGATGATGCGGGATTCGTCGGCTTCCTCGACGTCCTTCTTGCGCTTGATGTCGAGGACCTCGCGTTCCTTCTGCGAGGCGATCCGCTCCTGTTCCAGCCCCAGTTCGACCTCGATGCGCTGGCGCTCGACGGCGTCGCGGCGTTTGAGGTCGATCGCTTCGACGGCTTCCTCGCGGGCGATCTCGCGTTCGCGTACCGCCTGCTCCGCGGCGATCCGCTCGGCGTCGAGCGTCCGCTTCTGCGAGATGCGTGCCGCTTCGACCGCCTGTTCTGCAGCGATCGCGGCCTCGTCCAGAACCTTGTTGCGGGCGATTTCCAGGTTGCGCAGCTCTTCGTCCCGCTGGACCTTTTCACGCGACGTCTCGAGCTCCTTCTCGATCCGGATCCGGTCGACCTGGCGGCGGGAGGCGACTTCCTGGGCCTCGATGTTCTCGTTGCGCTCGATCTCGCGGGAACGGGTTTCCAGCTCCGCGACAATACGGTCCGCATCGATCTTCTTCTGCCGATCGATCCCGGCCGCTTCCGTCTTCAGCGCGGCGGCCGTCTCGGCGAGCACGGTTTCCTCGCGTCGGGCGATGCGGTCCTGATCGATCTTCGCGTCGATGTCGATGCGCTGGGCCTCAACGGTCTGGCGGGCGGCGAGTTCGGCCACGTCCACAGCGCGGGTCCGCGCGATCTCGCGTTCCCGCACGTCCTGTTCGTAGGCGATGCGTTCGGCGGCGATCCGCTTCTCGCGGGCGATGCGCGCGGCTTCCGTCGCCTGCTGGGCGGCAATCTCGGCTTCCTCGAGCACGCGCTGACGCTCGATTTCCAGCTCGCGGATACGGCGATCCGTCGAGATGCGCTCCTCGTTGACCCCCGCCGCTTCGGCAATGCGCAGCTTCTCGGTCGCTTCGCGCGCGGCGATTTCGGCGGCCTCCACGGCGCGGTTGCGCTCGATCTCGCGCCGGCGGGTTTCCTCTTCGCTGGCGATACGGGCGTCGGTAACGGCGAGTTCCTGCGCGATGCGGGTCTCCTCGACGACCCGCTGCTGTTCGAGACGGGCACGCTCGGTTGCCTCGCGCGCCGCGATTTCCGCTTCTTCGATGGTCCGGCGACGGGTGATCTCGCGGGCCTGCGTCTCCTGCTCGTTGGCGATGCGAGCCTCCTGAACGGCGCGCTCCTGCTCGATACGAGCGCGCTCGGTCGCTTCGCGCGCCGCGATTTCCGCTTCTTCGATGGTCCGGCGACGGGTGATCTCGCGGGCCTGCGTCTCCTGCTCGTTGACGATGCGGGATTCCTGGACCGCCCGCTCCTGCAGGATGCGGGCCTTCTCCGTTTCTTCGCGGGACTTGATCTCGGCGGAATCAATTGCCTGCTGCCGCTCGATCTCGCGTTGACGCGTTACGCGCTCCGACTCGATCCGTGACGCGGTGATCGACTGGTCCGTGACGATGCGCGCGCGCTCGATGACCTCGCGGGCACTGATCTGCGCTTCCTCGGCCTCGCGCTCGCGCTCGGCCCTTTCACGGGCGAGTTCGGCGCGTTGCTGGGCACGGCGGAACTCGACGTCGCGTTCCTGCAGGAGGCGGGCCTCCTCGCTCTCCCGTTCGATCGAGAGGGCTTCCTTTTCCGCCTCCAGGTTCCGCGCCCTGATCTGGATCATCGAGTCCTGCTCGATGTCGTTGCGCAGCTTCCGGCGGTCCTCGATATCCTTGATGAGGGCGGTCAGACCTTCGGCGTCGAAGCGGTTCGAGGGATTGAAGAATTCGAGGCTCGTCTGGTCGATGTCCATGATGGCGACGGACTCGAGCTCCAGTCCGTTGGTCGCCATGTCCTCGAAGGCGGCTTCCTTCACGCGGGTGACGTAGGCGCCGCGCTGTTCGTGCATCTCCGCCATGGTCATGTCGGCGGCGACGGCGCGCAGCGCGGACTCGAAGCGGCTCGACAGCAGGTTGAACAGATATTCGGTATCCAGGGTGCGGCGGCCGAGCGTGGCGGCGGCGCGGGAGACGGCCTCCTTGGCCGGCTTCACCCGGATGTAGAATTCGGCCTCGACGTCGACGCGCATGCGGTCGCGGGTGATCAGTGCCTGCTCCTTGGCGCGGATGATCTCCAGCGGCACGGTGTTCATGTTCACCGGCGTGATGTCGTGGACGATCGGCCAGACGAAGGCGCCGCCGTCGATGACGACCTTCTCGCCGAGGAAACCGGTTCTGACGAAAGCCACTTCCTTGGTCGAGCGGCGATAGAGGCGATTCATCACCCAGTAGATGATGGCGATCGCGACGACCGCGACTATGAGCCAAAGGATGATCTGGCCAATGATCTGTCCAGTCATGGTCTTTCCTCCCGAACCGGCAGCGGCTGCGTCACGGCCGCCTCCTGCCGTTACCCAAGCATCCCGCCGATTTCCTTGAACCGGCGCGTTTGTTCCGTCAGCGCAACCTCGGTCGGCAGGCGCTCCATCGAGGAGGCGCCGTAGAAGCCGTGGCAGTTGCGGGTTTCGTTCAAGACGAAGCGTGCGTCGTCCGGCATCGCCACCGGTCCGCCGTGGACGAGCACGATCGCGTCCTTGTTGACCTTGAGCGCGGCCTCGGCCCAGGCATCGACCCTGGCCGGGCAGTCCTCGAGCTTCAGCGCGGTCTCGGCGCCGATCGAGCCGCCGGTCGTCAGGCCCAGGTGGCAGACGATGATATCGGCGCCCGCCATGGCCATCGCCGCGGCGTCATCCTCGTTGAATACGTAGGGCGTGGTCAGCATGTCCTTGGCCCGGGCCTTGGCGATCATGTCGACCTCCAGCCCGTAGGACATGCCGGTCTCTTCCAGGTTTGCGCGGAAGGTGCCGTCGATAAGCCCGACCGTCGGGAAGTTCTGGACGCCGGAGAAGCCGATCCGCTTCAATTCGTCGAGGAAGACGTCCATGACCCGGAAAGGGTCGGTGCCGTTCACGCCGGCGAGCACGGGCGTGCGTTCGACGACCGGCAGCACCTCCGCGGCCATATCGACCACGATCTGGTTCGCGTCGCCGTAGGCCAGGAGCCCGGCCAACGAGCCGCGCCCGGCCATGCGGTAGCGCCCGGAATTGTAGATCACGATCAGGTCGATGCCGCCGGCTTCCTCGCATTTCGCCGACAGGCCGGTTCCGGCCCCGCCGCCGATGATCGGTTCGCCGCGATCGATCATGGCGCGGAACCTTTCGAGGATCTTCGTGCGTTCGATCGGCATGTCCGGCGTCTACCTCGATGCTCGTCTGGGTTTCGGCCGCGTCGAGCCGTGCAGAGACCGGAACGTCGAGACCAGCTCGGCGGAGAACGCGGGATCGTTGATGTTGTGGGGAAGCCGCACCAGCTGCCGGCTCGCGGTCTGGCGAACCGTCTGCTCCAGGGCATCGAACAGGGCTTTGTCGGCTGCCGGATCGTGGAACGGCTGCCCGGGTTCGTCGAGCTGCGAAACGCTGCCTTCGGGCAGAAAGAATCGGACCGGGCCTTCCATCTCGTTGAGACGGTTGCCGATCCAGCGGCCCATCTCCGCGTTCTCCTCCGGCGTCGTGCGCATCAGGGTGATCTGCGGATTGTGATGGTAGAAGGTACGGTGCCGGTATTTCTCCGGAACGGTGTCCGGGACGCCGAAGTTGACCATGTCGAGGGCGCCGCACGAGCCGATATAGGGGATGCGCGTGCGGATGATCGCGCCGAAGCGATCCTCGGTGGCCGGGAAGATTCCCCCGGCAATCATGTCGCAGATCTCGGTCGTGGTGATGTCGATCACCGCGCGGATCTGGCCACCGTCGATGAGTTTCTCCATCGACTGACCGCCGATGCCGGTCGCGTGGAACACAAGGCAGTCGTAATCCGTCTCCAGCGCATCGGCCACCTGCCTGACGCACTGGGTGGTCACGCCGAACATGGTCAGGCCCACCGCCGGCTTCACGCCGCCCGACTCCCGCCGTGCGTGCTCGCGCCGGTCGCGGACCATCCCGGCCATGGCCGCCGCCGCGTTGCGCAGGACCTGCCGGGTGATCGAATTCAGGCCCTGCACGTCGGCGACCGAGTACATCATGGTGATGTCGGACGGCCCGACATAGCGGCGCACGTCGCCGGACGCCACGGTCGAGACGATCAGCTTGGGCGTGCCCACCGGAAGCGCGCGCATGGCCGGTGCGACGATCGCGGTCCCGCCGGACCCGCCCGCCGAAATGATCCCGGCGATGCCGCTTTGCCGCGCCACCCAGCGCTCGAACGCCAGCGTCATGCCGGCCACCGACTCGCCGCGATCATGGGTGAACACGCCGCTGGCGCCGCGCGGATGGAAGGCGGCGACCTGATGCGCGGGGACCTCCGCGCCGGAATGGCGGCCGGAGGTGGAAAGGTCGACCATGCGCACCGGCAGGCCGTGCTCACGGATCACGTCGCGGATGAACCGCAGTTCCGCGCCCTTGGTGTCGAGGGTGCCGGCGACCAGCACGACGTTCTCGCCGGGCGAGGCCAGCGGTCTCAGCTCGGCGTGCGGCAAGGCGGCATCCATCCCCGGCGCCCGTCCCGCAGACACGATGCGCGCCGCCTGTTCGATCTGGCGCACCGGAACCGGCTGCGACCAGCGCGTCGGCGGCTTGGGATTCGAAATGTAGACGCGTTGCACGGCGTGCTCGGGCGCGGCGCCGCGCTCGGTTTCCGACCGACGCGTCGGCGTTTCGACGTCGGGCGTCTCGTCATGGGCATGACGGCCCACGCCAAGAAGCCGCTGCTGCAAGTCGCGGTCGCCGGATAGCTGGCCGGAGTCGATGATCCGGTTGATGCGCCCGTTGACCATGATCGCGACCTCGGGCGCGACCTCGGTGGCCACGCCGATATTCTGCTCGATCAGTAGGACGTCGACGTCACCGGATTCGGCGAGATTGATAAGAAGTTCCTCGAGCTGGGCGACGATGACCGGGGCGAGGCCCTCGGTCGGCTCGTCCATGACGAGGAGCTGCGGGTTGAGCAGGAGCGCCCTGGCGATTGCGAGCATCTGCTGCTCGCCGCCCGACAATTGGCCGCCGCCGTTGTTGCGCCGGTCGGCGAGCCGCGGAAACGTCGAGTAGATCCGCTCCACCGTCCAGGCGCCGGCGTGGCCGGTGGAGACCATGCGCAGATGCTCGTCGACCGTCAGCGAGCGCCACAGGCGTCGGCCCTGCGGCACGTAGCCGATGCCGAGGCGGGCGATCTCGGCCGGCGTGCGTCCGGCGAGTTCCTGGCCGGAAAACCGGATCGAGCCCGACGCGATCGGCACCAGGCCCATGATCGCCTTGCACAGCGTCGTCTTGCCCATGCCGTTGCGGCCCACGACGGCAAGCGCGCCGCCCTGGAGCTTGAGCTCCACGCCCTGCAGGGCGTGCGAGGCGCCGTAGTAGACGTTCAGTCCCCGGATCTCGAGTACCGGCGTGCCGGTGCGTTCGCGTTCAGCCATGGGCGCCTCCCAGATAGAGCGCCTGGACTTCCGGGTCTTCCTCGATTTCCTCCGGGCTGCCTTCCTTGAAGATGCGTCCGTTGTGCATCATCGTCACGCGCTCGGAGACGCGCAGCGCGACGTCCATGTCGTGCTCGATGATGATGTATCCGATGTGCTCGGGCAGCCCGGAGAGGATGTCGATAAGCTCGCGCCGTTCGGCCGGAGACAGCCCGGCGGCGGGCTCGTCGAACAGGATGAAGCGCGGCGCGCCGGCTAGCGCCAGCGCGATTTCCAGCTGGCGTTGCTGGCCGTAGGACAGCTCGGCGACGAGCGTATCGCGCGCCGGCGTCAGGTGAACGGCGGTCAGCAGTTCCTCGGCCGCCTGCATCAGGGCGTCGTTGCGCCGCGGCCTGAGCAGCGAGAACCGGCCGCGCGAGACGCCCCGGCAAGCCAGATAGATGTTGTCGAGGACGGTCAGGCCGCCGAACAGAAGCGATATCTGATACGTCCGGCGAAGCCCCCGGCGGATGCGCTCGTAGGCGGGGAAGGCGGTGACGTCTTCGCCGAACAGCCGGATCGTACCCGATGTCGGCAGGAAATCGCCGGTGATGCAGTTGAACAGCGTCGTCTTGCCGGCGCCGTTCGAGCCGAGCACGGCGCGGCGTTCGCCGGGGCGAACCGTCATGGTGATGTCGCTGAGCGCGGCGAGCGCGCCGAACATGCGGGATACGCCGCGCAGCTCGAGCGCGTTGGCCGCTCCGGCCGAGGACAGGCGCTGGGCGACGGTTTCCGCCATCACACGTCCTCTCGCGGCCGGCCGGTCAGCGGATCGCGGCTGCGCGCCCGCTCGCGCCAACGCGCCCACAGGCCGAGCACGCCGTCCGGCGACCAGAACACGATGACCAGGAAGCCGACGCCGATCAGAAGCTGGAATCGCTCGCCCGCCAGTCCGACCGAGACCAGGGCGTCGAGTGCGAAAGTGCGCAGCAGCACGTAGATGATCGCCCCGATGAACGGGCCGATCGGATGGCGCAGGCCGCCCACGACGGCGATCACGAGGATGTCGATGGCCGGTCCGACGGAAATGGCGCCGGGCGAGATGCCGCTGTTGAGCCAGACGAGCAGGATGCCGCCGACGGCCGCGATCACGCTCGCGAAGGCGTAGGCGGCAACCCGGTGCATGTTGACGTTGAAGCCGAGCGCGGCCATGCGGCGGGGATTGTCCCGCACGCCCTGCAGCGCCAGCCCGAACGGCGAGCGCGATACGTAGAGCACCAGCAGATAGGCGGCCACGGCCCAGAACAGGGCGAGGTAGTAGAACGGGATCGGATCGCGCCAATCGACCCCGAAAAGGTGCGGCGGCAGCACCTGGTTGAAGCCGCTGAAGCCGTTGAAGATCACGTAATTCTGGCGGCAGAAGTAGAAGAACGCGGTGGCGATCGCCAGCGTGATCATGATCGTGTAGATGCCTTCGGTGCGCACGGCGAGCGCGCCCGTGATCGTGCCGAAGGCAACCGCGACGAGGATCGCCACGGGCAGGTACAGCCACCACGGCCAGCCGAGCGAGATATTGGAGATGCCGCTCGTGCCCAGGATCGCCGTCATGTAGGCGGCGACGCCGGCGATAGACATCTGGGCAAGGCTGACCATGCCGCCGTAGCCGCCCAGGAACGTCAGCGACAAGGCGATTGTGCCGAGGATGAACGCCCAGCCGAAGATCTGGAACAGCACGAAATCGCCGGTAAAGGCCGGCATGATCAGGAGAATCGCGCCGATCGCCCAGTAGGCGGCCGGTATCCGCGACAGGTCGAACCACGGCGCGAAACTGCCTGTGCGCGTGTCAAGGCCGTTCGGATTTTCGGTCACGGCCATGGGTCTAGCGCCTGCTCGCGACGAGCCCTTGGGGCCGGAAGGCCAGCACGAGCACCATGATGAGGAAGGTGAGGACGACCGCGTAGGTCGGGAAGTAGACGGAGCCGAACTGCTCGGCGAGCCCGATGATGACCGCGCCGAGGGCGGCGCCCGGGATCGAGCCCATCCCGCCGACGATCACCACCACAAGGGAGGCCAGCAGGAAACGCGTGTCCTCCCCAGGCGCGAGTGACTGGAACGTCCCGCCGACGACGCCGGCCAGTCCCGCCAGTCCCGCTCCGACGGCGAAGACGAGCACGAAGACGAGCTGGATACGCACGCCCGTCGCCGACAGCATGTCGCGGTCGTCCACGCCGGCACGCACCAGCATGCCGATGCGCGTCCGGTTGAGCGCGATCCACATCAGCGCGCCGACCACGATCGCCGCAACGAGGATGAACAGGCGCACGACCGGGTATTTTAGGTAGACTGCGTCGCCGCTGCTCTTGACCGCCGTGATCAGCGGCAGTTCGACCGGGCCGGACAACCATTCGGGGGCAAGGATCTGATAGAAATCGCCGCCCCAGATCCACAGCATGATGTCGGCCAGGCAGATCGAGATGCCGATCGTGACCAGCGTCTGCTTGAGGTCGTCGCCTTCCATGCGGCGGAACACGACGTATTGCAGGACGACGCCGAAGGCACCCACGACGATGAACGCGACGACGAACGAAAGCAGCCACCATTCGGTGGCCGTGGCGACCTCGTAGCCGATGTAGCCGCCGAGCAGGTAGAGCGAGCCGTGCGCCAGGTTCACGTTGCGCATCAGGCCGAAGATCAGCGTGAAGCCGCTGGCCACGAAGAAATAGAGCGCACCGAGGGTGATGCCGTTGAACAGTGCGTTCAGGAAGACCTTCTTGCGGCCCAGGATGTTTTCGATGCCATCCGACCAAGGCGCGAAGATCAGCCATAGGAAGATCGCCGCCAAGATGAGGATGATGAACGACCAGTAGGGGTGGCGTTCGAAAAAGCGCATTGCCTAAGCCCCCGACACCCTGTCACGTCGGGTATGTGGAGGCAGCGCGACTCCCTCCCTTGCTTTTGCCCTGGCAGGCATACTCTGAGCCTCTCCCCCCGTTTGGTGTTTCGGAGAAGATTACGGCGCGGGACCCGGACCGGGCATACCTTTGAGTATTATTGTTGCCGTCCTCGCGAGAACGGCTCTAGTGCAGCACCATCGTGGCGCGCCGGTAGTCGCTCGGCGGGATCCCGACATTGGTGCTGAAGAAGCGGGTGAAGCTAGCCTGCGACGAAAACCCGAGATCGAGGCCGATCGTAGTGACCGGATCGCTGCTCAGGGTCAGCCGGTCGAGCGACGTCTCCATCTTGAGGGTGTTCAGGTACGTGTTGGGCGTGACGCCGACGTTCTGGTGGAACAGCTTGTAGAAATGCGGCCTCGACAGCCCCGATTCCCGCGCGATGTCGTCGAGCACGAATTCGTCGCCCATGCGCTCGCGCATGAGACGGAGCGAATTCCGGATCCGGAAGTCGGAGATCCCGTTCCAGCTCATGCGATTGGTCGGCTCGTCGGACTTCCATTGCCACGATTGATCGAAGCATTCGCGGGTCAGCTCGTAGAGATATCCGTCGAAGAGGCTTGAGGACTCGTCGTCCAGCAACATCGAGGTAACGCGCTGTGCGAGGCGGCCGACCGCGGACGTGACCTCGATGGAATTGCGCCCGAAGCGCAGGGCGTTGTCGGCGCTGCGGCCGGCTTCGAGGAACCACAGGGGCTTGATGTAGAGGACCAGAAGTACCGATCCGTTGATCGGGTCGGCGGCGATGAAATTGTGCGGCTGCCACGGGTTCACCGCGACGCCGTGCGATCCGGTCAGGGCGTATGTTTGGTCGGAGATCGTGAGCGCGCTGTCGCTCGCCCCGATCAGCAGAATTATATGCCCTTCGCGATGGGCGTGTGTGGCGAGTGATTTGTCGAGCCGATAGATTGCGGCACGTCCAAACCTCCCGTGATACACGGAAAGTGCCGTGCTCATTCCTCCCTCCGCATCTTGGCGATACGCGCCCCCGTCTTTGCGCGGGGGATTAATGAAAAGTCTGACATAGTGGGTGTTCAACTGTCAAAGTATGCACAAACGTACCCGCAGGGGCTCATAGGGCCATACGCATCAGGGTTCGGTAGTCTTCGGCCGAGGCCATCCGCGGATTTGTGCTGTTCGTGTGGTCTTTCTCGGCAAGAGGCGCGGCGTGGTCGATCGCGGCACCGTCGATGCCCAGCGCGGCAAGACGGCTCGGCAGTCCAAGCCGTTCGGTGAGCCGGGCCAGCCCGTCGATCAGCGCTTGCCCTTGACCGATACCGAGCGCCCGGCTCAGTATCGCGAAGCGGTCGCCGACGGCCGGTGCGTTGAATTCCATCACGTATGGCAGAACGACGGAATTGAGTGCGCCGTGGTGGAAGTCGTTTCCGTTGGGGCGGCCGAGAGCATGGCTGATGGCATGGACGCCGCCGAGGCCCTTCTGCTGGGCCAGCGCCCCGTTCACGGCCGCCGCCATCATCTCGCGGCGTGCGTCTATGTCCCGGCCGTTCTGCACGGCCCTCTCGATGTTGCAGGCCGCGCGCATCAGGCCTTCGATCGCGATGCCGTCTGCCGGCGGATTGTAGGCGGCGGACAGGTAGGTCTCGATGCAGTGCGTAATGGCGTCCATTCCGGTGCTGGCGGTCACTTCCGGCGAAACGTCGAGCGTCAGCGTCGGATCGCAGATCGCGACCTTGGGCACGAGGAACGGGCTGACCAGACCGAGCCGTCTGCCGTCGTTCATCACGATGAGGGCGCCGCTGCCGACCTCCGTTCCGGAGCCGGCCGTCGTGGGGATCGAGATCACCGGCGGAAGGATGTCGCGGATGCGGCCGAAGCCACCTTCCACCTTCGCGTAGCGCGAGAGCGCACCGCCATGGCTCGCAAGCAATGCGATCGCTTTGGCGAGATTGATGCACTGTTCCGATCCGAGAGCGATGATCCCGTCGCAGCCGAAATTCGTGAATTCGGCGGAAACGAATCGTGCCGTCGCTTCGTCCGGGAACCGCTCGGGTTTGCGGAACAGGACGGGGGCGAAACTCGGCTCAAGCGCGTCGATCAGCTGCTCGAGCAGGTCGCTGCCGTCGAGATTGTGTTCGTAGACGAGCAGCGCCCGGCGGATTCCCAATGCCCGCGTCTCCGCGCGGACTGCCTCTTCGAGGACGCCGGCGGCGAAGTGGATCTTGGTAATGTAGTTGATCAACGACATCGTGCGCCCCTCAGGCTGGGTGCATTGACGCCATTTCGACCTCGTCAGCATCCGCGGACGAGGGCTCGGACAATCGGGCCGGATGTCTTCGACACCCGGCCCGGGTGCTGTCTTGGGAGCGTCAGTCGCAGTCCACGATATCGCGGGACGGCAGGCCGAGCTTGCGGAACTCGTCCTCGGGAACGCCGAGGGTCTGGGTCACGTCGTCGACCTTCTTCACCATCTTGGTGCCGAGGTTTCCGTCGGGCATCTCAACCACTTCGAAGACGAAGTTGGAGCCGATCGCCTGCCGGTTCTCGTCGAGGGTGATCTTGCCGTTCGGCGCGTCGAGCTCGATGGCGGCCAGGCAGCCGCGGAACTTCGCCTGGCCGTCCGACAGGTCACCATTGACCTCATCGAGACAGGTGAACGCGGCGTCGGCCGCGTTGTAGTAGCCGGTCGCCAGCAGCGACGGGCTCGGGAAGCGCTTCTCGGGCGGGAATGCGTCCTGATACGCCTTTACGTATGCCTGCCACTTGGCATCGTCCCAGGTGTCTGCCTGCGGGCCCGAAGACGGGGTTCCGATGAGCTGTTTCTTGGCATTGCCCTTCGACGACAGAACCGTGCCGTCGACCATGATCGTGCCGCCGATGAGGCCAACGTCGCCGCCTCCGGCCTGTTGGTACTGGTTAAGGAAATTGACCGCATCGCCGCCGCCGAGGCCGAGATAGATCGCGTCGACGTCGTCGGGCAGCGCGGCGATGATCGACGCGAAGTCCTTGGTACCGAGCGGCACCCAGAGACGTTCGGTTATCTTGCCGCCGGCCTTGCAGTATTCATGGGCGAAACCAAGGAAGTTGGTGTAGCCGAACGAATAGTCTTCGGCGACCGAAGCCACCGTCTTCCACCCCTTTTCGTTGTAGACGTAGTCGCCAAGACCCACACCCCACTGGGCGCCGTCCATGTTGTAGCGGAAGAAGTTCTCCGCCGGATCGACGAAGGTGGTTTCCTGGGCGCCGGAGGAGCCGTTGATGATCGTCACCTGCGGCTGCGTCTTGGCGTAGTCGCGCAGCGCGATGCCCTCGGAGCCTGAGAGCGGGCCGATGACGAAGTCAACCTTGTCCTGCTCGACAAGCTTGCGCACGGCGCGCAACGCGCTTTCCGGGCTGGCGTCGGTCGGGGCGACGATCACCTCGATATCGCGGCCTCCGGCCTTGTTGCCCCATTTTTTGAGCGCGACTTCGAACCCGCGCTGGCCGTCTTCGCCGAGCACGGTGTACGTGCCCTCGAGGGTGGCCATAAAGCCGACTTTCACCGGTTCGGCCGCGTTCGCGCCTGCGGCCATCAGGATGGCGGTTGCCGCTACGGCACCAAAAAGCCTTGATTTCATGAGTTTTTCCTCCCGTTCGCTGCCTCAGGCCTGGTCGTTACAGCCGGAGAGCTGGCGGGATATGTTATGGCGCGAGCGACATCACGGGCGTTCCCGCAAGTGTAGGCGTATATCTAACGGTCTGTTTTTTCGTCGCCGGCCGTGTCGGGGATCGGGTCAGGCCACGAGGGATCGACGGCGCTGAGTCGCCTCGACGGTCTCAGGGCCGGGCTCGACGACGCGGTCGGGCCGCGCGTCTCCGGACCGAGGCAGAATAACGGGGGGATTGGACCTAACGTAGTTGCCGCGGCTTGATGCGCCAGTCCGGCTTGCCCAGCCCGTCGGGCCAGTCGTTGATCTCGCGCATGTTGAAATACAACATCGCCTTGACGCGGGGAAAAAGCTCGCCGGCATTTTTCATTTGCCTGAGCCACCGTCTTTCATACCGGCGCGTACCGCTGACGCCGAGCTCGGCGAGAATGACAGGCTTGTTGAAACGGGTGACGCGATCGTATTTCTCCGCGACCGCTTCCTTGAAGGTGCGGCTGCGCTTGAACCACTTCCTGTCGGCTTTCTGGTAACTGTAGATCGGCAGCCCGATGAAATTCACATAGGCGTCGCCGGGATAATACGGCGCCAGTTGGGAATGGCCGAGCGGGGACCAGACGAACCGCACTTTTGGCGCGATCGCCCGGCAACTCGAAACGAAGTGCCGGAAAGCCTGGACATATCCGTCACTGTCCTCGCGCGCCCACGGATAGCGGCCCGTGACCTCTTCCATCTCGTGGCCCCAGCGCACCAGCGGTCTGCGCCTGATCTTGGAAAGCTCGGTGCAGATCGCGGTGATCTCCCTGTCGTAGCCACCATTCACGATATTCTTGAACAACGCTGAGCCGGTATCGCCGGGGGACTTGGTCCACGGTTCGACGGTAATGAGCATCTTGCGGCGCCGTTTCGCCGCATACCGGACTTTCTTGTGCAGCCAGTAGGTATCGAAGTCCTGCCATTTGATGAAAACGTGCTCGAAGGCGAGATACCGCTTCCGCTTGAACCGTTTTTCAGGATCGTAGATCCCGATCGGCACGTCATGTTGAGTGGCTTCGCCGCGGCGCTCCGCCGAGGCCGCGGGGGCGGGTTTTCCGGCAAGGCCGATCGTTGCGATCGCGATCGGAAGGAAAGCCAACACCAGAAGTCGAGTCACCCGCGCGCGCCCCATTCGTTGCGGAACCGTATCCGGTCACCCCCAAGGAAACCGATGAGACCGGACGGATCGAATTGCTGAAATCGAGTCTGGCCTTTGTTTGTATAATTAATTGGGGCGGCAATTTGTCTGGCTTTCGATATTCCCCGGTCGTTTTTTGCTGACGTAAAGTAAGAAAAAGCCTCTGACGGCGCGGGCTTCGACCACCGGGTCAATCCATCATTCCCGGCCGGCCGTCGGCGCGAATTCCGCGCGAAGCGACATGTCGTGCTCGCCGAGTTTCGGTACCGGCCGCAGCGTGTCGCGCTTTCCGTCGACGAAGGCGGCCGGCGCCAGCACCTCGGCGCTTTCGAGTTCCACGGCAACGGGAATCGTCGCCGCACTGCGATGGGCGATCAGGTCGGCGAGCGAGGACACCCGGCCGTAAGCGATGCGGGCGCGATCGAGAGCCTCGGTGAGGGCGGCAAACGTCCATGCATCGAGGCTGTCCTGAATCGCCGCGTCGACAGCCGCGCGATCGTCAACGCGCGAGACATTCGTCTTGAAGCGCCGATCGTCCGCCAAGTCTGGCCGTCGGAGGACGTCCGCGCACAGCACCGTCCACTCGTAGTCGTTCTGGATCGCCAGGACGATGTCGCCGTCCTTGAGGCGGAACACGCCGTAGGGGGCGATCGAGGGGTGGGCGAGACCAGCGCGCTTCGGCGCTTTGCCGCCATAGCGGGTCTGCAGGTAGGGCACGTTCATCAGCTCGGCGACGGTATCGAACAGCGAGATCTGGATGTGCGATCCTTCGCCCGTTCGCCCGCGTCTGAGCAGGGCTTCGAGGATGGCCGCGTAGGCTGCTTGTCCGGTGGCGATATCGACGATCGAGATCCCGACCCGGCTCGGTCCGCCATCCGGCGTCCCGGTGATCGCGGAAAGCCCGACTTCGGCCTGTATCAGCAGGTCGTAAGCCTTGCGCTGATAGTCCGGCGTGCCGGGAGCGTAGCCCGAGATGTCGCAGACGATGAGGCGGGGATGGCGAGCGCGCAGCGCGGCCGCCCCCCACCCGAGCCGTTCGGCCGCTCCCGGTGCCAGGTTCTGCACAAAGACGTCGGCCTTCGCCAGCATCGCGGCGACCAGTGCCTTGTCGTCGTCGCGCTTGAGGTCGACGCGGCAGGATTCCTTGCCGCGATTGATCCAGACGAAATAGCTCGACTCACCGAACACCGCATCGTCGTAGCCGCGCGCGAAATCGCCCTCGACCCGCTCCAGCTTGATGACGCGCGCGCCCGCGTCGGCGAGGCGGCAGGTCGCCAGCGGACCCGCGACTGCCTGCTCCAACCCGACCACCACAATGCCTTCCAGCGCTCCGTCCATCGGATTATTGCCCGCCCGTGCCTGCCCGGTTCCAATGTTCACAGTCTCCGATGCATCGTCCAGGTAAAAGCCGAATCCGCGGGCCGATCGTTCCGCGGTCGACAAATCCGGCGAATGGCCCGAAAACCGGCCTTTGCCGTACAGCTCTCGGGCTGCCATTCTGGTGCGGCTCCAACATTCGGCGAGACAACATGCAACCGACGGATCTTCCGCAAGCCGATACCGACGACATCAAGGCGATCCGGGAGGCGGTGCGGGGGCTCTGCGCCCGTTTCCCCGGCGAGTACTGGCGCAAACTCGACCGCGACAGGGCCTATCCGACCCAGTTCGTCGAAGCGATGACGGAGGGCGGGTTCCTGTCCGTGCTGGTGCCGACCGAGTACGGTGGCAGCGGGTTGAATCTGACCGCCGCGGTGGCGATTCTGGAGGAGGTCCATGCCAGCGGCGGCAACGGGGCCGCCTGCCATGCCCAGATGTACACGATGGGCACGCTGCTCAGGCATGGCGCCGAGGAGCAGAAACGCCGCTATCTGCCCGCGATCGCTTCAGGCGAGCTGCGGCTGCAGGCCTTCGGCGTCACCGAGCCGACTGCGGGTACCGACACCCTGTCGATCCGCACGACGGCGAGCCGCGACGGCGATCACTACGTGGTCAACGGGCAGAAGGTCTGGACCAGCCGCGCCGAGCATTCCGACCTGATGATCCTGCTTGCCCGCACGACACCGAAGGACAAGGTCGAGAAGCGCACCGAGGGGCTGTCGGTCTTCCTGGTCGACATGCGTGAAGCGCCGGAACACGCGCTGCGAATCCGCCCGATCGAGACGATGATCAACCACGCCACCACGGAGGTCTTCTTCGAGGGCCTCCGGATTCCCGCGGAAAACCGCATCGGCGAGGAAGGGAAGGGGCTGCGCTACATTCTCGACGGCATGAATGCCGAGCGCATCCTGATCGCTGCCGAATGCCTCGGGGATGCCCGCTGGTTCCTCGACAAGGCGACCGCCTATGCCCGCGACCGGGTCGTCTTCGGACGGCCGATCGGCCAGAATCAGGGCGTCCAGTTCCCGATCGCGCGCAACTACGTCGAGTTCCAGGCGGCCCGGCTGATGGTCTATCACGCCGCCGCCCAGTTCGACGCCGGCGAGCCGGCCGGCGAATTCGCCAACATGGCCAAGCTCGCCGCCTCCGAGGCCTCCTGGCACGCCGCCGACACCTGCCTGCAGACCCACGGCGGTTTCGGCTTCGCCACCGATTTCGATGTCGAGCGCAAGTTCCGCGAGACCCGGCTCTATCAGGTCGCCCCGATCTCGACGAACCTCATCCTGTCCTATGTCGCCGAACACGTGCTTAAGCTGCCGAGGTCCTACTAGATGCCGCTCGATATCGATCATCTGCGCCAATGGGTCGGGAGCGGGGAGGAAGCGCGCGATCTGATCACGCCGCAGCTCGTCAAGGGATACCGGGCCATGCTCGATGAGGAGCCCGGCGAGCCCGCGCCGGGCGAGGCGGCGCCGCTGTCTATTCACTGGTGCCTCGCCCCGCCGGTCGCGCCGATGTCGGCGCTCGGCCGCGACGGCCATCCCGCCCGTGGCGATTTCCTGCCGCCGGTGCCGTTGCCGCGCCGTATGTGGGCGGGCGGCGAGATCGAGTGGATCGGCGATCTGCGGGTCGGCGACCGTGTGACGCGACGCTCCACCATCGAGGATGTGACGGCGAAGTGGGGGCGCACCGGTGAACTCTGTTTCGTCGTTGTGCGCCACCTCTACGAAACCGAGCGCGGCACGGCGATCAGCGAACGCCACGACGTCGTCTTCCGGGAGGACGGGGCAGGGGCGGCCGCGCCGCGATACGCCGAGGAAGCAGCCGAACTCGAACGTGTGGTCGATCCGACGCCGACGCTTCTGTTCCGCTATTCGGCGCTGACATACAACGGCCACCGTATTCACTACGACCGTCCCTACGCGACCGAGGTCGAAGGCTATCCCGGCCTTGTCGTGCATGGCCCGCTTCAGTCGACGCTCCTGCAGTATCTGGCGCGCGACATGAACGCCGGCGTGACCCCGCGCCGTATGCGCTATCGCGGCGTCGGAACGTTGTTCGATGGATCTCCGTTCCGGGTCTGCGGCCGGCGTCTGTCCGACGGGACCGCCGCTTTGTGGACCTGCGCCCGGGACGGCCGTCTCGCCATGACGGCAACGGCAACCTGGTAGGCCGTCAGGCCCCGCGACAACGAACCCTGAGACTGTGTCCGCTAAGGCTGTTCGGGGAGCGGCGAATCCTGGTCGATATCTTCGGTCAGGTGGGAGACCAGTGTCTGCTGCGCCAGCGTCGCGTGGCGGTCGCGGTGGCGCACCAGCGCGTATTCGCGCTGCGGCAGTTCGATGGGGATTTCGGTGAGCTTGCCGGCGGCGATGGCGGAGGCGACGACGTGGCGCGAAACGATGGTGGCGCCGGCGCCGGCCTCGATCGCCTCCCGGACCGCCTCGTTGCTGGGCAGGACGAGGAAGATGTTGAGGTCGTCCAATGTAAGGTCTTCCTTGGAGGCCAGGTCCTCGAGCGCGCGGCGGGTGCCCGAGCCGGCCTCGCGGATCACCCAATTGATGGCACGAAGATCGAGCCGGCCCGAATCAATGACCGGCAGGGGAGGCCTCCCCGAGGCGACCACCAGCACGATCTGGTCGTGGTCGATCTGCTGGCGGATCAAGGCCGGATGCTGGGTCGGGCCCTCGACGAGGCCGATACTCACCTCTCCTTCGACGACCGCGTGTTCCACCTCGTTCGTGTTGCGGATCATGACGTTGAGCCGGACACGCGGATTGGCGGCATGGAAGGATGCGAGCCGGCGGGGCAACCAGTAGGTGGCAATCGTCTGGCTGGCGGCGATGTCCACGGGGCCGGCGGGAGAGCCGGCGAGGTCCTGGAGCACCGACCGCGCCATGGAGGCGCGATCGAGCACCGCGCGTGCCTCGCGCAGGAAGATCTGGCCGGGCCTGGTCAGGCGGATGCCGCGGCCGATCCGATCAAACAACTTGATCTGATAATAGTTCTCCAGCGCGGCAACGGCGGCCGATGCTGCCGACTGGCTCATGCCCAGGGCCTCCGCGGCCCGGGTCATGTGGCCGCGTTCGGCGACTTCGATAAAGACACGGAGCTGGTCGAGCGTCATCAATCGAATATATCGATCAAAACAACCTGTACAATAGATAAATGCAAACATTTTATTGCTGTTCGAATGCCGGGCGGCTAGTGTGAATCGATACCTCACCGGGGGGAAACATAATGTTCACCAGTAATCCGTTCGCCGAGCTGTCGGCGTCCGTGTCGCCGAGCGTCATGCAGACCTACGTCGTCATCATGGCGCTGCTGGTCATCGGCGGCACGCTGTTCGACGTCGTGCACAAGAAGAGCGCCACGTATTTCTTTCGGAATTGGCGCGAAGGCAGGGACAAGGCGAAAAAGCAGGTCGGCGGCGGCCAGAAGATGTCGATCGCGGTGCAGACGGCCGTGGTCGACGTCGCGTTGTCGGGCGAGTTCTGCAATCCGCGCCGCCGGATCGCGCATCTGCTCGGCATGTACGGCTTCGTGATCTACGTCATCGCCACTGCGGTTATGGTGTTCGCCTACCCGACGCCCGCGACCCCCGCGCCGGCCGGCCTCGCGGCGCTCTGGTACATCGGCGCGCTGATGGTCTGCGTCGGCGGCTACTGGTTCTGGTTCTTCATCCGCGTCGATGTCGCCGCCGAGGGCAACTCGCCGTTCCGGTTCGTGCGCGCCGACCTGTTCATCGTGTCGCTGGTGCTGAGCACCACCTTCGGTCTCCTGTGGGCGTGGCTGCAGACGACGGGTTCCGTGGGCTGGGCCACCCTGTTCCTGGCGCTCTACCTGATCGCCACGACGGTGCTGTTCGTTTCGATCCCGTGGTCCAAGTTCTCGCACATGTTCTTCAAGCCCGCCGCGGCGTTCGAGAAGAGGGTGTCCAAGGCCGACGGCACCGCCTCGAACCTGCCGACGCTGACGCGCGACGATCCCGAGCAGCAGAAAAGACACTCGATGGAACTGTTGGTGGACGCCCCGATGAACATGGGGCTCGGCATCAAGCGCGAAGCGCCCCGTCACTATTAACGCAGCCCGCACGTTCGCTTCGAACAGACAAGGAGCCGGCTTATGCCTACATTCGTCTATATGACACGGTGCGACGGGTGCGGACACTGCGTCGACATCTGTCCCTCGGACATCATGCACATCGATAAGACCTATCGGCGCGCCTACAACATCGAGCCGAACATGTGCTGGGAGTGCTACTCCTGCGTCAAGGCGTGCCCGCAGCATGCGATCGACGTGCGCGGCTATGCCGACTTCGCCCCGCTCGGCCACAGCGTCCGCGTCGACCGCGACGAGGAGAAGGGCACGATCGCCTGGAAGATCAAGTTCCGGAACGGCACGGAAAAGAACTTCCTGTCACCCATCACCACCAAGCCCTGGGGGCAGGCGATCCCGCAGCTCGCGGAGGTTCCCGGGCCCAGTCAGGAAATGCGCGACAGCCAGCTGTTGTACAACGAGCCGAAGTACATCCGCATGGATGACGGCGGTTTGCATACGCTGGAGACCAATGGTCTCAAGATGAAGAAAGGCGTGTATTACTGATGGCTTACAAAACGATCGTCGAAGACGGCATTGATGTTCTGGTCGTCGGTGCCGGTCTTGGCGGCACCGGTGCCGCCTGGGAGGCGCGGTTCTGGGGGCAGGACAAGAAGATTGTCATTGCCGAGAAGGCCAATATCGATCGCTCCGGTGCGGTCGCCCAGGGCCTGTACGCCATCAACTGCTACATGGGCACCCGCTGGGGCGAGAATAACCCGGAGGACCATGTCCGTTACGCGCGCATCGACCTGATGGGCCTCGTGCGGGAAGACCTGCTGTTCGACATGGCCCGCCACGTCGACTCCACCGTGCACCAGTTCGAGGAGTGGGGCCTGCCCATCATGCGGAACCCGAAGACGGGGACCTATCTGCGTGAAGGGCGTTGGCAGATCATGATCCACGGCGAGTCCTACAAGCCCATCGTGGCCGAGGCCGCCAAGAAATCCGCCGACAAGGTGTTCAACCGCATCTGCGTCACCCATCTGCTGATGGACGACAGCAAGGAGAACCGGGTTGCCGGCGCCGTAGGCTTCAATGTCCGCACGGGCAACTACCACGTCTTCAAGTCCAAGACCGTGATCTGCGGCGCGGGCGGTGCCTCCAACATCTTCAAGCCGCGTTCGGTGGGCGAGGGATCGGGCCGCACCTGGTATGCGCCCTGGTCGTCCGCGTCTGCCTACGGCCTGATGATCGAGGCCGGCGCCAAGATGACGCAGATGGAAAACCGCATCGTGCTGGCGCGCTTCAAGGACGGGTATGGCCCGGTCGGCGCCTACTTCCTGCACCTGAAGACCTATACGCAGAACGGTCTGGGCGAAGAGTACGAGTCCAAGTGGTTCCCCGAACTCCAGAAGATGGTCGGCAAGGAATACCTGGATCCGGAAGCCTCGCACCTGACCCACAGGCCGATTCCGACCTGTCTGCGCAACCATGCCTTGATCAGTGAAGTGAATGCCGGCCGCGGTCCCATTCACATGGTGACTATGCACGCCTTCCAGGATCCGCATCTGGAAGAGGTCGGTTGGGAGAACTTCCTCGGCATGACCGTCGGCCAGGCGGTCCTGTGGGCCGCCACCGATGTGGACCCCAAGTACGAGAACCCGGAACTGACCACCTCCGAGCCCTACGTCATGGGCTCGCACGCGACCTGCTCGGGCGCCTGGTGCTCGGGTCCGGAGGACATTTCGCCGCCCGAGTATTTCTGGGGCTACAACCGCATGACGACGATCGAGGGCCTGTTCGGGGCCGGCGACGCGGTCGGCGGCACGCCGCACGCGTTCTCGTCCGGCTCGTTCACCGAAGGGCGTCTCGCCGCGAAGGCAGCCTGCAAGTACATCGACGACGGAAAGGCCGAGGGCATCGTCGTGTCCGACGAGCAGATCAGCCGTCGCAAGAAAGAGATCTACACGCCGCTTGAACACTACAAGATCTACCGCAACGAGATCGTCGCGGGCGATGTCAATCCGCACTACATCAATCCCAAGCAGGGTCTGGACCGCCTGCAGAAGCTTATGGACGAGTACTGCGGCGGCGTGACGGTCAGCTACATGACCAACGAGAAGCTCCTCCATATCGGTCTCAAGAAGCTCAAGATCCTGGAGGAAGACCTGGCGAGCATCGCCGCCAAGGATATTCACGAACTGCTGCGGGCGTGGGAACTGAAGCACCGCCATCGCGCTGCCGAGTGCGTCACCCAGCATACCCTGTTCCGCAAGGAAACGCGCTGGCCGGGCTACTACTACCGGGGCGATGCGATGAAGGTGGACGACGAGAACTGGCACGTGCTGACCGTTTCGCGTCGCGATCCGAATACCGGTGAATACACCATGGAGAAGGCGCCTTGTTATCACCTGGTCGGTGAGGGCGAGTAGCAGTATCCCCGGGCGGCGGCTCGTTTTGGACGTCCGCCCGGGCACGAACAAGACCAGCAGGCCGCATGGCGATCGTTGTGACACGCCCGGTCGAGCTGGTCTCTTACGGTGACAGAGAGCCGCGCGTGAACATTATCGAAAAGACCGACGAGGAAATACTGGCCATAGCCGATCCGCTGTGGCGCGACCTCGTCAAGCAGTCGAACGAAGGCAGGTACGGAGAGTTCGTCAGGAACTTTTCCACGTCTCTGGCGCTGGCGATGAATCAGGTCGCAGTGGGGCATCAGTTCGCAAACAGCGAGCTGGCGCGAAACCTCTCCGAAGACGTCGACAATCTTGGTGTTATCCGCCGGGGCGAGCATGTCACGGTTCTTTACCGGCAGCGCAGCACCAACAAGGCGGGCGAATGGCTCGGAAGACTTGTCCTCGGCTATGAAGATGGCGAGGTCAGGATCTTTGGCGCGTCCATTTTCTGAACGGTTGGATCGGATTCGACATGAGTGAAACCATCCAGGACGGCAAGTTCGTCGAGCTGACCTACAAGGTGACCGACAAGAAGTCGGGGCACGTCCTGACCAAGGTCGAATTCCCGTTGGGCTACGTTCACGGACACAACGAGATCCTGGCCCCTTACGTCCACAAGGAGCTGGAGGGCAAGACCGTCGGCAACGTGATCGAGGTGCCGATCGACGGCAACCAGATCTACGGCGCCAGGGACGAGTCGCTGGTTTTCACCGATCACATCGAGAACGTTCCCGAGGAGTACCGGCAGGTCGGCACCTCCATTCTCATGGAAAACGACAAGGGCCAGACGCGCAGCTTCCTCGTGACGCGGATGGACGACGAGACCCTCACTGTCGATGGCAACAATCCGCTTTGCGGCAGGGAGGTCGTGTTCACGCTCGAGATACTGACCGTGCGCGACGCTACCGATGATGAGACGAAGGCCGGCGGGACGATCGGCGCGCAAGCCGATGTCGACCCGTCATTGACGCGACCGGTCTGAGCAGCGATGTCGATCCCCGTTTCAGCGACCCGATGCAGGTGTCCTCACGCAGGTCGGATCGATGGATCACGTTCGAGAGATGCCATGAATGATATCGGACAAGTTCCTGCTTCGGTTTCATTCGGTGGCAATCCCGTTTTCTTGGCAAAAGGTGACTCATGAGCGAGAAAAAACCCGTCCAAAAAGTTCCTGAGGGCCAGTCGCGCTTCGTGAAGACGCGTCAGATGGAGCCCAACGAAAAGGGGTTCGTCGGCTACGAGACCGTCTGGGATTCGTTCCAGAAGGAAGTCGAATACAAGACCCCGAAGCGGCCGTAGGCGTCATTGCCTGGCGTGGACTCGCAGGATTGCGCGGCTGCGATCCGAACCCGTGAACGGGGTTCCCTCGGCCGCGATTGCCCGCGTCACGGTCTGCGCCGGGAGACCTGCCGCCCGGTACGCGACGCCCGCCGGATCCCGCATGCCCGGAGCGTCTCCCGCGTGACGGCCTGACCCCGCCGGCCGGATCAGCCCGCAATGATCGTCCCGTCGGACACCGCTCGATATCAGGAAGGACTTGCCATGCCTCAGCTCGTGCCGCCGCACAATTCCGAGCAGCTCAAGCCGCTCCTGCTGCCGCAGACCGAACGGGCCGAGGAGCGCGCACGCGCGGAGACGCTGAAGAAGGTTCCGTTGGATTCGCGGGCCGTCTCCGACGTCTTCATGCTGGCGATGGGGGCCTATACCCCGCTCGACGGCTTCATGGGGCATGACGACTGGCGCGGCGCCTGCCTAGACATGAAGACGGCCGACGGCGTCTTCTGGCCGATCCCGATCACGCTGCCCGTCGACAAGGATCTCGCCGACGGCATCCGCCTCGAGGAGGAGGTCGCACTCGTCGACGCGGAGACCGGCGAAGCGCTGGCGATCATGGAGGTCCGCGAGAAGTACGCCATCGACAAGCAGCTCGAGGCCGAGCACGTCTATCGCACCACCGATCCGAAGCATCCTGGCGTGGAAAAGGTGCTTGCCCAGGGCGACGTCAATCTGGCCGGACGCGTCATGGTCCTGAGCGAGGGGCAGTATCCCGAGAAATACCCGGACCTCTACATCCGGCCCGCCCAGTCGCGGGCGATGTTCCTGGAGAAGGGCTGGTCCAACGTCGCCGCCTTCCAAACCCGAAATCCCATGCATCGCAGCCACGAGCATCTGGTGAAGATCGCGATCGAGGTCATGGACGGTGTCTTCATTCACCAGGTGCTGGGCAAACTGAAGGCCGGCGACATTCCCGCTGATGTGCGGACCCGGGCCATCCAGGCGATGATCGACAATTACTTCCGCCCGGGGACGATCGTTCAGGCGGGCTACCCCATCGAGATGCGCTATGCCGGCCCGCGCGAGGCGCTGCTGCACGCGCTCATCCGCCAGAACTTCGGCTGCTCGCACCTTATCGTCGGCCGCGACCACGCCGGCGTCGGCAGCTACTACGGCCCGTTCGACGCCCATCATATCTTCGACGAGCTCTGGCCGGGTGCGCTGCAGACCAAGCCGCTGAAGATCGACATCACGTTCTATTGCCGCAAGTGCTACGGCATGGCCACGGCGAAGACCTGTCCGCACGATCCCGAGCACCACATTTCGATTTCCGGCACGCAGCAGCGCGAAATGCTTTCCTCCAATGCGGACATCCCGCCGGAGTTCAGCCGGCCGGAGGTGGTGGCGATCCTCAAGGAGTACTACGCCAGCCTGCGCTAGGCGGGTGAGCGGTCGGCGGCATGATCATCGCGCAGATCTCCGATACACACATCGCGCTGGACACGCCGGATGCCGACCAGCGGATACGCGATTTCGAAGCCACGATCGCGGATATCAACGCACTCGATCCGCTCCCGGACGTGATCGTTCACACCGGCGATATCGTACATAACGCCCGGCAGGACGAATACGCGGAGGCGGTCCGCATCCTCGCGCAGGCCCGCGCGCCGGTCTATGTCATTCCCGGCAACAAGGACGACCGGACCAACCTGCGCACCGCCTTCTCCCCGCGCGGTTATCTCGAGCCGGGTGCCGACTTCGTCCAGTACGCGATCGAGGACTATCCTGTCAGGCTGATCGCCGCCGATACCCTGAACGCCAGCAGCAACAAGGGCGACTTCTGCCCGCGGCGGGCCGATCACCTGATCGAGCTGATCGACGCGGAGGCCAGCAAGCCGATCGCCGTTCTCGCGCATCATCCGCCGTTCGAGGTCAAGGTCGGACCCGATCCGTTCAATTTCGAAAAGCCCGAGATGATGGATCGGCTGCGTCGGACAGTGCAGCACTCCGGCCGGGTCGCGGCAGTCTTCTGCGGACATGTTCACCGGGGCACCGCCGGTCATGTCGGGCGCATTCAGGTTGCCGTGATGCCCTGCATCGCGACGACCTTGCGCAAGGGCGACTATCCCGCGCGCATGAAGACGGTCCCCGTCTACTACGTCCACCGGTTCGATCCGGCCTGGGGCTTCTCCACTGAAGCGCGCATCGTCGCTGCGGAATGAGCGGCCATCCGGGGCCGCCACCCCGGACGATTGCCAACGACGATCGCCAAGACATCCCGACCCATCCGAAGGGTGAGAACCAATCAATCGATATTTTCGATTGAAAAGACAAAAACAATATATTGGACCGATTGTTTTAAACTTGGCACAGTGCCGGCTCGCCAACTCGACAAGAATCGAAATGAACGGCCAGACCAAGAAATCGTCCGAGCTCGGCCTCCTGGAACGTGTTAAGAACTGGTTCCGCAGGCCACTGAAGAAAGCGCCCGCCGTAACCGCCGAGCGCTATCACCCGGAGAAGCACTACATGCGCGGACCCGGACCGAAAACGCGCGCCAAAGAGCGCCTCGAAATGCGGACTGAGCCGCTGGCATAATGAGTTCCTCCTCCGCTGGAGCCAACAGCAGGGCCACGCAGGCTCCGCTGACCGTTACCGCTGCGCCTGAAGAAGGCGACGGCGTCGACACCTCGCCGAAGGTCGCCGATACGGTCGAGCACACCACCTGCTACATGTGCGCCTGCCGGTGCGGCATCCGCGTCCACCTGAAGGACGGCAAGGTCCGTTACATCGACGGCAACCGCGACCACCCGGTCAACCGCGGCGTGGTCTGCGGCAAGGGCTCGGCCGGCATCATGCAGCATTACTCGCCGGCCAGGCTGCGCGCCCCGCTGTTGCGCGTCGGCGAGCGCGGCAGCGGCGAGTTCAAGGAGATCAGCTGGGAGGAGGCGCTGGGGCTCGCCACCGAATGGCTCGGCGGCGTGCGCAAGTCCGATCCGCGCCGGTTGGCGTTCTTCACCGGCCGGGACCAGTCGCAGTCGCTCACCGGCTGGTGGGCGATCCAGTACGGCACCCCGAACTACGCCGCGCACGGCGGCTTCTGCTCGGTCAACATGGCCGCCGCCGGGCTCTACACGTTCGGTGGCTCGTTCTGGGAATTTGGCGAGCCCGACTGGGATCATACCCGCTATTTCCTGCTGTTCGGCGTCGCCGAGGACCACGCCTCCAATCCGATCAAGATCGGTATCAGCAAGCTGAAGGATCGCGGCGCCAAGGTGGTGTCGATCAACCCGGTGCGCACCGGCTACAACGCGGTCGCCGACGAGTGGGTCGGCATCAAGCCTGGCACGGACGGACTGTTCGTCGGCGCGCTCATCCACGAGCTGCTGCGCACCCGCAAGATCGACCTCGACTATCTGATGCGCTATTCGAACGCCCCCTGGCTGGTGATCCAGGATCCCGGCGCCGCCGACGACGGACTGATCGTGCGCGACGACAAGGACCGTCCGCTCGCCTACGACACCGCGACCAAGGCCTTCGTCGCCGCCCGCAAGCCCGACATCGCCCCGGCCCTGCACGGCGAGTTCACCCTTGCCGACGGGCGCAAGGCGGTTCCGGTCTTCGAGCTTCTCGCCAAGCGCTATCTGTCCACCGACTATGCGCCCGAGCGGGCCGAACGCGAGACCGGCGTGCCGGCCGATACCATCCGGCGGATCGCCGCCGAGCTCGCCGAGGCGGCCTTCGATCAGGAGGTGGTGCTCGATATTCCGTGGACCGACATCTATGGCCGCCGCCATGACAAGATGGTTGGCCGCCCGGTCTCCATGCACGCGATGCGCGGCATCTCGGCGCATTCGAATGGCTTCCACACATGCCGCCTGATCCACATCCTGCAGATCCTGCTCGGCACCATCGATAGCCCCGGCGGGTTCCGCTACAAGGCGCCGTATCCCAAGTGCATTCCGCCGCGCCTGAAGCCGCGCGGCAAGCCCGGCGAGGTTCTCCCCGACGAGCCGCTCGGCGGTCCGCATCTCGGTTTTCCGACCGGCCCCGAAGATCTGCTGATCGACCGCAACGGCCGCCCGCAGCGCATCGACAAGGCGTTCAGCTGGGACGCCCCGCTGTCGGCCCACGGTCTCATGCACATGGTGACCACCAACGCCGCGCTCGGGACGCCCTATCCGATCGAGGTCCTGTTCCTGTACATGGCCAACATGAGCTGGAATTCGGCGATGAACACCGCCGACACGCTCAAGCACCTGACCGACAAGGATCCCTGGACCGGCGCCTACAAGATCCCGCGCATCATCTACTCGGACGCCTATTATTCGGAGATGGTCGCCTACGCCGACCTGATCCTTCCCGACACCACCTATCTGGAACGGTGGGACTGTATCTCGCTGCTCGACCGGCCGATCTCCGAGCCCGAGGGGCCGGCCGACGCCATTCGCCATCCGGTGGTCAAGCCTGACCGCGACGTGCGACCGTTCCAGGAAGTGCTGATCGATCTCGGCGCGCGGCTGAAGCTGCCCGGCTTCGTCAACGAGGACGGCAGCCCGAAATATCCCGGCGGTTATCCCGACTACATCGTCAACCACGAGCGGCTGCCCGGGATCGGCCCGCTCGCCGGCTGGCGCGGCAAGGACGGCTCCGAGTTCGGCACCGGCGATCCGAACCCGGACCAGCTCGACCGATACGTCGAGAACGGTTCGTTCTGCGTCCATCATCTGAAGCCCGGCCAGCGCTACTTCAAGCACGCCAATGCCGAGTATCTGGACTGGGCGGTATCGATGGGCTTCGTGCGGTCGGACGCGCGGCTGACCTTCGAGCTCTATTCGGAAACGCTGCAGAAGTTCCGTCTGGCCGCACAGGGCCATGGCGCGGTGCAGCCGCCGGAGACGCATCGCGCCCGTGTCGAGACACATTTCGATCCGTTGCCGTTCTGGTCGACTCCGCTCGAGCAGGAAACGGTCGATGCGGCCGAATTTCCCCTCTATGCCATCACCCAGCGGCCGATGGCGATGTACCATTCCTGGGGATCGCAAAACGCCTGGCTGCGCCAGATCCACGGGTTCAATCGCCTGTTCGTGAACCGCGACAGGGCGCTCGCGATGGGGCTTGCCGACGATGACTGGGTCTGGGTGTCGAGCCCGACCGGCCGCGTCAAATGCCAGATCCAGCTGATGGACGGCTGCAACGCCGACACCGTGTGGACCTGGAACGCCATCGGCAAGCGCTCGGGTGCGTGGAACCTAGCCAACGACGCACCGGAGGCAACGCGCGGCTTCCTGCTCAACCACCTGATCGCCGAGCTCCTGCCCGAGCGCGGCGGCGGCTACCGCTTCTCCAATTCCGATCCCGTCACCGGACAGGCGGCCTGGTACGACCTGCGCGTCCGCATCGAAAAGGCCGCGCCGGACGAGGCCGGCGAGACGGCGCCGCGCTACGAGCCGATCAGCCATGCCGTGCTGCCGGCGGCGCCCGAGGTCTCGACCTACGGCGCCCAGTTCCGGGAGCGGTCGAAATGACGTCCCTGCCGACAAGCACCACGAAGAAGCTCGGCCTGGTGATCGATCTGGACACCTGCGTCGGCTGCCAGGCGTGCGTGACGAACTGCAAGGAATGGAACACCGGCGGCCACATGGCCCCGTTGACCGACATCGAGCCCTACGGCGCCGAACCGGACGGCGTCTGGTTCAACCGCGTTCACACCTTCGAGCACACCGCCGATGGCTGCGGCCGTACGGTGCATTTTCCGCGCTCGTGCCTGCACTGCGAGACGCCGGCCTGCGTTACCGTCTGCCCGACGGGCGCATCCTACAAGCGCACGTCCGACGGCATCGTGCTGGTCGACGAGGACAAGTGCATCGGCTGCAAGCTGTGCAGCTGGGCCTGCCCCTATGGCGCGCGCGAATTCGACACCCAGGTCGGGGTGATGAAGAAGTGCACGCTGTGTGTCGACCGGATCTACAACGACAACCTGCCCGAAATCGACCGCGTGCCGGCCTGCGTTGCTGCTTGTCCGGCCGGAGCGCGGCATTTCGGCGACCTCGGCGACCCGCAGTCGCCGGTCTCCAAGCTCGTCGAGGAACGCGAGGGCGTCGCGCTCATGCCCGAGCTCGGGTACGCGCCGACCAACCGCTACCTGCCGCCGCGCAAGAAGCAGGCGGCGGTTCCGGCGCCCGCACCGGCCAGGCACGAGCCGGACGCGTCGGAGAGCGGATTTTTCGCGTGGGTCGACAAGATGCTGTCGAGGTAGCCATGCATCCGGCATTCTCCGTTATCTTCTTCACCACATCTTCTGGTGCCGGCTACGGGCTTTTGGCGCTGATGGGGCTGGGCGCCGCCTTCGGTCTGATGCCGGACAGCCGGGCGCTGGCGATCGTCGGCCTCGGCCTGGCTCTGGTGATGATCACCGCCGGGCTCCTGTCGTCGACCTTCCATCTCGGCCATCCCGAGCGGGCCTGGCGCGCCTTCTCGCAGTGGCGCTCCTCCTGGCTGTCGCGGGAGGGTATCTGCAGCGTCGTCACCTATGTCCCGGCGGTGGTCTTCGCCGGCGGCTGGGTCGTCTTCGGCGTTGACGGGGCGGCCGTGCGCGCCGCCGGACTTCTAGCCGCGGCCGGCGCGCTGGCGACCGTCTGCACCACCGCGATGATCTATGCCTCGCTGACGCCCGTTCCCGACTGGTCGAACCGCTGGACGCTGCCGGTCTATCTGGCCTTTTCGCTGGCTACCGGAGCGATCCTGCTGAATGCGCTGTTGGTGGCTTTCGTCGGCTTCGTTTCTCTCGCCGCCTGGCTGGCCGTCGTGTTCATCGCGCTGGCCTGGGGGCTGAAGCTGTCGGCGTGGCGTCACAATGACGCACTGGCGCTTCCCGACGCCGCCGCCGCGACCGGCCTGGGCGCGGGCGAGGTGCGCTCCGTCGAGTGGCCTCACTCGCAGGCGAATTACGTCCTGAAGGAGATGGGCTACCGGGTCGCCCGCAAGCATGCGGCCAAGCTGCGTCGCTACGCCCAGGTGCTGGCCTTCGCGCTCCCGCTCGCCGCGGTGTTGCTGGGACTTCTGGCCGAAGGCGGCAGCGCTATCGTGCCCGTGGCGACCGCCATGCTCGCGATTGTCGCCATGGTTCCGGGGATTCTCACCGAGCGCTGGTTGTTCTTTGCCGAGGCGCGACATATCTCAACGCTTTACTACGGATATCAGCACGCCCGAACGACTTGAACGGAGGAACAGGCTTTCAGGCACCGTGAAGAGTGCCGAGGTCGAAACGTCGATGACAGTTTCTACCTTGATTACGATCCGATACGCTTCGAGTGAGAGTGGCGCCCGTCGGCGAACGTCGACGGGGGTCAGGTCATTTCGGAGGTAGGAATGCGGCTTCGCGTCATAGATTTCGGATCGGTTTCCCCGCTACGCAGCCAGGCGGGCTTTCACGGGATGGCACGGGCGATGGGCCCGGACGACGATCCGGTGCTGACGCTGACCAACCCGGACGATCCCTATGTTTGCGTGGGCCTGCATCAGGAGATCGCCAAGGAAGTCGACGAGGATTTCTGCAAGGCCAGAAACCTGCCGATCTTCCGCCGCCGTATCGGTGGCGGCGCCGTCTATCTCGACCGCAACCAGCTGTTCACGCACTTCATCTATCCGCGCAAGAAGGCGCCGGAATTCGCGGTCAACCTCTACCCGATGTTTATCGAGCCGGTGGTGCGGACCTACCAGGACCTCGGCGTCAACGCCGTGTATCGTCCGGTAAACGACATCCAGGTCGACGGCCGCAAGATCGGCGGTACTGGCGCGGCCTCGATCGGCGAGGCGACGGTGATGGCCGGCAGCTTCATGTACGACTTCGACACCGCCAACATGGCGCGCTGCCTCAAGGTTCCCTCCGAGAAGTTTCGCGACAAGCTGAAGACGACCCTCGACGACTACATGACGACGATGGTCAAGCAGATGGACGAGGTGCCGGACCGCTCGCATCTGATCACCCTGTTCCTCAAGCATTGCGCCGGGGCGCTCGGCGTGACGCCGGAAATGTCCGAGCCGACCGAGGCCGAGATGAAGGCCATCGAGGAAGAGGAGAGGGCGCTTTCCGATCCCGAGTGGACCTACAAGCAGGGCCGCAAATTCGTCGACATGGGCGTCAAGATTTCCGCCGGGATGCATCTGACCGAAAGCGCCCACAAGGCACCGGGCGGCATGCTTCGCGTCCACCTGCTCGAGCGCGACGGCAAGATCGCCGACCTGATGATCTCCGGCGACTTCACCTGCCTGCCTCCCGGCGGCATCGACCGGCTGGCCGAGCGGCTTGTCGGCGAGAACCTGGACTTCGATGGTCTCGCCGCGGCGGCCGCCAGCGGTTTCAAGGAGATCGGCATCGAGATGCCGGGCGTCGAGCCCGCCGACATCGCCACAACCGTCATGGCGGCCAAGGAGGCATCGACCTGACATGACCTGCGGACCGGCCCTTCAGTTCACGTTGAAGAAGCTCGCCTCGGCCACGGGCGAGGCGGTCGAGGAGGAGCGCTCGCCGTTCTTCACCGCGCCGATGAAGACGATCTGCGTCCTCCAGCATACCGAGACCGAGTATCTCGGCCTGATGGAAGACCATCTGGAGGCCCGCTCGGTCCGCTTCCTCTATTCCCGTCCGTTCACCGCCGGCGGCAAGATTCCGCCGGACGCCGAAGGATTTGACGGCCTGGTGGTGCTTGGCGCCGGCCCGCTCGGCGTCGTCAGCGGCAACCTAGTGCCGAGCCTCGGCCCCGAACTGCGGCTGATCGCCGATTTCATCAATCGCGGTCTGCCGGTGATCGGCATCGGTCTCGGCGCGGTCATGGTCGCCACGGCGACCGGCGGCGGCGCCGAGGAAGCGCCGCTGCGTTTCACCGTTTCGACGGCCCATCGCAAGAGCGACGATGCCCTCAAGGGATTTCTGCCGGACTCGTTTCCGGTTGGGGTCTACATGCGCGACCGTCCGGTGCTGCCGGAAGGCGCAACGGTGCTGGCCGCCGATGACGACGGTGAGCCTCTGGTTTTCCAGATCGGCGACAACGTCTTCGGGTTTGTCGGCCATCCCGGCATCAAGTCGGCCATGGTCGAGGACCTGATCATGGAATTCGACGAGTGCCCCGATAATACCGCGGCGACGCTGGAAACTTTGCGCGACGCGCAGGGGCAGATCGCCGGGGCGCTGACCCCGATCATGGTTGGCCTCGTGATGAGCGCCGAATGGATGTCGGAGCAAGGACTTGGGCAATAAATGCGATTGCTCGGAATGCGGGTCGTAATTTCCTTGCGTTGGACGCATTCAAAAATTAGAATATGAAAATCAATATAGGTAGGAAGCAAATCGACCACCTTTTCGGGAAGGTCGAAGTCGGGACAGCCACAAGGAGAGGTGTACTGTAAATGGCGAGCAAGCTCATCATCGTGATGGTCAACACGGATCCTCGCAACGGCGAGGAACTGGGTGCGCCCTTTTTCCAGGCGACCGTTGCCGCGGCCATGGACTACGAGGTCGACGTCGTCTGCACGGCGACCGCCGGCCAGCTGATGAAGAAGGGCGTCGCGGAAAAGCTGTACGTCAAGGAAGGCTCTCCGAAGACCGTCTACGAGTTCATCAAGGACGCTCATGATGCCGGCGTGAAGTTCTATTGCTGCTCGCCGAACCTCGATCTCTTCGACATGACCGAAGACGACCTGATCCCCGAATGCGAAGGCATCGTCGGTGGCGCCAAGGTCATCGAGGACATCATGGAAGACGACGACGCGAAGGTGCTGACCTACTAAAGCGGCAGACCAGGGAGCACGCGCTATGCACGCAACAGGCGAACGCAATCCCATAGGCGATCCGGTATCGGAACATCCCGTGATGCCCAGGGAGGATCTCGAGGAGATCTTCGAGGACATCCGCTCGCACATGCTGTTCGACCACGAGTTGCACGGCTGCCTCAACTGCGGCATCTGCACGGCCACGTGCCCGGCCGCGTTCTATTACGACTATTCCCCGCGCGAGATCGTCCAGCTCCTCTGGACCGAGAATCTCGAGGGCGTCTACGACGCCATGCAAGAGAAGATCTGGGCCTGCGCCCAGTGCTACACCTGCGCCGCGCGCTGCCCGTTCGAGAACTCGCCCGGTGGCCTCGTCATGATCATGCGCGAGGTGGCGATCAAGCACGGCATGCAGTCGGCCAAGGACGTGCTGCGGCCGTTCTCGCGGGTGCTGCTGAAGGTCATCTCGACCGGCAACCAGCTCGCCCCGAACATGATCACCCGCGAGGCGTTCCCGGACTGGGGTCCGAACGTCTCGAAGGTCGAGGCGCCGCTCAACATCCTGCGCAAGGCGATCCCCGTACCGACCATGCACACCATGGACACGGCCTGGGAAGTGAACCTGAAGACCTCGGTCGAGCTCTATTCGATCTGGGAGGCGACGGGCGTCCTCGACCAGCTCGAGATCGTCGACGAGAACCTGTTCGATGTCGTCTCCGACGTCATGGACGAGAAGCGCGACGAATACGAGGAATGGCTCGAGGAACAGGAAGAAGACGAGGACGAGTAGTCCCCCGGTATTTCGCCAGAAGAACCGCAAACGTCGGCGCCCAAAAGCACTAGGAGGAGAAATTGGACAACTCTGATACCGAGAATACGGCCTTTAAGGGCTTCGGTTCCGACTGGAAGCCGTCCAATCTGACGCCTGGCGAGGCCCAGCAGGCCACCTCCTGGGTGGAGGCCCGCATCAACAAGCGTTCGATGCTTACCAAGAAGGATCGCGTCGAGGACATCCGCGACGCCATGTGGCAGCTCGAGAAGGACGGCGAGATCCTCGTCCACCGTGTCGACGAACGGCACGACCCGGTCATGGCCAAGACGCTGTACGGCTGGGACAAGAAGATTCCGACCAACAATCTCTGGCACCACAAGTCGTGCGGCCAGTGCGGCAACATCCCCGGCTATCCGTCGAGCGTGATGTGGCTCATGAACGAGTTGGATATCAACTATCTCGACGAGACCGATCAGACCTCGTGCACGGCCTGGAACTATCACGGCTCCGGCATCGGCAACGTGGTCAGCCTCGCCGCGGTCTTCCTGCGCAATTTCCACCAGGCCTATGTCTCGGCGAAGGCGCAGGGCCTGGACATGGGGACTTACTACCCGCTGGTCCATTGCGGCACCTCCTTCGGCAACTACAAGGAGATGCGCATCTTCCTCATGCAATCCGCGGAGCTGCGCGAGGAGGTGAAGAAGATCCTCGGCAAGCTCGGCCGACTGATCGACGGCAAGCTCCTGATCCCCGAGGAAGTCGTCCACTACTCCGAGTGGCTGCACGTGATGCGCCACCGCCTGCAGGAACGTCAGAAGATCGACGTGTCGAGTGTCCGCGCGACGATCCATCCCGCCTGCCACGTCTACAAGATGGTGCCGGAGGACGTGATCTACGACGACACCGTGCTGAACGGCGACCGCGTTGCTGTCTCCACCGGTCTGATGGAGACGCTCGGCGCCGAGGTCGTCGACTATTCGACCTGGTACGACTGCTGCGGCTTCGGCTTCCGCCACATCATCGGCGAGCGCGAGTTCACCCGCTCCTTCGCCATCGACCGCAAGATCAAGGTAGCGGTCGAGGAAGCCCGCGCCGACGTGATGATCGGCCACGACACCGGCTGCATTACTACGCTCGACAAGAACCAGTGGATCGGCAAGGCGGTCGACAAGGTCTACGCCCTGCCGATCATGGCGGACTGCCAGTTCGCCGCGCTGGCGCTTGGCGCCCACCCCTACAAGCTCGCCCAGCTGCACTGGCACGCCTCGCCCTTCGAGCAGCTGCTGGAGAAGATCGGCATCGACTGGGAGAAGGCCAAGGTCGAGTTCGAAAGCTACCTGGAAGAGGTCAAGGCCGGCAGGATCGAGACGCTGTACGATCCCAAGCGCGCCATCACCTCCGGTCCGGGCTACGTCAATCCGAAGGTACTCGCCGCTTCGGGAGGAGATGAATGAGTAAGCCAGTTCTTATCGTCGGCGGTGGTCCCGCCGGTCTGTCCGCGGCCCAGTCCCTGGCCGCGGCCGGGCAGTCGGCGGTGATTGTCGACAAGGCCGACCGCCTCGGCGGCTCCCCGATCCTGTCGGGATACGCCAAGCTCGTCCCCTCGGGACAATGGGCCAAGGACGCCATCGGCGGCATGGTCTCCCGCGTCGAAGACGACAGCAGCGTCACTGTTCATCTCAACACGACGGTGAAGAGTTTCGCCGGAGAGCCCGGCGACTTCACCGCGACGCTGTCCGACGGCACCGAGGTGAAGGCGAGCGCGACGATCCTGACCACCGGCTTCACCCATTTCGACTCCGTCAATAAGCCGGAATGGGGCTTCGGCACCTATCCCGACGTGGTGACGACGACCCAGGTCGAGCAGATGATCTCGTCCGGCAAGGGCGTGCGTTGCCCCTCCGATGGCCGCAAGCCCGATCGCGTCGCGATCCTGCTCTGCGTCGGCTCGCGCGATCGCCAGATCGGCCGCGAGTGGTGCTCGAAGATCTGCTGCACGGTGTCCTCCAACCTCGCCATGGAGATCCGCGAGGAGCTGCCGCAGTGCAACGTCTACATCTACTACATGGATATCCGCACCTTCGGCCTCTACGAGGACCTCTACTACTGGCAGAGCCAGGAGGAGCATAAGGTCAAGTACATCAAGGCGCGCATCGCCGAGGTGACGTCGGACGGCAAGCGGCTGATCGTCAAGGGCGAGGACACCCTGGTCAAACGCCCGATCACCATTCCCTTCGACATGGTGGTGCACGCCATCGGCATGGACCCGAACGTCGACAACATGACGCTGTCGGCCATCTTCGACGTCAAGCTGGAGAAGCACGGCCACATCGAGAAGGCCTCGACCTATTCGTCGATGTCGCACACCTCGCGTCCCGGCGTCTTCGTCGCCGGCGCCGCGACGGGACCGGAGACGATCGACGACTCCATTGCCCAGGGTCAGTCGGCCGCGATGGCGGCGCTGACGCTTGCGCGCACGCCCGTGCGCGAGGCTGCCGAGTAATGTGGCCGATCGGCGCAGTCAGGCCCAAGGCCCCGGCGCCGTCAGGACCGGTTCTCGACCTGTCGGGGCCAGTGCTCCGGCGCGCGTTCGAGCATCTGGCCGAGTCCGCCGAGGACACCGGCGGCGTCGAGCGCTATGTCGGCGCGTTGGCGCTGAAGGCCTCGCTTTTCGAGGAAGTGCTCGGCAAGGGCAAGGTCGCGGAGCTGGCCGAGCCGGAGTTCTACGATCTCGCCGCCTTCATAACCCCGGCCCGCCGACGTATCGGCGCCTGGCTCGGAAAGCACGGCTTTGTCGATATGCGCCGGCGGCTGGAAGCGTTGCTAGAGGGCTGGTCCGACGTCTCCACGACGGACGATCGCATGGCCGCGTTCATCAAGGGGTTCCCGGCCGATCGCGAGCATCGCTGGGTCCGCGATCTTGCCGCCGAGGTGCTGCATTTCACCGCGCCGGAACGCTATCCGCTGATGACGCGCTGGATGTGGGACGCCCGCGTCAACACCGGGGTCCTGCGCGAGATCTGGTTCTCCAACGACGGCCGCGAGGCCGGCAATATTGACGTTGCCGACGATTTCGCGACGTTCCGGGTGCTGCGCGAGGAACTGGAAGGCTTCCTGCACGAAAACGGCGTGTTCCGCGAGTTGCCGTTCTACATGGACCTGCTCTGCGCGCACGTCTACGCGGACTACATAAACGATAAGGGCAGTCAGTTTCTGCGGGCCGATTTCTGTGGCAGCGCCAAGACGGATGCCATGGCGCACACGCGCCGCCTGCTCGGCCTCGATGCTGTCGATACCGAGTCTGGCCGCACCCGCCTGAAACTGATCGACGGTGAAGCCTACGTGCTGGGCGAGCCGCGCCGGCTGACAAGCTGAGGAAACGCTAATGCCGATCCATGAGAAGTCACTGATCCGGCCGGAGAACCTGGTCACCCACGAACATCTGGAGCTCGATGGTATCGACGTATCCGGTCATTGGTCGACCTTCATCGAAAGCCGCGAGATCACCGACTACAACGAACAGATGCAGGACGAGATCGCCGCGCTTCCCGGCGGCGAGTTTATCCATCGCTGCTGGCAGTGTGGCTCCTGCACCAACGCCTGCACCGTCAACGCCCTCAACCCGGACTTCAACCCGCGCTACTGGATCTATCTGATCCGCATGGGTTTCGAGGACGAGCTGGTGCGCGACAAGGACATCATCTGGCAGTGCGTGTCCTGCAACAAATGTACCTATGCCTGCCCCCGCGACGTCTTCCCGGAAGGGGTCATGAAGGCGACCTCGCACTGGCTGGAGCTCAAGGGCTACACCAAGAAGTCGCCGGCGATGGTGTTCGACGAGGAGTTTTCCTCGCAGGTCTTCGCCACCGGCAAGATCGAGGACGGCAAGGTGCTGCGGCGGTTCTTCGCGCGCACCGGTCAGTCCCTGTTCCAGGACTGGCTCATCGCCCTGGTTCGCGGCCTGCTGACGCAACTGCCGGTCAGCCTGCTGATGAAGATGGGACTTGCCTCCGTGTTCCATCCGCGTACCCGCAACTGGGACGCGGCGAGCGCGGCGATCGCCGAATATGTCACCGAGCGCAAGGAAGCTGACCGGCGTGCACTTGGACTCGATACTCAGGGAGCGGAATGATGACTGGCAAGCACAAGAAGGTCGCCTACTACCCGGGCTGCGCGCTCGAGGGCACCGGGCACGCCTACAACCGCTCCACCAAGGCGGTCGGCAAGGCGCTGGATCTCGATCTGGTCGAGCTGAAGAACTGGAACTGCTGCGGCGCGATGGAGGTCAAGAACATCGATCCCAAGCTGCAGACCTATCTGTCGGCGCGCAATCTCACGATCGCCGAGGACATGGGCTTCGATACCGTGATGGCGCCCTGCAACGGCTGCTATCACAATCTCAAGAAGGCCGAGTACGACCTGGCGAACGACGAAGGCTCGCGCGAGGTGACGCATCGCCTGTCGTCGAAGGCGGGCCACAAGACCTACGAGGCCGGCAAGGTCGAGACGATCCATGCTCTCGACTGGATCAAGGACTCGATCGGCGAAGAGGGCATCAAGGCGCGGGTGAAGAACTCGCTGAAGGGCCTGAAGGTCGCCAACTACTATGGCTGCATGTATACGCGCCCCCGGCACATCTTCCCCGAGAAGGACAAGGGGCCGGGCTCGGAATCGACGTTGCAGCCGCACTTCATGGACGACATTCTCGCTGCCGCGGGCGCCGAGAACGTCAACTATCCGCTGAAGACGGCCTGCTGCGGCGGTGCCCATACGCTGTCGGATTCCGACACCTCGACAAAGCTGGTGCTCAACCTGCTGACCACGGCCGAGGCATGCGGCGCCGATGTGATCGCCACCGAATGCCCGACCTGCCATACGGGTCTGGAGATGCACCAGGTCCGCGCCGAGAAGGTGCTCGGCCGCAAAACCAGTGTGAAGATCCTCTACTTCACCCAGCTTCTGGGCATCGCGCTGGGCCTGTCGCAGCGCCAGGTCGGCGTGCAGGAGAATCTCTCCAACGCCACCGATCTGTTGCACGAGAAAGGGCTGGTCTGATGGAACACACCGCTCCGCCGACCTTCGACGCCATGTCGGAGCGCGTTGACTGGTTCGTCGAGGCGCCGGACGCGATATTGGCCACCGACGCGCTGGACCTCGCCGATGAACTGCTGGTGATCGGCGAAGCGGTTCTCGTACGCTGGCTGGTCGCGCACGACCGCGAGCCGACCGACGGTCAGGTCGAGGGATTCCGGCTGTTGGCGCTGCACCGTCAGGCGGCGAAGGGCGATCCGAGCTTCAACGCCTGCCGGGAGTCCTGCCGCGAACTCGTCTATCACCGCAATCTCGTCCACGACGATCCCTCTGCGGAGGATGTCGTTCGAAATCTGCGTTTCGGTGCTATGGTGGCGCGCCACCTGGTATTATTTGTTGGTGGCAAGCTGGATAATTCCGGGCTCGGCGAGTTCTGCTGCTCGTCGCGGCCCTTGCGTCAAGATGAAACGGCGCAGGGCGGCGCCCGGCACTTATGAACTCAAGGAGCGACTAATGGCTACTGTACGCGGCTGCGACCTTCCCGACGATCTGCTCTACGACGTCGACAACAACATCTGGTACCGCGACAATGGCGACGGCACGCTGACGCTCGGCATGACCGCCGTCGCTTCGGCGATGGCCGGTGAGCTCGTCGCCTTCACGCCCAAGAAGGCGGGGCGTTCGGTGAAGGCCGGCAAGTCCTGCGCTACCATCGAGTCGGGCAAGTGGGTCGGACCCGCCAAGGTCGCTTTCGATGCGGATGTGATCGAGGTCAATGAAGATCTCAGCGCCAACCCCAAGATGGCCAATGCCGATCCGTACGGCGGCGGCTGGCTGGTCAAGATCAAGCCGAGTGATCCCGACGCCGCGGGCGGCCTGACGCCCGGCAGCGCCGTGGCAGGTCCCTACGAAGCCAAGATGGCGGCCGACGAATTCGCCGGTTGCGCCTAGACCCTAGGATGCGGTCGGGCAGGGGATCGTCTCCGTGCCCGGCTCGTAAGGCGACAACAGACAGGAGGACGGCATCGTGAGCACGCAAACCGCAGGTGCCGATTTGGCAAATAACAAGAGCATGTCGATCATCGTGACCAAAGGGTCGCTCGACTGGGCCTACCCGCCGTTCATTCTGGCGACGACGGCCGCGGCGATGGGTCTGAACGTGACGATGTTCTTCACCTTCTACGGCCTCGCCCTTCTGAAGAAGAAGCTCAACCTCGGCGTGACGCCGCTGGGCAATCCGGCGATGGAGATGCCGATGATGGGCATGCATATCGGCATGCCGAACATCGCCTCGGCCATTCCTGGCGTCGACGCGGCGGCGACCGTGATGATGAAGAATCTCATCAAGAAGAAGGGCGTCGCCTCGATCGAGGAGCTTCGCGAGATGGCCCTCGAGGCCGACGTCAACATGATCGCCTGTCAGATGACCATGGATCTGTTCGAGTACACCAAGGACGACATGATCGAAGGCCCGGTTCTCGGTGGCGCCGCCACCTATATCGAGACGGCGACCAAGAGCGACATCAACCTGTTCATCTGAACGACCGAGCAATCACTGTAGTATTCGGAGAAAAAAACATGGCCGACCAGGTCCTCGACGTCAAAGGTCTGAACTGCCCGCTTCCCATTCTGCGCGCCAAGAAGACGCTCAAGGACATGCCCTTGGGTGCGACCCTGGAGGTGATCGCAACCGATCCCGGTGCGGTGAAGGACTTCGAGGCCTTCTGCCGTACGACCGGCAACGAACTGTTGGATTCGAAGGAAGAGGGCGGCAGCTTCACCTTCGTCATCAAGCACACCGCGTGATCTCGGCGCCGGGACAGGGAACAGGGCCATGACGCAACCGCTATACATCCTGCTTTGCTCCGGCGAGCATGAGAAGGTGCAGATGGCGGCTATGATGGCGTCCGTCGGAGCCGTTTCCGAGCGTCCCGTCGAGGTGTTCGTCTCGATGAACGCCATGTTCGCCTTCGAGAAGGGCGTGGACGCCGGCAAGCGCTACCAGGGTGGCGCGTTCTCTACGCTTTTGAAGGAGAAGAAGGCGCCCGACGCCGTCATGCTGTTTCAGCAGGGCAAGGATCTCGGCGATTTGAAGATGTGGGCCTGTTCCATGGCGCTCGACGTCAAGGGATGGGAGCTGGACCGGCTCGAGGACGGCCTGTTCGACGGCGCGCTCGGCCTGACCAAGTTCCTGTCGGACGCCGAAAACGGCCAGTTCATTTCGTTGTAGGGAAAGATAAAGGCTCGCCTGGATGGCTCAGAGAACCAAGATCGACGCGCGCGGCGCTTTTTGTCCTGGCCCGCTTATGGAGCTCATCGCGGCGCTGAAGCTGGTCGAGATCGGCGACGAGATCGAGGTCCTGTCGAGCGACAAGGGGTCCGCCGACGACATCCCTGAATGGGTCAACAAGGTGAAGCACGAGATGGTCGGTATCAACAAGGAGGGCGACCACTGGTCGATCGTCGTGCGTAAGGCCAAGTAAGCTTCGAAACGGCTCCACGGGATCGCGCCATCGGGGCGCGGCGGGAGGGATGCCGATTGGGGAGGGAAATCCATGGCTAAGAAAATACTGATTGTCGGCGGGGGTCTCGCCGGCACGATTGTTGCCAACGGCCTGTGCCGACAGCTTCACGAGGAAATGTCCTCGGGCGCCGTCTCCATCACCATGCTGGGGACGTCCGACACCCACATGTACCAGCCGGGCCTCTTGTACATTCCGTTCGGCCGCATGCGCGAGGCAGAGCTGTTCCGCCCGCAACGCAAGGTGCTGAACCGCAAGGTTCCCTACTATATCGATCCGGCCAAGCACATCGACGTCGAGAACAAGGCGGTCACGACCGAGTCCGGCAAGACCTACGACTACGACTACCTGGTGATCGCGACCGGGTCGCGCATTCGTCCCGATAACATTCCAGGCATGGTCGAAGGCGGCCACTGGTTCTACGATCTGGATGGCGCCCGCAAGCTGCGCGAAGCGCTCGACGACTTCCAGGGCGGCAAGATCGTCCTCAACGTCAACGTGCCGCACAAGTGCCCTGTGGCGCCGCTCGAAGTCACCTTCATGCTGAAGGACTTCCTCGAGTCAAAGGGCGTCCTCGACAAGAGCGAGATTACCTATACCTATCCGATCGGCCGGCTGCACACGCTGGAGCCCGTGGCCGCCTGGGCGGTGCCCGAGTTCGAGAAGCACGGGATCAAGTCGGAGACCTTCTTCAATACCAAGGATGTCGATCCCGCCGCGAAGACGATCACGTCTGAAGAGGGCACGACGCTTCCCTACGACCTGCTCATCACCATACCGCCGCACACCGGCCAGCAGGTCATCCTCGACTCCGATCTCGGCGCCGGCGGCTGGGTGCCCACCGAGCGCAATACGCTTCTGCGCGAAGGCTCCTCCGACGTCTTCATTTGCGGCGACACCACCAACCTGCCGATCTCGAAAGCCGGCTCGACCGCGCATTTCGAGGCAGACACGATCATCGACAACCTGACCTCGCTCATCAAGGAAGGTCGCTGGGCGCGCCATTACGACGGCAAGGTCTTCTGCTTCGTCGAGACCGGCCTGAACACCGGAACCTATGTGTGGTTCAACTACACGACGCCTCCCAATCCAGGTCCGCCGTCGCAGATGATCCACTGGTTCAAGCTCGCCTATAACCGGCTTTATTGGCTGTCGGCCCGCGGCTTGCTGTGAGGAGGCGACGATGACCGACTCAAACAACCCGCCAGCCGACGAAATGGCACGGCTGACGCTGGCCATACGCGAGGCCCTCACCGACTCGATGGTCGAGCGCCTCGCGATCACCGGCGGCAGCGCCTTCGAGCTGGTCGACCGGCTCAACGACGAGCAAACGAGCGAGGCCGTTCACGGCCTTCTCGACCGGCTCACCGAGCTGCACAAGGTCGGAGCCCTCGATACCCTGTTCGAGCTTGTGCTGTTGATGCACGCCGCCCGCAACGCCTCGACCGACAATATCGTCGAGCGGATGTTCATGTTCTTCGAGCAGATGATCAATACCGTCGGCAACGAGGCGATGGGCACGCTGGCCGAAAACACCCGCGAGGCACTGGAGGAGGCGGCCGAAGAGACCGCTCGCAAGCCCGCGAAAGGGGGGATGCTCGCAACCGTTTCGATGCTGTCGAAGCCGGAGGCGCAGAAGAGCCTGGCCTTCCTGCTGGCCTTCTCGGAGAAGCTGCAGGAGCGCGCCGCGAACGCCTAGGCGCTCGCGGCTTTTGCGAACGAACGAGACGGCCGGGCGGTTTTCCGCCCGGCCGTTTTTTACGCCAGCGCGCCCGGCATCTGCGAGGCCCGCACGACTACGCGCGCGCCGTTCGGCACGCGGTCATGGAGATCGATGATGTCTTGGTTGAGGAGCCGGATGCATCCCGACGAGACCGCCTTGCCGATCGTCCACGCCTCCGGCGAGCCGTGGATCCGGTAGAGCGTGTCCTCGCCGTTCTGGAACAGGTAGAGCGCCCGGGCGCCCAGGGGGTTCGTCGGCCCGGGCGGATAGCTGCCGTTCGCTGCCGAATACTGCGCAAGCTCCGGTTCGCGTGCGATCATCTCCGCGGGCGGTGTCCATTTCGGCCAGCGCCGCTTGTACTGGACCTTGGCCTCGCCAGCCCATTCGAACCCGGCCTTGCCGACGCCGATGCCGTAACGCATCGCCGTGCCGCTCGGCTCGACGAAATGAAGATAGTAGGCGCTCGGATCGACGACGAGGGTGCCGGGTGCTTCGCCGGTCGGGTCGGGCACCCGCTGGCGCCAGTAGCGCTTCGGGACGACGTTGGCCGGCACGGCCTCGAGCGGATACGGTTCGTCGTCCACCGCGGCATAGAAGAGCGGCATCGTCGGGGCGATGGGACTGAGAGAAGCTGCGGAATCCGCGGTGGGGGTCATGCAACCGGCAAGCCCGCCGGAAAGGCCCGTTGCCGCGATGACCCCGCCAGCCCTGAGCAGGCTGCGACGTGTCAACATGATGTACTCCTGTCTGATCGAATGAAGTGCAACGCAAGCGTTGCGGGATTTGGCGATCAGACCGATCTGGGTGGGTCGAGAAGGCCCGTCGGCCGGAAGGGCTTGCACCAGCGTCCCAGGGACATGTCGGCGCGTAACGACGGTTTTGTCGTCAAGGCTTCCGGTACCGGGATCAGCACTGCGAACCCAATGCTGCACGGACCAGGGGCGACGCCCGTCAGGGCACGCGTGCAGCGGGTCTTGTTAAGTGTCTGCGCAACTGCCGGCGGTTCAGCCGTCCGCGGTCGGACGGGGACACCTCCGGCTTCCGTCGCCACGAAGGTGGCGGCGGCCCCGGCGTGTGCCGGGAGGGCTGCGAACAGTAACAACAGACCCATAAGTAGACCGGACAATCCTTTCATGTTGCGGTGCATATAAGCGGGGTGTGGCGAAAGCAAGGATCGTTGACGGCAATCGGATTGCTTAGCGGTGTTGTGTTGCAAATTGGCCGGAAACGGAAACAGCAGGGCGCACCTTGGCCTCGTGCTGATCCCGTTGCAGAATAGCGTCAGGGTGACGATTGGCGACGGCAATGATCGCCGCACCCGGAGGAAAACGCAGGAGGGAAAGAGGGGTTGGCTTACGTGGCAGCCGGGCCCGCTGAAGCGGGCGATGTGGCGACGGCACGCAAGGCTGTGCCGACCATCAACCAGATCTCCTTCGCCGACGTCCGTGCGTCACTCGGCGACGGATTGCGCGATCTGCAGCGGGCGCCCGCCTGCGGCGTGGCCATCGGCGCGTTCTACGCCGTCGGCGGAATGGTGATCTATCTGCTCACCAGTTGGGCCGGGCTGTTCTACCTGACCTATCCGATGGCGGCCGGCTTCGTGCTATTGGGGCCCTTCGCCGCGATCGCGCTCTACGAGGTCAGCCGCCGGCTGGAGGCGGGCGAGCCGCGATCGCTCGGCCGGGTCTTCGGCGTCGTCACGGGGACGGGCGGACGCAGCCTGGGCTGGATGCCGATGCTCAACCTGTTCGTGTTCTTCATCTGGATCGACGTGGCCGCCGCGATCTATCTCGGCTTTTTCGGGCTGCGCCGGTTCGATCTGGTGAGTCTCGTCACCGAGGCGCTGACCACCCCGCATGGCCTGATCTTCCTCGTGGCCGGAAATGCGATCGGAGCGGTATTCGCCGTGCTCGTGTTCACGACGACCGTGGTCGGCTATCCGCTGCTGCTCGACCGCGACACCGATTTCATTACCGCGATCGTCACCAGCTGGAAGGCGGTGCGCGCCAACCCCCTGCCGATGCTGTCTTTTGGCGTGATCGTCGGGGTGCTGACCTTTCTCGCGATCCTGCCGGCCTTGCTCGGCCTGATCATTGTCCTCCCCGTCCTCGGCCATGCCACCTGGCACCTGTACCGGCGCGTGGTGAGCTGGCCCGAGCCCTGAGCGCGCGGCGTACATCCGCGCCTTTTTTCGCGCGATCCCGCACAAGCCGGAACCGGCGCCGGGCAGCGACGCGGGAAAGGACTGCTAGTCCGGGGCAGGGCGTCCGGCTAGCCCGGTCCGGCTAGCCGGACCGGCCCATCGCCTCATGGTAGTCGCTGGCAAGCTGTGCGCACAGATCGGCGGCCGAGGGAATGTCGTGGATCAGTCCCACGCCCTGGCCGGCCGACCAGATGTTCTTCCAGGCCCGGAACTCGTGCTGACCGACCTCGATCTCGCCAGGCGGTGGCAGATTGTCGGGATCGAGCCCCGCCGCCTCGATGCTCGGACGCAGGAAGTTCGCGTTCACGCCGCTGATCGACGGCGTGTAGACGATGTCGGACGCCCGGGCGTCCAGCAGCATCTGCTTGTAGACCACGGGCGCCATGCTCTCCTTCGTCGCGATGAAGCGCGTGCCGAAATAGCCCATGTCTGCGCCGATCAAGCGTGCCGCTACGACATGGGCGCCCGTCGACAGGGCGCCGGACAGGACCACCGTGCCGTCGAACATTCGCTTGATCTCCGGTACCAGGGCGAAGGGGCTCATCGTCCCCGCGTGGCCACCGGCACCGGCGCACACCGCGATGATGCCGTCGACGCCGGCCTCCACCGCCTTTTCGGCGTGGCGCAGATTGATGACGTCGTGGAACACGAGCCCGCCATAGGCGTGGACCGCGTCGACGACGTCGCGCACCGCCCCGAGCGAGGTGATCACCAGCGGAACCTTGTGCTCGACGGTGATCTTCAGATCCGCTTCCACCCGCTTGTTCGATCGATGGACGATCAGGTTGACGCCGTGGGGTGCCGGCCCCGGACGGTCGCCGCAATCCGCCGTCGCCAGCCGCTCCTCGATTTCCCTGAGCCAGTCCGCATAACCTTCGCTGGTGCGCTGGTTGAGCGCCGGAAAGGTTCCGACGATCCCCGCCCGGCAGGACTCCACTACGAGGTCGGGGCCGGAAACCAGAAACATCGGCGCGGCGATGGCGGGGACGGCGAGGCGCCCCTCGAAAGATTTCGGCAATGGCATGCAGGATCCGTCCGGTTTTCTGACGCGGGTCGAAAATGCAACGCACCTTTACCCGCCCCCGCTTGCCCGCGACAACGCTTCACAGCGAGATTTCGGGCAATATAGTCGGACGGAAGAGCGGTCGCCGGCGTCCCGGAGTACAGCGAGGAGATCCCCGAAGTGCCCGATAGCTCATTGAGTGCGTCGTCCATCGGCACCTTCGACTACGTCGTCGCCGGCGCCGGATCCGCCGGCTGCGTGCTGGCCAATCGCCTTTCCGCCGACCCGCGCAACCGCGTTCTGGTGCTCGAAGGCGGCGGACTCGACAACTGGATCTGGTTCCATATCCCCGTCGGCTATCTGTTCGCCATCGGCAATCCGCGCTCCGACTGGATGTTCCGGACCGCCGAGGAGCCCGGCCTCAACGGCCGCTCGCTGGCCTATCCGCGCGGCAAGGTGATCGGCGGCTGCTCGGCGATCAACGCGATGATCTACATGCGCGGTCAGGCGGCCGATTACGACGGCTGGCGCCAGCTGGGGCTGACCGGCTGGGGCTGGGACGATGTGCTTCCCTATTTCCTGAAGCACGAGGACCATGTCGATCCGCCCAACGGCATGCATCGGTCCGGCGGCGAATGGCGTGTCGAGCATCCGCGGGTGCACTGGGAAATCCTGGACCGGATCCGGGACGCGGCGGAACAGGCTGGGATCGCGAAGGTCGACGACTTCAATTCGGGCGACAACGAGGGCTGCGCCTATTTCCACGTGAACCAGAAGATGGGCCGGCGCTGGAGCGCGGCCCGCGGCTTCCTCAAGCCGGTCCTCAAGCGCCGGAACCTGCGGCTGGAAACGGGGGTGACGGTCGACCGCGTGCTGTTCGAGGGCAGGAAGGCGGTCGGGATCGAGTTCGTGAAGGACGGCAGGCGCCTGGTCGCCCGCGCCAACGGCGAGGTGATCCTGTCGGCGGGCGCGGTCGCCTCGCCGGTTATCCTGGAATCCTCGGGTATTGGCGATGGCGAACGGCTGAAGGCGCAGGACATCGCGCCGGTCCACCATCTGCCCGGTGTCGGCGAGAACCTGCAGGATCACCTTCAGATCCGGCCGATCTACAAGGTGCGGGGCATCGAGACCCTCAACGACATCTACGCCAGTCCGGTCCGGCGCGCGCTGATGGCGGTCGACTACGCGCTGCGCCGCAAGGGGCCGCTGACGATGGCGCCCTCGCAGATGGGCGCCTTCACCAGTTCGTCGCCAGACTACGCCACCGCCAATATCGAGTTCCACTTCCAGCCGCTGTCGCTGGATGCCTGGGGCGAGGGGCTACACCCGTTCTCCGCCTTCACCGCGAGCGTCTGCAACCTGCGCCCGTCGAGCCGAGGCAGCGTCCATCTGAAGCGCGACGGAGAGGGCGCCGCCCCCGATATCCGGCCAAACTATCTGTCGACCGACGAGGACCGGCGCGTCGCCGTCGATGGTTTGCGCATGGCCCGCAGGATCGTCGCGCAGCCGGCGCTACGGCCGCATAGCCCGGAAGAATACAAGCCCGGCGCCCATGTCGAGACCGACGAGGATCTGGTCGTCGCCGCCGGCGATCTCGGCACCACGATCTTCCACCCGGTCGGCACCGCCAGGATGGGTGTCGACACCGACCCGATGGCGGTTCTCGACGAGCGCCTGCGGGTGCGCGGCGTCGCGGGTTTGCGGGTGATCGATGCATCGGCGATGCCCCGCATCACATCGGGCAACACCAACTCGCCGACCATGATGATCGCGGAGAAGGGCGCGGAGATGATCGTCCGGGACGCGAAGGGCTGAGGAACTACAGGACCTCGGCGCTGTAAGGCGCCATCGCATGCACCATGTCGATGGCGATCGCTTTCGTGACCGCCTCGACCATTTTGGCCGAATGCTCACGCTCTTCTCCCGGGATCCCGCAGATTGCGCCGCTCACGAGCGACAGGATCTTCAGGTAGGACAGGACATAGAGGTCCTGCGGCAGGCCGATTTCCAGGTGCCGGATGGCGATTCGACGCGCCGTGTTCTCGTAGGTCTCATCGAAACTGCCCTGGAACAGCTGGTGCCAGTGGTCTTTCTGCCGCTTTTTCAGGTCTTCGCGCCGTACGCCATAGGTTTCCGGTCCGGAGTCGATTTTGTCGAGGGACCTGTAGAATTCGTCGAGGATCGTATCGAGCAGCGGTCGAACGACGTCGTACGCTTCGTGCAGCCACCTACGGTCTTTTTCGGTGAAATCGAGAAACGCAATGCCGGCAGAAGACTCCATCCATTCCCCCAGAAAGTCTTGTTTGTCTTGCTGGGCTGGATCGTGCGCTGGTATTATTAATATTCTCTTGGATGGCATTCAGGTATTCACAATATCAATATTAAATAAAATGCGGTCCCATTGTTGTCATTCTCGATCTCGTTGTGCAGACCCGAAACTATGAGCAATTTTGCGCCATTCATCAGCGGTTGGAAGCAGTCGGAGTGGCGTTTTTCACCATCTGGTCGAATCTGCGACTTCTTGGAAAACGGCCGGCGCGGGCAGCGCGACCTGATCCTTCGCTCTTGATGCACATTGCGGCAAGTCGCCCATTATCGACGCCGGACCGGTGTCTCGGGGCGATCAGGTCGGCCGTCATTAGGTCGCACTGAAAGCATTGCCTCGATTGACCTCCCGCAAGGCGGCTGGCATGGATTGCTCTATCGAACATTGGCGGTCGGCTATTACGGCTGCCTCAATCCGGAGTGCCCGCCATGGCCCCTGATCCAGCTTCGATGCCGGAACTGTCGATTTCGGCGGAAACCGTCTGTTTCCTCATCGTGAAGGCGCGCGAGTTCGACGCGAAGGATCAGGTCAGCGAACCCGATCCGGGATCGAATGCCGCCGACGACCACATGATCTCGGTGCTCGAGGACCACGGCGACGACCCGAGCGTCCAGGAGATCACGCAGACGATCGACGCGCTCGACGTCGACGAGCAGGTCGATCTGGTCACGCTCGCCTGGCTCGGGCGCGGCGACTACACGGTGGCCGATTGGGCCGAATTGCGCGACGAGGCCGCCGGCGCCCATAACAACAGGACGGCGTCCTACCTGCTTGGCATGCCGCTGCTGCCGGACCACCTCGAAGAGGGCCTGTCGATGCTCGGCATGTCCTGCGAGGAATTCGAGATGGGACGGCTCTAGATCCCGCCGTTCCAAAGTGCGGGGCCGAGGCTCGCGGCGCCTAGGGGCATCGCTGGACGCTCTTGTCGAGATCGAGGGATTTGACGATCAGCGAGATGTCGGCCGCGTCCGTCGTGGCGCAGACCGCGTCCAGGTCGAACGGCTTTCCCTCGTCCGACCAGGCTTCGGGATACTCGGCGTCGAAGACCAGCTTGCCGGCGGCGCGATAGACGACCGCGTCGCCGCAGAAATCGTACAGCGCGCAGTCTTCCAGAAGCAGCGCGCCGAAATGGCGCTGTAGCCTGCCGGCAAGCTCGGGGGCGTTCTTCTGGATCGGAACGAGGCCGATGCGCGTGGCCTTGCGGGCAAGTGCGCGGGCATAGCGGACCGCATGACGCTTGCGGATCTTGAACCCGGTACGGTTGGCATAGCCGTCGAGATTGTCGAACTCGATCATGTCGAAGCCCTTGGACCGGCAGCGCTTCATGCGCTTGACCATCAGCGGCAGAAACACCTTGTAGCGGGCGAAATTCAGCCACCGCTCGTCGGGCCAGTCGGGGTACTTCCTGCCGATGATGAGTGGATTGCCCCTTCGGCGCTGCTTGCGATCGAGTTTCCGGAACGCCCGGCGATCCGGCCGCCAGTTTTCAAGCGTGCCGGCGGAGATGTAGCAGATCGCCGTCGTCCCGTTAGCCTTCGCCGCGGCGACGAAGTCTGCCGGGGTGTCGAACGCGTCGGTATCGAGATAGTCGACCACCGGAGGCGGCGACGGCAGCCGCCCGCTGAGGATCCAGTCCCAGGTGACCGAGGAATCGGCGCGTGCGCCGGACGAAAGGCCCAGGCACGCCAGTCCAAGCACGAGAACGCGGGCACCCGGGGCGAAGGCGGGCGGGAGGCGGTCGATCATCGGCGGTCCTTTCGCACGCGGTACATGACCGTAGCGACGAACGTGCCGTCACGATACCCCGGAGGCCTGATCCGCGGTTGGAGCCGCGCCGCAAACTCACGGCGCGTGCTTGCGCGATCGCGCGGCCTTCCACCACGTTGTCAGATGGTCGGAGACGACCGAGGGGTGATCGCAGAAAAGCAGGGCCTGACGATAGAGTGCCCAATGAACCCGGCGTGCGCGCAGAACGGTGATCGAGTCCAGGAATGGCTCGGGGGACTCCAGGCCTTCGAATCCGCCCTCGGCGGCGCGGATGCGCGATTCCAGCAGAACCAGGTCGTTGTGCTGGCCGAGATCCTCACGCAAGTCCTGCAGTTCGCGCACCGTCGCTTTCAGGACGCGGGGCCACAGGCTGGTGAACAGATCCATCTGGTAGCGCCAGTGGATGACCCGCTTGCGCGCTTCGTGCAGATCGACGGGCAGGCGGGTATCGAGGCCGAGCTGCAAAAGCCGGCGCGCGGACTTGTACGTCGCGGTCAGTCCGTCGACATAGGGATCGGCGTCATCGGGCAGCTTCCAGGCGCGGACCGTCTCGCGGCACGGCTTGAGCAATTTGGCGACGTCCCGGGACGCCGCGCGGATGACGTCGTCGCTGGCGGCTTCGCGGCTTTCCGCGTCGGCGGCGTTGCGGAGAGCGGTGATATCCGGCCGGATGCGGCGATGGGCGAAATACGCTTCGACCTGGTCTATGGCGTCGTGCAGCGCCACGCTGTCGCGCGCGCCGGACAGGGTGCGGGCCGCATCGCGGGCCTGGACGTTCAACGCGCGGTAATCCTCGCCGATGAGCGAACGCAGGAGGCGCAGGTAGCTGCGGAACGCCTTGAGGTTCTTGCGCGCGTCGTGCACCGCCTCATGGACGTTGCACTTCCTGGACGACAGCAGGGCGACGGCGTCCTGGAGCAATTCGTCCATGACACCGCGCACGTCACTGCCGACCGTGCGCGCGACGTCGACCCGGGCCTTCAACGCGTGGCCCACCGTGGTTGTCTCGGGACGACCGACACCGCGCCGGCACTCGATCCGGGCCCCCGATCGCTGGCGCACGCGTAGAGTTCCAACACCCGCAAGGTCTTCATCTCCCCCAATTTTTTCGCAGGGCGCTAGTCGTATCGGCGAATTCTATGACGTGATTGTGTCGGGAAAACCGCGGCAAATCGAGGCTTTCGCCATTTATCCACCCCCGGTGCGATCAAAGTGTCGCGGGGGTTTGCAATTCGCCCACGAGGTTGCTACATAAGCGCCACGGTCGGTCGCGGCCGTTCTCAGACAACGATCCGGTCAAACGTCCGGCTCGTCCCTGTCGCGGGGTGGAGCAGCCCGGTAGCTCGTCAGGCTCATAACCTGAAGGTCGTAGGTTCAAATCCTACCCCCGCAACCACTTTCATTATAATTTCCTAGAATGCGAGATATAGTAACTTGCTTAGGCCACCGCAGTGTGGCGTTTGTGGTGTGCGCCCAGAATCGGCCCACTCTTGTCGGTGAATGTCCCATCGTGATGTGATCCTCCCCCACTGAAGTGGTCCGCCGTTATGTTTAGGAAGACGGAGGATGGGAACTCACCCCGTCTTTGGTCCGGCCGTCACGCGACCTTTCGGGCTGGTTGTAGTTGGGCTGCGAAGGCGCTTGGCGTCAAGTTTCCAAGTGCCGAGTGCGGCCGATTTTCAGTGTAGTCGATCCTCCATTCGTTGATCCGTTGTCGGGCATCGGCCATTGACAGGAACCAGGAAGCATTCAGGCACTCCTGCCTGACCCGGCTGTTGAAGGCTTCGATATAGGCGTTGTCGCTTGGCTTACCTGGTCTGGAGAAGTCCAGCTCGACCTTGTTGAGGTAAGCCCATTGATCGAGCAGCCGCCCGGCAAATTCCGGGCCGTTGTCGCCCCGTATACTTTGCGGCTTGCCCCTGACCCGAGCAATCCGGTCAAGCTCATCGATGACCTGGTAGGCCCGGAAGTTTGTCCTCGCAGCGGTCGCGAGAGCCTCTCTCGTGTGGCAATCCACGATCGTCAGGATCCGGAACGGCCGACCGTCGAAGAGCTTGTCCGACATGAAGTCCATGGCCCAGACATCGTTCAGCCCCTCCTCGCTGTACAGCCGATAGAGGCGCTTGTGGTTCACCTGCCAGCCTTCCCTTTGCAGCAGAATGTGCAGACGCCGATACCCATACCGGACCCGGCTCTCGGCCAGCTCCTTGAGACGCATCCGCAGTTCCACTGCGGGATCGCGCCGCGACTGGTATCTATGGGAAGCCCGTCCGAAGCCCATGGCTTGGCACGCACGGCGTTCCGACAACGCGAAGATATCCTGGTAATGGCGGACTACCTCGCGGCGACGGACGAGCTTCACCACTTTTTTCGCAGCGCATCCTGGAGCATGGTCTTGTCCAGCGTGAGATCAGCGACCAGGCGCTTCAGATTCGAATTCTCCTCCTCAAGCTGCTTCAGCCGCCGGATCTCCGAAACGCCCATGCCGGCGTAAATCTTCTTCCATCGATAGAACGTGGCTTCCGCAACGCCCATCTTGCGACAGATCTCGCCGACCGTCGTCCCCGCTTCCGCCCGTCTCAGCGCAAAGGCAATCTGCTCGTCAGAAAATCGCTTCTTCGGCATTTGGACACTCCTCCATCGCCTGGATAGTGCCCGAAAATTCGCACTCGGACCGGATCAGTTTCTCAGGTCAGGACCCGGGTTGCCGATCAGGGTGGGCCGATGTCGATGTAGTCCATGTGCTCAGCGAGCAGTCGACTAGGAATAGTTAACTGCCGCCGACAATCGGAAGACGCTCCTCATTTGAGGCGCATCTATGATCTGATCATCAGTTTTCGTTCTTCGCCGGGACTGCGGTCGAAAAGCCGACGGTAAGCTTGGCCCATATGTGAAGCTGAGACGAAACCGCAGCGCAGCGCGATGGCGGCGATTGGCTCGCTGCTCTCGCGCAGCATCTTGCGTGCTTCTTTGAGGCGGATGGCGAGATAGAATTTCTGCGGCGTCATGTTCAAGTGGCGATGCCAGAGGCGCTCCATCTGCCGCAGTGACAGGTTACAGCGTTGGGCGATCTCTGAAATGTCGACGACATTTTCGATGTTCGCTTCCATGCAAGCGATGGCGGCGCTGATGCGGCTATTGTTGATGCCGTAACGCCATTCGATCTGCGTGCGCTGAAGCGACTCGGCTCCCCTTATGCGGTGGTAAAGAAACTGGTCGGCGACCTCGGAGGCCAGCAGACTGCCATAGTCGGTCCGGATCTGATCTAGTGTCAGGTCGATGGCGGCGATGCCGCCCGCGCAGGTCCAGCGATTGCGGTCGCGGACATAGATCTCGCGGCTGACCTGGATGTCGGGAAACTCCTCGGCGAACTGGGGGATGGATTCCCAGTGCAATGTGCAGCGATGGTCGGCCAGCAAGCCGGCGCGCGCCAGCACGAATGTGCCCGTGCTGATGGCGCCCAGCGGTTTGCCTTCCCGTGCAACGCGCTGGAGAAAGGCCATGACGTGCCGGTCGCGCAGCGTTTCGATGCCCAGGCTCGCCACGACCAGGAGTCGGTCGAACGCGGGGACTTCGCCGATGGACAGGGTCGGAAAGTTGAAACCGCTGCTTGAGGGGACCTCGCCCCCGGCCGATGACAGCAGCCGCCATTCGTAGAGCGTCTTGCCGGCCAGTCGGTTCGCCGCCCGCAGGGGTTCGCTCGCCGAGGAAAAGGCCATCAGCGAGAAATCAGGGAAAACCAAAAAGCCGACACTGACGGGTCGAAGACCATTGGTTTCGTCCGTCTCGGGATCGTTACCCCCGTCCTGCTCTCGCGCTGTCATGGTCTGCCGGATCGTGAAGGGCGGGGTCGCTTGTCCCCTATCTGCTTCTATCTCGGTTCTCTGGCGCGGCAATGCAAGTTCGACAAAAGGCAGGACGTCCCCGGCTGGGCCGGGGACGTGACGATGGGGTGACGGCGGGAGATCGGATCAGCCGTGGGCCGCCCGGATGGCCTCGTCGATTTTGCCGATGAGCGTTTCGAAGATCGGGTTGCCGTCCTCGAGCTGCTGGCCATGCTTCATGTCGTCGATGAGCACGGGGGCATCGCCTTTGAGGCCCGGATAGACCTGGTGCAGGCGGACGGATTCAGACGGCATATGCAGGCTGTTGGCGATGCCGTGAATGATCAGTGCCGGAGGGAAATCGCTGGCGATGCCCGCCAGGTCGCTTTCGGGGTCGAAGGTCACATAGCTCTTGTAGGAAAGGGCGGTGACATGCGAGCAGCCCGGCCAGCGGTCGACCTTGCCCACTTCCGTATACTTGCCCAATTGCACATCGGTATAGTCCTGCGTCGCCGGGTCGAGCGGATAAAAGCCGGTCTGTGTCGCTGCCGTGCCGGTATCGAAGGGCGGAATTGCCGCATCGTCGGCCAGCGCGGAAATGGCGAGATGGGCTCCAACAGCATCGGCGCGCAAATTCTGCAGGGCGCTGAGGCGCGTATAGCTCATCGGCACATAATAGGCGATCTGCTCGCGATCCGAACGGGCCAGTTCGGAAACGGCGGCGAGGCTCGCCACCGCACCCATGGCCCAGGAGGCAACGGCCGGCGCCGCGCCGAAGCGCTGGCGCGTCCACTCGATGAGCGCAAGAAGCTCGATCGTCTGATCTTCCAGGCTGACATTGGTCACCGTTACGTCGCCCGCCTTGCTCGTATTGCGGACGTCGCGATTGGAGAAGAAGCCCGAAACGTCATAGGTCACGGCATTGTAGCCGCGGGCCGCCATGGTGCGGCCGAACAGCTGGCCATACATCGCCACGCCGCCGGTGAAGCCCGAATTGAAGATGAAAGGGGGCAGGCTCTTGTCCGCCTCGGCTGGACGAAACACGAAGCCGCGCAATTGCAGCGTGGTGTTGCCATAGGTCACCGGGAACGTGAATTCTTCTTCAATCAACTGAGTCATGACGGTGCTTTCATTGGCATTGGGTTTATCCAGGATCGCGCACCCTGCAAAATGCTCTGGGGCGCAAGCCGCGTCGCACTGGCTGCCAATCCGGCCAGACGGGCGGTGTATTCGAGAGCCGTCAGCGGCGTCAGCTGGTCGCCATAGGGGCGTCCGGACTGATCAAGCCCGACATGGGGAGCGTCACTGGCCTGAAGCAGGATCTGGTCCGGGCCGAGAGCGTCGAGAATGCGCAGTAGGAAGGGCAGGGTGACCTCGGCGTTGGTCGCCGTTCGGTAGCCGGGACCTTTGAAAACGGTATTGCCGCGCGCCCGCGCTGAATCAACCAACGCAATGTGGCCCGGGTCGTCCGTTCCGCGCTCGGGATGGCAGGTGCCCAGATGGTCGATGATCAAGGGCACATGGTCAGGTATGCGGCGCAGCACGACGAGATTGACGCGCGGATCCTTGGCATAGACATGCAGATGCTGATCGGACCGCAGCCGGCCGAGTAGGGCATTCCAGTCCTGACCGGCACATAGGCTGCCCGGGACGTCTTCCAGGCGGGTGTCGTGCAATACGACGCGTATGCCCTTGACCCGGGGATGGGCGAGGCGTTCGGACGTAGCATAGGCCGGATCCGCCAGAATCGTGCCGGTAATGGCAATGCCGCCATATCGGGCTGGAAAGGCTTTCTGCAGCGTGTCCAGCTCGTGAAATGACGCAAAGACGTTTTCGGAATCGGGCAGGATCGACAGATGCGCATTATGCACCAGCTCCGGCTTGATACCGGCATCGATCAGGGTGTCGAGATAGTCGGTCAGCGTATGCGGCGCCGGCATGCTATAGGGTTTCGGGCCGGCGGCCCGTGCCAGATCCCGCGCCGTGTAGAAATGGACGTGGGCATCAATCAACTGCGTCACCGGAATGCTCCTTTGGTCAACTCCCGAACCTAGAGAAACCTCTGCGATCCGCATTCCAGCGGATCGCCAAGAACTATCAAAGAGTCGCCATGATGTGCGCGCAATGCTGTCCGGGCTCCTCTCCCTTCCCCCGTGGGAGGGCATGTGCAGCTTGGGCCACGCCACCGGGTGGGGCATGGGGCGTGTCGATCATTTGATAGTTATTGGCGATCTCTCGGAAAGCTGGACTGTCTCAAGCTGCTAGGCTTGCAAGATGAAGATGTGGCGATCGGAGCGCGGGGCCAACCAGCATTCGGATCGGTCGGTTTCGATAAAGGGCACATCGGAAGTCGGTTCTGCGCCGGATGCGGATCGCGCCGGCGCCGCCATCGCCCGTGAGAAAGGGATGCGCATTGACGCAGGTTGAAAGCGAGGAAACGGTCTGGATTCCCCTTTCGGACGGCTGTCGCCTCGCGGCGCGGACCTGGCGCCCCGCTGGCGTTACCGAGCCTCTCCCCGCCATCCTCGAATTCATCCCCTATCGCCGGCGCGACCGCCATCGCAACGATGACGCCTTCACCCATCCGGCCCTGGCGGCCCGGGGCTATGTATGCGTGCGGGTCGACATGCGCGGCTCCGGCGACAGCGATGGGCTGCTGTATGACGAATATACCGCGCCCGAATGGAAGGACGCCTGCGAGGTCATCGCCTGGATGGCGGAGCAGGACTGGTGCGACGGACAGGTGGGGATGATGGGCCTCTCCTGGGGCGGATTCAATTCGCTCCAGGTCGCAGCCTGCCGACCGCCGGCCCTCAAGGCCGTAGTCTCGGTTTGCGCATCGGATGACCGCTATCGCGACGACATGCATTATATGGGCGGCTGCCTGCTCAACGACAATTTGCAGTATGGGGCGACGCTGTTCACCTGGCTGGGAACACCGCCGGACCCCGAGATCGTCGGCCCGCGCTGGCGGCAGATGTGGCTCGATCGCCTCGCGGTTGTCGAGCCGCCGGCAGCGCGCTGGATGCAGCATCCGACGCGCGATGCCTATTGGCGTTCGGGCAGCGTCTGCGAGGATTACGGGCAGATCGAGGTGCCGGTCCTGACCGTTAGCGGCTGGGCGGATGGCTATACCAATGCGGTCATGCGCCTGCTTTCGGGCCTCAAGGGGCCGCGCAAGGGCCTGATCGGACCATGGGGGCACGCCTATCCGCACGTTGCGACGCCCGGTCCGTCCATCGACTTCATCGCCTATCTCGCCCGCTGGTTCGATCACTGGCTAAAGGGCCGTGATACCGGACTCATGGACGAGCCAATGCTCACCGCCTGGATTCAGCAATCGGAACCGCCGCGCCCGGCCTATGTCGAGCGCAGGGGAGACTGGATCGGGCAGCGTCAGTGGCCGCCCGCTGATGCGAAACGTCTCGCGCTCGTGGCGGCGCCGGGCGGCGTGCTCGCTACCCACCCGGTAAGCGGGCAGGGCACGCTGGCGACGATCTCGTCGCCAGCCGATACGGGTACGGCGTCGGGCGAATGGTGCCCCTATGGCTGGGGGTCCGACATGCCTTTTGATCAGCGTGGCGACGATGCCCTGTCAGCCACTTTCGACATGGCGGTTCTGAGCGAAACGCTGACCCTGCTTGGCGGATCCGAGGTCGAGCTCAGTCTTGATTGCAACCGCCCGGAAGGCATGATTGCCGTGCGCCTCAACGAAGTTGCGCCCGACGGCAGCAGCCGTCGCATTACCTACGGTCTGGCCAATCTTGCTCTGTCGGATGACTATTCGGGGCCGCGGCGCATGGTGCCCGGCGCCCCCTTCGCGGTCATACTGCGCCTCAACGACGCCGGCTATGAGATTCCCGCCGGTCACAGCCTCAGGCTGTCCATAGCCACGACCTATTGGCCTCTCGCCGTGGGCAGTCCGGGCCCCGCGACCGTACGCCTCCACTCGGCCCGCCTTCTCCTGCCGCTCCTTGATGCGGACAACGCTGCCGCGCCGCCGGCTTTAGGTACGGCGGTGGTGCCTGCTTATCCCGAGGCGCGCCAGGCCGTCGCGCCGGCGCGCGGTCGTATCGCAGTGACCCGGCAGCTCGAGCGCGAAGAAACAAGCGTCGAGGTCGTACGCAATCTCGGTGCAGTCGAACTCGGTGATGTGGCGTTGACGCTGCGCGCGTTGGGCTCGGAAAGCTATCGCATGCCCTGGCGGGACCCGGCATCCGCCCTCTCCGAGACGTCGCGGCTGGCAGCCATGCAGAGGCCGGACTGGAATGTGCGGATCGAGTCCCGAACCAGCCTGGGCTTCGAGGGCGAAGACTATCGGTTCCGCGCCGTGCTCGAAGCCTTTGAGGACGAGGCGCCGATCTTCCGCCGGGAATGGGACATGGCCATTCCGCGGCCGAAAGCGCTTCCGCCGGGAAACGGGCCGGATGACCGCGTGGCGACTCTGCCCGCCTAAACAGCAAACCCCAAACACAAAGGGAGACTAGATTGACAAGGTCACACAAAAGAATGGGCCTGAAAGCAGCCATTGCCGGCTTCTTGGCCATTGGCATGGTGTCGGGCACCCTCGCGCAGGAGCAGCCGGTCCGGGTCGGCTTCCCGAACCAAACCGAACAGGCCATGCTCGGCCACATGGCTGCCCTGATCGTCGAAAAGAAATTAGGTCTGGAAGTCGAGCTTTCGCCCAATCTGGGTGGCACCGCCATCGGCCAGCAGGCCATCATCCAGGGTGCGATCGATATCTTCCCCGACTATACCGGCGATGCGCTGGCCAATGTGCTCCGTGAGGATCCGCTGACCAATCCTGGCGAAGCCTACGACCGCGTGAAGTCGCAGTATGCCGAGAAGTTCGACATCGTCTGGCGCGCCCCGACCAAGTTCAACAATACCTATGCGCTGGCGCTCAAGAGCGAGCGCGCCACTGAAATGGACGTGTCGAGCATCTCGGGTCTCGAACCGCATGCGGCGGATCTGTCCCTTGGGTCTTCGGTGGAATTCGCGGCCCGACCGCTGGATGGCTATCCCGGATTGGTCAAAGCCTATGGCTTCGAGTTCGGATCGATCAAGCCCATGGATATCGGGCTCATGTATACGTCCGTGGATGCCGGCCAGGTCGACGTGATCGTCGCCTTTGCCACCGACGCCCGCATCGGCAAGCTCGGCCTGACGGTGCTCGACGACGACAAGTATTTCTTCCCGGCCTATAATGCCGCGATCACGGTGCGTCAGGATCTGCTGGACCGTCATCCCGAGATCGGGCCGGCCATCGACGATGTCATCGGCAATCTCGATACCGTGACACAGGTTCGCCTCAACGCGCGCGCCGACATCGACAACATTCCGCTCGAAGTTGTCGCCGAGGAGTATCTCCGGGAAATCGGTGTCATCGACTAAGAACCGGAAGGGCCGCGCCGGCGTGGCCCTTCATTCCCCCTTTTCGGGGCAGTCCGCGCGTCCGGATGGAGCGGCATGGATTACATCATCAATAATTTCGATCGGATCGTCGCGATCACCCTGCGTCATATCGAGATCTGCGGTATGTCGCTGGCCTTCGCCATCGTACTCGGCATCCCGCTCGGCATCCTCGCCACCAAGGTGCGGCTGCTGCAGCCTCTGATCCTGGGGACGGTGGCGCTGATCTACACCGTGCCGACGCTGGCCATGTTCGGGTTGATGATCCCTATCTTCGGTCTGGGGCTCGTTCCTGCCGTGGTGGCGGTGACGCTTTATTCGCTACTGCCCGTCGTTCAGAACACCTACACCGGCATCATCAATGTCTCGCCAGCCGTGCGGGAGGCCGCGAAGGGGCTCGGCATGGGACCGGTCCAGATGCTGCTGCGCGTCGAACTCCCCCTGTCGCTTGTCGTGTTGTCGGGCGGCATCAGGCTGGCCGTGGTCAATGCCGTGGGCATCGGCACGCTGGCCTCGCTGATCGGCGCTGGCGGGCTGGGCGACCTCATTTTCCGTGGCATCTCCACCGTCTCGCCACAGGTCGTGCTGGCGGGGTCCATTCCCGTCGTCATCATGGCGCTGGCGGCCGATCTGGGGCTCAAGGAGCTCGAAAAGGTGCTCGGTCGCCGCACCGGCACGCGGGTCGAGAGGGCAGCCTGATGTCCATAGTGCAATATTTCGAGATTTTCGGCGGCATGATCGTCGATCTCACCATCCGCCATATCGTGCTCTTTCTCGTCGCTTTTGCCGCAGCCGCGTTGCTCGGAGTCGTTTCTGGCATCCTGATCGAGCGGCTACGCGCGCTTCGCTTCATCCTGCCCGTGGTCAATGTGCTTCAGGCGACCCCGGAGATCGTGCTGCTCGCGCTCGCAATCCCCTTCCTCGGCATCGGCTATACCGGCGCGCTGGTGCCGCTGCTGGTCAAGGGCATCCTGCCCGTTATGCAGAATACGATGAGCGGGTTGCGCAATGTGCGCGAGGAAATGACCGAGGCGGCACGCGGCATCGGCATGTCCGACCGCCAGATTCTTTTCAAGGTCGAGCTGCCCAGCGCCCTTCCCGTCATTCTTGCCGGCATGCGCATCTCGGCCATCATGCTGGTATCGGTGATCACGCTGACGGCCTATATCGGCGTCGAGAGCCTCGGCACGCTGATCCTGCAGGGCATCGCCCGAATGGACAGCAATGCGCTTCTGGTCGGATCGGGTATCTCGGCCCTTCTCGCCATCGTCGTCAACCAGATCATGATCTTTCTGGAGCGCCGCGCGCTCCGGGCAACGGGAGCCCGTCCATGACCGGCATCGCCATCGAGTTCCAGTCCGTAAGCAAGAGCTTCTCGGCCAAACTTCGCCCTGCCGTCGACCAGATCGACCTCAAGGTGCATCAGGGCGAGACTGTGGCGCTAATCGGGGCCTCGGGCTGCGGCAAGACCACGACGCTTAAAATGATCAACCGTCTGATTGAGCCGACCGCTGGCGCCATCCTCGTCAACGGTAAGGACGTCCGGTCGTTGCCGCTGCTCGAATTGCGGCGCTCACTTGGCTACGTCATCCAGCATGTCGGCCTCTTCCCGCATATGACGGTGGCCGCCAATATTGCCATCGTGCCGCGCCTGCTCGGCTGGGACCAGGAGCGGATCCATCGCCGCGTCGATGAATTGCTCGAGCTGGTGCATCTGCCCCCCGCCGAGTTCCGCGACCGCCGGCCGTTCGATCTGTCCGGCGGCCAGCAGCAGCGGGTCGGTGTGGCGCGTGCGCTGGCGGTGGACCCGCCCATCCTGCTCATGGACGAACCCTTCGGGGCCCTCGACCCCATCACGCGAGCCAGCCTGCAGAACGAAATTCTCGAAATCCAGCGCAAGCTGCGCAAGGCCATCGTCATCGTCACCCATGACATGGAAGAGGCGGTGCGGCTTGCGGATCGGGTCGTGGTCATGCAGGCCGGCAAGATCGTAATGGATGCCTCGCCCACCGAAATGCTACTGCATCCCTCGACGCCCTTCGTTGCGAGCCTTCTGGGCGAGGGACGGATGATAAAGCTGCTGCAGACGCTCAAGGCAGTCGACCATACCGGGCCCGGATCCTGCGAGGGCGCGCGCGAACTACCGCAGGGCGCAAGCCTTTACGACGCTCTCAATCTCTTCCTCGAAACCGGTGCGCCGGCGCTGGCCGTTCGCGGTGCCGACGGCGGCGGCTCCTGCCTGTCGCGGGAGCGACTTTTCGAGGTGACGGGCGGCAAGGCGGCGTGAGCACCAGGGCGTCCCTGACCCTTGCTTTAGCCCAGAGCACGGCGACCAGCCCATCCGAGGCCGATGACTTGCGCCGTATCGGGGATCTTGCCGCCCGGGGCGGCGAAGGCGGGGCCAACCTGCTTTTGCTGCCCGAACTCGAATGGGGCGGCTATGGCGATCCGGCACGCAGCCGGGCGCGTGCACTCCATCGGGATGCGCTGGTCGCGCGCCTTGCGCCAATAGCCAGGGCGTCCGGCATCGACCTCGTCATCGGCTATGGCGAAGCCGCCGATGACGTGATCTACAATTCCATGCTCTGGCTGGCAGCTGATGGCACCGCCGTTACCAATTATCGCAAGCTTCATCTCTGGGGTGATTACGAGAAGGCGGTATTCCGGCCAGGTGTCGAACGCCCCGAAATTGTAGAGCGGCATGGATTACACGTGGGATTGCTCATCTGTTTCGATCTCGACCAGCCCCAGGCCGCCCAGGATCTGGCCCGTCGCGGCGTCGACCTCATTCTAGCTGGCAGCGCAACGTCGCAGCCCTATTCGGTCGTGCCCCATGCGCAGGTGCCGGCGCGCGCCTATGAGAACGGGATCTTCCTCGCCTTCTGCAACCGAGCCGACGCCGTGGATGGTGCGGTCTTTCTGGGCGAGAGTACGCTGGCCGCCCCCGACGGACAGGTTCTGGTCCGCGCCGCAGAACGCGCGGACGATCTGGTCTTTGCCCGGGTGGCTCCGGACGACTTCGCCGCCTACCGGGCCGAACACGGCTATGGCGGGGCGCTGCGCTGCGACATCTATCACGCCCCCTGATCCATTTCGCCATAGGAGCCATTTGATGGTGACCTTCCAGGACAGCTTTCCCGTCCGGACACGAGAAATCGAGAACTTGTGGATTCCGATGCCGGACGGGGTCCGGCTGGCTGCTCGCGCTTGGTTGTCGGTCGACGCCGAGGACCGGCCCGTGCCGGCCATTCTCGAATTCATCCCCTATCGCAAGCGCGATGCCATGGCGCGACGAGACGAGATGATGCACCCCTGGTTCGCCGGGCATGGATACGCATCCGTTCGTGTCGACCTGCGCGGCTCCGGTGACAGCGAAGGTGTGCTGACCGACGAATATACTGCGCAGGAACATGCCGATGGGCTCGCCATCGTTGATTGGCTCTGCCGACAGACCTGGTGCAGTGGCGCGGTGGGAATCATCGGCATCTCCTGGGGCGGGTTCAACGGCCTCCAGATCGCCGCCCATCGACCGCCGGCGCTCAAGGCAATCGTCACCGTCGGCTCAACCGACGACCGCTACGCCGACGACGTCCACTATATGGGAGGCAGCCAGCTCAGCTCGAACTTTACCTGGTCGCAGACGCTCTATGCCGATCTTACCCGGCCGCCCGATCCATTGCTGATCGGTCCGGACTGGAAGCGGATATGGCTGGAGCGGCTCGAGAATGCTCGCCTCTTCGTGCGCGAATGGACGGCCCATCCCTACCGGGACCAGTATTGGCAGCATGGATCGGTCTGTGAGGATTTCAGCCAGATCGAATGCGCCGTCCTCGCGGTCGGCGGCTGGGCCGATTCCTATACCAATGCCGTTCCACGACTGCTGAAGGGTTTGCAATCGCCTCGGCTCGGCATCATCGGTCCGTGGGGACACGACTATCCGCAAACTGCAGTCCCCGGTCCTGCTATCGGCTTTCTGCAGGAATGCGTGCGCTGGTGGGACCACTGGCTGAAGGACAAACCGAGCGGCATCATGGATGAGCCGCTTCTGCGCCTCTGGATGCAGGAGGACCTGCCCCCCGCCGCCGATCACCATACCCGCCCGGGTCGTTGGCTTGGGCTTGATCGCGTCGAAGCCGGTGAATGCCTGCAACTCCACCTTCAGTCGGGCCGTCTGCATGCCGGACGTACGGAAGACGCGGCGGTGGTTCGCGTCGACACGCCGCAGACCATGGGCTGGACCGCCGGGGAATGGTGCGCCTATGGCGCCTGCGCCGACCAGCCGGCCGACCAGGCCGTTGAAGACGGGCTCTCGGTCGTGTTCGATACCGAACCCTTGTCCGAGGCAGTCGAAATTGTGGGCACGCCACGCCTGCGCCTGCGCGTGGCGTCGTCGGCACCCTACGGCCAGATCATTGCCCGACTTAATGAGGTCGATGAAACCGGACGCTCGGCCCGCGTCACCTATGGTGTTCTCAACCTCGCCCATCGCGACGGCTTCGATGTCGCCCGGCCGCTCGTGCCAGACGAAATGGTGGATATCGAAGTCAAGCTCTGTGACACGGCCTATCGCTTCCAGCCGGGGCGGCGTATCCGCCTTGCACTTTCTACTACTTATTGGCCCACTGTCTGGCCGGTGCCAGGGCGGGCCGCGCTGTCGCTAGAGCTGGCCGATTGCGCCCTGTCTCTGCCGCAGCTTGACCGCGATGCCCTGGCGGGGACGAAGGTCAGTTTCCCCCCCCCTGTCGCGGCACGCCCCAATCCACGCGTGCAGCTGCGGCCGAGCCAGATGCAGCGCCGGCTGACGCGGGATTTCATCACCGGGGCGGAAGTGTTGACTGTGGTCGTCGATGACGGTTTGCAGCGGCTCGATCCGCATGGGCTCGAAGTCGGTCGCCGGTGCGAGGAGCGTTACGGCATCCATCCGGATGATCCGCTCTCCGGTTGGATCGAGGCGGACTGGACCATGACGCTGGGCCGCGCGGACTGGCAGGTCCGCACCGAGATCCGCACCACCATGCGCCACACAGAAGCGGGCTTCGTCTACACCAACCGGCTTGAGGCCTATGAGGGCGACGAATTGGTTTTCCGGAGTGAAGAATAGGACGAATGCGGCGGGACCGGGTCCCGCCACATTCGGTTCGTCAGGCAATCGGCGCGAAGATCAGATCGAGCAGCGCCGAAACATCGGCGCGTTCCGCCAGCGTGCCGACTTCTGCTTCGATGGCCCGGGCACGGTCCGGCGCGCCGAGCGCTCCGCTCAATTCGCGGAATTTGGCGAGGATTTCGTCGTCGCTCAGCGGACGTTCCGCGTCGCCGCGCGCCGGCAGGGTCTCGCTGGTGAGACGGGTACCGTCGCGCAGCACGTAGGTCACGCGAGCGAGCCGCTCGGCCGGGAAGCGGGCTTCGATTGCCGGGTCGGTACGCAGGTGGACCAGCGCGCTCATTTCCTGCACCGCCGGATCGTTGAGGCCTTCGTGCGTGATCGCCTCCGGGCGCAGCGTTCCATGCACCGTCACCGCCGCCAGTGGGAAGGGTAGGCTATATTGCGCCTGTTCGGTATTGGCGGGGCGGGCCTGATCGAGTCGCACGGCAGCCTCGAAGGTTTCCACCTCGATCCGCTCGATCATGGCCGGATCGGGCTTGTGGGCCCGGATGAGCGACAGTCCGGCCTCGACCGCCGGCTGCGCCCAGCGGCAAACCGGATGGGGCTTGAAATAGAGTTCGAGAATACGCCAGCGCTGTCCCAGATCGCTCCAGAGATCGGCGGCTGCCTCGTCTTCCCAAACCAAAGCGGGGGCGCCGGTAAAGCCGTCCGCGGCGAGATAAGCGGCACTAATGCCGGTCATGGCGCCCCAGCCAGAGCCATCCTTGACCATGGTGGGAAAATCGATGCAGCGCATCATCTGGCTGCGGGGGCCATGATACTCTGCAATACCCAAGGCTTCCGCCAGAGCCGTGCGGTCGAGCCTGAGCGCCCGCGCTGCCAGAGCGGCGACGCCCAATGCGTTCCAGGCGCCCGACGTGTGATAGTCGCAACAGATGCGATGTTGGGCGATGCCTGCACGAATGGCGACTTCGTAGCCAATGACGAGGCTTGTAAGAAATTCCGCGCCGCTCATCCTGGTATCGGCACGGTCGGCCATCGCCAGAAGGCCGGGCAGGATGGCGCAGCCGGCATGGCCCTTGGTGAGCACATGCCCGTCATGAGCATCGAAACTGTCGATGGTCATGCCGCCGGCCAATGCAGCCCCGGCCAAGCTCGCCTTGCGCCCGTCGAACAGGATGCGGCTGCTATGGGCGGGCTCGCTGCTGCCGAACATTCGCGCCGCATGTCCGCAGATGATTTTGGCGAGATCTGTGCGCCTGCCCGCCGCAGCCGTGCCGATGAGGTCGAGCAGGCAGCGCTCGGCCATAAGCTGAACGTCAGGGGGGAGATCTTGCCAGCGCAGAGTGGTGAGGAAGGAATGGAGATCTTGAGTCATCTGTGTTCTCGTCGGGAATTGAGCCAGCAACATAGCTGGATCGGTGCGGACCACGCGCAGTCGAATCGCCATCTTCTTTGCGTCTTTCGCTGGTAGAAAATTCGCTTCTCCGGTCGGTCCCGATGACACATTTCGCCACTATCCTGCTCCTGCCCGGACATTCGCTGATGTCCTTCGCGGCCCTGACCGAGCCTTTGCGCGGCGCCAACCGGGTGGCGGGGCGGGAGGTCTTTGCCTGGCGTCTGCTTAGCCCCGCTGGCGGCGAGGTCCATACCAGCGGCGGTATGGTCAACCAGACATTGCCGATCGGCACGCCCGACCCGCGCTGGAATGAGGATATGGTCTTGGTCTGTGGTGGCCAGGAAGACACCACCTATAGCGACAAGCGTATCCTGCATTATCTGCGCGCGGCGCGGACACGCGGCAGCCTCATTGCTGCCGCCAGCACGGCGAGTTTTCTTCTCGCGCGGGCGGGTTTGCTGGACGGGCGGCGCTGTACCACCCATTGGGACTACCTCGGCGCCCTGCGCGAGCAGTACCCTGGCGCCGCAGTGGAAAACGGCATTTTCGTCATAGACGGACGGCTCGCGACCTGCGCCGGCGGAATCGCTGCGCTCGACATGATGCTTCAGATCATCCGCCAGCTCGAAGGCGACAGTCTTGCGGCGCTGGTGGCCGAGAACTTCGTCTATGGCGACATGCGGCGGGCCGATGCCAAGCAGCGCCTAAATTTGCGCGAAAGGCTGGGCGTGCCTCATCCTGGCCTGCTTGCCGCCGTCGCGGTGATGGAGGAGCACGTCGAAACGCCGCTTTCGATCACCCGTGTGGCCGATCAGGCGGGGCTTTCGTTACGGCAGATGGAGCGGCTGTTCGAGCAGCATTTCCGCGTCAGCCCGATCCGTTACTATGCCGATCTCCGGCTGGATCGTGCGAGGCGCCTGCTCAAGCATTCTCCCATGGATGTGACCGGGGTGGCGCTGGCCTGCGGCTTTACCTCTCCGGCGCATTTTTCGCGCGCCTACCGGCTCCGCTTCGGCCGCGCCCCGCGATTCGACCGCTCGGGTTGAAGCGTGGCGCCTCGCCGGATTCCAGACTGTCTTTCAGATAAGCCAGCAGGGTCGTTGCAGCCGGTGTCAGGCTGGTCCGGGTGCTCGTGACGATGCAGAGCTCCCGTTCGAGGGAGAGGTCCTTTAGCTTCACCTGTACGATTTGCGGCGATTGCAGAACCGATGCGGCCAACCGCGGCATGAGCGCCAGGCCCATACCCTGGGAAATCATGATCAGCAGCGAAATGGTGCTGTGGGCGCGCAATGTGCCGCCATGAAAGCGGGACGGCAGAATGCCGTCGCCTGCCAGCAGCTTGCCGATGCCGGTGCTGGTGGCAAGCATGATCATGTCGTCCTCGGGGATCGCGGACAGCGCCACAGCGCGCTCTCGGGCGAGGGGATGGTCGCTGTGGCAGACAAGCACGAATGGATCGTTGAGCAGGGGCTGATAGGTCAGCTCGTCGGTTTCGTGCCAGCGTTCTGCCAAGGCGAAATCGATGGTCCGGTCCCTGACCATCGCACCCAGCCGGCCGGCGATGTCGTCGAATACCGTTACCTCCACGGCGGGATGCCGTGCCCGAAAGCTGGCAATGGCGGGCAACAGGGGATAGCGCACCATGGACGGCGCTGCGCCGACCCGCACCGCGCCGCTGGCCAGCCCCCCCAGCCGGCGCATTTCCAGCATGGCCGTATCAAAATCGGCAACGATCCGACGCGCGCGCGCGATCAATTCCGTGCCCGCGGGGGTGAGGGAGACCGGACGCACGGCGCGGTCGAAGAGGGAAACGCCACTATCGGCTTCCAGCTGCCTGATCGTCTCGGTCAGGGCCGAGGGCACCACATGCAGGAATTCCGCCGCACGGGTGAATGAGCGCAGTTCCGCGACGGCGATGGCTGCTCTCAAATGGCGAATGCTGATGTTCGTTTTTATCGAATCACTCTTCATAATATTCAACTTTTACGAATTATATGGCTGTGCTTCAATCCGCCCATGCCCGTTTCAGCCCCCATCGACCACCTTCAAACCATCGTCGCCGATCCGTTCACGACGCTTCGCGAGGTCCTGCTCGACAAGGGCTTTCGCGGCGACGTCTCGCGCGATCACGCTGCCCGTGCGGCGATGTCGACGGATAACAGTGTCTATGAATTGATGCCCGACCTCGTTGTCGCCCCGCGCGATGAGGACGATGTCATTCTGCTGCTCGCAACGATGGCGGAACCCCGTTTTCGTGACCTGCCCATAACGGGGCGTGGGGGTGGCACCGGTACCAATGGGCAGAGCCTCAATCGCGGTGTCATCGTCAATTTCCAGCGCTTCATGACGCGAGTTCTGGCGGTCAATGTCGATGAAGGCTGGGCGGAGGTCGAACCCGGCATCGTTCTCGATGAACTCAACGCGACCCTGGCCGACAAGGGCTTGTTGTTCGCGCCGAATACCTCGACTGCAACCCGCTGCACCATCGGAGGCATGGTGGGCACGGACGCATCGGGCAAGGGGTCGCGCATCTATGGCAAGACCAGCGAGAATATAGTCGGCCTGTCCGTGGTTCTGGAGGGCGGCCGCCATCTCAGCAGCCTGGAGCCGCCACCGGACTGGGCCGGGCCGCTGCTGGCTGAACTGGCCAGCGCCTGCGATGCCGGACGCGATGCGCTCATCACCCATACGCCCCGCATCAACCGGCGCTTTACCGGTTACGATCTCGAGCGCGCCCGGCCCGACGGGAACACGCTCGAGTGGTGGCGCCTGTTTCTCGGGGCGGAGGGTACGCTGGGGATGGTGACGCGCATCCGCGTGCGCCTCGTTCCCACACCGAAGCACAATCGGCTCGTCGTGGTCGCTTTCGACAGCTTCCGAAATGCTCTCCTGGCCAGTGCCGGCATCCTCACCCATGAGCCGCTTGCCATCGAGGTGATGGACGAATGGGTCTCCCGGCTCGCCCGCGACGCCGGCCTGACCGACGCGCTGCCGCCGATCGTCCGGGGCGAGGCCGAGCAGCCCGTTTCCCATATATTCGTCGAACTCGTGGGCGAGCACGACGCGGCACTGGATGATCAGGCCGAGCGTTTTGCCGCCTTCGCCGCCAGTCTGCCCGGCGTCGTGGGCACCTATATGACCTTGGATCCCGACGAGCAGAAGCGCCTGTGGGGCGTGCGTGCCGCAGCCGTGGGCCTGCTGAGCAAACGTGACGGACGTCGCAGGCCGGTCGCCTTCATCGAGGATAGTGTCGTTCCGGTCGAGCATCTTGTGCCCTTCGTGGACGCCTTCGATGCCCTGATGCGTGAGCATGGCCTCGCCTATGGCATATACGGGCATATCGATGTCGGCTGCCTGCATGTCCGCCCGGCACTGGATCTGGACGAGGACAGGGATAGAGCGGTTTTCCAGGCGGTGTCCGATGCCGTCTATGCGCTGTGCAAGGCGTATGGTGGCATTTTCTGGGGCGAGCACGGCAAGGGCATTAGGGGCACTTACCTGCCCGATTTCGTGGGCTTGGAAGCCTATGCCGCGCTGCAGCGCGTCAAGCGTGCTTTCGATCCCTGTGAACGGTTCAATCCGGGCAAGCTCGTCGTCGTCGAGCGGCCGCGCCTCGGCATCATGGATTTGCCGTTCCGGCAGGGCAATGCGGCGGGCGACATCTACGAGAAGAGCTTTCATTGCAATGGCAATGCCGCCTGCCTCGGCTTTGCCCGCACCACGCCCATGTGTCCCTCCTATCAGGCGACGCGCGATAATCGCCAGTCGCCCAAGGGGCGGGCCGATGCGCTTCGGCACTGGCGAAAGGCACAGCTGGCCGCGGACCCGCATCTCGCCGAGCGAGAGGACGATGTATTCGACGCCCTGAACACATGCCTAAGCTGCAATGCCTGTGCCAGCCAGTGTCCGGTTCAGGTAAGCATTCCCACCATGAGATCGGCCTTTCTCTACCAGTATTACCAGACGCGCCGTCGCCCCTTGCGCGAACATCTGGTCACCATGCTGGAAGCAGGCGCCACTCTGGTCGACGCCGTGCGGCCTCTGGCGCGGCTGGGTATGGCGATGGGAGGCAAGTGGATCTCTACCCTCCTCGACATGTGCGACGCGCCCGCCATTTCTCGCCGCAGCCTCCGTAGGCTTGGGCACCGGGTTCACCACTGGAACGACCGGTCGCTTCCGAACCAGTCCGGCGAAGTTCTGGTTCTGGCCGATCCTTTCACCATCATGTTCGATGTCGAGGCCATCGGCGCCGTATGTGACGGACTGGTTGTGCTCGGCTACGCGCCCGTCATCATCACGCTGCCGCCCGGTGCCAAGTCGTCGCATGTCCTGGGCTTGCGGCAGCGCTACGAAGCGCGCGCCCGCCGGCAGATCGGCGCCCTCACGCGACTGCAGAAGACCGGCCTGCCGATGCTTGCCGTCGATCCGGCCTTCGCCTTGCTGACGCGGCAGGAATACCGCCATCTTGATGCCGGAACGCCGCAGATTGCACTGGTTCAGGAATTTCTCGCCACCCGCCTTGCCGCCGGGGACAGCTGGGCCCGCTCCGCTGCGGCGCCGTCGCGCAAGCTCATGGCGCATTGCACCGAACTGGCGGTGCTGCCCGGCACGCTCAAACTCTGGCGTGACATATTCGACGCCATCGGCGTGACCGTGCAGCCGGTGGAGACCGGCTGTTGCGGCATGGCGGGCCTGTTCGGACACGAAATGCGCAATCAGCAGATGTCCCGCAATCTCTTCGATGCAAGCTGGGCACAGCCGGCTTCGGGCGAAGACGAGATCCTGGCCACCGGCTTTTCCTGCCGGTGCCAGGTGGAGCGGTTCAGTTCCACCCGAGCTGTCCATCCCATGAAGCTTGTTACCGACGCGCTCGCGCAATGAGGAAGCTGGCCGGCCGCAAAAACCGTAGGCTCGGGGCCTACTAATTTTGTGATTCACGATCTCCTCTGAAGGAAATTGCGATTGGCCTGCTGTCGGATTTTCGGACACGGGGGAAAGTGCTGACGGGTGGCCCAGGCCGGCGGCGGCCCCTAAGGGGGAATCTGCGCAAGCCGATCCATCGAGGAAGTGTCTCAGATTTCTCAGTCCGAATAGCCCCGCGTTCTGTAGACACCTTCATCGAGGCCCACAACGAGAACCCGAAACCCTACACATGGGTCAAATCAGCCGACGAAATCCTCGCCTCCGTCAAGCGGTTCTGCCAGAAAACGCAGAAATCCCTATGTGGCGAACTTTAGATTCAGATGACTAGGACGCAAACTCATAAACCTGTAGCGGCGCAGGGTGAAGGATGATTCAAGCTCCGAAAGGAGTTTGCCATGTCC